>NZ_JBZCHT010000002.1:0-482755 GCF_058241465.1 Erwinia papayae
ACGATTTTCATTTCTGGTTTTAATGCTTTCTCATGCTTACCTAGTTTGTATGTTTATCAATAAGTTAACCTCAAAACCACACTGTATATTGTTCCAGTGTTTTTTGACGTTTGCGCAGTTATGCGGCAAACTGTGGGGTAATCGGTGGGTAACGAAAACGGTTAAGAACTGAAGATGGCAACGTCAATCAATAATTGGCTCAGTGACAAAAAGTTACGTGCTTTACTTGGCGTACCAGCGGAGAGGCTTACAAAGATTTCTGACGGTGCCGGATTGATGGTGCGCGTCACGAAAGCGGGATCAATCACCTGGCTGTATAAATATCGCCTGGGTGGCCGTGAGACAGAGGCAAACCGGCACACTTGGCCGTTATCCCGATCTGAGTCTGGCAAAGGCGCGTGAAATGCGTGACCAGTGCCGCCAGTGGCTGGCAGAAGGGCGTGATCCGCAACGTATGCTAAAGCTTGACAGGCAAACCACGTTAAAGCCCGTCACGGTGAAAGATGCCATAGATTACTGGCTCACTCAGTATGTCGATGGGAATCTGGTTAATGATGTTCGATACCGCGAGCGATTTGATAATCACAATCTCCCCGACATTGGCGATATGGCACTCTCAGACTGCGAAACGCATCACTGGCTTACCTGCCTTGCCCCAACAAAGAAAACAGCCCCAAGCATTGCCGGAATGCTTCTACAGATGTCACAGCAGGCATTTAAATTTTGCCGTGTTCGCCGCTATGCGGTTAGTCACGTTCTGGACGGGTTAACAATGCAGGATATAGGCGTCAAAGTTAATCGCCGCAAGCGCGTTCTATCCAGTCGTGAATTGCGCGATACTCGCCGCCTGAATAGAGATTTCTTTGCGCCTTATTATCAAAATATCGTTTATTTGCTGCTGGTGTTTGGTGCCAGTACGGTAGAGCTGAGACTTCCAACACCCGGCGAATGGGATTTAAAGACCGGCTCTGGACAGGCCAGAGAACCACAGTAAAACCGGAGAGAAAATTATCAGGCCGATACCTGACAAACTGATGCCGTTGATTACCCAACTTCTGGAAGAAAATAAACGAAGTGGTTACCTGCTGGGCGAGCTAAGAAAAACACCGCCGTTAGCCAGGTGGGAGCATACATAGCGCACAGGCTTGATCACGCTGAGCACTGGCGACTTCATGACTTGCGCCGCACCTTTTCAACCGGAATGAATGATTTAGGCATACCGCCACACATCGTTGAATTGCTTCTGGGGCACTCGCTGGGCGGGGTAATGGCCGTGTACAACCGTAGCTAATACCTGCCCGAAAAACTGGATGCACTGAATAAATGGGTTGAACGTCTCGATGTTCTGGCCGGTAATCACAGAAACGTAGTATTACTTAAGGCTGGTGGAGATGAATAACTATCCTGATTATGTTCACGATGAAATGATAGAAGATATTATGAAGTCCAACCTATTAATATTGGTGAATGTAAACCAACACAGCCGGTAAGTTAATTTTTGATGAGCGGATGTCTTTCGTTGGAGCGCACTTTCAAAAAGAGCCAATTCTAAGGAAATGCCATACTTTTTCTTTGCGAGTCTGACAGAGAAGATAGAATTGTTAAATAAAGGCCCTTGTGAATGGGATTTAATAACCCATAGAAACAAGATGGCTAAGCTAAAAAGGATTTCTGAACTTTCCAGGCTGCTCTCGTTGGAGATTGAGGGTACGCCAGTTGACATTTCAGTCACATCTTTCATGAATCATAGGGTTTTCGTTCAAGTTTCCAAGATAAGTGGGAAGGCAATGATAGATTAAAAATGATGAATTTTACCCTTGAAAAATATTGCTCGAAGGAAATGGCTTTTACTTTGATAAAACGGGCAAACGATTTAGGAATTTCAAATGTATGGAGTTCTGTTGGAGAAATTGGGCCGCATGTAAGCTCTGTTCTACTCGTTTGAGCAGAAAGGCCGCAGAATATAGCCCAGCATCGGTAATAAAAAGAAAAGGTGACAATCCCGAAAAGACTTATTTTGTCAGGTCTTTAAGTGATTTTTTCAAAGACTTTTTTGGTGAGTCTCTATATAACATCACAGCCGTTATAAGCAGCATTTTTCTCAACATTGAAATTGATATCGAGACAGTGGTCAGCATTACAAAGTCAGGTAAGCCATTGGCGTAAAACCATTATAAAGCCCCTGTTTTATGCCAATGTTGCTTAATCGACATAAGAATCGCTTTTTGTGCCAATGATGTATAAATAGCGATTTATAGAGGTTTAGCGCAAATTACATAATCATTTTTGACACTGCACAATCTCCATAACACCAAAACGGAGAAGTAAACATGTCAAATAATGCACCTGCGCAAGCTCAACAATTTACCCCCCCGACTCCTGAGCAACGCCGCACTATTCTCAATGAGTACGCTTTCAAATACGACAAGCGCATTCGTGAGGACCAGTGCGTGGAAATCACCAGCCTTTCCCTATTTACCCGCTGGAAGATGGAGCAGGAAGGCCGCTTTCCCGCACGCTGTCACTTTGGTCGAAATAGCTGTGCTTGGCTCCTTTCTGATGTTCTCTGGCTGGGTACGTAATCCACCGGCAGTAAATAACGTCAACAACCCATACAGCCGCAAATCGGCTTAAGGGGGCACTATGCAGAATTTAAATCAATTGGTACCCATCCATCGTGGAAACATTGGCGGCGAGATTGCATCCCTCGCCAGCGCCAAAAAGCTGCATGCCTTTCTGGAGGTTGGCCGCGACTTCACTACATGGATTAAGGGACGCGTCAACCAATACGGATTTACAGCGGGTGTGGATTTCATAGTCGTGGAAAATTTGAGCTCCCCCGTTTCGGGGAGCGCAAAATATCGCCAACAGCTTGAACATGATTACCTGATCACCACAGATATGGGTAAAGAACTGGCAATGGTTGAGCGCAACGATAAGGGCAGAGAGGTTCGCCGGTATTTCATCAACTGCGAACGACAAGCGAAGGCCGCTGCTATTCCTCAGTCACTTCCCGAGACATTGCGCCTCGCCGCTGATATGGCAGAGAAAGCCACGCGCCTTGAAATCCAGTTGCAGGAGATAGCCCCAAAAGCTGATTTCGTTGACCGGTTCGTAAATGCCTCTGGAAGTATGGGATTCAGGAAAGCGGCAAAACTTCTGAACATCAAAGAGACTTTGTTGCGCCGCTTCCTGATTGATAAAGGGATCATGTATGCGCTGGCAGGAAAATTGACACCTTACGCCCATCACATCGAGTCCGGGCGCTTTACTGTCAAAACTGGCGAGAACATGACTAATGGGCCTCATTCATCCAGCGAAATTTACGCCAAAAGGTATTCAGTGGATGGCTAAAAAACTTTTTGAGGCTGGGATGCTGGGAGGTCGAAATGCGGGAGCCTAATAAAACAAAGGCGACCTTGCAGGGTCGCCAGTGGAGCAGAACAGAATTAACTCAGGGCCAATAGCACACTGATCATTCTGGTCAATCCTGATATAGCTGCTAATTCGAGCGAAGTCCAAGCGCCAAAAATGGCGTTAGCCTGCCGGGAGGGATGCTCAGATGTGAGCAACGGTCAGCCGTTTGGCTCTGTGCCAACAAGCTTCTCACAGGTTGGGCGCAACAAATCATGTTCTTTACTCCCACACACTAAATGTGAGGAAGAACAGGATTTAAAGATAATAAGCGCGATTATTACTGCGGCTAACACCAAGACTATTTTTTTCATTACTTATCCCTTTGGTTCGATGCCTAAATGGCCGGAGCTGTCCCGGCAAGCCTCTTTAACCCAGGCGCTAAATTGTCCGGGGCCAGCTTCTGAATCAATTTGCTGTAAAAGTGAGTCTTCGAAGCGGATATTTTTCTTTGTGCTGCCTGAACGTTCGAAAGCAGATTTGGTAATTTTATCTTGCACTGGTACGTACCGGTATTATAGGATGAAACCCAATGGTACGTACCACGATGTTTTTGTGCAACCATTAAATACAGCGAAGCCCGGAAGTGTTACCAGCACTAACGGGCCTCTAACCACCACCGTTAGAACAAGTAACGAGGCAGCTATGAAAGATCATACCACACACCCGCAAGGGCGGCATTTCTACACCTGGCGCTTTCTGGCACTTAACCGTCACGATAAGAACGCCACACTGTGCCGCCTGTCCGTTGAGGCTCCCACAGAACGCGAAGCCCGCCGCATTCTGGCACCACACTTCATCCTCTCGCTGGCTGCACGTTTGCCGCTTCAGGAGGTGCACCATGTCTAATCGCACAGTAGCCCAAAACCATCACTACAAGCTGGCCTGCACCGCCATGCATCATATAAACGCCCTGCTGATAGCTGTAGAGCAGCACGGCATTGAAATGGATAGCGGGGATGTTCTTGCAGCAATTGGCGGTATTCAGGCTATTGCCATAAACGTGAGTAGATCACTGGAGAAGCTTGGAGATATGGAGGTGAAGCATGGCTGATATGCATGGTATGCAAAAGCTCATCAACACTTATTACAACATCACCAGTAATGATGCTAAAGATGTGCTGAGGTTGGCGGAAGAGGCTGAAGATACGCTTTGTTCTGGCATTGTTGCCATCGGTGATCTGATGCATCACGCCTCTGAAAATAGTGATTATGGCGAAAATTCAATGCGTTCTGACATGTTCAATATTGGCTTGTTACTGCGGTGCCTGGGTAATTTTCAGGCTGCTATTGGCACTACCATTGAGAACTGTAAGCACTCTATCAGCCAGGCCAAAAGGGAGAAGCGCCAATGATCAGCAATGTAAAATTTAATGAGCTGTCTGGTCGTGTTGATTCTTTGCTTCAGCGTGTGGATGAACTTGACTCAAAAATTAAATCGCTGGTGGCTACACAGGGTGGTGAAATTCCGCCTGGCATGTCCCCTGTATCAACACTTGCGGCTGAATATGGTATTTCGACGAAGAAAGCTGAGGAGCTGGCACAGAACACCGGCGTGATGATAGTTAAACACAAAGCTGGTGGCTATCTGGTCCACGATGAGAAGTTCAGGGAGGCGGCACGGCTTGTACTTAAAGCGGCCAAACGTAAATATGGTTCGGCGTACTGGTATCACCCACTGATTGGCAAATTCCAGATGAGCGGGGGGATACCGAAATGACAGATACCGCAATCACGCATGAAGAAATGTCTGATGCGCTGTTCACCTGCGTTTACAGCTGGATAAATGGTCACGTACTGGACAAAAAAGAAACGGTGGCCGCAGCAGCGCGGCACAAGGATAAATCCACGCCATACGGCGCACTGGCGCAACGCCTGAAGGGCTTTGTGGTTGGTGCCGGGGTTACCTATGAGGAACTGAGCGAAAACGGCCTGTTGATGACCGACAAAGCCGCGCAGAAGAAAAACCGTATAGAGCTGGTGGCCGATCTGATTGGCAATGACGGTGTTAAAGCTGTTCTGACCGATTCCAGTCGGATCAACCGGGTATTCCCACCTGAAAAACCGGAGAAGAAAAAGAAACGTGTGGCTGATGCGGCCACATCTTCTCTGGCGCATATGGGACCAAGCCAGCGAGGGGAGGTGTTACTTAGTCACTATGATGGCCTTCTGTCGCTTCATGATGATTCAAATACCGTTCATCACTACACCGGAATTCTGTGGCAACCGCTGAACGATAAGGAACTGACGCGGGAGATGGCCGCTATTTTCATTGAGGCAGATGTACCCTATTCGATGCCAACCGCGAGGAACGCCGTTGATACGATGAAGCTGAGTCTGCCACTTATGGGGATCACTGCCCGTAATCTGATTGGTTTTCGCAACGGGGTTTTTGATACCCGGTCTGGGGTTTTCAGGGAACACAACCGGGAAGACTGGCTGCTGATCGCCAGTGATGTGGATTTTGTGCCGCAGCAGGATGGCGAGACACTGGAGAGCCATGCCCCGGCGTTCTGGAAGTGGCTGACCTGGGCAACCGGAGGCAACAGCCGTAAAGCGGATCGTGTTCTGGCCGCACTTTATATGGTTATGGCCAACCGCTTTGACTGGCAGTTGTTTCTTGAGGTTACCGGGGCTGGTGGCAGTGGTAAGAGCGTCATGGCTGAGATTTGCACCATGCTTGCAGGCAAGGCCAATACCGTATCGGCCAGCATGAAAGCACTGGAGGAACCGAGGGAAAGAGCGCTTGTCGTGGGCTACTCATTAATCATTATGCCGGACATGACGCGCTATGCAGGTGACGGCGCAGGCATCAAGGCGATCACTGGCGGTGATAAGGTGGCTATCGATCCGAAACATAAAGCTCCCTATTCCACCCGTATCCCTGCGGTGATTCTGGCCGTAAACAATAACGCTATGACGTTCAGTGACCGTAGCGGCGGCATATCCCGGCGCAGGGTGATATTCAACTTCTCACAGGTGGTGCCTGAGAACGAGCGTGATCCGCTGCTGACGGAGAAAATAGAGTCAGAGCTTCCGGTTATCATTCGCCATATGCTCACCCGGTTTGCTGATCAGTCAGAGGCAAAGCGTTTACTGTTTGAGCAGCAGAAGTCCGAAGAAGCGCTGGCTATCAAGCGTGAGGGAGATTCCCTGGTGGACTTCTGCGGCTATCTGATGGCTATGGTTGAGTGCGAGGGAATGATTGTGGGCAATGCTGAAATGGTGCCGTTCAGTCCGAGGCGTTACCTCTACCACTCCTATCTGGCGTATATGTCCGCGCATGGCCTGGGCAAGCCTGTTTCCCTGACGCGCTTCGGTACGGATATGCCGGGGGCAATGTCTGAGTACGGCAAAGAGTACAAGCGTAAGCAGTGCACCAGAGGGGCCGATAAGGGCAGAACCATTTCCAATATTCTGCTGGGTGACGATGCTGACGGCTGGCTCCCTGCTGCCTCAGGACTCCCCGATACAGATGTAAAAAATTAAAATAACTGGTTTAAGTGTCTACCGTGTCTACTGATGAAAATAATCATCTATAAATCAGTTAATTAGTACGGTAGACAGTTGGTAGACACTAAGGGTTAAAGTGTCTACCGTGTCTACTTTTTGATTGTTTTATATACAAAAGGTAGAGAGTCGGTAGACAGTAGTAGACACTTAAAAGGTCAACTCCCTACCACTTAACCTACTGAATTAAATGTAAAATATCGCTGCGGTAGACAGGTAGACACTTAAACGCATAAATTTTATTTTTCTGTGTTTTATTTTTTGTTTAAGCACCGTCAAACGCTTCCTGAATGAGAGGGAATAACGTTTGTGAAAAACCTGTACCAGCAACAACTGGCCCTTTAACCGGAGTTTTAAAATGCCAAAAACGCTTAAAGAAATTCGTGACCATTATGATCACTACGGTATCACCGACATTCCGACAATGGACTTACCTCACTATCAGCAGGTGCTGGCTGATGGCGCTTTCTTCTGGATAGATCACCATGATTTTGTGAGAAGCACTTTTTCTGAGGAAATCTTCGCCACAAACCGTGAACAGCTTGATGCGCTGATAGCCCACCTTCAGAAGTACAGGGAAAAGATGCAGGGGCAGGGTTGAAGCCTTTGCCAAAAAAAGCATTTGACCTGTCCCAACTGTAACAAAGTGATCTAAGATAGGCTAAATCATTAGCAAGGAGCATGTATGGATACGGTTGAAGAACTTAACGGGACGTACTTCTATAACGGTATTCCCAACCTTTCTGCGGGAGAATTATTCTTCTGGGTATTTCTGGATAAAATTGATGAGCAATACGGCATACATGATTTAGTCGCTGTCAGCAGCATTATCCTTGGGTTACCCTTACTGAAAACTCGTGCTAAGCCGGGTGCGGCAACCAAAGGGACTTCGATAGCCTCTAAAATGTCCCGTCAGTATCTTGATATACATTTGCCATTCAGGCTTCCCACTATCACGAATAAAAGCATTAAACTTTTAAAACCCATGTATGTGAATAACCTGGGGGCATTTGTTGGAAGAACGGTGCCGGTAGTCGGCTGGCTACTACTCGCGAATGATTTCGCCCAAATCACATTTAAAACGATGACCACTTATAATCGTATAGTTCGAGATGGTGATAAAGTATGGTAACTGAAAATGAGGTCCTCACTTTTTTTCAGGATGAGTTGCCCATATTAGGCTTGCTTCCAACTAAAAGTAATGCTGTGGGAATGGATGATATTCTTCAGGAATACACGGAACAAGAAGATCTATTTCCTACTCTTGATAAGTTCGGGCATCATTTCGGTATTGATTTATCTGCAATGGATATGAACAAATATTATCCGTGGGTTACGCCCTGGTTCTTCCGCAAGTGGTTTACCAGTAAACCTCTTAAACAAGAAAAGAAACCGCTCACGGTCAGGATGTTTGCTGAATCAGCCGAAGCGGGGCGCTGGCTTTATGACTGAGCAGTTAGATAAATAATTTTGTAAATTATTCGTACCCATGTTTACCCGTGATTACCCCTGTCTCTGACGGGGGTTTTCTTTATATTTTTCATGTATATCTTGAAAAGTGGCACTCAGACGTGAGCCGCCACTGGCCGTTAAATCAAGCTGTAGCGAGTGCAGCCTGTGGGATGCAGAAAAAGATTTAGCGGCCTCCCTATTCCCGGACTGGTTTCACGTCTCAACATTTAACGTTACGAGAAACCACGACATGAAAAAATTGCTTGAACTCCGCCAGGAGAAAACCGCCCTCAAAACCCGGATGCGCTCCATCATGGATAAAGCCACTGAGGAAAAACGCAACCTGAACGCTGACGAGGGTAAACAGTTTGATGAACTCCGCGCCAGAGCAGAATCCCTTGATACTGATATTTCCCGCCTTGAAGCGTTGGCCGATGAAGAACGCAATCAGCCGGGTAAGCCAGTGGACGGTAAAAAAGTCTCTAACGACGAGCTGCGTCACTACATCCTGACAGGCGAAACCCGCGCCCTTTCCACTGCGGTTGGCTCCGATGGCGGCTATACCGTTATTCCCGATCTCGACAAAGAGATTATGCGCCAGCTGACCGATGATTCCGTGATGCGTCAGATCGCCACCGTGAAGACCACCAGCAGCAATGAATATAAAAAGATGGTATCCGTGGGCGGTGCAGTAGTGAATCACGGCGAAGAAGGTGTGGCCCGTACCGAAACCAGTACGCCAAAGCTGGAAGAAGTAAGCATTAAGCTGTTCCCGATCTATGCCTATCCGAAGACCACCCAGGAAATTCTGGACTTCAGCGATGTGGATATTCTGGGCTGGCTGTCATCTGAAATCAGCGACACCTTCACCGAAACCGAAGAAACCGACCTGCTGACCGGAGACGGGGCTAAAAAGTCCAAAGGCTTCCTGTCCTATCCCCGCGCGGCCACTGGCGACAAAACCCGCCCGTTCGGTACGCTGGAGAAAATGGAGACTGCCGGAGCCTCGCCCGTTGCTGACGAGCTGATCGACCTGTTGTTTAAGCTGAAGGCCAAATACCGCAAAAATGCCGTATGGGTGATGAACTCCAGTTCAGCCGCTGCCCTTCAAAAGCTGAAGAACGGTAACGGTGACTACATCTGGCGTGATCGTCTGACTGAGGGTTCCCCTGATCTGCTGCTGGGCCGTCCGGTTTACTACCTTGAAAACATGAGCGATGCAGCAGCAGGCGAACCGGTGCTGGCCGTGGGCGACTTCAGGCGCGGTTACTACATCGTGGATCACACTACCGGAGTGCGTACCCGCCCGGACAACATTACCGAACCGGGGTTCTACAAGGTGCACACCGATAAATACCTGGGCGGCGGGCTGGTGGACTCCAACGCCATCAAGGTACTGGAAATTCCGGGTTCAGGTTCCTGATCCGATGATTCAGGGGCTGCGGCCCCTTTCCTGCCTTCTGGAGTCTGACCCATGAAAAATAATGATTTTGAAATCCGCACCTCTGAACTGAGCGCCGCCGATAAAAAGCTGGTGGGCTATGCCGTCCGTTACAACAGCCTGTCAGAGGTTATCTGGGACGAGTTTGTAGAACAGTTCGCACCCGGTGCCTTTGCGGCCAGTCTCGCCAGCGGTACTGACTGCCGCGCACTGTACGAACATGATTATACCCAGCTGCTGGGGCGCACCACGTCCGGCACTCTGATCCTCACCGAAGACAATACCGGACTGCGCTTTGAGCTGACGCCACCCGATACTCAGCTGGGCCGCGATGTGCTTACGCTGGTGGAGCGTGGCGATATCTCCGGAATGTCCTTCGGCTTCAGAGCGCTCAATGAGGAATGGAACGTTGCCGCCTCGCCCTATGTCCGCACCGTGACCGCCGCCGAGCTGCGGGAGATCACCGTCACCAGTATGCCCGCCTACACAGAGAGCAGTGTGGAGATCGCCCGCCGTTCTCTCTTGTCACAGCATCCTTCGCTGGCTGGCCTGAGTCTGGACATGCGCCGCCGTCAGGCCGAACTGGCGGGGTTGTGATATGTGGCCTTTTCGCAGAAAAGACGAGCAGCGGAGCATGACCATTGATGAGTTTCTGGCGATGGCAGGGATTCCCAATACCGGTTCAGGCGAATACGTGTCTGCGGGTACAGCGGAGTCTCTGCCTGCGGTGATGAATGCCGTGGCGGTAATCAGTGAGGCCGTGGCAACAATGCCCTGCTATCTGTATAAAGTCCGTAATGATAAAGGCCGTGAAGCGCGTGAATGGCTGGACGGTCACCCGGTGGATCACCTGTTGAACGAAGCGCCCAACGACTGCCAGACCGCCTACCAGTTCAAACGTACCATGATGCGCCACTGCCTGCTGAACGGTAACGCCTACGCGGTGATCCAATGGGGCCGTGATGGACAACCGCAATCATTATATCCGTATGTACCCGGCGCAGTGGTGCCGGAGCGCATTGCCGAACATCGCTATAAATACACCATTACCGAACCCTACAGCGGCACGGTGCGCACCTATCTACAGGAAGAAATCCTGCATCTGCGTTATGCCACGGACGATGGATTTCTGGGCCGTTCGCCGATCACCATCTGCCGGGAAACGCTGGGTCTTGGTCTTGCCCAGCAGCGGCACGGGGCCAGCATCATGAAAGATGGCATGATGGCAGCGGGTATCGTCAAATCAAAGGACTGGCTGGATAGTGTGAAGGGCAAGCAGGCGCTGGACGCACTGGAGCGTTACAAAGGTGCGAAGAACGCCGGAAAAACACCCATCCTCGAAGGTGGCATGGAGTACGAACAGCTTGGCATGAGCAATCAGGATGCCGAATGGCTGGCCTCCCGACGCTTCACGATTGAAGACATTGCCCGCATGTTCAACGTGTCGCCAATCTTCCTTCAGGAATACAGCAACAGCACCTACAGCAATTTCAGTGAGGCCAGCCGTGCCTTTCTTACAATAACCATGCGTCCGTGGCTTGCCAACTTTGAGCAGCAGATTAAATCCTCCCTGCTGGTGGCCTCGCCCGTTCCCGGCATCCGGTATCAGATGGAATTCGACTCTGCCGATCTTCTCCGCGCCACACCTACCGATCGTTATGCCACCTATGAGAAAGGCATTAAGTCCGGCGTGATGTGTCCTAACGAAGCCCGCGAACGCGAAGGGATGCCCCCACGTGAAGGTGGTGACGAGTTCAGCCAGGCATGGAAACAGGAGTTCAGCGTGAAGAAGTCCGGGGAGGCTGAACAGTGAGAGCCGGAACCATGCGTCACCGCGTGACCATTCAGAATTTCAAGTCAAAGCGCCTGCCGTCCGGGCAGATTCAGCAGGTATGGACAGACACTGCCACCGTATGGGCCGAGGTGAAAGGCGTGAGCGGGCATGAGGTTATCGCCAGCGGTGCGGAAAAATCAGAGGTCACCTTTCGCATGTGGATACGCTACCGGGCCGATGTGACCAGCGCCAGCAGGATACTCTGGCAGCAGAAAGGCCAGACCAGACAGGGTTATGCCGTGGTGTCAGCCCTGCCGGATGAAAAGAACACGCGGCTTGAACTGTTATGCAAAGGAGGCGTTAAGCCATGAGTGAACTGATCACGCTGGCAGAGGCAAAGCTGCACTGCCGCATTGATGATGACTATGAAGACACGCTGATTGAGGCCTATATCACCGCCGCGCTTGAGGTCTGTCAGAAGCATATCGGCAAACGCTTTGACACCGAGCCGCCGCAGATTGCTTTCAATCCTGCCCTGAAGGTGGGCTGCATGATGTACGTCTCACAGCTGTATGAATACCGCACCACTATCAGTGAAGTGGAAACCAGCGAAGTATCGATGGCTATATCCGCGCTGTGGTCAGTCTATCGCGATGTGGGAGTGTACTGATGCCGTGGCAACCCTTACGCCGCTGTAGTGAGGCTGGCTGTAATGTCCGGGTGAAGTCAGGCAAATGCGATACCCATAAGCGGGCGGCATCCAGACAGCAGAACGCCAGACGAGACGGACGCCGTGAACGGGGATATACGCCTGAATGGGATAAGTATCGACTGGTCTTTCTGAAGGCTAACCCGTTATGTGTTCACTGCCTCCGTCTGAACATCTATACGGCTGCAACCATTGTTGATCACATCATCCCTATTGAAGGTGGCGATGATGTGCTGTTCTGGCCTGCCAGCAATCATCAGCCGCTATGTCATTCCTGTCACTCCCGCAAGACCACAACCACAGACCCGGTGACCAAGCAGCAGCGTAAGGCAGGTAAGTACCGTGAGCAGGAAGAAGCCGCACGTCACCGTAACGACTGGATGTATACCCATGACTGAGCAGGAGATGAGGCAGCTTGTGGCCGCACTGACCCGCAGCCGTGAGCAGTTCACCCGCAGACAGCACGCCAGCCCGCGCAGGCGAACGTCAGAGCGTGATCGTGATATTCGGGAGGCGATACGCAACCGCTGACCGTTCAGGAGTGAAATGATTGCAGATGCAACTATATCAATGAGAACGATTATCATCGGGAGGGTGGGGGTGTCCGGCATGACAACACCCTGACCCGGTGGCACCACCCGCTCCCTCAAATTTTTACGCGCGGCATTTTTTTTAACAGCAGAAAGTCACAGGGAAACAACAAATTATGGCAAGACCCCCAAAACCGCCCATCTATCTGGATGATATTGCGGTACAGCAGTGGAAGGCAAAGTCTAAGCAGCTGGCGGATCGTGGTGATCTGACGCCTGCCGACTGGAACAGCCTGGAATTGTATTGCGTCAACTACTCAATGTACCGGAAGGCTGTTGAAGATATTGCCCAGCGCGGGTTTTCTGTTGAGGGTTCCCGGGGTGCCACCACCAGTAATCCGGCCCTGAAGGCGAAATCAGATGCTGAAAAAATCATGATAAAAATGTCGGCACTGCTGGGCTTTGACCCGGTAAGCCGTAACCGGACACCTGTTAACGTGGAAAAGAAAGATGGACTGTCAGCCCTGGAATAAGTACGCCAGCGACATTAAAAGTGGTGTAATTCCGGCCTGTAAACGGGTTAAACAGGCAGTGGAACGGTATTTTTCAGACCTGAAAGACCCCCGTTATACATTTGACGTTGAGAATGTTGAGCGGTTTATAGCGTTTTCAGCCTTCTGTCCGCACGTCAAAGGCCCGCTGCGCGGCCAGCCGATTATGCTGGAACCGTGGCAGCAGTTCGCTTTTGCCTGCCTGCTGGGCTTCCGGGTGAAAGCAACCGGACGCCGGAAATACAAGAGCGCCTATATTCAGGTGCCGCGCAAGAACGCTAAATCCACCGTGGCCGCAATGCTGGCTAACTGGTTTCTGGTGATGGAGCACGGGCAGCAGGATATTTACACCGCCGCCGTGAGCCGGGATCAGGCCCGTATCGTGTTCGACGATGCCCGCCAGATGTGCCTGTTATCAAAGCCGCTGAAAAAACGCCTGACCATTCAGCAGCATAAAATGATTTACGCGAAGTCCAACAGCCTGCTCAGGCCACTGGCGGCCAAAGCAGCGACCATCGAAGGGACTAACCCCAGCCTGGCGATTGTGGACGAGTACCACCTGCACCCGGATAACGGCGTTTACTCCGCGCTTGAGCTGGGCATGGGCGCACGGCCCGAGGGTATTCTGTTCGCCATTACCACCGCAGGCAGCAACGTGGTATCAGCCTGTAAGCAGCATTACGATTACTGTTGCCAGATACTGGCCGGAGAGGAAACTAACGAATCACTGTTTGCCCTGATTTACGAGCTGGATGACGAAAGCGAGATAGACTCCCCGGCGTTGTGGATAAAGGCCAATCCCAATCTGGATATTTCCGTTGACGGTGCGGCGCTGGCTGACACCATCCAGAAGGCCAGAGGCATTCCCTCGCAGTGGGTTGAAATGCTTACAAAGCGTTTTAATATCTGGTGCCAGGGTGCCACGCCGTGGATGGGGTCCGGCGCATGGGACGCCTGCAAGGACGATTACAGCGAGTCTGACCTGGCCGGAATGGAGTGTTACGCCGGGCTTGACCTGTCATCTACCGGAGACATTACCAGCGTCTGCTATGCGTTCCCGTCTGACCGGAAAATCCGGCTGCTGACCCGCCACTACCTGCCAGAAGCGCAGCTGAACAACGTAGCCAATAAAAATCGCGCCATTTACCGCCAGTGGGCTAAATCGGGCTGGATACGCACCACGCCGGGTGACTGCATCGACTATGACCGCATCCGTGACGATATTCTGCGTGATGCTGAGGTGTTTGGAATAAAGCTGGTAGGCTTCGATACCTGGAACGCCACGCACTTACGCACCCAGCTACAGGGCGCGGGCCTCGACGTGGAGCCGTTCCCGCAGACCTATCTGAAGTTCAGCCCGGTAGCGAAGTCGCTGGAGGTGTTCGTAAACCGCAGGGTTATACGGCACAACGGCGATCCGGTTCTGGCCTGGGCGATTGGTAACGTGGTGATGGAGTCTGACGCCAACGCGAACATTAAGCCGAACAAAAAGAAATCGGCCAACAAGATAGACCCGGCGATAGCGGGATTAATGGCGTTCGGCACATGGCAGGCCGAGCATGAAGATTTCAGCTTTGATATGTCCGAGGCCCATAAGCAGCGCCTGGCAACTTTTACCGGGATTTGAGGATTATCCATGCCGCACAAAAACATTGCTGAAGCACTGGCCGGAGCCATGCGGGAGGATGGCTGCGAGCTGGACTGCACAGACCGCCTGATTATCCGGCAAACCCTCTACCGTGCACTGACCGCACAGCGCCGCAGGGCAGACCGTGAGCGTTCAGCCAGCAAAACTTATATCTGGCGTAAACCTTCACCACGAAGAAAGTAGGGATTTCTGTATGTTCTTTGTGCTAATTTATTAGACGTTTAGATTAATTACAGGAGGTTACCAGTATGAATCCGATACTGGAAAAGGCATTAGAACATTTAAACGTTATCAATAATTCATCGGCAGGAATGCTTGCTCATCCACTGGATGAGAGCAGAACAAAAGAAATGCTGAAATTCCTGAAAAGCGAAGGTGTTCCCTTTAACCATAGTGATATTTTAGAATGGGCGCGTTCGAAAGGATGGGCAGAGCGAAACTCGAAAGAACTTGCTGACCTTGCCGAAAGAACAGGGGCTGGTGGACGTGTGGTAATTAAATACCCTGGGCGGCTTGGTGATAAAATCACCTCAGAGTTACGAGCCATGAAGTAAGTTTTAGATCATATTAAACAGGTCGCTTTTGCGGCCTTTTTTATGTTCGAAGTTACCCGGCTACGGTATACACAGCAGCGATTTGTTCCCATGCTTTCAGCCCATTCAGCAACCATCCCTGATATAATCCCCTGCTTCAAAATGTTCTCATGCTTTTTCCTGCATCCGTTGCTGTGCGCCGTTCTGTGGGGTAATCCGTGGGGTAATATTTGTAATTATTTGATTCAATACAAATTAAAACCATTTAAATTCAACAGGATATTTAAAAATGCTCAGCTATCGACACTGGCTTCGCTCATTGTTACTCTTTCAGCCAGCTCACTGCCAGCCTCTGCTGATGTCAGCGATAACCTCCCCGATATGGGCACTACCGCTGGAAACACGCTTTCCATTAATCAGGAAATGCAGATGGGCGACTTTTATGTTCGCCAGCTGCGTGCCAGCGCCCCACTGATTAACGATCCGCTGCTGAACAGCTACATCAATCAGCTGGGACAACGTCTGGTCGCCCACGCCTGGTCCGTGAAGACCCCTTTTCATTTTTTTCTGATCAGCAATGACGAGATTAATGCCTTCGCCTTTTTTGGCGGCAATGTAGTGTTGCACTCAGCCCTGTTCCGTTATACCGACAACGAAAGCCAGCTGGCTTCGGTGCTGGCTCACGAAATTTCTCACGTCACCCAACGCCATCTGGCGCGGGCGATGGAAGCCCAGCAGCGCAATGCCCCACTGACCTGGGTGGGTGCGCTGGGGTCGATCCTGCTGGCGATGGCTAATCCGCAGGCCGGAATGGCGGCGCTGAGCGGGACGCTGGCCGGTACTCAGCAGGGTGTCATCAGCTTTACCCAGCAAAATGAGCAGGAGGCGGACCGTATCGGGATCCAGGTATTGCAGCGCGCCGGATTCGATCCGCAGGCCATGCCTGATTTCCTGCAAAAACTGGCCGATCAGTCGCGTTTTACCTCCAAACCGCCGGAAATGCTGCTCACCCACCCCCTGCCTGACAGCCGCCTCTCTGACGCACGTAATCGTGCCAGCCAGATGAAACCGGTGGTAGTGCAGTCTTCGCAGGATTACTACATGGCAAAAGTCCGGGTATTGGGCATGTACGCCACCGGAAAGAATCAGCTGACTGATGACCTGCTGGACAGCCTGAGTAAAGGGAATACCCGGGAACAGGCAGCCGCTCACTACGGTAAAGCGGTGCAGTTTTTACAGGCAAAGAGTTACGAAAATGCAAAAAAAATCATTGCGCCGCTGCTGGCTAAACAGCCGGCAAATGTCTGGTATCTGGATATCATGACCGATATCGATATCGGTCTGAAACAGCCACAGCAGGCCATAGCCCTGTTGCTTGCCGCCAAAGCGGCCAGCGAGAATCCAGTGGTTCAACTTAACCTGGCAAATGCCTATGTTGAGGCGAAGGATCCAGCCAGTGCCAGCAGGGTTCTTTACCGCTATACCTGGGCTCACAAAGACGATCCCAACGGCTGGGATCTGCTGGCGCAGGCCTGCGCCGCGCAGGGACTCACCGATGAAGAACAGGCTGCACGCGCCGAGAGCCTGGCCCTGAATGGTCAGCTTGACCAGGCCATCCGCAGTCTGAGCAGTGCCAGCGCCGCCGTACCGCTGGGTAGCCTGAAACAGGCGCGTTACGATGCCCGCATTGACCAGTTGCGTCAGCTGCAACAGCGTTTTCGAACTTATCAGAAATAATGAAACGGGATGACTGTCGGCCTGTCTCATCAGGCTGTTTTATCTGCCATTCCCGGCCCGGCCAGCACCATAATCCTTACCTACCACCTGTACGCGCCGGGTAGTACGCCCTGTCCGTGTCCGGACTGACCAATACAACCTGTGCCAGGAGGAAAAGACTCTGTGTCTGATGTGAAGATTTACCATAACCCCCGTTGTTCCAAAAGCCGTGACACACTGGCGCTGTTGCAGGCGCAGGGTGTTAACCCTGAGGTGGTGCTTTATCTGGAAACCCCACCCGACACTGAAACCCTGCAATACTGGCTGAAAAAATTGGGATTCCAGTCCGCACGTCAGCTGATGCGCACAAAAGAAACCCTTTATCAGCAACTTAATCTGGCGGATGAATTATTAAGTGAAGCGCAGTTGCTTAAGGCAATGGCAGAGCACCCAAAACTTATCGAGCGTCCGGTGGTCGTCGCCAACGGTCAGGTCAGGCTGGGGCGTCCCCCCGAGCATGTACTGGAGATTCTCTGAACTGGCGGGTGTATCAGGAGATTAAGCCAGGCAAAACCCAAAATGGCCTACAGCGCCAGCGCTTCTTTAACAAAAGGAATGGTTAATTTACGCTGGGCGCTGATCGATGCGCGATCCAGCCGGTCAAGGGTGATAAACAGCGTGCGCATTTCACGATCGAGCCTTTTCAGCAGAAAGCGCCCCACGTCTTCCGGTAACTCAAAGCCACGCAATCTGGCCCGCAATTGCAGCGCCTGCAATTTATCGTCGTCCGACAGCGGTTGCAGGCGGTAAATTTGCCCCCAGTCAAGGCGGGATGCGAGGTCAGGGAGTTTCAGATTCAGCTGGCGCGGAGGACGATCGCCGGTGATAAGAAGACGCGTTCTGCCGGTTTCCAGAATACGGTTGTAGAGATCAAACAGCGCCATCTCCCACAGCTCGTCTCCGGCTATACATTCGATGTTATCGATACAAATCAGCGCCAGCTGCTCCATTCCGTCGAGCACTTCTGGCACGAACCAGGTGCGCTTATCCAGCGGAACATAACCCACTGCTTCCCCTCTGGCCGACAGTTCCGCACAGGCGGCATGCAGCAGATGGCTGCGCCCGCCGCCCTCCCGCGACCAGAAATAGAGATAGCTGCCATGTTCCTGTTGCAGCGCACTTCGTAATGCTGCAATCAGCGACGGATTCTCTCCAGGCCAGAAGCTGGCAAAGGTTTCGTCATCTGGCAGATAGAGTGGCAATGACAGCTGTGCCGGTGTGTTCAGAAGCACCTCAGAGTTGGTCGGCTAAATCCGGCGTGAGTTTATCACAACTTTCCGGTGAGACTCACTATACCTTTAAATAATACTTTCTCCGCTACTTGCGAATATAACTGAAACATTCTATGTTATTTAGCATCTGGCATAAAAATCTGAAATAACATTGAATTATTTATTTTCCCGGCATTTTAAAAAATCCTTTTTTTTAAAATTCAAACTCTGCTTTATTATTAAAGGAAAGATTAATTGGACAAGAAATATCAGATATTTATTAGTTCAACTTATGAAGACCTGAAAAATGAGAGAGAACAGGTCATAAAAGCCATTCTTGAACTTGGTCATATTCCCGTCGGAATGGAAATGTTCAGTGCCGGAGATGAACAGCAATGGGAATTGATCAAAAGGCAAATTGAACAAAGTGATTATTACATACTGATCATCGCCCATCGCTACGGCAGCGAAACCGATGAAAAAATAAGCTACACCGAAAAAGAATTCGATTACGCAAAAAAAGCCGGTATCCCAACCCTGAGCTTTATCATTGACGATAAGACTTCCTGGCCTGTTAGTTTTGTCGATAAAGCAAGTGTTAAAAAGAAGAAAATTGAGAAATTTAAAGATAAAGCGAATGATAAGCTGGTGCAGTTCTGGAGCAACAAAGATGAGCTTTATGCCAAAGTTTCCGTTTCACTGGTTAAAACCATCAATTTAAAGCCTCGGCAGGGGTGGGTTCGTTCATCAGAAGCAGTCAGTGCCGAAGTGACAAAAGAGCTTTCCAGACTCAGTCACGAAAATGCCGTACTGCGGACAGAACTTGATGGATTAAGAAAAGCAGCCTCAGAGCATTCCGATGCGGTAGCTGAGGTTGTAAAAATAATGGGCGCCAACAAAAGAAAAATAAAGGTAAGAAAAACGGCCAACTGGGATGGGGCTGAAAAGTTCAATACCACATTACTGATAGTATTCTTAATTGCCGCACCCAATCTAATCAATGAAAACTCATCAAGTGAAATCTCAAGAAATATTGCACTGGGTTATCACGGTACGGGATACTATAAAAGCTGGCCGGTTGGAAAAAATATTATTACCGCTTTAATTGCTGACTGGGTGGCGCTGGATATTGTTGAACCATCCCGAAAAAAACACTCGGTTAATGACGAAAATAAATACTGGTCGTTGACTGATATTGGAAAACAGGTTTTGAAACGTGCGCACAGAATACAACTTGAAGAAGGTATGATACCGGAAAGCGACCCGCAGGAAGATCAAAGCTAATTATTCTTACCGCACTTGTTACCGGCAGAAAACAGGGCAGCTGGCGCTGCCCGTTAATTTATCTCTGCTGCTGGTCCGGTGCATCGAGCACCACTTCTTCCGGACGCAGCAGGCTGAACACTTTAAAGATCAGACTCAGGCTAATTCCCACAATGGTTGCCAGCGCCATGCCTTTCAGTTCTGCCGCACCAATATGTATCGTCGCGCCGCTGACGCCAATAATCAGGATCACCGAGGTAAGGATCAGATTTTGCGCCTTGTTGTAATCCACTTTTGATTCGATCAACACCCGAATACCCGATGCGCCAATGACGCCATACAACAGCAAAGATACCCCGCCCATCACCGGCACCGGCACCGCCTGAATGGCCGCAGCCAGTTTACCGACGCAGGAGAGCAGAATTGCCAGAATGGCCGCTCCACCGATCACCCAGCTGCTGTAGACGCGGGTAATCGCCATCACGCCAATATTTTCGCCGTAGGTCGTATTCGGCGTGGAGCCGAAGAAACCAGAGATTACCGTCGAGATACCGTTGGCAAACATGGAACGGTGCAGCCCCGGATCCTTTAACAGATCTTTTTTGACAATGTTCGCCGTTACCACCAGATGACCAACATGCTCCGCAATCACCACCAGTGCGGCAGGCAGGATGGTCAGCATCGCATACCACTCAAAGCGCGGTGTATAGAAAGTCGGCAGCGCAAACCACGGCGCGGCTTCTACCGCCGACCAGTTCACCATGCCCATGCCCCAGGAGAGGATATAGCCCACCAGAACCCCAATCAGGATCGGGATAATGGCGAGAAAGCCACGAAACAGCACCGAACCAAACACCGTCACCCCCAGCGTAACCAGCGAGATAAAAATGCTTTTACCCTCAACGGCCGCACCAGAAGCAGGCAACAGACCGGCCATCTTTGCCGCCACGCCCGCCAGCTCCAGACCAATGACCGCCACAATAGCCCCCATCGCCGCAGGTGGAAACATCACATCCAGCCAGCCGGTGCCCGCTTTTTTGACAATCAGCGCGACCAGGCAGAACAGCACACCGCAGAGAATAAAGCCCCCCAGCGCTACCTCATATCCCAGTGGCAGCAGCAGTAACACTGGCGAAATAAAAGCAAAGCTGGATCCCAGATAGGCCGGAATTTTCCCCTTACAGATAAACAGGTACAGCAGCGTGCCGATGCCGTTAAACAGCAGCACGGTGGCCGGATTAATATGAAAAAGGATGGGAACCAGCACCGTTGCGCCAAACATGGCGAACAGATGCTGGAAGCTGAGTGGAATGGTTTGCAGCAGCGGAGGCCGCTCACTGACGCCAATCGCGCGACGTGTCATTGTGTTTACCCTTCTGTTTTGCCGAAAAAAAACCGACTCTCAGGTCGGCTTAAACTAAAAATTAAACTATCAGCCCTTGATGCAGGGCACCTTGTTGCTGATGGCGTACAGGCAATGCCGCCGGGCGCAAGCCAGATGACACAGCCCTGGCGCGGGACAACACGGCAGGTGCAGCGCCTGTCAGCGCCTTTACCACGCCAGAACGGGCATTCTGAGCCCGGCGCAGCGTCAACGTCCCCCGCCAGCAGACCATTACTTAGTACCAAAAATCTTGTCGCCCGCATCGCCAAGGCCCGGAATAATATAGCCTTTCTCGTTCAACCCCTTGTCCACGGAAGCGGTGTATAACTCCACGTCCGGATGCGCTTTCTCCAGCGCGGCGATCCCTTCCGGGGCCGCCACCAGCACCAGCACTTTGATGCTGCTGCAACCCGCTTTCTTCAACAGGTCAATGGTGGCAATCATCGAACCGCCGGTCGCCAGCATCGGGTCAACCACCAGCGCCATACGCTCTTCGATATTGGAAACCAGCTTCTGGAAATACGGCACCGGCTCCAGCGTCTCTTCATCGCGATAGACGCCCACCACGCTGATGCGCGCGCTGGGGACATTTTCCAGCACGCCCTCCATCATGCCCAGCCCGGCACGCAGAATCGGCACCACGGTAATCTTTTTCCCCTTAATCTGCTCGATGGTCACCGGGCCATTCCAGCCTTCAATCGTCACGGTTTCCGTCTCTAAATCGGCAGTGGCTTCATAGGTCAGCAAACTTCCCACTTCTGAAGCAAGCTCACGAAAGCGCTTGGTGCTTACGTCATGCTCGCGCATCAGGCCCAGTTTATGTTTGACCAGCGGGTGTCTGACTTCCACGATCTTCATTGTTGTTCTCCCGGAGTGTTAAGCTTGAAAAAAAATCGGGCGATTATAGCCTTTTTTGGCTCCTGAGCCCTATCACTTAATCTCACTTCTGCACGTCCCGTCCCCTCCGACAAAACGACGCCCGGCACAACGGTGCTGAAGAACGCACTCGCAAACGTTTGCCTGCGCTGTTAGAATTGCCGCGCTTTATTTTCCATACCACCACAACCGCAAATCGCGTGGGGATTTCGCAGTGACCGACAAAACCTCTCTCAGTTATAAAGACGCCGGCGTTGATATTGATGCGGGCAACGCTTTAGTCGATCGTATCAAAGGCGTAGTGAAAAAGACCCGCCGCCCGGAAGTGATGGGTGGACTGGGCGGTTTCGGTGCCCTTTGTGCCCTGCCGCAAAAATACCGCGAGCCGGTTCTGGTTTCCGGCACCGACGGCGTCGGCACCAAGCTGCGTCTGGCGATGGATCTGAAGCGCCACGATACCATCGGTATCGACCTGGTTGCGATGTGCGTAAACGATCTGGTGGTCCAGGGTGCCGAACCGCTGTTTTTTCTCGACTACTACGCCACCGGCAAACTGGATGTCGATACGGCGGCCAGCGTGATTACCGGTATTGCTGAAGGATGCTCTCAGTCTGGCTGCGCGCTGGTTGGTGGCGAAACGGCAGAAATGCCCGGCATGTATCACGGAGAAGATTATGACGTGGCTGGTTTCTGTGTCGGCGTGGTGGAAAAATCAGAAATTATCGACGGCAGTAAAGTGCAGGATGGCGACGTACTGATTGCGCTGGGTTCAAGCGGTCCGCACTCTAACGGCTACTCACTGGTACGTAAAATCCTTGAGGTCAGCAACAGCAATCCGGAGTCGGTAATGCTGGAAGGTAAACCGCTTGCAGACCACCTGCTGGCCCCTACCCGCATCTATGTGAAAAACATCCTCAGCCTGATTGAGCAGGTTGATGTCCATGCGATAGCGCATCTCACCGGCGGCGGCTTCTGGGAAAATATTCCACGGGTGCTGCCAGAAAACACCCAGGCGGTACTGGATGAATCCAGCTGGCAGTGGCCGGCGGTCTTTGACTGGATGCAGCAGGCCGGTAACGTCAGCCGCTTTGAGATGTACCGCACCTTTAACTGCGGTGTGGGCATGGTTATCGCTCTCAGCCCATCTGATGCGGACAGAGCCGTGCAGCTGATGCAGGATGCCGGTGAGAAAGCCTGGAAAATTGGGGTGATCAACGCCTCTGACGCCACCGAGCGTGTGGTCATTAATCCATGAAACGTCTGGTAGTGTTGTTGTCCGGCAACGGAAGCAATCTTCAGGCAATTCTGGATGCCTGCCAGCAACAGCGGATCAACGGCAGCGTGGCTGCCGTGTTCAGCAATCAGCCCGCCGCTTATGGCCTTGAGCGTGCGCGCGCTGCCGGTGTGCCCGCGTATGCCCTGCTCCCTGCTGAATTTGCTGACCGGGAGGCCTTCGACGCACAACTGATGCAGGAGATCGATGCCTGTGCCCCCGACCTGGTGGTGCTGGCAGGCTACATGCGTATCCTCAGCCCGGCTTTTGTTGCCCACTTCGCCGGGCGGATGCTGAATATCCACCCTTCTCTGTTACCGAAATATCCCGGCCTGCATACTCACCGTCAGGCTGTCGCCAATGGCGATCGGGAGCACGGTACTTCGGTACATTTCGTCACCGAACAGCTGGATGGTGGCCCGGTGATTTTACAGGCGAAAGTGCCGGTATTTAACGGTGATACAGAGGAAGACGTTAAGGCCCGGGTGCAGCATCAGGAACATGCCATCTACCCACTGGTGGTGAACTGGTTTCTCAGCGGACGTCTGAAGATGCAGGATGATGCAGCCTGGCTGGATGGCAACAGGTTGCCGCCGGAAGGACATGCTCTGGACTGATACCCCGCCACGCGTAACCCTCTCCTGCACGTCACCACCACTTAAGAATGCAGGATGAGTATTTCATCTGAACCCGTTGCCCTTTACGCTGTGTCAGTTTGAAGAGCACAACGATTTTTCAGAAACAATCTGCAACCTTCCAGGGCTGGCACTGACAGCGAAACCGGTTACCCCGCCCTTAATCCATCAGCATTCCACGGTGACAGAACACCGGCACCCGCCCGTAGCCCGTGTGGGGCTGATAAGGCATTCAACAATCGCCGTGGACATTGCTGCCATACTCTCGCCATAATGCTACGGAACAATGACCAGTTTCAGGCAGGTTCTGCTTAAACGGAGTAAAAATGGGTCAGGAAAAACTGTATATCGAAAAAGAGTTGAGCTGGTTATCGTTCAATGAACGCGTGTTACAGGAAGCGGCAGATAAAACCAACCCGCTGATCGAGCGTATGCGTTTTCTGGGCATCTATTCCAATAATCTGGAAGAGTTTTACAAAGTTCGTTTTGCAGATTTAAAACGCCGCATCCTGATTGGTGAAGAACAGGGCTCTCCCAATACCCCACGCCATCTGCTGAAAAAAATTCAGGCCAGGGTACTGAAAGCAGACCAGGAATTTGACGGTCTTTATAACGATCTGCTGTTGGAAATGGCCCGTAATCAGATCTTCCTGATTAATGAACGTCAGCTCTCCCCCAACCAGCAAAGCTGGCTTCGTCATCACTTTAAACACCATCTGCGCCAACATATCACGCCGATTCTGATCAACCACGACACCGATCTGATTGAGTTTCTCAAAGACGATTACACCTACCTGGCGGTGGAGATCATTCGGGGTGAAGAGATTCGTTATGCGTTGCTGGAGATCCCTTCCGATAAAGTGCCGCGTTTTATCAATCTGCCGCCGGAAACCCCTCGCAGACGCAAACCAATGATTCTGCTGGACAATATTTTGCGTTATTGTTTGGGCGATATTTTTCGTGGCTTCTTTGATTATGATGCGCTGAACGCCTACTCAATGAAGATGACCCGCGATGCTGAATATGATCTGGTTACCGAAATGGAATCCAGCCTGCTGGAGCTGATGTCTTCCAGTCTGAAACAGCGCCTGACGGCGGAACCGGTACGTTTTGTCTACCAACGCGACATGCCGGACGCGATGGTATCCATGCTCAGCCAGAAGCTGAATATCTCTAATTATGATTCCATCGTACCCGGTGGCCGTTATCATAACTTCAAGGATTTCATCAGCTTTCCCAATGTGGGAAAAGCGAATCTGGTTAACAGACCGCTGCCTCAGTTACGCCATATCTGGTTTGATCGCTTTCGTAACGGCTTTGACGCCATCCGTAACCGCGATGTGCTGCTTTATTACCCTTATCACACCTTTGAGCATGTGCTGGAGCTGTTACGCCAGGCGTCGTTCGACCCAGCGGTGCTGGCGATCAAAATTAACATCTACCGGGTGGCAAAAAACTCGCGCATTATTGATGCCATGATCCACGCGGCTTACAACGGTAAAAAAGTCACCGTAGTGGTCGAGCTTCAGGCGCGCTTTGATGAAGAAGCAAATATTCACTGGGCAAAACGGCTGACTGAGGCCGGCGTGCACGTTATCTTTTCCGCACCCGGCCTTAAAATTCACGCCAAGCTGTTTCTGATTTCCCGTCGCGAAAATGATGAGATCGTCCGCTACGCTCATATTGGCACCGGCAACTTTAATGAGAAAACGGCCAGGATATACACCGATTATTCGCTGCTCACCGCCGATGCACGTATCACTAATGAAGTGCGTCGCGTGTTTAATTTTATCGAAAATCCCTACCGCCCGGTGCACTTTGAACATCTGATGGTTTCACCACAAAACTCACGCCAGATGCTCTATCAACTTATTGATACGGAAATTGCCAATGCGCAGCAGGGCATTCCTTCAGGCATCACTCTGAAGGTCAATAACCTGGTGGATAAAGGGCTGGTTGACCGGCTTTATACCGCTTCAAGCGTTGGTGTTAAGGTCAATTTGCTGATCCGTGGTATGTGTTCACTAATCCCCAATCTGGAAGGCATCAGCGAAAATATTCGCGTTATCAGTATTGTGGATCGCTATCTTGAGCACGATCGCGTCTACGTTTTTGAAAATGCCGGTGACAGTAAGGTATTTCTCTCCTCTGCCGACTGGATGACGCGCAATATCGACTACCGGATTGAAGTCGCCGTCTCGATTCTTGACCCCATTCTGAAACGCCGGGTGCTGGATATCATTGCCATTCTGTTCAGTGATACCCTGAAGGCACGCTTCGTGGATAAAGAACTCAGCAATCGTTATGTACCACGCGGCAACCGTCGTAAGGTACGCGCGCAGCTGGCTATTTACGATTACATCAAATCTCTGGAACAACCTGACTAACTCACTATGCCAATATCCCAGAAAAAAATGCCTAAACCGCAGGAATTTGCCGCGATCGATTTAGGTTCGAACAGTTTTCACATGGTGATTGCCAGGGTGGTCGATGGTGCCATGCAGGTGCTCGGCAGGTTGAAACAGCGAGTACACCTGGCTGACGGTCTGGACTACAACAACATCCTGAGTGAAGAAGCCATTCAGCGTGGTCTTGCCTGTCTGGCTCTGTTTGCCGAACGTTTACAGGGCTTCAGTCCCGCCAACGTCACCATTGTTGGCACCCACACGCTGCGCCAGGCGATCAACGCTGAGGAGTTTCTGCAACGTGCCGCCGAAGTCATCCCCTACCCGATTGAAGTCATTTCTGGCCATGAAGAAGCGCGCCTGATCTTTATGGGCGTCGAGCATACCCAGCCGGAAAAAGGCCGTAAGCTGGTGATCGATATCGGTGGCGGTTCGACTGAAATGGTCATTGGTGAAGATTTTGAGCCTCGCCTGGTGGAGAGCCGCCGCATGGGCTGCGTCAGTTTTGCGAACCTCTATTTTCCTGGCGGCGTAATCAGTAAAGAGAACTTTCGCCGGGCGCGGCTGGCGGCCAGACAGAAGCTGGAAACGCTGGCATGGCAGTATCGCCTGATGGGTTGGCAATATGCTCTGGGTGCCTCCGGAACCATAAAAGCCGCCTGTGAAGTTCTGCTGGCGATGGGCGAAAAAGAAAAGTTAATCACCCCTGAACGGCTGGATAAGCTCTACGATGAAGCCATCAAACACAAATCCTTTGATGCGTTGAGCCTGCCGGGACTGTCTGATGAGCGCAAGGCGGTGTTTATTCCGGGGCTGGCTATCCTTTGCGGGGTGTTTGATGCGCTGGCTATCCGGGAACTGCGCCTGTCTGATGGCGCACTGCGCGAAGGGGTGCTGTATGAAATGGAAGGCCGTTTTCGTCATCAGGATATCCGCAGCCGGACGGCGCAAAGCCTTGCTAACCACTACGCTATCGACAGTGACCAGGCCCGGCGCGTGCTTGAGACGACCGAGCTGCTTTATGCGCAGTGGCGCGAGCAGAATCCGAAACAGGCTAACCCTCAGCTCTCTGCCCTGCTGAAATGGGCGGCGATGTTACATGAGGTTGGGCTGACTATTAACCACAGCGGTCTGCAACGTCACTCGTCCTACATTCTGCAAAATACCAATCTGCCCGGCTTCAACCAGGACCAGCAGACGTTGCTGGCCACGCTGGTGCGCTACCACCGCAAGGCAATAAAGGTTGACGACATGCCGCGCCTGACGCTGTTCAAAAAGAAACAGTTTCTGCCGCTGGTATTTTTATTGCGCCTGGGTGCGCTGCTTAATAATCAGCGTCAGGCCACCACCACCCCCTCTTCACTGCAACTGGAAACCGACGACGGCCACTGGACGCTCACCTTTCCTCGTGACTATTTCAGCCAGAATAACCTGGTGCAGCTCGATCTGGAGCGTGAGCAGAGTTACTGGAAAGAGGTGACCGGCTGGCAGTTGAAAATTCAGGAACAAACTGACGAATGAATGCCAGAGCAGATAATTACTACACGGAAAAATATCGGCTGACCGCCACGCACTCTGAAGTGGTGGAAGCGGTACGACAGATGGTTCCCGGACGGGCTTTAGACCTGGGTTGCGGTAATGGCCGCAATGCGCTGTATCTTAATCTGAAAGGGTTTGAGGTGAGCGCCTGGGATTGCAACCGAGACAGCCTGGCTCGCCTTGAGCAGATTATCAGGGATGAAGGGCTGAGCAGCATCACCACCGCAGAAAAAGATCTCAATAACCTGCGTTTTAACGGCGCATGGGAGCTGGTTATTTCAACGGTGGTGATGATGTTTCTGCAACCGGCCACCATCCCACAACTGATTGCCGATATGCAGGCCAGTACGGTTCGCGGCGGCTACAACCTGATTGTTGCCGCCATGGATACCCCGGACAGTCCCTGTCATGTCGGCTTCCCGTTTACCTTTAAATCCGGGGAGTTGAGCGCATATTACCGAAACTGGCATATTCTGAAGTACAACGAAGAGTTTGGTCAGTTGCACCGCACCGATGAGCATGGCAATCGTATCTCCATGCGCTTTGCGACTTTACTGGCGCAAAAAGAGCTGGTCAAAGACTGATGCCCTGATAATTTTTGTCCGATTTATCTGGGTTCTCACCGGTCAGGTCTTCCAGACTGAAGGGCTGGCCAAAAAGTGGCCCCTGCAAGTAATCCACTCCCAGCTTGCGTAACACACCGGCGACTTCCTCAGTCGCCACGCATTTCGCCACCACCTGCATGTTCCTCAGTCTGGCAAGCGCACAGATTGATTCAATAATCTGGTTGTCGAGGCTGTTGTTCGCCATGTTGCAGACAAAGTTGCCGTCAATGGTCAGCATGTCAACCTGTACATCCTTCAGACTGGCGAAACTGGAGTAACCGCTGCCAAAATTATTAATCGCCACCCGGCTTCCCTGCTGTCGCAGTTGGGCTATGGAACTGTTTCCCCAGCTGTAGTCGGTGAGAATGGGTGATTCTGCCAGCACCAGAATCAGCTGCCATGCTTCGACATCGAACTGCGCTAACAACGCTTTTACCTCGCCCGCCAGTTTGGGTCGACACAAACTGGCAGTATACAAATTGACTGAGACCCGCAGCCCCGGCATGGTTTCCCGATGTCGGTCAATAAAAGCCAGCGTGGTAGCGATAACCCACCGGTTGATCGCCCAGTGCAAACCAAACTCATTGATCACCATAAAGAGTTCAGCGGGCTGCACCAGGCCGCCATTACGGTCCGGCATCCGCAGCGTGATTTCGTAATAATCATCACCCCGAATACCACAGTTTTTTTGCGCCATCAGCAGGAAACCATTCGTCCTCAGCGCCAGCTGGATCTCATCTAACAATGCGATCTTTTTGGTGATCTGGTGCTGCACCGGCAGGTTGATATTTTGTTGCAGGTTTTCTGCCATTCCACTGGTCAGCGAGACTTCTGCCATACGTCCCATTTCCCCCAGCAATTCATAAAGGTGCAATACGGGTGGACGGACGCAGCAATAACTGACACCCAACTGAGTATGGATGGGCAGGCCATTCCAGCTCAGGTGATAGTCTTTCAGCCTGGCCGCAATGTTTTCGATTCTTGCCGTATGCTCCCTGTCAGTCAGGCGCATAACCAGATCGAATCCCGGCAGTTGATAAACCTCCTCCCCCGGAAGTAACTCAGGCTTGAGATAGTTTGCCAGCCCACGTTTGTACTGAATGCGCACCCGTAAACCGTATGTCCGGGTGAGACGATCAAGATCGGGAATACTGATAAAACAGAGCGTGGAACATGGATGGCTGCTCAGTGCATTATTCAGCGCCCGAAGATTGGGCAAGTTCATGACGGAATCATTCAAGGCTGCCGCCCTGACTCTGGCGATGGTACGCCGCTGTCGTGAACTGATGACGGAGATAAACAAAATGCTCAGGCTGAACACCAACAGATTGGCCGACAGCACCGATAAATATCGGGGATCAACAGATATATTTATAAAACGTTCGTGGAGCTGATACAGGACAATCAATAGTATCCCCCAACTGAGCGAAGTAAACAGATAACCAAAACGCACCGCCGCCCAAAGCATCAACGGCAGCAGTAAGGGTAGGCCGTAGTCGGTGTTCAGCAGATTATGCTGAGGTTCACTGACGCGGGTCAGCGCCACCAGAAAAAAAACGATCACACCCCACCAGAGCAGATACTCCATCAGCCTGACATTGGGGGAAGACTGAGACCTGATGCGCAGGTAACAGAGATAAATAAATCGCGGGTTACGAAGGCTGCGAATAAATAGATAGCAGATTTGAATCATGGTCAGACAGGTCAGCTGTAAGGACTGCAAATTGACCAGCGCATGCAGGGAAAAAGGCTCACGCGAGAAGACGGACTGGTATAAGGGCAGCAAACCAAGAGAGGTCATCAGTTGCATCAGCGAGGTCAGCAGGGTGGGAACAAAAAAAACCAGCCAGAATAAACGTGCCGGCATCACCTCCAGATTGCCATAATCCACACGCCATCTGCGCAACGTCTGCAAGCGATAACCCGTCCAGCCACACAGCAGAGTCAGAAGGAATATGCCAACGATTATGATCGCCTGCATCATATCGTAACGGAAAAAATAGCTGCTGCTCAGACTAAGAATAATGCCCGGAACAGCTCTCCAGTCAAATACCAGCAGCATCGCTACCATCAGAGCCAGCGGGAAATAGATCAGGTAGAAATAGCCGTCCGACATCCATAGCCTCACCGACAGGCATTAACAACAGAGGCAAAAGTAAAGCTAATCCCCAATTACTTCGGGAAAAACGGTTAAGCCATAGGGAGAGGTTCATTGAGCTATTTACAGGTTTTCTGAACTGGGTATACCCAAACAAGGGTGGGTGTTCAGGCATGACCAGATGGATAGTGCGCAATACTAAGCATAATGAGCTTATATAATTTGACTTAAGTCAATAACAGGTTTTTTTCTTTTGGAATGCCGGCTGTTCAGCCATCATTTATAATTGGCAATCTATCCTTCGTCAGCCATGTTGACAGACGGCTGGCGGTTGACATTGACCCATTAGTCAAGCTGTGACTAAATGGCACTCTCGCCTTCAGGCTAATTTCGGGATTAACTGCGTGAACCACGCTATGCCATTCAAAAAACGTAAAACAACCAGCCGGATGACCCGCATTATATTACTGGTAAGCTTTATCATCTTACTGGGGCGACTGATTTATGTTGTGCCCGGTGCTATCGCTCACCATCAACAGAAAAAGCAGGATATCGCCGCCCCCGTTACCGCCAGCAAAGAGTGAGGTTGACGGTCAGCATGTCTCACCTGGTTGTACGTGTCAGCGCAACCTTTTTTGTTTCACCTGATTTAAATCATACTTAAACCTGCTCCGCCAGCTGGTGGGACAGCCTCTAACTCCAGCGGCAGCCTTCGCAGGCACAAGGGAATTTTTTATGTCTGTCATTCACTCACACGCCCAGCAACTCTCTGAAATCCGTGCCCGTATTCTTAATCTGTTGCTTAACGACAGTGACCTCGTTGATACCCTGCTACAACGGTCTCCTGAAAAGAGTGAAACCGACAGCAAAGCACACGAGCAACACATTAAGGAGATAAAAAGCTATATCACCCTGCTTCATGCGGCTGACCTCGCAGACCTGCTGGAGGCACTGCCCGGGGATGAACGCCTGGCGTTGTGGCAGCTTATCGGGACCCGGCGGCGTGGTATGGTGCTGGTTGAAGCCTCAGAGAGTGTCTGGGAAAGTCTGACCGAAGAGATGAGCGACCGCGACCTGCTACGGGCGATTGAACCCCTGGATATCGACGATCAGGTTTACCTTGCCAGATATTTGTCACGTGACTTAACCGGTCGGCTGCTGACATCGCTTGAGCCTGCACAGCGCTCTCGCGTGCTTGAAGTGATGGACATTGACCGCGATCGGGTGGGTCGCATCATGGACTTCAAGCTGGTGACCATGCCTGGTGATGTCTCACTGGCGACCGTCCAACGCTACCTGCGTCGAAAAAAATCAATTCCTGACGGCACCGATAAGCTGTTTATTACCGATGAAAACAATATGTTGCTGGGCGAACTGTCACTGACCGATATTCTGCTTAACCAGCCAGAAATGTTGGTTGCAGAAGCAATGAATGATATGCCGGTGACATTCCGGATCGATGATAAAGCTGAAAACGCGGCGGGCGCGTTTGAGCGCTACAATCTGATTTCTGCTGCGGTAATCGATGCCAAAGGCAAATTGATGGGCCGGGTTACCGTGGAAGACGTCATCGACCTGGTCAACGAAGAGAATGACAGCAACATCCGTAAGATGGGCGGGGTGAATCCCGACGAAGATGTGTTTGCGCCGGTACAAAAAGCCGTAAAAACCCGCTGGACATGGCTGGCAATTAACCTGTGTACCGCATTTGTCGCATCCAGGGTGATAGGTTTGTTTGAAGATACAATCTCCCAACTGGTGGCGCTGGCAACATTGATGCCCATCGTTGCCGGTATTGGCGGCAATACCGGTAATCAGACCATTACCATGATTGTACGGGCGCTGGCACTGCATCAGGTTGAGCCCGGCAATTTTACCTTTCTGATTGCCCGCGAGCTGGGCGTGGCGTTGATCAACGGCCTGTTCTGGGGAGGGATTATGGGGGGCGTCACCTGGGCAATGTATGGCAATCCGTCACTGGGCGGTGTGATGATGCTGGCAATGATGCTGAACCTGCTGTTGGCTGCGTTGATGGGGGTGCTGATCCCGCTGATTATGATCAAACTTAAACGCGACCCGGCGGTCGGTTCCAGCGTGCTGATTACCGCACTGACCGACACGGGGGGCTTCTTTATTTTCCTTGGCCTTGCCACTCTTTTTCTGCTGCATTAAGAGAACCGCGCCATTTAACGGGGCAACCGCATTTTTGTGCCATGTTGACTCGCTGTCAGCAAGGCCATTGTGCTTATCTTTGAAGGTATTAACATGCGCGAAAACTTCAGCCAGGATACGATTGCAAAACTCGCTGCACGAGCTGGCTATGTCTGTTCCTTTCCGGGTTGTCATATTTCGACGTCCGGCCCTTCACTGGAGTCTGCCACTCAGACAGCCAATACCGGGAATGCGGCGCATATTTGTGCCGCATCGCAGGGAAAAGGCGCACGCAGACGCCTGGATATTTCCAGATTCGACAAAAGTCTGTTGTCAGACTACAGCAACGGCATCTGGATGTGCGAAACCCATGCCAAAACCATCGATACCGATGAGGTACGTTTTACGGTGGAGATGCTGAATCGCTGGCGCGAACTGGCAGAACTTCGTGCGCACTTACAGCAGACAATCAAAAGCCCGCTTTGTGATTTTCTGCACAAGGGAAATGAGGTTCCGCTGGCACAGGTTAACCGATCGGTTATGCAAAACGACCTCGCTGCCATATCTGAAATCTGCGACGCAGTCGAGCTCAGTTATATTTTTGACGTCTGGGGTAAAGATGTTGGCATTGCCATCAGGGACATCGCCGCTGAATTACTGATTAATGCCTTCAGGCATGGCGGCGCAACTGAATTCAAAATTGATATTAATTCCGATCGGGTATTGATCAGGAGCGATGACAGGCCGTTCAGTTTTGAACAGTTACTCACCGATCCGCAATGTCATGGAGGACAGCAGGCTGCCGCATCGCTGATGAAGCGAGGTGACCGTCTGGTGACTGCATATCGCCGGGAAAATAACACTAACATTCTGGAAATTACCTTTATTACCTCGCAGGAACAGATCATTAAGAGCAACAGTTGTGCCATCAGCTTCACCGACTTCTTTTCAGATCTGTCGCGTCGTAGTGAGCTACCCGATGTCTATATCAGTTGCGAAACCATCTATATTGTTGCGCCTTCGGGTTTTCATATTATTCCCAGCACAGGGCTTGAAATGGGCAGGCATTTAAAGGAGCTGGCGCAAACCGGTAAGAAAATGGTGTTAATTTGCTCCAGAACCTCAGAGGATGTTATCTCAAAGCTGGAGTCTTTCGTTCCGGGCCTTGAGGTCAGGCAGATTTGAAGCGCCGTAGCCAGAGCGATACAGCCCCTTCAGTCATCTGTATAAGAGAACAAGGTGACCCGTTTACCGGTCACCTCTCAGCCGCCCGGGTGGAGTGAGGTAACCATCCATTGATGACTAAACAGCGGTGATAAAAGCAGGCTGACGTAGTTTCAGCTCTTGTTTTCGAGCTGGAGTAATGATCGCAGCGTTTATATTCTGAGACAGCCACTTCCTGCCACGAAGGCAGAAGGATTTATCTTATCAACAGATAAACTCGCTGAGAGACCAGTTAATATCCACCACCTCTAACGTCTCTTTATCCCGCCATAAATAAAATGTCACACTATAGCTATTTCCGCTTCTGGCAACTTCACCTTCTCGTATTGAATTAACGGAAAAAACATATTTCTTACCATCCTCGAATTCAAAACAAAAAACAGGAACACATTTATCTGAATATATTTCAACAGCATTTTCGCTGTAAATTCCTTATCTAAAAAATGCTTACCATTACCGATTTCCTTAATGGTCAATGACGATATTTTTTCTCCCTCAGAATCAGGTAATTTGACACATACCTGATTATCAACGGTTGTGATATCAGCACGATGAATTTCTGACCGTGGATCATTTATGTGACAGGATGTGATAAGTAAAACCAAAAAAATTCGCCTATGATTTTCATCTTATCGCCCTCTTATAAAATTGATGGGAGTAATATTTTTCTGTACAAAGACAGCGTATTACCATCCAACTCCCCCTGATAACCAGCCTGATGGCCGATTTCTTTTTTCAATCCATTTACACCATAAGTCTTTAACAAAAAATAATCAGCAATGCTCGTCAACAATTAAAATTGAATACTCACCACAGACCTCATTTAATAACCGTTTTATACAACCTTTGTAAGGCTCCTGAAATGCGTAACGATGCCATCTGCTACAACGAGTTTGGTGTGCCAGAAAAAATCATGCAACTGGAGAACAGAGACTTCAAACCCTACAGGCAGGGTGTGTTGCGAGTGAAAATGCTCTTTTCACCGGTTAATGCTTCCGATCTTATTCCGGTGACGGGTGATTATCATCACCGGATCACACTTCCCATGGTTGCAGGTTATGAAGGAGTCGGTTATGTCACAGCAGCACCGGACTCCCACAGGTATCTCACAGGGCAGCGAGTATTACCGCTGCGTGGAGAAGGGACATGGCAAACACTGGTCGACTGCCCTGTTGAATACGCAATTCCTGTAGCCGAAGAGATCAGTAACGAACTGGCAGCGCGGGCATATATCAACCCCGTTGCCGCATTAATGATGCTACGTCTGTATCCTCCTGCTGACAGACATATACTCCTGACCGCTGCCGCTTCAGATTGCGCACTCCTGCTCGGACAATGGGCGCTTCGCTTCGGCGCAAAAAGGTAACAGGGATTCATCGGTCACCGCTTCACGCGAAAAGATTGAGTGAATGCGGCATTATCCCTGTCTCACAACACGACAGTGCAGCGGTGCAAAAAGCTATTGCAGCTTCCGATCTGGTTTTTGATGCTGTAGGTGGAGAACTTGCTGAAATTATCTTGCAATAACTTGTCTCGTCCGCAACGTTCGTTTGCTATGGATTGTTATCCGGCAAATCTTTCCGCCAGCGAGATCGTTTCCCGACCGTTCACTGGTTCCACATTCGAAATCACCTGAATAATGTTGATGTGATTCAATGGCATGCCATGTTCAGGGATATATGGAAACTGATGAAATCAAGCTATTACAGTGAAGTGGTAAAATTTCCCTTCGACCACTGGGAAAGCGCAATAAATTTTTACCGCCATTCAGGGCGTCAGGCTAAACCGCTTTTACAATGGGGATATCTCCCGAATATCTGAGTCGACTTTCGCTGTCCGGACGTCATCGTTCTTCAGTTTGTTTTTTAACCGCTCTGAATTCGCTGCATTTGGGGACAATAATCACCTCGGTGGAAAGGCCCGGTCCGCTAACCCGATCTGCCTTTCACTGGCACCATCCTCCTTACAAAGAGCAGAGTTCCAATATCTACGTGTGTGGTGCAGGCGGCCTGAACAGAATATTGTCGGGCCACTTAACTCAATTCAGGCCACCGTTTTAATCCACGTCCTGGGCGAAATTAACTTAGCGATCTCAATGTTGTAAATCTCATGCCCTGGTCGGATTTTGTAGTTAGCATGAACCGATTCTCCGGCACCGTAGTAGCGAGCTTGCTGCAGAAAGCTCTCGCGGCTGATACCACCCAACAACCACATACGTCGCTTTGCAAGCTCGTAGGTCATGAAGAAGAACTGGTCGATGGGTTCCTCCGCATGGCGAGCCGTAATCTGAGCGGTATAATCCTCACGGGGCGGGACTTTGCGTTTCACCGTCTTGACGCCGACGCGAACGTTCAGTGCCGTCACGAAATCAGGCTTACCGGCCGCATCGTCCAGCACCCACTCAAAGTCCTGGATGCCCTCATGCTTAAACCACGAGTTAAAAACCATCTCGCCCAGGTCACCCACCCATCGTTCATCAGTAGTCGCCTCGGTGTAGATGTTTCCATACTGACGATCACGTTCGGCCCGCATTCGCCTGGCCCGCTCTTCATGTTCTGGTGCTATCAAAAGAGAAATCCAGCCTTGCGGATGGATTTGGCTGTTTGCCATTGCCTCAGTCCCCCGCCGGACACGGCCCGGGGAAGCGGACGCCGTTGAAGTGAATTAAGTCGCACGCTGCAATTTCAACCTCGATACGGGGCCGTTCACGCACTTTGGCAGAGCGGGCAACCAGGGTTTCACGCTCTGCCAGATAAGCAACAAGACTGTCGTGCCGGGCATGGGCTTCGAAGCTGCTGGGCAGGGCCAGAAGGCGAAGAGCCGAGCGCTCGTTATGCTGCGCCTTCGGTAGTTCGCAGGACATAATGATTTGCTGCGCGGCCTCAATGTAATCGTTCTTATCTTTCATACCGTCAGGGTCCCCAGCTTGCTATCGATCAGGTCTTGCGTGAGCGTTCCTTGCTGCATGGCCCACTCGCCAAGCTCGGTCAGGGTGTCACGGCTCGGGTACTTCATCAGCCTGAGATCGGTTGCGTTGACCTGCGTATGGCCGTTGAAGCGCCGGAAGTGCTCATCAACGGCTGTCGTATTCAGGAACACGGTCAGCCCGCGGGCCAGTGCCTCGGGCAGACCGCCTTTATTCTCGTGAAACAGGTTCATGTGGTTTTCGAAGCCCAGCACCGCATGATCGCCAAAGGCAGCAGGATCAATGAGGCTCGCCACTACGCGGCGTCTTTCCTCCTTCGATGAGAAACGGCGCACCACGCAATAGAACCCATTTGGGTAAAGCCATTTTTCCGTCTCGTTATTTCTCATGATCGCGTTGGACTTCTTCAAGCCCGGTATGGGCCAGAGGGAGCCTGTCATGCTCAGGTGCCCGGGGTAAATCAGGGGCACGGTGCCCGGCTCTGGCATATCTCGCAGATGCGCTTTCAGACGGAAATCAACTACCGGTCCGGTCGATACCTTCACGCCAATATCGGCCAGCGAATAGCGCACGGCAGGTGACAGTTCGATAGCGCTTTTCTCAGTCGTGGTCGGCACATGAATAAATCGTTCCGGGTCATCCGGAAATATGATCCGGTCGAACGGATGTTGGTGGGTGGTCAGGTCGGAAAAGCTGTCATCGGTGGAAGTTGAAATCGTGACCGACTCCTGCAGCCCACCACGCTCCAGACGGATAATGATGTTTTCCTGCAGCACCTCGTCATCACTGAAAACTTTGTTGCGCGACTGAAACAGATGCATGTGACGGATCGCTGCCCGCGCAAGGATGAAATCACGAAACGGGCGGTAATACGGCCCATTGCAAAAGCTGCGTGGGATGATGGCAACGATCTGCCCCCCTGGCGCTGCCTCGCCCACGGCAAGTGCGACAAAAGCGGAATAAAGGTTCACTGTTTCTATGCCGACACTGCGCAATGCCAGCCGATGAGCTGACTGGCTGTTGATCTTCTTATACGGCGGATTGAGGATCGCATGGGTATAGCCTCGATCCTTCAGCCCCTCAGCAGTAGCCAGCTTAATGTAATCTCCCGCGATGATGCGGGGCTTCACATCACTGTATCCGCCTAAGTGCTGCGCAAGATGGCTGCACAGGTTCTCGTCGACCTCACAGGCCGTCGCCTCAACCGACTTAAAGCTAAACTCCCCCGTCCCGCAACGATCAAGAAAGGCACAAGACAGAGCGCCTACCCCCGCACCAGCATCCAGCAGACGGCAGATCTGCTGGGTGCTGGGTGGGAACAACGATGCCATGAAGCGGGCCACGCTCGAAGGCGTCATGAACTGGCCAAATTCGGCTTTATGTTTCTGCGCGGTACGAGGTGCTACCTTGCGGCGCACGCTGTCTGCAGTCTCCAGCTGCTGGGTCATGCAAATTCCTCATTGGCGCGGCGTAATAACGCCAACGTGCTTGTTAAGGGTGGTTCGGTACAGGCCATAGCGGCGGACTACCTTGATCACCTGAATATCTGGTCACACAACAGGGTTGTGATCTCGCGAACCTGGTGCGCGTCTGACTTCGATTTCTGGCCACCGGCATGGTATTGAGTACCAGACATGGCATCAGCTTCAAATCGTACCCTCTACCATGCCACAGAAACGGGGTGCCTGGTGATGCGAAAATTTGCCAGACAGCGCCAGACCAGGCATTAAAAAAGCCCGCATTAATGCGGACTTAGTTTGTTTAATGCTGATTAGTGCCGGTCTTAGCCAGAGGAAAAATCATTCCCACTCAATCGTCGCTGGCGGCTTACCGCTGATGTCATACACCACGCGGGAAATGCCGTCGATCTCATTGATAATACGGTTAGAGACGCGGCCCAGAAACTCATAGGGCAGATGCGCCCAGTGCGCAGTCATAAAGTCGATGGTTTCCACCGCGCGCAATGACACCACCCAGTCGTATTTGCGTCCATCGCCCATCACCCCGACCGAACGCACCGGAAGGAAGACGGTGAATGCCTGGCTGACTTTGTCATACAGCTCCGCTTTGCGCAGCTCCTCGATAAAAATGGCATCGGCACGGCGCAGCAGATCGCAATACTCTTTTTTCACTTCACCCAGCACGCGTACGCCCAGCCCCGGCCCCGGGAACGGATGGCGGAACAACATGTCGTAAGGCAGCCCCAGCTCCAGACCAATCTTACGCACCTCATCTTTGAACAGCTCTTTCAGCGGCTCAACCAGGCCCAGCTTCATCTCTTTTGGCAGACCGCCAACATTGTGATGCGATTTGATTACGTGTGCTTTACCGGTGGCAGAGGCCGCAGACTCAATCACATCCGGATAGATTGTCCCCTGTGCCAGCCAGGAAACGTCCGTCAGCCGGGTGGCCTGCTCATCAAAGACCTCGACAAATACCCGCCCGATGGTTTTGCGCTTGGCTTCCGGTTCGTCAATACCGGCCAGCGCATCAAGGAAACGCGCCTCGGCAGGAACGTGAACAATGTTCAGACCAAAATGATCGCCAAACATATCCATTACCTGCTCGGCTTCGTTCAGGCGCAGCAGACCGTTATCGACAAAGACACAGGTCAGGCGATCGCCAATCGCACGGTGCAGAAGCATTGCCGTCACCGAAGAATCCACCCCGCCTGACAGGCCGAGGATCACTTTATCATTGCCCACCTGCTCACGCAGACGCTCCACCGCATCTTCGATAATTTTTGCCGGTGTCCACAGGGCTTCGCACTGGCAGATATCGCGCACAAAGCGTTCCAGCAAACGCAGCCCCTGACGGGTATGAGTCACTTCCGGATGGAACTGGACGCCATACAGACGCTTTTCTTCGTTGGCCATAATGGCAAACGGACAGGTTTCAGTGCTGGCCACGGTAACGAATCCCGCCGGGATCCCCGTGACTTTATCGCCGTGGCTCATCCACACGTCCAGTAGCGGCTTGCCTGCGGCGCTGAGAGAGTCTTCGATATCGCGGGTCAGCACACTTTCGACGCCGACTTCAACCTGCGCGTAGCCAAACTCACGCTCGCTGGAGCCAGAAACTTTACCGCCCAGTTGCAGTGCCATGGTCTGCATTCCGTAGCACACACCCAACACCGGAATACCGGCATTGAATACGTATTCTGGCGCACGCGGGCTGTTAAGTTCAGTGGTACTTTCCGGGCCACCAGAGAGAATAATGCCATTCGGGTTGAACTGGCGAATCTGCTCTTCCGTGACGTCCCACGCCCACAGCTCACAGTAAACGCCCAGCTCACGCACACGGCGAGCAACCAGTTGCGTATACTGCGAACCAAAATCGAGGATCAGTATGCGGTGTTTATGAATGTTTTCCGTCGTCATTGGGTATTCCAGAGCAATAACACATTGAGGGTTCAGGATTAAAACGCCCGGCAGTGCCGGGCATATAAGCAGGGGTTATCAGGAACCCATACGGTAGTTCGGCGACTCTTTGGTGATGGTCACGTCATGGACGTGGCTTTCCGAAATACCGGCACCGCTGATACGGACAAATTCCGCTTTGGTGCGCAGGTCGTCGATAGTACCACAGCCGGTCAGGCCCATACAGGAACGCAGGCCACCCATCTGCTGGTGAACGATCTCTTTCAGACGCCCTTTATAGGCCACTCGCCCTTCGATCCCTTCCGGAACCAGCTTGTCAGCCGCATTATCAGTCTGGAAATAGCGGTCAGAGGAGCCTTTCGACATCGCGCCCAGCGAGCCCATACCGCGATAAGATTTGAAGGAGCGTCCCTGATAAAGTTCGATCTCACCCGGCGACTCCTCCGTACCCGCCAGCATGGAACCCACCATCACCGCAGATGCGCCCGCCGCAATCGCTTTGGCAATATCACCGGAGAAACGAATACCGCCATCAGCGATAACCGGAATGCCGGTGCCTTTCAGTGCGCTGACAGCATCAGCCACCGCAGTGATTTGTGGTACACCCACGCCCGTTACAATACGGGTGGTACAGATAGAACCCGGGCCAATACCGACTTTCACCGCGCTCACTCCGGCTTCGACCAGTGCCAGCGCACCGGCCGCCGTTGCCACGTTACCGCCCACAATTTGCAAATCGGGGTATTTGGCACGCGTTTCACGAATACGTTGCAATACCCCTTCGGAATGACCATGAGAGGAGTCGATCAGCAACACATCCACGCCTGCCGCCACCAGCGCATCGACGCGCTCTTCGTTACCGGCTCCTGCGCCCACCGCCGCACCGACACGCAGACGGCCATGCTCATCTTTACAGGCGTTTGGCTTACGCTCGGCTTTCTGGAAATCTTTCACGGTGATCATGCCCAGCAGATGAAAGCTTTCATCCACTACAAGCGCTTTTTCAACGCGCTTTTCATGCATTTTCTGCAACACGACTTCGCGCGCTTCACCTTCATGCACGGTGACCAGTCGCTCTTTTGGCGTCATCACGGCGGAAACAGGTTGGTTCATATCGGTAACGAAACGCACGTCACGACCGGTGATGATGCCCACCAGCTCATTGTCGCCATTGACCACCGGGTAACCGGCAAAACCATTCTGCTCAGTCAGGCGCTGAACTTCGCTCAGGGTCGTGGTGGGCAGCACGGTTTGCGGGTCGGTCACCACGCCGCTTTCATGTTTTTTCACCTTGCGAACTTCTTCCGCCTGGCGTTCAACCGACATATTTTTATGAATAAAACCCAGACCGCCTTCCTGCGCCAGAGCAATAGCCAGACCGGCTTCGGTGACGGTGTCCATTGCAGCAGAGAGCATGGGGATATTCAGACGGATGGTTTTGGTAAGCTGGGTGCTGAGGTCGGCGGGGTTGGGCAGAACGGTCGAATGAGCGGGAACGAGCATAACGTCGTCAAATGTCAGGGCTTCTTTAGCGATTCTTAGCATGGCAATATCTCAACCTCAGGGTGAATGAGAACATATAAAATATTGCCGCGGCATTATACAGGCCGTAACCGATTGCCTCCAGCTTTATTTCTGAAAACTCTTGATCCCTGTCACCAGCCATGTAGTATCGGTCAATTAACCCTATGATTTAAAATTTGATCTTAATCACATGTCGCTACCGTCTTCTGCAAATATTTTTACCGTCAGCCGTCTCAATACCACGGTGCGTAAACTGCTGGAGATGGAGATGGGGCAAATCTGGTTAAGCGCTGAAATTTCGAATTTTTCCCAACCCTCTTCCGGTCACTGGTATTTCACCCTGAAGGATGATGCTGCTCAGGTGCGCTGTGCCATGTTTCGCAACAGCAACCGCCGGGTGACCTTCCGTCCGCAAAATGGTCAGCAGGTGTTGGTACGCGCGACCATCACTCTGTATGAACCACGTGGCGACTATCAGCTGATTGCTGAAAGTATGCAGCCTGCTGGTGAAGGGCTGTTGCAACAGCAGTTTGAGCAACTTAAGCAGAAACTGCTGGCTGAAGGTTTGTTTGACCAGAGATACAAACAACCCCTGCCCGATCCCGCCCGTCAGGTTGGCGTTATTACCTCGGCCACCGGAGCTGCCTTACGTGACGTACTGCACGTATTGCATCGCCGCGATCCGTCACTGCCGGTAGTGATTTACCCTACCCCGGTTCAGGGTGTGGATGCGCCGGATGCGCTGGTCCGGGCGATTGAACTGGCTAACCTGCGTGGGGAATGTGATGTACTGATTGTCGGGCGCGGCGGCGGTTCGCTGGAAGACTTATGGAGCTTTAATGACGAACGGGTGGCGCGGGCGATTTTTGCCAGTCGTATCCCCATCGTCAGCGCCGTAGGTCACGAGACAGATGTCACCATAAGTGATTTTGTCGCCGACTTGCGTGCGCCCACCCCTTCAGCGGCAGCGGAGCTGGTCAGTCGCAATCAGACGGAGCTGCTGCGTCAGCTGCAATCGCTGCAAACCCGGCTGGAAATGGCGACAGATTACTATCTTGCTGAACAGCGTCGTAAATTTGCCCTTCTGCATCATCGTTTGCAGCAGCAGCATCCCCGGCTGCGACTGGCTCGCCAGCAAACGACGCTGATGAAGCTGCAAGCTCGTCTTGCCGAAGCTATACAGCGCAAACTGCGCCAGGCGGATCGTCAACTGGAACGTCCCGCGCAGCGCCTGGGAAGCTTCCAGCCTCAGAGTAAAATTCATCAGGCTCAGCAACAAATGCAGCAGCTATATTATCGACTGCAACAGACTTTACAGCAGCGTTTACATGCCGATAAACAGCGTTTTTCCACGCTGGCCGGTCAGCTGGAGGGCGTCAGTCCACTGGCCACGCTGGCTCGTGGCTTCAGCGTGACCACCGCGACTGACGGACAGGTGATTAAAAAAACCCGGCAAATAAAACCAGGCGAGATTCTGAAAACCAGGCTGGATGATGGCTGGGTGGAAAGCGAGGTTACCTCGGTGAAGCCATTGAGAAAATCAGTTAAAACCAAATAAATGTCACGATAAAGTTGTAAAAAGTCATCGGAAGTCGTTAAGGCTGGAGTTTTTATACTCTCTGCTGAGATCCCCACCCGAAAAGGGCGAGGATTTGCATCGCAATCTGGTTATTCAAGCATCTCTGAACATTCTTAAATTTAAAGACCTGTTTTTTCGAGCGCTGGGTTTTTACTGTTTATCTCAAGTGCCGATTTCTTTAACTCTTCCTTACTACTGTTCGCACTATCGCTTAGATTTCCTTTTTTAATTCGAAGACAATCAAGCACTGCACTTTCTGATTTAATCTTTCCTCTTATTTCTTCTGACTTTGAATTTAACTTATGAATTTCATTTTTTAGACCGACAACCCTTTTTTCAAGCGCTCTTTTATTAACCAGTAACATACTGTTTTGCATCTCCAGTCTGTGATTTGCGTCTACCATTTTTTCTGTTGAATGGCAGACTTCACATACTTTGGCAATAACAGGTTGCTGGTCTATGACAACATATTTTTTTCAACATTCGCTGAAAAAAAATATTCCTGTTCTGGATAACGTCGCCACACGACCTGGCACATGAACTAAACATAATAACTCTATTTTTTAACATCACGTTGAAATAAATATAATATTACCGCATATTCTCAGGTTCTTATGCAACGCTGTTATTTAAACAGTTTAATTCTCAACTGAGAGTTTCACAATTAATACTCTACTCAGTTCTCCATATCTATCAGGAAACGTTTTTTCGATATATTTACACTCTGAATTTTCCATCCTGGATTTATAATTAGCGGAAAGACATTTACCCTTAATTAATTCCTGCTAAAACGCACGAAAAAACTCAGTTTAAAACCACATACGCATCGCTTTCCTGCATGATACAAAAGGGCAGCCTTGATAACTGAATGATAAAAAAAGTCATTAGCCTGGCTGCTGGTGACTGTTCTATGATTTTAAAATATGACTCTGATGGGTATTTAACCCTGACCTACCCTTTTACGTTATTAAATCTCTCAGTCATAACCGACAATAATCACCTGTATCCAACTGCAACTTAATCTACGCTCATGATCGGCAAATTCTGATAATCCGTGAACATGACACAGGTCAATGATTAAAGTTTAAACACAAAAACTCTGATCAAAAATGGCCTCAATTTCCTATACTCAAACGACATCCTCTGAGAATCAGGGAGTTCTGGTATGAAGCATAGTGTTATTCCCCCCTACATCCTGCGCAAAATTATCGATAATGGCTCGGGTCAACAGCAAAGCTGCGCACGCAATACCCTGACCCATGTTCAGACTTTGATGGCCGAAAACTGGGTAAAACCGGGCGGCGTCAGTACGCCACAAGCCGGTCAGGTCCAGCGTGAAATCTACGATGCCGGACATAGCCAGACGCTACCTGGCAAGCTGGTGCGTAGCGAAGGTCAACCCGATAACGATGATGTCGCCAGCCGCGAAGCATATGATTATCTGGGCGTAACTTATGATTTCTTCTGGCGTGCATGGCAACGTAATTCTCTGGATAACAAAGGCCTGACGCTGAAAGGGACCGTACATTACGGCAAGGATTATCAGAATGCCTTCTGGAATGGTCAGCAGATGGTGTTTGGTGATGGTGACGGGGAAATTTTTAACCGCTTCACCATCGCGCTGGACGTTGTGGGTCACGAACTGGGGCACGGCGTTACCGAAACCGAAGCCGGACTGATTTATTTCGGTCAGGCTGGCGCACTGAATGAATCGCTGTCTGATGTATTTGGTTCGCTGGTGAAACAGTTCCATCTTCAACAAACTGCCGACCAGGCCGACTGGATAATCGGTGAAGGGTTGCTGGCAAAAGGAATTAACGGCAAGGGACTGCGTTCGATGTCTCAGCCAGGTACGGCTTATGACGATCCCCTGTTAGGTAAAGATCCACAACCGGCAGATATGCAAGGTTACGTTCAAACCCGGGATGACAACGGCGGCGTCCACCTGAACTCAGGTATCGCTAACCGGGCATTTTATCTGGCGGCAAAAGCTCTGGGCGGCTATGCCTGGGAGCAGGCGGGCTATGCCTGGTATGATACTGTTTGTGATAAAACGCTGCCCCAGGATGCCGACTTTAAAACCTTTGCCCAGTTCACGATTAAACATGGGCAGACACGCTTCAACGCCTCTGTCGGACAGGCCATTGAGGATGGCTGGAAGCAGGTTGGCGTATTATGAGCAACGCCCTTCCGGAACTGAGTGACGACGCGGTGATTGACGTAGCGCGTGAAGGCGGTTTCGCTTACATTCCCAAACTGGCTGCGGCAAAACGTATCACTCTGGCTCAGCTCAGTGCCTCCGAGCGTGAACATGTCTGCAACGTGTTACGCCAGTCTCTGCCATTAGGAGAGCCGCAAGGTGAGCAGAGTTGTGCCGGAAGCGGCGACAGGCGTTACTATCGCGTGGCTATCAGCTACGCCACGCAACAACAGTCCGGTAGTATCGTGATTGTCATTCCGGAAGAACTCGCCCCGGCTGAACTGGTTGAGCTGTGGCAGAACGGTCAATAAAAACGTCGTGATATCAATAAAAAAGGCCCCCTGATGCGCTGTGCTGGCAGAGTCGGATTTTCAACTTTTCCAGTACAGCCCATCAGGAGGCCTTTCGTCACTTCCTGAAAACATTCTTTCCTTCAGAGCTGACTGAGTTTCCCTCATGGGTTACGGCCAGTCAGCAATCTGTTTTCAGAGGCATCAGCCTGTTGTTTACGCATAGCCACCTTCTGCGAAGATGGCTATGCCATTACCACATCGTGCTTATTTATCCAGCGCAAAGGCGATAACGTAGTCACCCCTGTCCGGTGACTGACGGGCACCGCCTGCGGAGATCAGAATATACTGCTTACCGTTTTGCGGTGAAACATAGCTGATTGGGCCACCCTGGCTGCCCACTGGCAGACGCGCTTTCCATACCTCTTTGCCCGTGGCGCTGTCGAAAGCACGCAGATAATAGTCCTGGGTTCCGGCAATGAAGACCAGTCCACCCTGCGTCGCCAGAGATCCGCCCAGAGAAGGCATCCCGATTGGCATTTTGGCATGCATTTTAATACCAAAAGGTCCGGTATCCTGCACCGTGCCCAAAGGCACCTGCCAGACAATTTTCTGCGTTGTCAAATCAATCGCAGACAGGGTGCCAAACGGTGGCTTCTGGCAGGGAATGCCCAGTGGCGACATAAAGCGGTTTTTGTTCACCGCATATGGCGTACCCTTCATCGGAACCACACCCATACCGGTATTAACCGCTACGCCTCCATTACTTACCGCGCCGTTTTTCGCCGGTGCCGCAGGCACCATCTGCTGCCACAGCCCCAGACGCATATCATTAACGAACAGGTAGTTGTGCTCTGGATCCGTCGACATGCTGCCCCAGTTCATGCCGCCCAGAGAGCCGGGATAGCTGAGTGATTTATCGGTGCCCGGAGCAGTATACAGGCCGTTGTAGCGCATTGACTTGAAGCTGATGCGGCAGGCCAGCTGATCAAACGGCGTGGCTCCCCACATATCCGACTCTTTCAGCGTCTCATTACCAATCTGCGGCATGCCAACCGAACGCGGCTGAGTTTTGGAATATTGCTCATTGGGAATATTAGCCAGCGGAACCGGCTGCTCTTCCACTTTGGTCAGCGGCTGCCCGGTCTGACGATCCAGCACATAGATCTGACCGGATTTTGTGCCAATCACCACCGCCGGTTTGCTGCTGCCATCTTTCAGCGGGAAATTAACCAGGCTCGGCTGCATCGGCAGGTCAAAATCCCACAGATCGTTATGCACGGTCTGCCAGACCCATTTTTCTTTGCCGGTAGTGGCATCAACGGCCAGCACTGACGCGCCATATTTATGGTCAAGACGGGTACGATTGACGCCCCACAGATCAACCGATGAGCTCCCCATAGGGATAAACACGGTATTCATGTTGGCATCATAAGACATCGGTGCCCATGAGTTAGGCGTGCTGCGCGTGTAATGCTCACCCGGCATCAGTTGCGCATTAGGATCGTCTTTACCCGGATCAAACGCCCAGCGCATTTTGCCGGTGATGACATCAAAGCCACGCATCACGCCGCCAGGCATATCTGTGCTGACGTTGTCCGCTACCCGGCCTCCCACCACCACGGTGCTGCCCGCAAGCGTGGGTGCTGAAGTCAGCACATAGCTCGGATCTTTAGCATCACCCATGCCTTCGCGCAGATTGACAGTGCCGTTGTTACCGAAATCGGCACACAGCTTGCCGCTGTCGGCATCAATAGCCATCAGGCGTGCGTCAATGGTGTTCATCAGAATACGACGCTGGCAGGCCGCATCAGCAGCGAGGCTGATCGGGGCCGGAGGAACGGAACCCGGTGCACCAGGTTGGGTCAGCGGCTTAGTTGCATCAAAATATGCCAGCCCACGGCAACGCATCCAGACCGAGGATTTGGCATTGATCTCTGCTTTCCAGATCTGTTTACCCGTATCAGCAGCCACGGCAATAACATTGTTATGCGGAGTACAGAGGAAAATGGTGTTGCCCACCTGCAACGGCGTTTGCTGATCTTCCGCGCCATTACCATCGGGGCTGAGGGGGGTATCACCCGTGTGATAGGTCCAGGCGACTTTCAGATCTTTAACATTGTCGCGGGTAATCTGGTCCAGCGCGACAAAGCGACTGCCGCCAGGCGTGTTGCCGTAATTATCCCAGTTTTTTTGCTGCTGATCTTTTGCCACCGGCACCAGAGGCAATGTCTGACCATCCTGCACCGTCGGATGGGGCTGAAACATCTGTACAAGGGTGGCCACCATACCAACCAGTACCACCGCAGCCACAGCATAAGCGGGCACGGCAACAGAGGTTTTACCTTCATGTCTGCGCAGAGCGGGCAGTGTGATCATCGCCAGCAGCAGGAATCCGGCCAGCGTCATCAGGCGGGAAACCAGCGGCCAGAAATCAAAGCCGGCATCTTGCACCGCCCAGATAGCCGAGCCAATAAATACCAGTAAGAAGATGAAAACGGCAGATGATTTACGGCGGAAAAACTGTATAGCGGAAATAACCGTAAAGATGCCTGCAATAAGAAAATACGCGCTGCCGCCCAGTGAAATCAGTTTGCCACCACCGATTACAAAGAACAGGCCGGTTGCAAGAAATATCAGGCCCAGCACAACGCACCATAAGCCCAGCCATTTCGACGACCGTGCATTCATTTGGGACATGGCAAAAATACTCCTTAAGAAGAATAAGGCTCAATTGATTGTTTAAATAACGGCAAAAATTGTACCATGCGGTTCATAATTCAATAAACATAAAATTAACAAACCGTAAACTTCTCGCCATTTTTAGCTAAATCAGGCAAGAGGTATTGCACCGTCAATAAACAGTTCAGTCAGATAAATATCCATTTTTACTGAAGATTAGATGCCTTGTTTAGCAGACATCCGATCTTACTCCATTAAATTATAGATAGTTTCTTAAAGGGCGAAGATACTGGATGGCAGAATAATAAAAATGAAATTAATCAGTCGATAATTATCGTTGTAGAGGGGAAATCAGACGAATGGCTTAACCACTCAACGTCATCCGTCGTCAGTGAAAATTATTGTTGTGCGATATAGCGCACCCGTTTTTTTGATATCAGGCCGTGTCCATGCGTACAAAAGAAATCTACGGCACCACAGGCTTTTAAAACCTGCAATGGCCGGGCGCATTCAGGACAGATGGGCTGTAATTCAATACTGTGCTGACAGCACAGACATCGCCCCTCCTGCAGATTAAGGGGCTGCTGACAAAACGGACATATCATACTCTTGATGAACTCCTGTCGTCGTTAAGACAGAGTACCCGCGAAACAGCGGGCTTTAATTTAAAAAAAACCACTGCCATTAGCAGGCGCAAAAACGTCAGTCATCAATTAATCCATCCGCCGCGAAGCTATCTGACTGGCAACAAAAAGGGGCCAGAAAGGCCCCAATATATCAACGTTTGTTTTTTTTCAAATGGCTCATCAGACGCTTGCGTTTACGTTGCTGATTCGGTGTCAGCAGGTTACGTTTACCTGCAAACGGGTTGTCACCCTCTTTAAACTGGATACGGATCGGCGTACCCATCACATCAAGCGAACGACGGAAATAATTCATCAGATAACGTTTGTATGAGTCAGGCAGATCTTTAACCTGATTACCGTGGATTACCACGATCGGCGGGTTGTAACCCCCTGCATGGGCATATTTCAGCTTAACCCGACGTCCACGAACCAGCGGTGGCTGATGATCATCTGCCGCCATATTCATGATGCGAGTCAGCATTGAGGTGTTCACCCGGCGGGTTGAGCAGTCGTAAGCTTCAGTAATGGATTCAAACAGATTACCAACGCCGCTGCCGTGCAACGCAGAAATAAAGTGCACGCGCGCAAAATCGATAAAGCCCAGACGATAATCCAGCGCCTCTTTGACTTCATCACGCACTTCCTGTGACAGCCCATCCCACTTGTTGACCACGATCACCAGAGAGCGTCCGCTGTTCAGGATAAAGCCCAGCAGCGAAAGATCCTGATCGGAAATACCCTCACGGGCATCAATCACCAACATGACCACGTTAGCGTCTTCAATCGCCTGTAGGGTCTTTATCACCGAAAATTTCTCAACGGTGTCGGTAATTTTGCCACGCTTACGTACCCCGGCAGTATCAATCAGGATATATTCGCGGCCATCTCGTTCCATCGGGATATAAATACTGTCACGGGTGGTGCCCGGCATGTCGTAAACCACCACCCGATCCTCCCCCAGAATCCGGTTGGTGAGCGTGGATTTCCCCACGTTAGGACGCCCGACAATCGCCAGCTTGATCGGCAGATCCAACGGATTGAAGTCATCTTCTGGCTCGGGTGGTTCCTCGCCGCTCTCTTTTGCCGCCAGCGCAGCCCAGTAAGCTTCGTTCTCGTCTTCTTCGGTCACTTCCCGTGGATCGATTTCGTCCATCCAGGGCAGCAAAACCATCTCCAGCAGGCTGGTCACACCCCGCCCGTGCGATGCGGCGATAGGATGGATGTCACCCAGTCCCAGCGACCAGAAATCCACAACTGCCGAATCCGGATCCAGCCCGTCAGTTTTGTTAGCAACCAGAAAGGTGGGTTTCTCACGGGTACGCAGATGTCTGGCTATCCCCTTATCCGCGTCCATCAGACCGGCACGCGCATCGACCATAAACAGCACCACGTCAGCTTCCTCAATCGCTAACAGTGACTGCTCGGCCATACGCATTTCGACCCCCTCTTCCGTACCGTCGATGCCGCCGGTATCAATACAGATGAATTCCCGGCCTTCAACCTCAGCCCGACCGTATTTACGATCGCGGGTTAGTCCGGGAAAGTCTGCCACCAGCGCGTCTCGCGTGCGTGTTAAACGGTTAAACAGGGTGGATTTTCCCACATTGGGACGCCCGACCAGCGCGACCACAGGTACCATATGAAGCCTCATAGCAAAAAATAAACGCCTGACAAAAAGACGGTACTGCCGAAATCATGAACAGAACGGTGAAGTTATCTGTCCGGGCAATTAAGTAAGTCGCGACAGAGGCAGACAACTGCCATCAGCGACGATTGCGATAATTTTGGCTGTACCACCCGCAGGCTGACGGCGTAAAGGATACCACGCCCCGGAAAAAACGAAACGGCCCCTGACGAATCAGGAGCCGTGGCAGACCTCATGCTTAATGCAGTTAGCGAGTGAAGGCGTAAACTTCGCCACCCTTCGCCTGAATCAGCAGTTTGTCGCTGGCAACAACGGGTTCCGTCTGAAAACCAGAGCTGTCGACTTTCTGCTGAGCAACAAAGCGTCCATCGGTGGTGTTAAGCCAGTGCAGGTAACCTTCGCTGTCACCCACCACAATATAACCATTGTAGAGCACCGGCGAGGTCAGATTACGGTGCAGCAGATCGCTCTGACGCCAGACGGTGACCCCGCCTTCCGTGCTGAGTGCGACGACACGGTCATCCTGATCGACCAGATAAATACGTCCCGCATCGACGATCATATCGTGAACCGAACCAATTTCACGTTTCCAGATTATCTGACCAGAACGCAAGTCCAGAGCAGCGAGATTGCCATTGTATGCCAGCGCATAAACCACCCCGTTAACGATAATTGGTGTGGTGTCCACATCCGCCAGGCGGTCAATTTCGGTTGCACCGGTTGGCTGGGAGATACGCTGCTGCCAGATTATCTGGCCCTGATTCATCATCACTGCACTGACGCGACCATTATCACCGCCTAAGATAGCCGCACCAAAAGCCGTGGCCGGAGCCGACTCTCCACGCAGTGAGAGCGAAGGCACATCAAGATTCACACTCCACTTCACCACGCCGCTGGCTTGATCAAGCCCCTGCAACATGCCATTGCTGGTGTGTACCAGTACCAGGCCATCGCTGACAACCGGGCGGGAGAGGACTTCACCTGCGGCTTTGGTCTGCCAGGCAATCGATCCATCTTTAGTATTCAGCGCATAGACCTGACCACGTTCACTGCCAAGGTAGAGATGCTCTGCATCAACGGTCACGCCGCCTGACAGTAAGGCAGACAGATTTTTGGAGAAAAAACCGGTCTTCTCAGACAGATCGACCTTCCACTGCTCTTTACCATCAGAGGCATTCAGCGCTTTAACAATACCAAAACGGTCAGCAGCATAGACACTGCTCTCAGACCACGCCGGATGGAGGTTGGAGTAGTAATCACCTACACCATCACCGACGGAGGCACTCCAGATTTTTTGCGGAGTGAACTGATTTTCAACTTTTGGCAGCGGAGACATTTTAACGACGTCTTCTTCACCGCTGAACCATGAACATCCGCTGAGTAAGGTAACTGAAATCAGTCCCGGCAGAAGTATCTTACGCAATTCCATGAAATCCCTCTTGTGCCTGTAGCGGCTGTTTTACCCGTGGTGAATTTAACCCGGAAGATTATTCATTTTCATTTGCAGCATCTCTTTTAATGCCGGAGACGCATCAGAAGCGATGCCTTTATTCCAGGCATCACGGGCACCGTTGTTGTCACCCTTGCTCAGCAGCGCTTCGCCGCGTACATCCGCCACAATAGCCGTCCAGCCATCCCCTTTCACCGCGTCAAGGGTTTTCAGCGCTTCCTCTGGCTGCTTCAACTGCAACTGAATACGGGCCAGGCGCAAATTGAGCACGGCCTGAAGGTTAGCATCTTTGGTGTCTTGCAATCCGCTCTGCAACTGCGCGGCGGCCTTGTCCAACTGATTGTTGTCAACATAGCGTTTTGCCAGTTCCAGTGAGGCTATTGCCCCATAGGTATTCGGATTTTCACTGACAAACTTTGTCGCCGCATCCAGTGTTTCTGGTTTGCTGTTATCAAGCCGGGTGGCTACCTGTTGCCATGCCGCCGATGCCTCGATATGACGGTTATCCTGATGGCTGCTCCAGTAACGCCAGCCAGCCAGCGCGGCAACACCAATTACCACGCCAATCACCAATGCTTTGCCATTCTGGGCAAAAAAGCCCTTCAGCGCATCGATCTGTTCGTTTTCGTTGCTATACACTTCCACGCAAACCTTCTCCTTAAATAGCGGCTGTCTGCTGCAACAGCGTGGTCAGCCTGGCAGAGGCATCACCCTGACTGACTGTCTGCTGCTCACCGTTACGTAAATCTTTAATCACCACTTCACCGTTAGCCACTTCCGCCTCGCCCAGTACCAGCGCAATGCGAGCGCCCCATTTATCAGCACGGGCAAATTGCTTCTTGAAATTACCGCCACCAAAATTCGTCATTATCTTCATTGAGGGGGCGATATCGCGCAGCTGTTCGGCCAGTTGCATCGCAGCGGACTGCACACCCTGACCTGAAGCGATAACATAGACATCGACAATGCGTGACGGTTCAAATTCCGGATTCACCGCCTGCACCAGCAGGACTAAACGTTCCATTCCCATGGCGAAACCAACAGCCGGCGTGGCACGACCACCTAACTGCTCGACGAGACCATCGTAACGTCCACCACCGCACACCGTGCCCTGCGAGCCCAGACTGCTGGTGACCCACTCAAAGACGGTACGATTGTAATAGTCCAGACCGCGAACCAGCCGCTGATTGATGGTATAGGCAATACCTGCGGCGTCCAGTAACTGACACAGACCGGCAAAGTGCTCACGAGAATCCGCATCCAGATGGTCAGCCAGCTGTGGCGCGTCGTTCAGTAACGCCTGCACCTGTGCATTTTTACTGTCCAGCACCCGCAGCGGATTGCTGTACATGCGGCGTTTACAGTCTTCATCCAGCACATCCTGGTGCTGTTCCAGAAAAGCAACCAGCGCATCACGGTAGCTGGCCCGCGCCTCCAGCGAACCAATCGAATTAAGCTCCAGACTGACGTGCTCCGCAATGCCCAGAGCTTTCCACCAGCGGGCGGTCATCATAATCAGTTCGGCGTCGACGTCCGGTCCTTGCAGACCGAAAACCTCTGCGCCAATCTGGTGAAACTGACGATAGCGCCCCTTTTGAGGACGCTCATAACGGAACATCGGCCCGCTGTACCACAAACGTTGTTCCTGATTGTACAGAAGACCGTGTTCGATACCGGCACGCACACAGCCTGCCGTCCCTTCCGGACGTAGCGTCAGGCTTTCGCCATTACGGTCGTCGAAGGTATACATCTCTTTTTCAACCACGTCGGTCACTTCACCAATAGCGCGTTTGAATAACGGGGTCTGCTCTACAATCGGCAGGCGGATTTCGCTGTAACCATAGCTGGCCAGAACCTGCCTGAGAGTCTGCTCAATACGTTGCCAGACTGTGGTATCTGCCGGCAGGTAATCGTTCATGCCACGAATTGCCTGAATATTCTTTGCCACTGCCTTTTTCTCACCATGTAAATTGAGCATGGACCCGTTGGTCCATGCATCAGATTATTTTTCAACCTGCTGAACATCAATGCGACGGGATTCATCCATCATTGCCGCTTTGGCACGGATACGTGCCTCCAGTTGGTCAATCATGTCATGGTTGTCCAGGCGCTCGCGCAGGCGCACGCCATCTTCATAGAATCCGCTTTTCTTATTGCTACCGGTCACGCCCAGCGTTGAGACCAGCGCTTCGCCCGGCCCGTTTACCACGCAGCCGATAATGGAAACATCCATCGGCGTGATAATATCTTCCAGCCGCTGCTCCAGCGCGTTTACCGTGCCGATAACGTCAAATTCCTGACGTGAGCAGGTAGGACAGGCAATAAAATTGATGCCGCGTGAACGGATACGCAACGACTTGAGGATATCAAAGCCGACTTTCACCTCTTCAACCGGATCCGCAGCCAGTGAAATACGCAGCGTATCGCCAATCCCTTCTGACAACAGCAGCCCAAGGCCGATGGCGGATTTTACTGCGCCTGCTCGCGCCCCACCGGCTTCGGTAATCCCCAGGTGCAACGGCTGTTCAATCTGCTTTGCCAGCAGGCGATACGATTCTACCGCCAGAAAGACATCGGACGCTTTCACGCTGACTTTAAACTGATCAAAGTTAAGGCGATCAAGGTGATCCACATGGCGCATAGCTGATTCCAGCAGGGCCTGTGGCGTTGGTTCACCGTATTTTTCCTGAAGGTCTTTTTCCAGCGATCCGGCGTTAACGCCGATGCGGATCGGGATATTGTTATGACGGGCGCAGTCAACCACCTGGCGGATACGCTCTTCATTACCGATATTGCCGGGGTTAATACGCAGACAGTCCACCCCGTACTCAGCGACCTTCAGGGCAATACGGTAGTCAAAATGGATATCTGCGACCAGCGGCACACCGACCTGCTGTTTAATCAGACGGAATGCTTCGGCGGCATCCATGGTGGGAACGGAAACGCGAACAATGTCCACGCCAACGCGCTCAAGCGCCTTAATTTGATTAACTGTCGCCGCGACATCGGTGGTGCGCGTATTGGTCATCGACTGGACGGCGATGGGTGCACCATCGCCAACAGGCACCTTGCCGACGTAAATTCGCTTCGATTTGCGACGGATAATGGGTGCTTCGTTATGCATATTCTTTCTCCGGAATTACCCGCGACCGGTAAGATGCTTTAGTTTGCACCAACGGACAGGCGCGCAACCTGGTTGGAACGGATGAATCGGCTTAAATCGACTGGCTGTCCCTGATACTGGATCTGTACAGCACCGGGCGCACCGATTTTGAGGCGATACGGCGCGGTCCCCGCGAGGCTGAGTTTACCACCGCTACGTTGCATTCCGCTGAACAGTTTCTTGCCTGTTGCATCGCTCACTTCCAGCCAGCAATCTTTAGTAAAATTCATGACCAGCGCATTGGCATCAGCAGCTGGCGTACTGACGCCGGCAGCACTGGTTGGCATCGGTGCAGCGGTATTACTGTCAACCGGAGCCTGAGACGGAGAGACCACCGCGGGCTGCGTGCCAGCGCCCGCAGAGGAGGTCGATGGCGCATTTGACGTTGAAGAAGATGCCGCCTGATTAGTAGCGGGAACTGATGGAGCTGAAGCAGACTGATTGGCCGTCGGTACAGAAGGTGCCGCAGGTTGCGCAGTTGAGGTATTCGCTGCGGGGGTGCTGTCAGCACTGGTAGTATCTGTCAGGGGAATTGACTGACTATTATCCGCGTGGGTGCCAGCGTTCTGATCGGACATCGAAACCAGATCGTCCTGCGCTGCTTTGTGGTTCTGCCACCACCATGCGCCGGTAAGGCCCACCACCACAAATAACACCAGCCAGGTGAAAATCATCAGCCAGCCATCACGTTTTTTGCGCCGTTTGCCCAGCGCAAAGCCCTGCATTGGCTGAACCTTTGCAGCGCGTACAGGAACCTGTTTAGCCATCATTGGCAACAGTTCCTCTTCCGGCACATGCACCAGACGCGCATACGAACGGATGTAGCCGCGAAGAAACGTTGAAGCCAGATCGGCCGGGGACTTATCCTCTTCAATGTCTCTGACGGTAGAAAGTTTCAGGCACAGGCGTTCTGCAACGTTCTGCTGAGTCAGGCCCATGTTTTCACGGGCTTCGCGCAGGCGATCGCCCGTTGAGTTTGGTGCTGATTTGTCTTGAATGGCTTCAGTATTCATTAGCTAAAAAATGCAGGTACTGTATCGATTGTGGAAAATTTCGCGCCAGCTTCTCCCCTGCCTGTCTTAAGTCTTCAGGGTGCCTGGCCTGCGCGGCGAAGCGAATCTCTAGCCACAAGCTTTCTGCCGAGGCAGCAAAGTTGCGTTGATAAATATCTAACAGGAGCCGCGAGCTATCGCGCTCATTCTTTCCAAATCGCCTTTCGGCTTCTGCCAGCAGTGCCAGCCCTCTGAGCGAATCGTTTTGCGTCGCTTGTATTAACGCCGCTTCAGCCTTCTGCATCTCTCCTGCACGGAGATAGCAATATCCGGCATTTTCGATTGCATCGGCATGACCCTCGTTTTCAGATAATTCTGCGGCCTTACGGAACTGCTGCTGAGCCGCATCATACTGCCCTAAACCACAGAGAAACGCACCGTAATTATTGATTACATCACGGTTTTGTCCTGCCAGGCGCACCGCTTTTTGGTAATACTGGCCTGCCGTTCCATCGTTACCCAGTCGCTGTTGATAGCGCGCCATCGCCAGCTGGCAGCGGTAATCATCAGGTGCCAGAGAGAGCGCCTGCGCAAGATTACGCCTCGCTGGTTCAAGGTCATCGCGGGCAAGATATTCCAACCCCAGTTGTAACCTTGTGAGTGCCAGCTCACTATGATGTGGTGACTGGCTACATGCACTCAGCAAAAAAGCCAGCCAAACCGGTAGTCCTTTACCCATACGGCCTCCTGATTGACTTGCGAAATATCCTACGCCAATCGAATCAGGGCTGACAGTCGCCTGCTGGTTAAAAATCAGGCTTTCAGAGCGCTTTCACAGAAATCGTCTCACCCGCCATTTTTTTACGCATCGTCCGCCGTGTACGGTCAATAACCTCACCCGCAAGCTGACCACAGGCAGCATCAATATCATCACCGCGAGTCTTACGCACAATAGTGGTAAAACCGTAATCCATCAACACTTTAGAGAAACGGTCAATACGACTGTTGGAGCTACGACCATAAGGTGCCCCAGGGAAGGGGTTCCACGGGATAAGGTTAATCTTGCACGGGGTATCTTTCAGCAACGCGGCCAGCTCATGGGCATTGTCCGTGCTGTCGTTGACATGATCAAGCATCACATACTCAATAGTCACCCGGCCCTGATTGGCATTGGATTTGGAAATATAACGACTGACCGAGCCCAAAAAGGTCGCAATATTGTACTTTTTATTGACAGGCACAATTTCGTCACGAATTGTGTCATTCGGCGCGTGCAAAGAGATGGCCAGCGCCACGTCAATCATATCGCCCAGCTTATCCAGAGCCGGAACCACGCCGGACGTAGAGAGCGTCACGCGACGTTTAGACAGCCCGAAGCCGAAATCGTCGAGCATGATTTCCATTGCCGGGACCACATTATTCAGATTAAGCAGGGGTTCTCCCATGCCCATCATCACCACGTTGGTAATGGGTCGTTGTCCGGTGACTTTCGAGGCGCCAATAATTTTAGCCGCGCGCCAAACCTGGCCGATAATCTCCGAAACCCGCAGGTTACGGTTGAAACCCTGCTGAGCCGTGGAACAGAATTTACATTCCAGCGCGCAACCCACCTGGGAAGAGACGCAGAGTGTCGCGCGATCTTTTTCCGGAATATATACCGTTTCAACCTGCTGGCCGCCCACGGTGATGGCCCATTTGATGGTTCCATCGGCAGACCGCTGCTCTTCTGCCACCTCAGGCGCACGAATTTCTGTTAATGCTTTTAATTTGCCGCGAAAAACCTTGTTGATATCGGTCATCTGATCAAAATCATCGCAGCAATAGTGGTAAATCCACTTCATCACCTGGTCGGCGCGAAAAGGCTTTTCACCAAGGCTGACGAAAAATTCACGCATTTGCTGGCGATTCAGATCGAGCAGGTTAATTTTGGCTTTTTCTGGCGCGATAACCACAGGAGATACGGACGACAAAGTCACATTGTGTTCAGACATAATTTTCTCTGGCCTCGTTATTACACGTTATGGCGCTGGGGGTAAGGTACAGCTCTGAAAGAGTCTGTTGCTGACTGCGGGTATATTATTCAGGCAAAGTCAGCGATGACAAACACGGTCAGAAATAAATGAAACGCCCCTGAAGGACGTATCCTCATCAGGGGCGGGTATTCTACAGGTGAGCTAAAACAGGTTAAAGCGCGTCAGCAAAATTATTTGTAAACACGCGAAGCCAAAACCTTAGCGGGTACGTGGGCAAACTTCGCCTTCACCAAAGAAATAAGCGATTTCACGTGCTGCCGATTCAACGGAATCGGAACCGTGGGTCGCATTTTCCGTAAAGCTGTCAGCGTAGTCAGCGCGCAGGGTGCCAGCCAGTGCATTGGCCGGATTGGTTGCGCCCATCAGATCGCGGTGACGCTGCACAGCGTTTTCGCCTTCCAGCACGGAAACAACAACCGGACCGGAGGTCATGAATTCAACCAGACCATCAAAGAAAGGTTTACCCTGATGCTCAGCATAGAAACCTTCTGCCTGCTCTTTACTCAGATGCAGCATTTTGCTGCCAACGATTTTGAAACCCGCGCTTTCAAAACGGTTAAAAATGGCACCAATTACGTTTTTTGCCACCGCGTTTGGCTTTACGATAGAAAAAGTACGTTCAATAGTCATGTGGACCCCTGTTTGATGTCGAGTGTGACCAGCGAAATGCTCTCCGGCCCTGAAAATGGCGCCGATTATAGGGCGCATCGACTGGCTTGCCTATCAGAGATTCAACAAATTTCTAAACAATTCACACTAAGAAATCTAAAATTTAACAGAACAGAAACATCTATTGGTCACAGAACAGAGTCTGGCCCACCAGAAGAGTATTGTTGTATACGCTCCGGACACTGGCAGTACGGAACCAGTGGAGCGTTCAGGTCATGCTCGAAGATTGTGAGCTCTGCCTGGTCCGGAATGGCAAATAAAATAGCATGATGGCTCAAACTGTTATGCTCAGGTCCTGGTAAATCCTGCTTTTACACTGAACGACTTGTGATACCCCCCAGGATCGTTAAAACTCTGGATGCTGACACTGACGACGAGGCCACAATGACAACCTCTTTCTTTATTACCGCCGACTGGCTGGCGGAACATTATGCCGATGAAAATATTCAGGTACTTGATGCGCGGATGCTGCCACCGGGTCAGGAGAAAACGCGTGATATCCATGCTGAATATCTGAGCAAGCATCTTCCCGATGCGCCTTTCTTTGATATTGAAACGCTGTCTGACCACAGCAGCCCTTATCCACATATGCTGCCTCGTGCTGAATCTTTCGCCGTCGCCATGCGTGAACTGGGCATAAACAGTGACCGGCATCTGGTGGTGTATGATGAAGGGAATCTGTTTTCCGCACCGCGCGCCTGGTGGATGTTGCGTCAGGCAGGCGTGGAACAGGTTTCAATCCTTGCTGGTGGCATAAAGGCCTGGGAAGCTGCGGGTCATACGCTGACCAGTGGCGTAGTCAGCCTGCCGGAAGGCGAATTCACCGCCAGTTTCGATCCTCAGGCAACGGTGAAAGTTACTGACGTACTGTTGTTCAGCCACGAGGGGGGAGCGCAGCTGGTCGATGCCAGAGCAGCCAATCGCTTCAGGGGAGAAGTGGATGAACCCCGTGCCGGTTTACATCGTGGTCATATCCCCCGTAGCCTGAACGTGCCCTGGAATGAACTGGTGGAAAACGGGCAGCTGAAACCTGCCGCCGAGCTGAGGGCCATTTTGCAACATCATGGCGTCAGTCTCAGCGAGCCGGTCATCGCCAGCTGTGGTTCTGGTGTAACGGCCATCGTGCTGATACTGGCACTGAATACGCTGGGAGTCAGAGACGTCAGACTTTACGACGGCTCATGGGCTGAATGGGGAAGTCGCGACGATTTGCCCGTCAGCCTGGGTGAATAAACGCCAGCTGCCGGGGAAATTTCTCCGGCAGGCTGGCTGTTTTCAGTAATCCTGCCGGTCGCGACCGGCGCAAGGTATCAAACCATCACGCACGGGTACCATGCGTGACTGCCGCAATAAAGGGCTATCGCGCGACGCCCGCCTTGAACTCCCGCAGAAAACTTCCCCAACGACGCTCATAAAAAGGCGTGATATGGGCGATGAAAAAATGACTGATACCTGATTCATGCTCCAGCACTTGACAGATATCAATCGGCTCATCAGTCAGCAAGGTATCTGTCGCCACACTGCCCGCAGCCTGGATAATCGTATCGATATCACTGTCAGCCTCAATACCCATCAGCAAAACCGGCTGCTCGCCGGAAGATTCACGAATGTGCGCGATAAAGGCCCGGCGAACCTGTCGGTATTTTGCAAACAGTGCTGTCAGTGACTCAATCATTTGCGCCGGGGGTTCAGTCACTTCAGAAAGCAGCAACGGGGTGCCCCCTTCCAGCACCTGGTGCTGTGTCAGCGCATTGCCGTTTTCTGCCATCAGGTGTGCAATTTCCTGGGGCAAAAACTCTTTCCCGGAGGGAAGTTCAGGATTAAGGAACAGAGTTTCTCCCTGGGTAAGCGCAAAGAGTGTGCGAACCGGCATCACCAGGAAAGGTTGTTCCTCACCGGCGACCTGTTGCATTACATTGGCGGAGGTGAAAAAAGGGATCACCGAACTGCCGTCCTCTCTTTTCCAGTGCTTCAAATCCACAGCAGAGGCGTTAAGTTCTCCTGGCTCAGTCGTTTCACCCGGCACCCAGACGCTGGCTGCCATCAGTAAGGTAAAAAATTCCGGACGGTGTGCCGGCTGCGTCGCCGCCAGCTTTAGCACCTCTTCCAGGCGCTGATTACTTTCATTCATCGATTGATTCCGCATATCACGCCAGCTGTCAACGGGCGCGGCAAAGCGCCCGAGCGACAGCGTTGGTTCAAACAGCTGATTATTTCAGTAGCATGCTGGCGACGGTGCGCACACCCAATCCTGTCGCCCCGGCTGACCACTGATCCACTGCGCCTTTACGATAGGTGGCAGAGCAGTCGATATGCAGCCAGCCCTGCTGATAGTGCTTCACAAAATATGACAGGAACGCAGCGGCAGAGCTGGCACCAGCCGTGTGCGACGGAGCGGCAATGTTATTGAGATCGGCAAAGTTTGACGGCAGATGACCGCGATGAAATTCTGCCAGTGGCAGACGCCAGAAAGATTCATTTTCACTGGCAGCCGTACTCAACAACGACTGCGCCAGCCGATCATCAAAACTGAAAAGCGCATGATAATCATTGCCCAGTGCAGTTTTTGCTGCACCAGTCAGGGTCGCAGCATCGATTAACAATTCAGGCTGCTGTTCACTGGCATCAATCAGGCCATCAGCCAGCACCAGTCGCCCTTCAGCGTCAGTATTCATCACTTCAACCGTTTTGCCGTTGCGATAATGAATGATATCACCCAGACGGAATGCGTTACCGCTGACCATATTGTCAGCGCAGCAGAGATAGAGCTTAACGCGCTTTTTCAGTCCTCTGGCGATGGCCAGCGCCAGCGCACCGGTCAGCGTGGCGGCACCGCCCATATCTGATTTCATCGAATCCATCGAGCCGCTCGGTTTCAGACTGTAGCCACCCGTGTCGAAAGTGATGCCTTTACCCACCAGGCAGGCAAATACCGGGGTGCTCTCCTCGCCTTCCGGGTTGTAATCCAGTGCCAGCAGCGCAGGACTGCGGGTAGAACCACGCCCTACGGTGTGTAAGCCCAGATAACCTTGCTCACGCAGATCGTCCCCTTTGGTGATGCGGTAACTGATTTTATCACCGGCCACCTCGCACAGCAGATCAACCGCACGCTGGGTCAGTTGCTCCGGACTGAGATCTTCAGCAGGCAAATTGATGGTGTCACGTACCCAGTCAATAGTCTTCAGGCGACGGGCGAATTCGCTGCTGTCCGCCTCATTCAGTTTGGCCCACTCCACTTTGCGCTCGCCTTTAGGTGCGCGATAACCCTGCCAGAATGCCCAGCTTTTCTCCAGATCCCAGTCGCCGCTAAGGCTGACGGCACGGATCCCCTGAGCGTCAATTTTACGTGCCGCGCGCTGAATGGTGGTCAGGGCATCGCCGCCCGTCAGATGAATGGTCAGGCCATCGTCATTGCTGGTGAGAATGGCTTTATCGCCCCAACGGGGGTCGGCCTCTGCCGTTGACAGTGATATTTTCATTGGCGTAGTTGTCATCGCATGGCTCCTTATTTGTTCTTAAACAGAGTCCGTCGTAAAACGGCCGGACACTACAATAAACCTTTTTTCGTTATTGTCTGCGCAGACTGAGAAAATTGCCCCGCCTGAGGTTAAGGGAACCTTTCCTGCCGTGCTGATGGCTGGGTGATTCAGACGGCTGACAGGTCGCCACGCAGGCGGCTGATGGCGCTTTTCACCGCGTGGACAGCAAAGTCAATGTCCTCTTCGCTGGTGAAACGGCCCGCAGAAAAACGGAGTGAACTGTGCGCCAGCTCACTGGAGAGGCCCATGGCGCGCAACACATAGGATGGCTCCATACTCGCTGAGGTACAGGCAGACCCCGACGACACCGCCAGATCCTTGAGTGCCATCAGTAACGTTTCGCCGTCCACAGAGCCAAAGCTGACATTCAGAATGCCCGCCACGCCTCGCGACAAATCGCCGTTCAGTGTGACGCCATCAATCTGGCTGATGCCCTGCCACAGTTTGTTGCGTAAGGCGGTGAGACGCGGAATTTCCGCAGCCATTTCTTCTCTGGCAATGCGATACGCTTCCCCCATCCCGACAATCTGATGGACGGGCAGCGTACCGGAACGCATTCCGCGCTCATGCCCCCCACCGTGAATTTGTGCAGCAATATGGATACGGGGTTTCCGACGTACATACAGACCACCAATGCCTTTCGGGCCGTATAGCTTATGCGCAGAAAAAGAGAGCAAATCAACCGGAAGCTGGCTGACGTCGAGAGGCAATTTGCCGACGCTCTGGGTGGCATCAACGTGAAAGAGAATATCCCGGCTGCGGCAGAGCTCACCGATTGCGGCAATATCCTGCACAATACCCGTCTCGTTATTGACATGCATGATTGATACCAGCACGGTGTCGTCGCGCATGGCCGCCCGTAATTGTTGCAGGTCGATTAAACCTTCTGGCTGTGGGGCAAGACAGGTGACGGTGAATCCCTCACGTTCCAGCTGAGCACAGGTGTCCAGCACCGCTTTATGCTCGGTCTGGCTGGTAATAATATGACGGCCTTTCTGCTGATGTTGCTGCGCAGCACCTTTAATCGCCAGGTTATCTGATTCCGTTGCACCAGAAGTGAAGACGATTTCACGCGGATCGGCACCGATCAAATCGGCTATCTGGTTACGTGCGACATCGACCGCTTCTTCAGCCTGCCAGCCAAAACGGTGTGATCGTGAAGCGGGATTACCGAAGGTTCCGTCGAAGGTGAGGTACTGCATCATTTTTTCAGCAACGCGGGGATCGACCGGGGTGGTCGCTGCGTAATCAAGATAAACCGGTACTTTCATTGCCATTGAACTCCGTGCATTAACGTCATTCAATGCTGTCTGCGGCGGGCCAGTTGCCGCCGTCCATAAACACCGATGCGTATGGACGACGGGTTTCAGCCCTGATTTATTCAGGCACGCAGATTGACGTTAATGGTTTCATGCATGCGGCCAGTTGGCACGCGGGTTTTTTCGCTATTGTTCTGGCGGTCGGCTACGTCCAGGATCTCCTGGTTGTTAACCAGCTCAGCCAGCGTGATGTTATTCAGGAAGTCGCTGATGCGCTCGCTGAGGTCGCGCCACAGAACGTGAGTCAGGCAACGCTCTCCACCCTGGCAGCCTTCTTTACCCTGACATTTGGTGGCATCTACAGACTCATCCACGGCAGTGATCACCGCGCCAACCACAATCTGACTGGATTCTTTACCCAACAGATAACCACCGCCGGGACCACGCACGCTGGCCACCAGGCCGTTTTTACGCAGGCGTGAGAACAGCTGTTCCAGGTAAGACAGGGAGATGCCCTGCCGCTCGGAAATATCAGCTAACGGCACCGGCCCTTCATGGGAGTGAAGCGCAACGTCGAGCATAGCAGTAACGGCATAGCGGCCTTTGGATGTCAGTCTCATGGCGTAAACAACCTCAGTTTTACCCAGCTGTTGGGTGTTAACAAGAAGATAGACGCAAGTCTGACATTCCTGAGTGATTTGGTCAACTATTTAACCTGGTAAAACACTCAACTATTTAACCTGGTAATTTACTCAACTATTGTGGTGCGCTGCGCTCACTTCTGCCCTTTGGGTTTTTCCAGCGACGAGAGCATACCCCGCAGGATATTCAGCTCATCCCGTTCCGGACGGGCGCGGGTGAACAGGCGACGCATTTTGCTCATTACCTGCCCCGGACTGCCTTCGCGGATAAAACCACTGCCCGTCATCATCTTTTCCATATGCTGGTAAAAACGTTCGAGATCTTCAACCAGCGGATAGGGAGAGGCGTCATACTCAGGCTGGGCTGCTTCCTGCCATTGCAGAAAGGCCATACGGACTTCATAAGCGATAATCTGCACCGCCATTGCCAGGTTCAGTGAACTGTATTCAGGATTTGCCGCTATCGCCAGGTGATAGTGGCACTTTTGCAGCTCTTCATTGGTCAGGCCAACACGCTCGCGGCCAAACACCAGTGCCACAGGTGCCTGCTGGCCCTCCTGCACACTTTTCACCCCGCATTCACGTGGGTCCAGCATTGGCCAGGGAAGAGAACGGGAACGTGCGCTGGTGCCAACCACCAGGCTGCATCCCGCCAGCGCTTCATCCAGTGTGTCAACAATATGCGCCTCGCCAATCACATCGCTGGCACCAGCAGCCAGCGCAATCGCCTGGGAGTCGGGCTTAACCAGAGGATTAACCAGATAAAGGTTGCTTAAACCCATTGTTTTCATAGCGCGGGCGACGGAACCCATGTTGCCGGTGTGAGACGTTTCCACCAGCACGATTCGGATGTTATGCAGCATAGTTATTCAGATCTGAGAGATAATTTGACGATGCTAACATATTTTAAGGACATTTGCCGTTCCTGCTGTTATAATCCGCGCCGTTTTCCCGTTCTTTAACATCCAGTGAGAGAGACCGATGCATCCGATGCTCAACATCGCCGTGCGCGCTGCGCGCAAGGCCGGAAATTTAATTGCCCGGAGTTACGAAACCCCGGACGCCGTCGAAGCCAGCCAGAAAGGCAGCAATGACTTCGTTACCAATGTTGATCGCGACGCCGAGCGCCTGATTATTGAGGTGATCCGCAAGTCTTACCCGAAACACACCATTATTACTGAAGAGAGTGGTGAACTGGCCGGTGAAGACCAGGATGTGCAATGGGTTATCGATCCACTGGATGGCACCACCAACTTCATCAAACGTCTGCCCCACTTTTCGGTTTCTATTGCGGTACGCATCAAAGGCCGTAACGAAGTCGCCGTGGTTTACGATCCCATGCGTAATGAACTGTTCAGCGCGGTACGTGGTCAGGGCGCTCAGCTCAATGGCTACCGACTGCGCGGCAGCAGTGCCCGCGATCTGGATGGCACCATCCTGGCGACCGGCTTTCCGTTCAAAATGAAGCAACATGCCACACCTTACATCAACATCCTGGGCAAACTCTTTACCCAGTGCGCTGATTTTCGTCGTAATGGTTCCGCCGCGCTTGATCTGGCCTATGTTGCCGCAGGCCGGGTGGATGGCTATTTTGAAATCGGTCTCAAACCCTGGGATTTTGCCGCCGGAGAACTGCTGGTGCGTGAAGCCGGTGGTCTGGTCACCGACTTCGTTGGCGGACATGGCTATCTGACTTCGGGCAACATCATTGCGGGTAATCCTCGCGTGGTGAAATCGATGCTGGCCACCATGCGTGATGAACTGAGCGAAGCGTTAAAACGCTGATCCTTCCTCCGCTTGCAGTCGGGCCGTTGGCATTGCCGCAGGCCCGGCTATGTTAATTCAGTAACACTGGCCGGATACCGCCGGATATCGCCGGTTGGGCCGTCAGCCATAACAACACGCCCACCCCCATCAGCACCATCCCTCCCGCCAGGGAGAGACACGACCAGCCTACTCTCTGCCAGCGGGCCTGCGGCATATTCCGACTCAGTTTCACTGCCAGCGCACGGGACACCTGCACCAGCAGGGCCATTGCGGATACCGTCATCGCTGTACCCACCGCCATCGCCAGCGCTGAAAGCACACCCCACAGATAGACACCGATCACTTTTGAAAATAACAGCATCATAATCGCGCCGGAGCAGGGCCTGAGGCCCATTGACAGCACCACGATTATTTTGGTTCTGCCACTGACCGCTTTGTCGAGCATCCCGCTGTCAGGCACATGCTGGTGCCCGCATCCACAGGTCGCGCTGTGCTGATGGTCATGTGGCACAATCCGCCGGATAGTGAGAGTTTGCGTTGTCCGCAGCACCCGAATAATTTTTCCCAGTGCTCGCCAGCACAGCCAGGCTCCCAGGCCAGTAACCAGCAGATAGCTGGCCTTCTCCAGCCAGAAGCTACTGAGATGAAGCTGACGGGATGACAGTTGCAATATCACCAGCATTACCGTAACCAGTGCAATGGCCACCCCGCCCTGCACCACGGCAGCGGCCAGGGTCAGTTGCAGACTGGTTTTTACCTTCGTCGGATGCGTTGCCAGAAAGGTAGCGATAACGACTTTGCCATGACCCGGCCCCAGCGCATGTAACACGCCGTATACCAGGCTGAAGCCCATCAGCGTCAGCCCGGCCTGATGGGGATGCGTGGCGACCTGTTGCAGCAGGATGGTCATTTGCTGATGCAGCGATTTCTGCCAGAGAATGCTTTGCAACAGGATTTGTGGCCAGTGCAGCCAGGCGGCCACGCCGGTCATCAGCAGGAGCACCAGCAGCAGTATCAGCGGCCAGAGATGTCGCCAGCCCACAGATTTTGACGGCAGAATAGTTACTGACATGTCAGAGTCACCGTCTGGGCAAACTGCCTGCCAAGATCCATCTCTGCCGGCGGCGCATCGCCCTTATCCAGCGACAGCGCGTAAGCTTTCATTGAAGCATCGGCTTTTGGGGTGTGCAGAGTCAGCTTACACTGCTGCGCCAGGTCGGTGGGAAGGTGCAAAGATTTTTCAGAATCGTAATACATATCAACAAAGTAAGTCGGATCAAAAGTAGAAAACGTGTAGCGCTGACCGGCCAGTGGCTGCGGTTCGCCCAACGGTAAAATAAACTCCAACACGGCTTTATGTCCCTCTCTGAAAAGCTGATATTCCGGAGGCAGGTTGTAAAACTTCACTGCCTTACCGTTATGCCAGAACTCGCTGAAATAGTGCTGACCAAGCACATTAGCCATGACTTCAGCCGCCAGTTTTTTCCACACGGGCGATCCCGGTTGCGCTTTACCTGCATCGTAGAGCAGATCGGCAGAGGTTATTTCATCCATGACCCAATGCATTTTCAGTCCGGTCAGTTGGTTACCTTTGTCTACCGGCGTCACCTGCATCGCAATAAAGCTGTGGGGATGGCTCCATGCCAGCGGCGTTGTCAGCAGCATAACTGCCGCGATCGCCCGCCTGAAAAATACGTTATAACATAACAAATCTTATTCCTTCCTGTTATCTGGAAAAAATTCTGTGACCTGTGCTAAAAGACGTGAATAAATCTGCCCGACCCGAAATCATCCCGCTACTGTCGGACTATCCTTAGCGTTGTCTTTCTTTCACCTGGATGGCAGACGATGAGTTTATCCCCCCAAAATCCCTCTGCTTTCTCCCGTTCTCAACGTCACTGCCATCTGCTGTTATTACTTTATCTTCCGGATACCACGGTCACCCTGGCGTCACTATGCCAGTTGAATCAGGTGGAGCAATCCGTCACCCGGCAAGATATAGCGGAGGTGGCAGCAGAAATCCAGCGCTATCACCGTCTTGTCCTCGACCAGGATACGCGGGGAGACTATCGGATCGACGGCAAGGAGCTGGATCAACGATTGTGCCTGCTGCACTGGCTACGCCGTGCAATTCGCCAGTCACCGGATTTTATTCAGCACTATTTCGCGCCTGGCGTTAAACGGCAGTTGAAACGACAGGGTCTCGCAAAAGCGCTGTATGACGATCGTAATCTCCAGGCGCTGGTCGGGCATTGCGCCAGGGGACTGTCACGGGATTTCAGCGATCGCGATCGCCAGTTTCTTCCGCTTTTTATGCAGCATTCGCTGGCTCGCTGCACTGCCACGGAATTCAGTGACGCTCAACTGGCGTGGCTGTCAGTTCGTCCTGAGTATCAGCTTGCTGTGGAAATAGTGCAGCACTGGCAGAAACGCTGCAAAACCACCCCGGACGCCAGCGAGGCCGGATTATTCGCTTTGGTATTCAGTCAGTTGTATGCACCCGTTGCAGATAAGGCCCATCATCAGCACGAGCATCAACTGCTCTCTGCGGTTCGCAGGATGATTGAACGCTTTCAGCAGCTTTCAACGCTGCATTTCAGTGACGAACAGGGACTGTGCGCCCAACTTTATACCCATCTTGCCCAGGCGCTGGAGCGTAATCTGTTTGCCATTGGCATTGACAACAGTCTGACAGAAGAGGTGGTGCGCCTCTATCCACGATTGCTACGAACCACGCGTGAAGCGGTGTCAGAGGTTGAACAGCTTTATAATCTGCGCTTTTCACAGGAAGAGCTGGTACTGATTGCGGTGATTTTTGGTGCGTGGTTGATGCAGGAAAATGCATTACAGGAAAAACAGGTGCTGTTGCTGACCGGAAAGGATCGCCAGCTAGAGCTGGAAGTTGAACGCCAACTGCGTGAGCTGACCTTACTACCGCTGAATATTAAATATCTCGATGTGGAAACTTATCAACGAGACAGTGCGCCCAAAGGCACTGCGCTGGTCATATCACCCTACGCCACGCCATTGCCACTCTATTCCCCGCCGCTGATCCATGCTGAGCTTCCGTTACAGAATCAGCAGCAGCAACGGATTAAAACCTTGCTGGAGTCGTGATGTGTAATCTGTTCAGCGCCATGATCAAACAGCGGGACAAGATGTCCCGCTGATATTTCGGCTCGGTGCGGTTTACGCGTAAACCGGGAAGCGTTCGCAGATTTCAAGCACCTGCTTTTTGACGCGCTCCTGAACACCCTGGTCGTTGATATTATCGAGGATATCGCTGATCCAGCCAGCCAGCTCACGCACTTCGGCCTCTTTGAAGCCACGACGGGTGACTGCCGGAGAACCAATGCGAATGCCAGATGTGACAAACGGGCTTTTTGGATCGTTCGGCACGCTGTTTTTGTTAACCGTGATATTGGCACGGCCCAGAGCCGCATCAGCCTCTTTACCGGTCAGGTTTTTATCAACCAAATCAAGCAGGAACAGGTGGTTATGCGTGCCGCCGGAAACGACATTGTAACCACGCGTCAGAAACACCTCTACCATCGCTTTGGCGTTTTTCGCAACCTGCTGCTGATACACTTTGAACTCCGGCTCCATCGCTTCTTTCAGCGCTACCGCTTTACCGGCAATCACATGCATCAGCGGGCCGCCCTGACCACCAGGGAAAACCGCTGAGTTCAGTTTCTTATAAAAATCTTCGTCGCCACCTTTCGCCAGAATCAGACCGCCACGTGGACCCGCCAGCGTTTTGTGCGTGGTAGTGGTGACAATGTGAGCGTGTGGAACCGGGTTAGGATAAACGTCTGCGGCAATCAGGCCGGCAACGTGCGCCATATCGACAAACAGGTAAGCACCGATGCTGTCGGCAATTTCACGCATTTTTGCCCAGTCACAAACGCCAGAATAGGCAGAGAATCCGCCAATGATCATTTTAGGTTTATGCTTCTGCGCCTGTGCAGCCAGATCGTCATAATCGATTTTACCGCTGTCATCAATGCCATAAGGCATCACATTATACAGCTTGCCGGAGAGGTTGACCGGAGAACCATGAGTCAGATGGCCGCCGTGTGCGAGGTTCATCCCAAGGATGGTATCGCCGGGTTGCAACAGGGCAGTATAAACCGCGAAATTAGCCTGTGAACCGGAGTGCGGCTGGACGTTAGCATAGTCAGCGCCAAACAGCGCTTTGGCACGGTCAATCGCCAGCTGTTCGACGATGTCAACATATTCACAGCCACCGTAGTAGCGCTTGCCCGGATAGCCTTCGGCGTATTTGTTGGTCAGCTGAGATCCCTGTGCCTGCATCACTCGCGGACTGGTGTAATTTTCCGAAGCAATCAGTTCAATATGCTCTTCCTGACGCACTTTCTCCTGCTCCATTGCCTGCCATAATTCGGCATCATAATCGGCAATATTCATATCACGCTTTAACATCCGCTTCTCCTGACTCTGCTAACTACTGTTCGGCTTTGAATGGCCCATAGGGGCGAAGGCAAACAGTGTAAACCGTTTTGCCTGCCGACTACCAGCCGCAAAGCATGCTTTTTACGCAATCGTTTGGCTCCAGCAATGGCAAGCCTTCGTTACTATTTTTCAGCGCCCGGCGTTCAGGAGATTTGATCATCCCCTGGATGCAAAATTTTCATCATCCTCATTAAAAGCGCAGGGAAAATACCCGGAATATTAAAGAGGTATTTACAATGCGTGTTAAAGCGAAATAAGATGCATTTAAAATACATGTTATTACAAGGAGCATACCATGACCGATGCACGGACAATCGCCACAATAAAAGCCACTCTCCCTGCTCTGCTCGCCTCCGGCCCCAGCCTGACGGCCCATTTTTATCAGCGCATGTTCACGCATAATCCGGAACTGAAGAACATTTTTAACATGAGTAACCAGCGTAACGGCCACCAGCGCGAAGCGCTGTTTAATGCCCTCTGCGCTTATGCCAGCAATATTGAAAACCTGCCAGCTCTGCTGCCGGTGATAGAGAAAATTGCGCAAAAACACACCAGCTTTGCTATCCAGCCTGATCAATACCAGGTTGTTGGCACACATTTACTTGCGACACTGGACGAGATGCTCAGCCCGGGTCAGGAGGCTCTGGATGCGTGGGGCAAAGCTTACGCCGTACTGGCAGAGGTGTTCATTCAGCGCGAAGAGGAGATTTACCGTGAAGGCGAGAACAAACCGGGCGGCTGGCGGGCACCGCGTCTTTTTCATATCAGCGAGATCGTCACGCAAAGTGAGGTGATTAAAAGCTTTACCCTGTCCCCCTGCGATGGACTCCCGGTCGCTGATTATCAGCCAGGGCAATATCTGGGCGTCTGGCTTGACAAGAAAGGGTTTCCCAACCGGGCCATCCGTCAGTATTCCCTGACGCAGGCGCCCAATGGCCGTGATTATCGCATCGCGGTACGCCATCATGCAGGCGGCACGGTTTCTGGCTGGTTTCATCGGCAGGCAAAAACCGGCGATGAACTACATCTGACTGCACCAGCGGGTGACTTCTTCCTCGACGTAAAACCAGAAACACCGGTCACCCTGATTTCGGCTGGTGTGGGGCAAACACCGATGCTGGCGATGCTGGAGTCACTCGCCAGGAAGCGGCATCCGTCACTGGTGCAGTGGTTTCACGCTGCGGATAATGGCAGGCGGCTGGCCTTTTACGAAGAGATGACCGCCGCAGGCAGATTACTCGGTAACTTCAGGCAACATCTCTGGTACAGCCAGCCTCTGCCGCAGGATAACGATAACAACCACACTAAAGGTGTAATGGATCTGCTACCACTGGCAGGCCAACTGAGCGATCCGTATATGCAGTATTACCTGTGCGGGCCACTGGCATTCATGCAGCATATTGCCAGTCAGTTGCTGAGGACAGGCGTTAAGAAAGAACACCTTCACTATGAGGTGTTTGGGCCGCATAAAGTGATTTAACTGAGAATAATTTGGCGTGCTCACAACGCTAATTGCCATCACATAAATGGAAAGCGAAAAGTAAAAAGGGCAGCTACTCTCAGATAACTGCCCTTTTCAAACCCGGCCACTGGCGAGAGCTAAATGGCTTCTTCGTCTTCTTCACCGGTACGAATACGCACCACGCGTGATACGTCGAAGACGAAAATTTTACCGTCACCGATTTTACCGGTCTGCGCCGTACGAATGATGGTGTCCACACAGGTATCAACCAGATCGTCTGCAATGACGATCTCAATCTTAACCTTTGGCAAAAAATCGACCATATATTCAGCACCGCGATACAGCTCTGTATGCCCTTTCTGACGGCCAAACCCCTTCACCTCAGTGACGGTCATACCGGTGATACCCACTTCCGCCAGCGCTTCGCGTACGTCATCGAGTTTGAACGGTTTAATAATTGCATCAATCTTTTTCATGGCTGACCCTTTTTACACCCCCCTCGGCCGGAAGGTAATTATCACAGTATAAGTGCAGCGGACAGCGCCCGCAGCGGGGGTCTGTCTCCATTTTCAGGACGCCTAAGCTACCATATCCTGTAAACTTAGCGGCAGGAAAAAACTACACTTTAAAATCAGACGCATCCAGTTCATGGCGCGACAGTAACTTATAAAACTCCGTGCGATTGCGTCCGGCAAGTCGTGCTGCGTGCGTGACATTCCCTTTAGTCATCTGTAACAGTTTACGCAGGTAATTCAGTTCAAACTGGTTTCTTGCTTCAGCGAAGGTGGGCAGAGCGGTGTTTTCACCCGCCAGCGCCTGCTCAACCAGCGCTTCACCGATCACCGGCGCAGAGGTCAGCGCCACACACTGCTCGATAACATTGACCAGCTGACGTACATTACCCGGCCAGCTGGCAGCCACCAGCCGTTTCATGGCATCGGTAGAAAAGCTGCGAACGAAGGGTTTATGCCGCTCCGCCGCCTGCCTGAGCAGATGGTTTGCCAACAGCGGAATATCTTCCGCACGCTCGTGTAGCGCCGGGATTTTCAGATTGACTACATTCAGCCGGTAAAACAAATCTTCCCGAAACTCTTTCTTTTCCATGGCTTTGGGCAGATCGTGATGGGTGGCGGAAAGAATGCGCACATTGATGTCAAGATCGTGGTTACTGCCCAGCGGGCGCACTTTTCGTTCCTGTAGCACGCGCAACAGTTTGACCTGTAGCGTTGGCGGCATGTCACCAATTTCATCAAGAAATAACGTACCGCCCTCGGCGGCCTGAAACAGGCCTTCACGGTTGCTGACCGCCCCGGTAAATGCCCCTTTCGCATGACCAAACAGCTCTGACTCCAGCAGCTGTTCTGGCAAAGCGCCACAGTTAATCGCAATAAACGCGTTGCCTGCTCGTGGGCTGGCAGCATGAATAGCCTGAGCCAGAATCTCTTTGCCCGTGCCGCTCTGTCCATTAATCAGCACGCTGACATCTGACTGAGCAACCATTCTCGCCTGCTCCAGCATGCGCAGCATCAGCGGGCTGCGGGTCACAATGCTTTCCCGCCAGGCATCATCACTGGCTGGCGCGCGGTGAGCCAGCGCCTGGTCGATAGCGCTGTACAAGGCATCGCGATCCACCGGTTTGGTGAGAAAACTGTACACGCCCTGTTGGGTGGCCGATACCGCATCAGGAATAGAACCGTGGGCCGTGAGAATAATCACCGGCATGCCGGGCTGGATCTTCTGAATTTCACTGAACAGCGCCAGGCCATCCATTTCGTCCATCCGCAGGTCGCTGATCACCAGATCGGTCTTCTCACGCGGCAGGATGCGCAACGCTTCCGGTCCACTTTCCGCCGTAAGCACGCGAAAACCTTCACTGCCCAGTCGCATTCCCAGAAGCTTGAGCAGGCTGGGATCGTCATCCACCAGCAGCAACGTTGCCGATCTCTTTCTCATGGCTGGCTGGTATCCTCTGTGCTGTTATGCGGTGAAAGGTTTTCTGTTGTGCCGCTTTTTTCCGGATGACCGTTATCCGTACTGTCAGCAGAGCGACGCGACGACAGCTGACGTTCGATATCGGTCAGCCTCTCCAGTTTACGGCGGGTGAGGTTCAGTTCTTTGTTCAACGTAAGCTGCTGCTGACGCAGGGCATCGAGCTGTGCATCGCTTCCCTGTTGCAGATGATGATAACGCATACGCTCTTCTGACAGCTGTAACTGTCCCATCTGATCGTCCCACCAGAGCTGCATCAGCGGCCGGACAGCGGCCGGATAACGCTGGCTGAAAGTATCCAGCCGTTGCAGATATTCCCGGCGTTCCAGCGGCGTGACGTTGCCGTTGGCCAGCAGCACAACCTGTTTGAAAGCGCTCTGCCAGTTATCATCCGGCCAGTTACGCGCCTCACTTCGAGCGTCGGCTGCTGATAGCCTGGCGGCACAATCCATAGCCCGCAGCCAGTAAAGCGCATTCCCGGTAACAACCTCATCATCAGCAGGCCAGATGCGATCGCATGGCACCTGCTGGTAATCAAGAACTTTGCTTTCCGGTTCGATCAGGCTGCGATGTTTAGCCGCTGTCGGGGAAACGTTACTATTGCTGTGACAGGCGGTAAGTAATGTCGTCAGAAACGCCGCCGTGATAGCTGTTGCAATGCGAGGAAAACACTTCACGGCGGCAGAAAAGACATGCGTTGTCATTATTATTCATTCCCGGCGATGGTATTGAGTTCAATTCTGAAGCAAACATCCGCCTCATCGCTGCTGACCAGTTGAAGATCGCCCTGCAAACGATGCAAACAATCTTTGGCAATGCTAAGCCCAAGTCCGCTGCCTTTCACTGCGCCTTTGCGCTGCTGACTTCCCTGGAAGAAAGGTTCGAAGATCATTGCCTGTTCGGCCAGAGGGACAGAAGGACCGGTATTAGCCACCTCGATAATCACCTTGCGGCCAGTCTGGTAACTACGGATCCAGATGGTACCCGATTCAGCACCGTAGTGTATCGCATTCGAATAGAGATTATCGATGGCTCTGGTCAGCAAATCAGCCTCTGCCAGACAGACATGAGCCGAGAGCGCAATCTCAGTGCGCATTTTTTTCGCCCTGGCAGTCAGGCTGTGTGTGGTAACGATATTGTCCACCAACGCCGCCAGTTGCACCGGCTCCATCGCGATCTGGGCTTCTGACAGTTTGCGGTTGTAATCCAGCAGTTGTTCGATCAGCCGTTGCAGATGTCGGCTGCTCTCATCCAGAATGCTGACCACCTCATGCTGGTCGGCGGTTAAGGGACCGACCACCTCATCTGCCAGCAGGGCCGTACCTTCACGCATACTGGCAAGCGGGGTTTTCAGCTCGTGGGAGAGATGACGCAAAAATTCATGGCGCTGAGATTCCAGCCAGGCAAGGCGTTCACTCAGCCACAGAATCCGCTGCCCCAGCGATCGCAGTTCACGCGGGCCTTTAAAAGCCAGGCTGTGATTAAGCGACCGCCCTTCTCCCAGACGGTTGATCATTCGCTCCACTGCTTTCACCGGCCCGATAATCATCCGGGTGAACAATAAAACCAGCCCAAGGCTGAGCAGAAAGAGTATCAGGGCCTGCCAGCCAAAATACTGACCACGTTCAGCGATTTCACGCTGTAACTGAAGCCCTCTGGAAAAAACCACCTCGCGCGTGGACTGTACCAGCTGAGCATTCGCGGCAGAAAAGGCTTCCAGCGTGTCAGAAGCCGCCTTAACCGGATTGTTGTTGTCACAGGTCATTTTATTCAACTGCATCAGCGACTGACGCAATGAATCATAAATATGGGCGTCCGGCAGCACTGAAGCCTGGGCATCCAGCAACTGGGAATATTTGTTGCGCTGAGTCTGATAAAGGCTGGCCAGCATGGGGTCATCCAGCACGCAATACTGCCGGTAGCTGCGTTCCAGTTCCAGTGCGGTACGGGCCATCACCTCGCTGCGACGAACGTCAGTCAGGGTCGTCCGGTTGGTATCGGCCGCGCGATCGCTCAACGCCGACAGGCTTTCCCACGCCTGCCAGGCCAGTACCAGCAGCGGCAATAACACCAGCAGAAAAGCCATCAGCACCAGCTGACGCAGGGAACGGGGGAAGATACGCCATGTTTTCAATCAACACTCTCCTCAACACTCTTTCGTCATGCTAACGGAGTACATCCGGGGAAGAAAGTGCTGGCGTTAAAACGAAAAATGGCAGATTCGCGGAATCTGCCATTCTGCTGTAACGGGACAAATCATTACAGTAAATGAGGTGGTGCCTGGCTCAACGTTGCGTCCGATGCTTGATAAAGCCACTGAAGGTCTGTTATCGGTTTTTTTGGACGGCAGGCACCGTTTTGTGCGTCATTCGGGTTGTTAAGAAGCGCTTGACCGCTTTCGCAGGGCTGTCTTAACCAGGTGAATGAGCCACTGCGAACATTTAAGCAAAAAATATGCCATAATTCAAAAAATATTTTATCCAACTGTTTTTATTCATAAAAATAATGCTGTCATCCCTCGTATACGCCCACATCGCTTTAATGCTGTCTGTAAACGTCGTCAGGAGGAAACAGTAAATGAGCATGAGAGGTATATTCTTTTAAATCAATAAATTAAATGTCACCTTTTAGCGACATACTGACCAGGGAAATGTCGTGAAATTGCAACATCCACACTAATCCTCTGATAAGAAAAGTTTTTAACCGGCACTAAAAAGGCAACCTTAAAGGGTTGCCTTTTGCACTGACGTGCTATCAGGCTGACGTTAATCTCACCACCCGATCTGCGCTGACATTATCGCGGCGCGGGACCCGTGAGAGCATCAGCCCAGCTGCCTGCGGGCGTTACGGAAAATCCGCATCCACGGGCTGTCCTCCCCCCACTCTGCCGGATGCCAGGAGTGACTTACCGTGCGGAAGACACGTTCAGGATGCGGCATCATAATGGTGACGCGACCACTTTCATTGCTGACGGCAGTGATGCCGTTTGGCGAACCGTTCGGGTTTGCCGGATACGCCTGCGTCACCTTACCGAAGTTATCAACAAAGCGCAGAGCCACCAGCCCTTTCTGTTCCAGTCTCGCCAGGTGCGCGTCGTCGCGGACTTCGACAAAACCTTCGCCATGCGATACCGCAATCGGCATTCTCGACCCGACCATCCCCTCCAGTAGCAGTGACGGACTGGCGGCCACTTCCACCAGGCTGAATCGGGCTTCAAAACGTTCAGACTGATTGCGAACAAAACGCGGCCAGGCCTCACTGCCTGGAATCAGCTCACGCAGATTGGACATCATCTGACAGCCGTTACAGACGCCCAGTGCCAGCGTCTGCGGACGATGGAAAAAGGTTTCGAACTCATCACGGACACGGTTGTTGAACAGGATCGATTTCGCCCAGCCCTCACCCGCCCCCAGCACATCGCCATAGGAGAAGCCACCGCAGGCCACCAGCGTCTGGAATTGATCCAGGCCAGAACGTCCTGCTAACAGATCGCTCATATGAACATCTATGGCATCAAAACCGGCACGGTGGAAGGCGGCCGCCATTTCAACATGGGAGTTGACGCCCTGCTCACGCAGGATGGCAACTTTGGGACGCGCACCGGTGGCAATGAATGGTGCGGCAATATCTTCCTGTGGCTGGAAGGTCAGCGCGACATTCAGGCCAGGATCGGCATCGTTTTTCTTCGCGTCATGTTCCTGATCGGCGCACTGTGGGTTATCGCGTAACCGTTGCATTTGCCAGGTGGTTTCTGCCCACCAGGTGCGTAGGGTGGTCCGGCTTTCACTGTAAAGCGTCGAACCGTCAGCGATTACCACAAAGCGATCGCCTGGCTGAGCACTGCCCAGGTAATGAACACAGCCCGACAGACCGTGATCGGCTAACAGTTGCTCCACCGCCGCACGTTCGCTGGCAGCCACCTGAATCACCGCGCCCAGCTCTTCATTAAACAGCGCGGCCAGGGCATCACTGCCCAACGCGGAGATATCCGCTGTCAGGCCACAGTGACCGGTGAAGGCCATTTCCGCCAGAGTAACCAGCAGACCACCATCGGAACGATCGTGATAGGCCAGCAGTCGCCCGTCAGCCACCAGTGCCTGGATGGCGTTAAAGAAGCCCGCCAGTTGCTGTGCATCGCGCACGTCTGCCGGTTTGTCGCCTAGCTGGCGATAAACCTGAGACAACGCGGTTGCCCCCAGGGCGTTAACGCCCTGCCCTAGGTCGATCAGCAGCAGGGCGTTGTCCTGTTGCGGCTGCAATTGAGGCGTCACCGTGCGCCGGACATCTTCCACTCTGGCAAACGCAGTGATCACCAGCGATAACGGCGAGGTCATTTCGCGTTGTTCACTGCCCTGCTGCCAGCGGGTTTTCATCGACATCGAATCTTTACCCACCGGGATAGTGATCCCCAGCGCCGGACAGAGCTCTTCGCCCACCGCTTTCACCGCCGCATACAGGCCGGCATCCTCGCCGGGGTGACCGGCAGCAGCCATCCAGTTTGCGGAGAGTTTGACACGTTTCAGTGAGCCAATTTGCGTCGCGGCAATATTGGTGAGCGCTTCCCCGACGGCGAGACGCCCGGAGGCGGCAAAATCCAGCAGCGCCACCGGCGCGCGTTCCCCCAGCGCCATCGCTTCACCGTAGTAGCTGTCAAGGCTGGCAGTGGTTACCGCACAGTTGGCCACCGGGATCTGCCACGGACCCACCATCTGATCGCGGGCAACCATGCCGGTCACTGAGCGATCGCCGATGGTGACCAGAAAGGTTTTTTCCGCCACGGCGGGCAGGTGCAACACCCGGTTGACCGCGTCAGCCAGGGTTATCGCCTCACGCGCCAGCGGCTCACCTATGGCCTGCAACGAGGTGACGTCACGGGTCATTTTGGGGGTTTTGCCCAGCAGCACGTCCAGCGGCATATCGATCGGCTTGTTGTCGAAATGGCTGTCAGTCAGCGACAAATGCAGTTCTTCGGTGGCTTCACCAATCACCGCATAGGGCGCGCGCTCGCGTTTACACAGCGCATCAAACTGCGCCAGCTTCGATGGTGCCACGGCCAGCACATAGCGCTCCTGCGATTCGTTACACCATATCTCCAGCGGGCTCATGCCTGGCTCATCGCTGAGAATGTCACGCAGGTTAAAACGACCGCCGCGCTCGCCATCACTGACCAGCTCCGGCATCGCATTCGACAGGCCGCCTGCGCCGACGTCATGGATAAAGAGGATGGGATTATCTGCGCCCAGTTGCCAGCAGCGATCGATAACTTCCTGACAGCGACGCTCCATTTCCGGGTTATCGCGTTGCACCGAAGCAAAATCCAGATCGGCATCCGACTGTCCCGACGCCATTGAGGAGGCCGCGCCGCCGCCCAGACCGATATTCATTGCCGGGCCGCCCAGTACGATCAGTTTGGCTCCGACGCTGATTTCCCCTTTCTTCACATGGTCAGCACGGATGTTGCCGATGCCGCCCGCCAGCATCACCGGCTTGTGATAACCGCGCAGTTCAGTGCCGTTATGGCTGGTCACCCGCTCTTCATAAGTGCGGAAGTAGCCATTCAGCGCCGGACGACCGAATTCATTATTGAATGCTGCGCCGCCCAGCGGGCCTTCCAGCATAATATCCAGCGCATTAACAATCCGCTCCGGCTTACCAAAATCTTCTTCCCACGGCTGCTCAAAGCCCGGAATACGCAGATTGGATACGGAGAATCCCACCAGCCCGGCCTTCGGTTTAGCGCCTCTTCCGGTGGCGCCTTCATCACGGATTTCGCCGCCTGAGCCGGTCGCCGCACCCGGCCACGGCGAGATGGCCGTCGGATGGTTGTGGGTCTCCACCTTCATCAGAATGTGCGTATCTTCGTGGTGGAAATTATACTGCCCCTGGCTGTCAGCATAGAAACGCCCCACCTGTGAGCCTTCCATAACGGCAGCATTATCTTTGTAAGCGGAAAGAACGTGGTCAGGCGTCTGCTCAAAGGTATTTTTAATCATTTTAAACAGCGACTTCGGCTGCGCCTTGCCGTCGATGACCCAGTCGGCATTGAAAATCTTGTGACGACAGTGTTCGGAGTTAGCCTGAGCGAACATATACAGCTCAATATCATTCGGGTTGCGCCCCAGTTTTTCGAACGCCGCCAGCAGATAATCAATTTCATCGTCGGCCAGCGCCAGGCCCAGCCTGCGGTTGGCCTGATCCAGCGCTGAGCGTCCTTCACCCAGGACATCAACACTCTCCAGCGGGGCCGGTTGATGATGGGCAAACAGCTGTTCAGCCTGCGACATCTCACTGAGCACCACTTCCATCATCCGGTCATGCAACAGTGTCGCCAGCTGGGTCCACTGTGTCTCGTTTAGCTGTGGCGCCTTAATGTAGAAGGCGAGCCCGCGCTCAAGACGCAACACCTGCGGCAGGTCACAGTTATGGGCAATATCAGTGGCTTTAGAAGACCAGGGAGAGAGGGTTCCCGGACGTGGCGTTACCAGCATCAGACGGCCTTCCGGAGCATGTCCGGTGAGAGAAGGACCGTACTGCAACAGGCGGGCGAGGCGCGCTTTTTCATCAGCAGAGAGCGGCGCGCTGACCTCGGCAAAATGGACGTACTCGGCGTAAATGTCACTCACCGGCAGGTGAGCGTCCTGAAAGCGGGCCAGCAGTTTGTTAATACGAAATGCCGACAAAGCGGGCGAACCACGCAGTATTTCCATCATCAAAGATCTCTCGTCTTCGAAGCGCCGGACGACGCTTCTTTGGGCGCAACAGGGAAAACGGGCGGTATTATAAAGAATCCCTCCCCGTTACGAAACCGTTTGCGCATGATTTATCAGAACAGGAAATTGCCTGAAAATTACCCAATCACGGATGAATTTAGTTGCGCAGGGCAATTGAGTTGCGCAAAATGCCCCACGCTCAGGGCGCATTACAGACTACAAATACTGCCGGTACAGACAGAACCCTGAGAGCAATCGAGAGATAACTATTTGAAACGCCTCAAACTTAACTATCTGTTTATCGGGCTAATCACCGTGCTGCTGGCGCTGGCACTGTGGCCGTCGATTCCCTGGTATGGGGGCGCTCAGAACCGCACAGAACAGATAAAGTCGCGAGGAGTACTGCGTGTCAGCACGCTGGCCTCCCCACTGACCTACTACAGCGTAAACAGCGCACCGGCCGGAATGGATTATGAGCTGGCAAAGCGTTTTGCAGATTATCTGAACGTCAGACTGCAAATAACGGTCCGCCAGAACCTCAGTGAGCTGTTTAACGATCTGGCTGACGATAAAGCGGACATGCTGGCTGCCGGGCTGATCTACAACAGTGAACGGCAGTCCCATTTTCGCACCGGTCCTGCTTATTATTCCGTCTCTCAGCAGTTGGTTTACCGACTGGGCAAACCCCGGCCGCAGAACCTCGGCGAGCTGAAAGGCCGACTGACGGTTGCCTCTGACTCTGCTTATCTCTCCACCCTGCGCAACATCCGGCAAAGCCAGTACCCTGACCTGGACTGGGCCATCTCCGCCGATCAAAGCCCCAATGCTCTGCTGGAAGCGGTTGCCGATGGCAAACTGGATTACACAGTGGGCGATTCGGTGTCGATTGCCCTGTTACAACGTATCCACCCTCAGCTGAGCGTCGCTTTTGATATCACTGAGGAAGAACCTGTGACCTGGTACATGCCCCGTGACAATCACGATGACAGCTTTGAAGCAGCGATGCTCGACTTCTTCAACCGGATGAGTGAAGAAGGCACACTGGCCAGGCTGGAGGAAAAATACCTTGGGCACATCGGCACTTTTGATTACGTTGACACCAGCACCTTTCTGCGTGCGATAGACAGTACGCTGCCGGGCATCAAGCCTTTGTTTCAAAAATATGCCAGTGAAATTGACTGGCGGCTGCTGGCCGCTATCTCCTGGCAAGAGTCGCACTGGAATCCACAGGCCACCTCCCCTACCGGCGTGCGGGGAATGATGATGCTGACCCGCAACACGGCGGAGAGCCTGAGCGTTAACGATCGTACCGATCCGGAGCAAAGCATTCGTGGCGGCAGTGAATATCTGGTGCGGATGATGGCGAAAGTGCCACCGGGTATTCCGGAGGATGAGCGGATCTGGTTTGCGCTGGCGGCTTATAACATGGGCTACGCGCATATGCTCGATGCCCGCAAGCTTACCGAAAAACAGCAGGGTAACCCTGACAGCTGGGCCGATGTGAAACTGCGTCTGCCAATGCTGAGCCAGAAGCGTTATTACAGTCAGACCACCTACGGCTATGCCCGTGGACAGGAAGCCTATAATTACGTCGAAAATATCCGCATTTATCAGTTAAGTCTGGTGGGATATTTACAGGAACAGGAGCGCAGAATCGCGCTGCAGGCGGCAAAAGAGGCCGAACTGGGCAAAGGCTATCCGACGGTAGCCGCAGATATTGCGCTGCACTGACAGCGCACTCATTCGGCCTTCAGTGACCCGGGGCGGAGGCTGTCACGCAGCGCCCGTTTCTCTGCCCGTCGCTGACGGAAAAAATCGCTCAGCATCGCCGCACACTCTGCTGCCAGCACACCCTGAACGACATTGACCTGATGGTTCATTCCGGGGTGCCCCAACACATCCAGCAGCGAACCGGCGGCCCCGGTTTTTTCATCATTTGCGCCATACACCAACCGCCCAATCCTGGCATGAACCATCGCACCGGCGCACATCACGCAGGGTTCAAGGGTGACGTAGAGTGTGGTGTCTGACAACCGATAGTTACTGAGGACTTTGCCACCCTGACGCAGCGCCATAATCTCAGCATGGGCAGTAGGGTCATGGTGACCAATCGGGCGATTCCAGCCTTCGCCAATAACCCGCTCCCCCTGTACCAGCACGGCCCCTACCGGCACTTCGCCTTCATCCCAGGCCCGGCGGGCCAGCGTCAGGGCGTGCCGCATCCAGAATTGATCATTTGCCATCATGCTTACCTGAGTCCCGAGCTAACAACGGCGCGCAGTATACCTGTTTATTCAAGCTGTTGCAGTTCTCCCTGAGGGGTGACACGCCAGCGATGCTGGCAGAAGAACAGCAGTGGATTATCCTGCTTGCTGTCGCTGTAGCCGCTGTAAAGTTGCAGAGGCGTACCCAGTTGCTCCTCCAGCTGCGCCACTTTTTCATGACCGAGACAGCGCATGGCAAGTACCTGACCGCCATAACGACGCTCCATCTGACTGCCGATGAGTTTCACCCTGGGCAAAAATGGCGCATCGGCATAGACCTGCTCCACCAGCCGCTGCGGCGATCCGGTGATTAACCAGACATCAGCGTCAGCACTGTTCAGGTAGTCCGTCAGTCGTTGCTGAACCACGGGAAAGGCGATAACCCGCTGGCGAAACCACTGAACAAACTGTTGTTCTTTTCTTTTCAGGTGGTTTTCACTGTGACCAAAGGTGATTGCCCAGAGCAGCAGGCTCATTGGCCCACGGGATGCCCGGCCTTTCAGCAACAGCCAGACCGCAACAATCGGTAACGTGGGTATCACCAGCAGCAGATTCAGTGGCTGCCGCCAGAGCAGATAGCGCATAAAGGTGCCAAACATATCCTGCTGGTGCAAAGTGCCGTCGAGATCAAAAAACACCACGCGTCTTTCCTGGCCAGTGATCAAACATAACTCCTCAGGATGATGACATCCCATCAAACGGGTAAACCCCAAAAACCATTAAGTGATACAGCGTAGCTATCAGTGTAGTCACTGGCACAACCATGACCCGCTAAATCGATGGTCTTCGCCTGCAACAAGCATGACTTTTCAGGCCATCACGACCATGTTACTGCCCCTTTATTGTTGATCCTGAAGGGCCGCGCGCAGAAAGCCTTTATGCCTGATTAACCGGGCATCTGCCTGTTCAGCGGTCAGATTGGCGAGGATCATCAGAATGGCCGTTTTCACCGCATAGCCACTCTGCTGCAATGCGGCCTCAGCCTCCTGACGCTCACAGCCCGTGGCCTGGCAAACCATCCGGCTGGCACGATCCACCAGTTTGATATTGGTGGCCTGCATATCCACCATCAGGTTCTGATAAACCTTGCCGCTTTTCACCATTGCCCCGGTGGAGAGCATATTCAGTATCAGCTTCTGCGCAGTGCCAGATTTCAGCCGGGTGGAGCCGGTAAGCGCTTCCGGCCCCACTACCGGAGAGATGGCAATTTCGGCCTCAACAGCGACAGGGGAATCCGGATTACAGGATATTGCCGCAGTGCGGCACCCCCGTTGCCGGGCGAAGCGTAAAGCCCCGATGACATATGGCGTCCGACCGGAAGCAGCAAGCCCTACCACCATATCCTTTGCGGTCAGTGCCAGCGCGGCCAGATCGCTGACGCCCAGTTGTGGGTCGTCCTCCGCGCCTTCGACAGCTTTCAGCAGCGCCCCGGGACCACCGGCAATCAGGCCGATAACTACACCCTGAGCAACGCCAAAAGTAGGTGGGCACTCTGAAGCATCCAGCACCCCCAGTCGCCCGCTGGTCCCGGCACCGACATAGATCAGGCGTCCCCCTTCAGCCAGAGATGCCGCCGCCGCATCAACGGCACGAGCGACATCAGGCAGCGTTTTACGCACCGCCTCAGCGACGGTAGCATCCTGCTGATTGAATTTACTGACCATTTCGAGCGTGGAAAGAGTGTCCAGATCCATGGTGTCAGCGTTACGTGTTTCAGAAACCAGTGCAGCAAGATTCATGCTATCCTCACCTGAATTTTTAATTCTTAAACCAGATAAACTTCCGAATATTATATTCACAAGCACCAGCTGATTGCCCGATTTTACGCAGAGTTACCGCGTTGCCAGAGCATAAACTACGAGCCTGTCCCACCAGGCGTTATAGTTGCAGCCAGTCTGAACACGGACAGCGCGCAGAAACCGGAGCGTACACGGACCCGGTGAGGATTTCGAGCACTGCACGGGTTTAAAATGGCAGGTAAACCAGCCCTGATGGGCCGGGCTCTGAGCGGCGGGCGCTGCTGATATCTCAGGACCTCACTTTGCTTACGCTACCTCAGCGTGCAGGCAGCAGTTTCAGGAGATTTAAATCAATGAGTTCGTTATTACGGATCCGACAGCTTTATCCGACGCTGGCTCAGAATGAACGCCGTCTGGCAGATTTTCTGCTGACACAGCCAGAGCGGGCTTGTCATCTCAGTTCTCAGCAACTGGCGGAAGAGTCAGGCGTCAGCCAGTCAAGCGTGGTGAAATTCGCGCAAAAGCTGGGCTACAAAGGTTTCCCGGCGCTGAAGCTGGCATTGAGCGACTCGCTGGCTGCGAAAGATGCTATCACCGTACACAATCTGATCCTCAGTGATGACCCGCTCAAGACCGTCGGCGAGAAGCTGCTGGCAGAGAAACAATCCGCTATCAGGGCCACGCTGAATATTAACAGTGAAGAGATGCTGCTGGAGACGTTGCGGCTGCTGAAAGGCGCGCGGCGGATCGTGCTGGTCGGTATCGGTACATCGGGTCTGGTGGCAAAGGACTTTTCATGGAAGCTGATGAAAATTGGCATCAACGCCGTGGCGGAACAGGACATGCATGCCCTGCTGGCGAGCGTACAGGCACTGGCGGTTAATGATGTGCTGCTGGCGATCTCTTATACCGGCGAGCGACGTGAAATTAATCTGGCCGCGCAGGAAGCACAGCGGTTAGGGGCCAATGTGCTGGCCTTTACCGGCTTCAGCCCCAATACGCTCCAGCAATCCGCCACGCACTGCTTATATACCGTCGCCGAAGAACAGACAACCCGCAGCGCGGCGATTTCCTCAACGGCCGCACAGTTTATGCTGACAGATTTACTGTTTATGGCACTGGTACAACGCGATCCGGAACGGGCCTCCAGCCACATTCGCCACAGCGATGCGCTGGTGAAAAAGCTGGTGTGAGCTGCGCCAGCCGATCCCCTGATAACTGGATGCCCGCTTTGATTTTTTGTCACGAATAAGCTATAAACAAGCGTCCCGACAGGGCCGGAAATTCTTTATTTAAATAGTTACAGGAAAGACTTAATGACAAGCATTATAAAAAACCAATAACAGCATGAGAAGCAACGATAATAACCCATGCAATTATAATGTTCTTGTACCAGGAAACAGCATAATGTCATACCTGAATGTCTTTAAAAGTTATTCTGCACATGAACGCCTGACCCGTTCTACATTTATTCTCTCGTTTTTCCTCCTTCTCTTAATTCTGCCACTTGGCTTTGCCAGTGAGAAATCCGGCCGCATCGCTTTTTACTTTTGCAGTTATTTAAGTGCGCTGGGTATTTTAATTAATATGCGCAGTTGTCGTGAGATGTTTTTTTCATCTAAAATAGTTATTCCATTTCTGTTGCTGGCAGCAATGTATTCGATATGGTCTCTGATTGCTGCACATTATGCCATCCACGGTATGGATAATGGCTTATTATTCACCCCGGCCAAACGCTGGCTTCTTGCTGCTCTTATATCCATGTATATTCTGTGGGGCATCCGCAGGGATTTCATCAGCAAAAAATTACTCTTTAAACTGACATGGTTGTCATTGTCTTTTGCCTTTTTGCTGGCCAGCATCGAAGGTCTGTGGCAGCACTTTCACCATATTGACAGAATTACATTGGGTATTAATCGTGCAACCATGAGCGCTTATGCTTACAGCGCAATGGCGCTTGCATTAATGATTTTGCTTAACCAGATTCGCTCTGTCGTTACCAGACATATCGCCATAATCTTAACCTGCCTGATCTCTGTTTATATTATCTTTCTGACCGAAACACGCTCGGCGATGTTTATCCATATTCTGCTGGGTATCGTGCTGATTATCAATGGATTATGGCGCAGCAAATCATTCAGGATTTTTCCGGTGGCTGCCATTATTCTGGCTTTTATCGCCGTTGCTATCCTGGGTAAAAATATAATCGAGTCTCGTTATGACACTACCAGACAGGAAATTTCCCGTTTTAATAATGGCGATGACCATACTTCGCTGGGATCGCGATTTACCATGTGGAAATCAGGGATGGTGGCTATTGCAGAAAATCCACTGGGTGAAACGCAGATAACCCGAAATAAGATCATCCATGACTGGTTAATTTCATCCCACAATTCTGATTCCTTTGCCCTGGATTATATCGACGTACATTTGCATAATGAATTCATTCAGTACGCATCGCTTTTCGGTATTTTTGGTGCGATGATCCTGCTGTTCTTTTTCGTGAGACTATTATTTGACAATGGCTTAGCCGGTTTTTTGAATAATCCGGTGTCGATAATTACACTTTCCACCCTCCTTTACGGTATGACAGATGTGCTGCTAACATCCGTAGAATACGTCGTCGTATTTTCAACGCTGATATTATTAGTGAATGCAAATCTCTGGCATCACACATCAGCGGATAAGCGCTGAATTACGTTACAGCCTGTTATGGATAACAGGCTGTAACATCTTCCGGCGTTTCTTATCTTTCTTTAAAATATACACTCTTTCCGCTTTTTCCATCATCGGATGGCGATAATTGTTAAAACCTCCACCCCGGATTAAATAATCGTTTTATTCCTGATTCCATTCGCTTTCATCCAGTTCGATTACAATATGTTCATCTTCAATTTTGTACTTAAAATTCCATGTAACGGAAAATGTTTCGTTCTGATCGCTACAGCCTGCGTAAAAATTGACATCACAGCGATATTCAGCAAAATTTTCAGAGATGATGTTAATTCGTAGAGATCCCCTGACGAATGAATATCTCATATCGTCGCCATAGACAGAAAGTACTGAGTTCTCAAAAATCGACTCGTTTTTTTCCAGTAATTCGCGAATTTCTTCAGGACTGACACCGTTTAAGTCCAGGGTATAAAGCTGTAATTTTTTCATCAAATTATTCCTTCTCTTATTCTGACTCATAACAAATTCTCTTTTGACTGCCGCAGCTCAACGCTGCGCCTGAAGCAGTCAACGGCAACGTAGCAGACCTGAAGCCCGGGCCAGCAGGTTTGCGGCCGTGAAAGGTCAGAAAAGTTTCTGGTGCGATTAAAACCCATCGTTATTGGGGGAAATCCCTGTTTATGTTACAGTGCGCGCCACTATGAACTTTTCGGCTTTATGCCAGGCTGACAGCAGCGACCGATATCTTAAGCTTCAGTGTAATCGAAAACCACCTGCGTCGCCGTTGAGTGTTACGTATCGGTTAACACGACTCACTCACTGATGATAAAGTTTTCAAAAGGCAACTTATCCAATGGCTTTATTAATTACAAAGCGCTGTATTAATTGCGATATGTGCGAGCCGGAATGCCCTAATCAGGCGATTTCAATGGGCGACAGCATCTATCAGATTGATGTCAACCGTTGTACAGAATGCATCGGGCATTACGATACCCCTACCTGTCAGCAGGTTTGCCCTATCGTGAATACCATTATTATCGATCCGCAACATACTGAAAGTAATGACGCATTGTGGGAGAAATTTGTCCTGATGCACCACGCCGCATCCTGACTGGCGTCGGGGCGAAATGGTTTTCGCCCCTGGAGGGTTAACTTTCGATTATCACCGTTGCACAGGCGTAGCAACGCTCATCTGACAGGCTGACATGAACGTGATTAATGCCAAGTTTCTTCGCCAGTTCAGCGGCTTGTTGTAAAAAACGCATCTCTGGTTTGCCCATCTGATTATTACCGACTTCAAACTGGTTAAAGGCCAGACCGTCACGTATACCGGTGCCAAACGCTTTAGCTGCGGCCTCTTTGGCGGCAAAACGCCTGGCGAGGAAACGTGCTGGCTGCTGGTGCGCCTGATACTGTAACCACTCATTGTCGCTCAGTACCCGTCTTGCCAGCCTGTCGCCGGAACGGGAAATCACCCCTTCAATACGGGCAATTTCCACAATGTCAGTGCCAAGACCCAGTATAGCCATCAGCTACGTGCTTCCCGCATCAGCTGTTTCATCTGCCGGACGGCCTCTTCCAGACCACTCATTACTGCCCGACCAATAATTGCATGTCCGATGTTCAGTTCATGCATCTGCGGTAGTGCTGCAATTGGCTGCACATTGTGATAGGTCAGTCCATGACCGGCATTGACCTTCAATCCTTTGCCATCGGCATAGGCAGCAGCATCTCTGATCCGCCTGAACTCAGCATCACGCTCCCGCCCCTCAGCCGCCTCAGCATAGGCACCGGTATGAATTTCAATATAAGGCGCACCGGAAGCCATAGCCGCATCGATTTGCTGGTGGTCCGCGTCAATAAACAACGAAACCAGAATCCCGGCTTCCGTCAGACGCGATACTGCCACCGTGATTTTATCCAGCTGCCCGGCAACATCCAGCCCACCTTCGGTAGTCACTTCCTCGCGCTTTTCCGGCACCAGACAGCAAAAGTGCGGTTTGATTTCACAGGCGATATCCAGCATTTCATCCGTTACCGCCATTTCCAGGTTCATACGGGTCTGGATCGTCTGGCGCAGAATGCGCACATCGCGATCGGTGATATGACGGCGGTCCTCACGAAGATGAACCGTAATTCCATCCGCACCGGCCTGTTCTGCAACAAACGCGGCCTGCACCGGATCAGGATAATTTGTGCCCCGCGCATTACGCACGGTGGCGATATGATCAATATTGACGCCCAACAGTAATTCGGCCATGACAGTCCTCAAATTAAAAAACTCAGGTTGCAGCAGTGTACATTGTTCCGTTTCGCGCTGCGCGCCCTGCCATCCCCTGGCCTTACTCTGACGATGAGGAGGGTTCTGCACGTTTTTTCGGCACAAACTGACGAAACAGCTGCTGGCTTTTCAACGGCTTCCCCCCCAGCCAGGGTTTAAGCGCCATACGGGTGAATCTCTTAGCCGCACGCAGTGTATCTGCATCAGGGAAATCACGTTCGTAAAGTGCCCGTAACTGACGACCGGTAAAAGACCTGTTATTTATCACCATGCTGGCAATAAACCCTTTTTCTTCCCGGTAGCTGTATGTCATCTCATCGCTGATGGCATCGCCGCTGCCGGCACAATGCAAAAAATCCACGCCATACCCCAGGTGCCCCAGCATCGCCAGTTCGAAACGCCGCAGGGCAGGCTCCGGCGACCCGGTTGCCGCAGCCAGCGCCTGGATACAGTGCAGATAATCAAAAAAAAGTTCGGTGAAAGCAGTTTCATGCTCCAGTACCCTCGCCAGCAGTTCATTAACATACAGACCGCAATAGAGGGTAATACCGGTGAGAGGTAAAGCTAATGAGATGGGTTCGGTACCCCGCAGTGTTTTAACTTCACCACGGCCACCCCAGCGAACTAACAGCGGAGTGAAAGGTTGCAGAGCGCCTTTCAGACTGGAACGTTTGCCCCGCGCGCCTTTGGCAAGGACGCGAATACGACCATAATTTTCGGAAAAAAGATCAAGCAGAAGGCTGGTTTCGCTGTAAGGACGTCCATGCAGGACAAATGCGCGCTGCCAGCCTTCCATCAGACTACAGGTCGTCTACATAGCCCAGACTACGCAGAGCGCGCTCATCATCTGCCCAGCCGGACTTCACTTTCACCCATAGTTCAAGATGCACTTTAGCTTCGAACATCTCTTCCATATCTTTACGTGCTTCAATACCAATGGTTTTGATTTTTGCGCCTTTATTACCGATAACCATTTTTTTCTGGCCTTCACGCTCTACCAGAATCAGACCGTGGATGTCATAGCCGCCACGTTCATTGGTCACAAACTGTTCGATTTCAACAGTAACGGAATAGGGTAACTCGGCCCCCAGGAAGCGCATCAGCTTTTCGCGAATGATTTCAGAGGCCATAAAGCGTTGGGAACGGTCAGTCACATAATCTTCAGGGAAATGGTGCTCCGCTTCCGGCAGACGGTTGCGCACAATAGTGGCAATGGAGTCGACATTTTTACCGCTTTCCGCTGAAATCGGCACCACATCGATAAAATTCATTTGCTGACTGAGGAACTGGATATGCGGCAGCAGAATGCTTTTATCGCTGATGTTATCCACCTTATTGATCGCCAGCATGACCGGTACTTTATTGTCCTTCAGTTTGCTCAGTACCATCTCATCGTCGGCGGTCCAGCGGGTGCCTTCCACCACAAAGATCACCAACTCAACATCACCAATTGAGCTGCTGGCAGCGCGATTCATCAATCGGTTAATCGCCCTCTTCTCTTCCATGTGCAGGCCCGGTGTATCGACATAAATCGCCTGGTATTCACCCTCAGTATGGATGCCCATAATACGATGACGGGTGGTTTGCGGTTTGCGCGAGGTGATGGAAACTTTCTGCCCCAGCAACTGATTCAGCAGCGTTGATTTTCCAACGTTCGGGCGGCCAACGATTGCAATAAAGCCGCAGTGGGTGGTTTGTTCGTTCATTCAAGCCCCAGCTTCATGAGTGCCTGTTCGGCAGCTGCCTGCTCAGCTTTACGACGGCTTGATCCCGTACCTACAACCGGGTCCGCCATACCGCTGACCATGCAGTGGATAGTAAATTCCTGATCGTGTGCCTCACCGCGCACCTGCACCACCAGATAGGACGGCAAAGGCAGATGACGCCCCTGTAAGTATTCTTGCAGACGCGTTTTTGGATCTTTTTGTTTATCACTAGGACTGATGTGCTCAAGGCGGCTGGCGTACCAGTTCAGGATCAACTGTTCGACTGTCCGGATATCACTGTCGAGAAAAACACCGCCTATCAGCGCTTCGACCGTGTCGGCAAGGATTGATTCACGGCGAAAACCACCGCTTTTCAGCTCACCAGGTCCAAGGCGTAAACATTCGCCCAGATCAAATTCACGGGCCATCTCGGCCAGAGTATTGCCCCGAACCAGGGTGGCCCGCATACGGCTCATATCGCCTTCATCGACACGCGGAAAACGATGATAAAGCGCGTTGGCAATGACATAGCTGAGGATGGAGTCACCCAGAAATTCGAGTCTTTCATTGTGTTTGCTGCTGGCACTACGGTGAGTTAATGCCTGCTGCAACAGCTCCTGCTGGCTAAAAGTGTAGCCCAACTTGCGTTGTAGCTTGTTAATTACGATGGGATTCATGTGTTACCAGTATCTGAATGCGTCAATTGTACTGCATACGGAACAGGGCTGGACTCGCCAACACAAAACTGTTTCGTGTGCAGTGGCTTCCCGCAGGAAGCCAACCTGTTTAGTCAGAAGGATTAGTGGATGCCGCCGATACGACTCAGGAGAACCCCTGTCGGCCATTGTCCTTCCTGCTTTTCAAAACTCATCCAGATGGCCGTTGCTTTGCCAACCAGATTTTTCTCCGGGACGAAACCCCAGTAGCGACTGTCTGCACTGTTATCACGGTTATCACCCATCATGAAGTACATACCTTCAGGCACCACCCAGCTCGACTGCGGCTGGCCCGGCTGCTGATAATAAGAGCTGGCCTGATTTTGCGCCTGGGTCACCAGTAAAATTCGGTGAGTAACCTTATCCAGCGTTTCGTCACGGGTCGCCAGACGTAATCCACCCTGCATAGACTCACCCTGCGGCACCTGGTAGAAGCCATTACCCACTTCGTTACCATCAAAACCACTGAAGGTCTGGATAAAGTCGCTGGGTTTGACATCAGAATAGGTGACGGCCAGAGCTGTGTCACAGGTCTGTCCTGCCATGCAGGATGGGTTGATAGTCACTGTTTTGCTTTGTGGATTATAGGTCACCCGATCGCCCGGCAGACCTATAACACGTTTAATATAGTCTACGCTGGGATCTTTAGGGTATTTGAACACCGCGATATCCCCACGTTTGGGATGACCAGTAGGGATTAATGTTGTCTGGATAATCGGGTCTTTAATACCGTAAGCAAATTTCTCAACCAGAATAAAATCACCAATCAACAGCGTCGGCATCATCGATCCGGACGGGATCTGAAAAGGTTCATAGATAAAAGAACGCACAACGAATACCAGCAGCAGAACCGGAAAAACCGAGGCGACGGTTTCAATCCAGCCGGGCTGTTTCGCTGTACCTTTCCCTGCGCTACCCGTCTCAACGCTGCTATTTTTGATCCTGCGGGCGGGTGCCCACTTAATTTTATCCACGCACCAGATAATACCGGTTATCAATGTTGCTATCGCCAGAATCAGGGCGAATATATTAGCCATTCCAGTTCCCTCGCAGCCCTCAGGCTTTATTTACTGTCTTTACCGACATGGAGAATAGCAAGGAACGCTTCCTGAGGTAGCTCTACATTGCCGACCTGCTTCATACGTTTCTTACCGTCTTTCTGTTTCTGCAACAGCTTTTTCTTACGGCTGACGTCGCCACCATAGCATTTCGCCAGTACGTTTTTACGCAGCTGTTTCACGGTAGAACGGGCAATGATGTGGTTACCAATCGCTGCCTGAATCGCAATATCAAACTGCTGGCGCGGAATCAGATCCTTCATTTTTTCCACCAGATCACGCCCACGGTATTGCGAGTTGTCCCGGTGAGTGATGAGAGCCAGTGCATCAACACGCTCGCTGTTGATCAACACGTCTACCCGCACCATGTCAGATGCCTGGAAGCGCTTGAAGTTATAGTCCAGTGATGCGTAGCCACGCGAAGTAGATTTCAACCGGTCAAAGAAGTCCAGAACCACTTCCGCCATTGGGATTTCGTAAGTCAGCGCCACCTGATTGCCGTGATAAACCATATTAGTCTGCACACCACGTTTTTCGATGCACAGCGTAATCACGTTGCCCAGGTACTCCTGCGGTAGCAGCATATGGCATTCCGCTATCGGCTCGCGCAGTTCTTCAATGTTGTTCAGCGGCGGCAGCTTGGCCGGACTGTCAACGTACAGCGTCTCACGGGAGGTGGTCAGCACTTCATAAACAACCGTGGGTGCCGTGGTAATCAGGTCCAGATCGTATTCACGTTCAAGGCGTTCCTGAATAATCTCCATATGCAGCAGGCCAAGGAACCCGCAACGGAAACCAAAGCCCAGCGCGGTAGAACTTTCTGGTTCGTAAAAAAGCGAGGCATCGTTGAGGCTGAGTTTGCCCAGCGCATCACGGAAGGCTTCATAATCATCAGAACTGATGGGGAACAGCCCGGCATAAACCTGCGGCTTCACTTTTTTGAAACCCGGTAAGGCTTTTTCCGCCGGATTACGCGCCAGAGTAAGAGTATCCCCGACCGGCGCGCCCAGGATGTCTTTGATGGCACAAACCAGCCAGCCTACTTCACCACAATTCAGGACGTCGCGGTCAACACGTTTAGGCGTGAAAATCCCCAGGCGATCGGCATTGTAGGTCTGCCCGGTGCTCATCACTTTGACCTTATCGCCTTTACGAAGAGAGCCGTTTTTAATACGTACCAGTGAAACCACGCCAAGATAGTTATCGAACCAGGAGTCGATGATCAGGGCCTGCAATGGCCCCTGCGGATCACCCTCCGGGGGCGGAATATCGCGTACCAGTCGTTCCAGCACATCAGGTACACCGATACCGGTTTTCGCTGAGCAACGCACCGCGTCGGTGGCATCAATGCCAACGATATCTTCTATTTCCTGGGAAACGCGGTCAGGATCGGCTGCCGGAAGGTCAATTTTGTTCAACACCGGTACCACTTCCAGATCCATTTCCATCGCGGTATAGCAGTTCGCCAGCGTTTGCGCTTCCACGCCCTGCCCGGCATCAACTACCAGCAGTGCGCCTTCACAGGCCGCCAGCGAACGGGAAACTTCATAGGAGAAGTCCACGTGGCCCGGCGTATCGATAAAATTGAGCTGGTAAGTTTCAGCGTCTGGCGCATGGTAATCGAGCGTTACGCTTTGCGCTTTAATGGTAATACCGCGTTCGCGCTCCAAATCCATTGAATCCAGAACCTGAGCGGCCATTTCGCGTTCGGTAAGACCACCACAAATCTGAATCAGACGATCGGAAAGCGTCGATTTACCGTGGTCAATGTGAGCAATGATAGAAAAGTTTCTTATATGCTTCATTTATATGAATTTTTTCGCTTAAACGTACGGTTCGATTCCTGCGGTCGGGACAAGCATTAACCTTAACTTCTGCCCACCCGCCTTCAATGAGCACGCATCTTACACTGTTAGTCCCCATCACGAAAGAATTCACATAGATCTGAAAGTGTCAGATTCTGTGATATTGCCTGAAAGGGTGGAGGAAGATGTTCAACGACACGTTACCTGAATGGCTAAATGAAAAAAGGCTCCAGTAGCAGGCGTAAAAAAAGCTGCCGGAGCAGCCTTTAACTCGTCAGAGCCTGTGCATTCTGCCAACAGAATTAGTGCGTAGCAGGCAATGTTACCCAATAACCAGGCTGGTAACTGAGCGGCAAAAAGCGCTGATGAAATTCACGGAAGGTGGCGTCCGGATCAATATCGGCAAAAAGATCGGGATGTAACCATTTCGCCATAACCTGAATCACAACGAAGTTATACGGGCTGTCATAGAACTGATGCCAGATGGCATGCGCATTGCCATTGGTGGCGACCGGTAATGTTCTGAACGCAGGGCGAGCCATTAATGCAGTCAGGCGTTGTTTCGCCACGGTAAGATCGGCACCCGGGCCAACACCCACCCAGCCGTTTGCCGTGTTGTAATTTTTCCAGTTTGCGCCAGTCACAATCACCACGTCGGGCCGGGCACTGATTATCTGCTCCGGATTGAGGGTGCCGAAAGTACCTGGGATCAGGTTTTTCGCAATGTTGCTCCCACCGGCCACTTCCACCATCCGACCAAAGTTTTCATCGCCAAATGACATGCAGCACTCGTCTGTGTAGCCGCCTGCACGATCGATCATCACCGTTGGACGTTTGCCGTGATAATTTTTGAGTCGGTCCTGCACAATCGCTATCTGTTTGTTACGAAATGCAATTATTTCTTCAGCGCGCTGCGGATTTCCAACCAGCTGGCCCATAATCCTGATGCTTTTTTCCGCATTTTCGAATGGTTTTTCACGAAAATCGATAAAGACCACCGGGATACCCAATTGATCAAGTTTTTCAATCAGTTTGCCTTCGTCTGTTGCCGCTTTGGACTCAAGGTTCATCAGCACCAGATCAGGATGGAGGGTCAGCGCCTGCTCAACGTTGAAGGTGCCCTCTTTTGCCCCACCAAAGGTGGGTAATTTCACGATTTGCGGATATTTATTTTTGTAATTCTGGTAGCTGTCGAAATCGGCTTTGGGGAGATCGTCACGCCAGCCCACCACACGTTTGAAGGGGTCCTGAGTATCAAATGCTGCCAGCAGGAAAATCTGCCGACCTTCGCCAAGAATAACACGTTTAACTTCTGATTTAATTTCTACCTTGCGCCCACTAACGTCTTCCACCACAAACGGTGCAGCTAACACCTTGCCAGCCATCAGCAGACCGGCTAAAACAACACCACACCTTTTCAAAAACAATGACATAACACCCCCGCAGTCAACCCTAATGATAATCATTATCAATAAACAGCCAGCATGCTACGATGTTGTTAAAATTAAAACAATATGTGTCAGAAAATTTCATATATTTTCAGGAAAATTTCCCAGCTTTCAAACTGAGTGTGAATTTTGCGCAGCGGTCGCAATGGGCTGTGGGCTGTGGGCTGTGGGCTGTGGGCTGTGGGCTGTGGGCTGTGGGCAGGTATTTTCAAATCAGAAGAAAGGAAAATCCCTGGCTGCCGCTTTTACGACAGCCAGGAAATAAGCATTATGACTGAACGTGCAGTACGTCGGGCGGTAAAGAGACGCTCAAAATTACCGGCTTAAATGAGCTGGATTTACTCAACCATATAGAAATACCTTTAGCCACGATAAAGCCGCCAACACCGCCCAGTAGGGCACCAAATGCTGCGGCGGTGTCGGTGTGAAAAAGCATCTGAAACAACCCTGCACAGAGAAATAATCCAAGTAAAGGGGTCATATAAACCAGCAGTGCTGAACTGAGTAAACTTTTCTCTTCAATACCCAGTTCAATGCGCTGGCCGGGTATCAGCGGCTCAGCGCTGGCTATTTTCATGACGTGGGCATTTTTTGGCCCCAGCTTATTCAGCATCTGGCTGCCACATCCTTTACGCGCCGAGCAACTGTTGCAGGACGTTTTCATTTCGCTGTGCAGCGTTGCGATGCCGTCCTGCCACGAAACCACCGTGGCCCATTCTCTCATCATGGTGTCGACCTCAGATTAATACTGTCCGCAATACGTCTGGCGGTTGATGGCGGCAATTCGCCCACCACCGTGATTTCAGTATTATTACGTACTTCCGTCTGAACCGTTCGACGTCCGGTGCGTAACAGCTGAGAACCGCTATTTTTATCAGCGGCGGTTACATTTATTGAGAAGCTGAACAGCCCGTCTGAATACAGCCGTGATTCGACAGGTTTATTAAGCGATGGGATCTGTCTGCGACTCTGCATAACTTCCTTCATGCCATCCGGCAGCCAACCCGGAGTCCAGTTGAAAACAGCATTAGTACTGACCGGTACTGAGAGTGACGGCGGTAAATTTGCTTTTTCCAGCCCCTGCATCATCTTTTGCACGCCATTATCCACTGCAAAGCTGATTACCCGGTACTGTTCCAGCGTTTCGCCATCACGATCCAGCAGATCAATACGCAGCGGTAAGCGGGTGTCACTGTCCAGCCAGACGATATAGCTGTAACGAGTGCCATCACGCGCCACGATACGTATAACTTCACAGATTTGATCGGCAATGCGTGTTCGACCTACCGGTACAAAATCATAAGAGGCCGCAAGCTTAGGGAAATCGGCATAAACCAATGAGGGAAGTGCATCAACAATATGCTCTCCGCTCAGAGTGAAAGGGGCCAGTCCTGGCTCAAAATAGCTGACTTCGTTGCCCCGCTGGATAATCTCCCGACGCGGCCCGTCCATCTGCAACAGTTGCGCATAGACTTTGTTGCTCAAAACAGCATGTCGGTAACGTAACGATTCAATGCCAAGTCTTGAGACATTGATATAGGCAAGTTCATAACTTAGCGACTGGCTGGCCTGCTCCATTTGCTGCAACAACGCCCCGGGAGTTGTTTCCGCCGGGGCGACAGGAGAGTAAATCAGGCTGCCAGCAATAAGGCCGACGGCGTACCAGAGTTGCTTCATTACTGCTGTTGCATTCCCAACGACTGATTACCCGGAACCTGAACAGCAGCCTGTTGAGCAGGATTCTGATCGAAATGCAGCTGATCAGAATGTAAACGGCGCTGCAATTCATAATCCTGAAGCATGGCATTAACGCGACGGCGCTGTTCCTGCACCTGCTGCGGCGCATTACTGTTTATTGCGCTGTCAGACGGTACGCCAAGACTAACCGGTGAAGCCTGGCCCATCATTGGCAACGTATTGAATACCGGAGAATCAGACTGCGACTGCCCGTTTTGCGGCTGATTATAATACTGGACGCCGACGATTACCGCCAGAGAAACACAGGCAGCAACACCAACCTGGGTGATTTGCGCAGCCCACGGGCGCATCTTCTGCCAGAACGGCATCCTGCTGTAACGCTGGGGAGTCGGTTGCGGTTCAGGAATCAACCGGGTGGTTTTGTTTAACGGCTCATTTTCGATCGCTGCCGCCACACGAGCTGAGATATCAAAATGAATAACCTGTCCGATATCGCCACGCAACGTATCCCGGATAAGATGATAGCTCTCCCAGTTTTGCTGCAACACGACATCTTTAGACAATGCGGACAAAACTTCGTTATCCAAAGTTTCGCCGTCCATTAAAGCGGAAAGTTGTTCTTTCTGCATGCCTCAATACCCTTCCTGTATCCGCTATCGCTAGCGTTGGATAAGTGGTTGAATTTTATTATCTATAGCTTCGCGTGCACGGAAGATTCGTGATCGAACCGTGCCAACCGGACAATCCATAATAGCGGCTATCTCTTCATAGCTCAGACCATCCAGCTCCCGCAGAGTAATTGCCATACGGAGATCCTCAGGCAATGTCTCAATGGTGCGAAAAACCATTTGTTTCAGCTCTTCCGACAACATTAAGTTCTCAGGGTTCGAAATTTCTTTCAGCCCACCAGCACTTTCGAAGTTTTCGGCATCAATAGCGTCAACATCACTGGAAGGCGGTCGGCGTCCCTGAGCAACCAGATAATTTTTCGCCGTGTTAACGGCAATTCGATAGAGCCAGGTATAAAAGGCGCTATCTCCACGGAATGATTCAAGTGCACGATAAGCCTTGATGAATGATTCCTGTACTATATCAGGCACATCTCCTGAGGGAACATAGCGGGAAACCAGGCTCGCCACTTTATGCTGGTAACGCACAACCAGTAAATTGAATGACCTCTGATCTCCCTTCTGGACTCGCTCTACGAGTACCTGATCCGTTAACTGCTCGCTCATCCGAGGTAATGTCTCCCCAAATATTTTTCCACGCGACGCCGAAAACCCCGCAATAACTCGTATGTTTTGAGCAAGCATGCGCTTAGAGTGATTATCATATGTGAAGTTCCGTTGCGCCGTTCTGTTTCTGGTGCCGATGCCGGATAAGGTTAAATCCACAACCATTTTTTTGATTTCTGACGGATTGCGCGCGCCCAGCTTTTTAACTCTGGTTGTTTGCTGGTTCGTCTTACGCTGGCATGCAGCATCCTGTTAACGCCGCAGATTAACCCATGAAGACTGTTTTTTCATCTTTAAATCACACAGATTCACACCTGTTCGCAATATTAAACCTTCTTTTACTCAAAAATGAGAAAATGCTCAGACATCTGGCCATTTTCCCTGGCATCAGTGCCTGCCCGGAGGGAAAAAACGTAAAAAGGCTTTTAAATGAACAATGCTGAATGCTATGCTCTGCAAAAGTTTGTTTAGTAAATTAAACACCATGAAACCTCTCTGCAATCACAGTTGTGACATATTGATTATCGGTAGCGGGGCAGCCGGTCTTTCTCTTGCGTTGCGGCTGGCTGAAAAACATCAGGTTACGGTACTGAGCAAAGGGCCGGTCAGTGAGGGCTCAACATTTTATGCTCAGGGCGGCATTGCGGCGGTGTTTGATGAAAACGACAGTATCGGGTCGCACATTGCAGACACGCTCACTGCCGGAGATGGTCTTTGCGATCGCCACACTGTTTCTTTTATTGCCAGTAATGCCCGGCACTGCGTGCAGTGGTTGATTGATAACGGGATGTCATTTGACAGAGAAAGCCCGGAGTGTAATCAAAGCGCATGGCACCTGACCCGTGAAGGTGGACACAGCCATCGTCGTATTTTGCACAGTGCCGATGCGACCGGGCGTGCCGTTGAAAATACGCTGGTAAGTCAGGCGCTCCGTCACCCCAACATCCGTCTGATTGAACGTAGCAATGCCGTTGATTTGATTGTCTCCGATAAAATGGGTCTCTCCGGCGAACGGCGGGTTGTTGGCGCTTATATCTGGAATCGTGAACGCGAAAAGGTAGAGACCTGCAACGCGCGTGCAGTGGTACTGGCCACCGGTGGCGCAGCCAAAGTTTATCAATACACCACTAATCCGGATGTTGCGTCAGGAGATGGTATTGCTATGGCGTGGCGCGCCGGATGCCGGGTGGCAAATCTTGAATTCAATCAGTTTCATCCCACCTGCCTGTTTCATCCTGATGCGCGCAATTTTTTGCTGACTGAAGCCCTGCGTGGAGAAGGCGCGTACCTCAGACGTCCTGACGGTTCACGTTTTATGCCGGATTTTGATTCACGCGCGGAGCTGGCTCCCCGCGATATCGTCGCACGAGCCATCGATCATGAGATGAAACGGCTGGGTGCCGATTGCATGTATCTTGATATCAGCCATAAACCAGCGGATTTCATCCGTGCACATTTCCCGACGATCACCGAAAAACTACTCACACTGGGAATTGACCTGACTAAAGAACCGGTTCCCATCGTACCGGCAGCCCATTACACCTGCGGCGGTGTAATGGTGGACCAGCATGGGCGGACGGATGTCAGCGGTCTTTATGCCATCGGAGAGGTCAGTTATACCGGCCTGCATGGCGCAAATCGTCTGGCCTCCAACTCACTGCTGGAGTGTCTGGTGTATGGCTGGTCAGCGGCAGAAGATCTCCAGCACTACCTGAAGACAGTGACTGCGCTATATCCGCTGCCCACATGGGATGAAAGCCGGGTGGATGATTCTGATGAGCGAGTGGTCATCCAACATAACTGGCACGAACTACGCCTTTTTATGTGGGATTATGTCGGCATCGTCCGCACCACCCGACGCCTGGAACGCGCTTTGCGTCGCATTACTATGCTGCAACAGGAAATCGACGAATATTACGCGCACTTTCGCATATCAAATAATTTGCTGGAACTGCGCAATCTGGTTCAGGTGGCTGAATTGATGGTCCGCTGCGCGATGGCCAGAAAAGAGAGTCGCGGATTACATTTCACGCTGGACTACCCTCACCACTTACCTGAAGCAACACCCACGATACTGGTGCCCTGATCAACGAAACAGGTAAAAATCGCGGGTCAGGCTGCAATGTGCCTCTGAATAACGTTGGTCCGGCCCGCGAATCGTCATGCGTTCGGTAAAGGGTTCGCTAGGTTTGGGCGATAACGCCAGTAAAACGCGATTAGGTGGTCGCCGATCATTGTCAGCAATATCTGTGCGCAAATGCAGATACCAGCCCCGTTGTTGTGCCAGAGCGACCAGCTCGTTGCCGGCAGCTTCCGGCAGAATGACCGCGAAATAGCCCTCTTCGGCAATCAGTGCTTCAGCGCATTCCAGCAGCGCGTGATGGGTCAAACCAGTGGTATAGCGCGCCGCAGCACGTTGAGGGGTGGCACAGTCGACGCCCGCAGCAAAATAAGGTGGGTTACTGACAATCAGTGAGTATCGGTGGCTGCATGTTTGAGTCCAGGACAAAATATCGGCCTGGCAGACGTTAATCCGCTGTGCCCAGGGAGACGCGTCAGCATTTTCCCGCGCCTGTCCTGCAGCCTGTTCGTCCAGTTCAACAGCATCGATGATCGTTTCCTCGCAGGTTCTCTGTGCCAGCATCAACGCGATAAGACCGCTGCCAGTACCGATATCCAACACCCGCTCAGCTCCGGCAACCGGTGCCCACGCCCCCAGTAGCACACCGTCAGTGCCGACTTTCATGGCACATCGGTCATGGGCAACAAAAAATTGTTTGAAGGTAAAACCATTAGTACGAAGCGCAACTTTCTGCTGAGACATTTATCTGGCCTGTAGGGTAAACCGCGCCAGCATAGAACAACTGGTCGCCGGGGAAAAGTTATTCAGAACACACAAACAGATGAAGATCCTGTCCATTCTGTCTATAATCAGCGCCCCAAGCTGAGGTAGACCATGACTGTAACCACTTTTTCCGAACTCGAACTTGATGAAAGCCTGCTGGCTGCATTGCAGGAGAAGGGCTTCACCCGCCCTACTGCTATCCAGGCCACAGCTATCCCGCCAGCGCTGGAGGGTCGTGACGTTCTCGGTTCGGCACCAACCGGTACTGGCAAAACGGCCGCCTATCTGCTGCCGGTTCTACAACACTTACTTGATTTCCCACGTAAAAAATCAGGTCCTCCACGCATTCTGATCCTGACGCCAACCCGTGAACTGGCGATGCAGGTCGCCGATCATGCTCGTGAGCTGGCCAGGCATACGCATCTGGATATTGCCACCATTACCGGTGGCGTGGCGTACATGAACCATGCTGAAGTCTTCAGCGAAAATCAGGACGTGGTGGTCGCCACTACTGGCCGTCTGTTGCAGTACATTAAAGAAGAGAATTTCGACTGCCGGGCGGTTGAAACGCTGATCCTTGATGAAGCAGATCGCATGCTGGACATGGGTTTTGCGCAAGATATTGAAACCATTGCGGCAGAAACCCGCTGGCGTAAACAGACGCTGCTGTTCTCTGCCACGCTGGAAGGCGATGCAATCAAAGATTTCTCTGAACGCCTGCTAAATGATCCGGTGGAAGTTGAGTCGGATCCGGCACGTCGTGAACGCAAAAAAATCCAGCAATGGTATTACCGTGCTGATGATGTCACGCATAAAACCGCCCTGCTGCTCCACCTGCTGAAGCAGCCTGAAGTAACCCGTTCAGTGATTTTTGTTCGCAAACGCGAACGGGTACATGAGCTGTGCGGATGGCTGCGTGAAGCCGGCATCAACACCAGCTATCTGGAAGGCGAACTGGAACAGTACAAGCGCAACGAAGCCATTAAGCGGGTGGTCGATGGCCGCGTAAACGTGCTGGTTGCAACCGACGTTGCCGCACGTGGCATCGATATTGACGATGTCAGCCACGTGTTCAATTTTGATCTGCCGCGCACGGCCGATACTTATCTGCACCGGATTGGTCGCACCGGACGCGCAGGTAAGAAAGGCACGGCAATTTCGCTGGTGGAAGCTCATGACCATATGCTGCTGGGTAAAATCAGTCGCTACATCAATGAGCCGATGAAAGCACGAGTGATTGACGAACTGCGTCCCACCACCCGCGCGCCCAGTGAAAAGCAAAATGGAAAGCCATCGAAGAAAGCGCTGGCAAAACGCAAAGAGAAGAAAGAAAAGGATAGTGAAGCAGCAAAACCCAGGGTGAAAAAGCGCCATCGTGATACCAAAAATATCGGTAAGCGCCGTAAACCCAGTGGAACAGGTAACACCGGAAGCGCCGAATAACTATTCGTGGCGGCCAGCATCCTTCCTGCATGGCAACTGACACTAAAAAGCTCCCACTGGCGGGAGCTTTTTTTTGGTCAGAGCGCAACGAAAAGAACAGCCTCTGAAGCGCACGCCAGCGATCTTATTACTGGCGGCTGTCGTTAGCCTGGCGTAACAGCGTCCGACTTTCCAACATGAAGCGTTGAGCATAGTCTCCAAACCAGTGCTCGACCTTGCGAAAACTTTCGATAAACGCCTGTTTATCCCCTTTCTCCAGTAAGGCTATCGCCTCACCAAAACGCTGATAATAACGTTTGATTAATGCCAGATTGTTCTCTGAAGACATAATAATGTCGGCGTACAACTGTGGATCCTGCGCGAACAATCTTCCCACCATTGCCAGTTCAAGACGATAGATCGGCGAAGAGAGTGCCAGAAGTTGCTCAAGCTGAACATTTTCCTCAGCCAGATGCAGACCGTAGGCAAAAGTGGCAAAGTGACGAAGCGCCTGGATAAAGGCCATATTCTGGTCATGCTCGACCGCACTGATACGATGTAGTCTGGCACCCCACACCTGAATCTGCTCAAGGAACCACTGGTAGGCTTCCGGTTGTCGTCCATCGCACCACACCACTACCTGCATCGCCAGACTGCCGCTGTCCGGCCCGAACATGGGATGCAGTCCAAGCACCGGCCCGCCGTGTGCAGCTAACATTGCCTGTAATGGCGCGTTTTTTACCGACGCCAGATCGACCAGAATACAGTCATCAGGTAGCGGCGGCAGCGCAGCAATCACCTCTTCTGTCAGATGAATCGGTACGCTGATAATCACCATACCAGCATCCGCCAACAGTTTGTCGCCTTGCGCCCAGTCCTCTTTATCCAGTATTTTCACCTGATATCCGGACAGGGTAAGCATCTTTTCGAACAGACGCCCCATCTGACCTTTGCCCCCGACGATAACCACCGGACGCAGCTCAGGACAAAGAGTCTTAAAGCCTTTATCATTTTCGCTGGAATAGGATTCGCGCATGACCCGGCGCAACACGTCCTCGATCAAATCCGGCGGCACCCCCAGCAACTCAGCCTCCCTGCGCCGGGAAGCAAGCATTGAGGCTTCACGTTCAGGCACGTAAATCGGTAAACCGTAGCGGCTTTTCACCTCACCCACTTCGGCAACCAGCTGTAATCGTCTGGCCAGCAGATCAAGCAGCGCTTTATCAACCTCATCAATTTGATCGCGTAGCGCGGTAAGTTCAGTCACCATAATTAACCCTCTTGCGACAAGCGCGCCGCCAGCACTCCATTCAGATCCTGATAGATTTCACGCAGCAGATTCTCAGTCGTTTCCCAGTTGATGCAGGCATCAGTAACGGAAACGCCGTAACGCATTTCGCTGCGCGGTTGCTCGGAAGACTGATTGCCTTCATTAAGATGGCTTTCCAGCATCAGGCCAATAACTGAACGGTTGCCATCTTTAATCTGCGCAACGGCAGATTCAGCGACACCAGACTGGCGACGGAAGTCTTTGTTAGAATTGCCGTGGCTGCAATCTATCATCAAGGAAGGACGGAGTCCCGCCTGACTCATCTCTTTTTCACACAGAGCAACGTCTTCCGGCCCGTAATTTGGCTGCTTTCCTCCACGCAGGATCACATGACCATCCGGATTACCCTATGTCTGCAACAGACAAACCTGCCCACTCTGATTAATACCTACAAACCGATGCGGCATCGCCGCTGCGCGCATGGCATTAATTGCAGTGCCCAGGCTACCGTCTGTACCGTTTTTAAAGCCTACCGGCATGGACAGACCTGACGCCATTTCACGGTGGGTCTGAGATTCTGTTGTGCGGGCACCAATCGCCGACCAGCTGAACAGATCGCCAAGATATTGTGGGCTGTTAGGATCGAGCGCCTCGGTTGCCAGCGGCAGTCCCATATCAACCAGATCTAACAGCAGACGACGGGCGATATGCAGACCCGCCTCCATATCGAATGAGTTATCCATGTAGGGATCGTTGATCAATCCTTTCCAGCCCACAGTGGTACGCGGTTTTTCAAAATAGACGCGCATGACGATATACAACTGATCCTGCAACTGGTCTGAGAGCGCTTTAAGGTGACGGGCATAATCCAGTGCGGCTTCGGTATCGTGAATAGAACAGGGACCGCAAACCACCAACAAACGATGATCTTTTCCACTAATGATGTTGGAAATTACCTGCCGTGAAGCGGCAATTTGCCCGGCCTGTGCGGCACTTAATGGGAACTGTTTTTTCAGTTCCTCCGGAGTAATCAGTATCTGTTCATCAGCGATATGTACGTTATTCAGCGCGTCTTTTTGCATGGTGGTCATCCTGTTGCCGTCGTTATGCCCTTTAGCGTGGTGAGCAATGTATCAGAATGAGTACAAAACACAATGTTAATATGTACATTTTTATTACCAACAAATGAAAAACAGAAAATAAATTCTATAAAAAACAATATATTATTTAAAAATACAAAAAACACACCAAAGAAAAACGTAAATTTTAATTTACACCCCTGACAATATCACCGCAATAATTTCGCACTGGACGGGTAAAAATGCTGTGGAATGAGAGATGGCCTGCATACAGCTTCACCCTTTACTTGATTCACGGTTTCAAACAAACTTTCCTGGACGACCCGACAGCTGATTCGTAAATATCAGAATATGAAGTTATGGTGATCTGAAGGAGCACAGGGTCTGCCTTATCACTACATGACAACTCGCTCCCTTTCTGATTGTCCTCTTCCCGGCTACACAGCAATTGTCAGTCTGACGGTTAATTCATATCAGGGAGAAGTACGCATGAAAATTGTTTATCGCCCTTATCAGGATCAGGATGCTGAGGCTTTTGCAGCGGCGGTTAATCAGTCACTGGATACGCTTACCCCCTGGCTGGCCTGGGCCCATGAAGGTTTTACGACCCAGGAGGCCCGCCAGTGGTTTGCCACCACGCATACACTGAGAGAAAGTGGCAAAGCAAATGAAATGGGGCTTTTTGCCAGTGATGGCCGTTTACTCGGAAGTGCTGGCCTGCGCTATTCCGCCAGCCCGGACAATCACTGCTCGATTGGCTACTGGATACGCAGCAGCGAGCAGCGCCAGGGAATAGCTACCAGGGCAGTACGCTACCTTGTGGAGATGGCCTGGCAAAGTCCGCAACGCGATACCGTTGAAATTCTCGCCGCAGAAGAAAATATTGCCAGCCGACGGGTGGCGTTAAAATGCGGAGCTGATTTTATCGGCATTCAGTATGGATTGATTGTGTTAAATACTGGCCCGGTAAATACCGCCATCTACCATATACGTCGCCCGCAGTGACGAAATGTTGATTAACTGGCATGATAAAACCCGCCTTAAGGGCGGTTATGATTAATTCAGCTTTAGCTTAAAGCGATATTTTCAGGCTAAAAATGGAATTATTTTTTACGTTAAGATTATAATTTATTTCTTATACAGACGTTTTTACTAAGATATCAGGAAATATCATTACAGATATCTCTCCCATAAAAACCCACACATCAATCCGTATCTGACCCGCACAATGGGATATTAATTAAGAGCGTCATAAAAAAACATCATTAATAGCTAATGATGCCTCATAAAATACTGCATACTTTCTCTGCCAGGCAGTAATAATATGCGAAAATACACCTCACAACAATCCAGACAACATTACAAAAGTAATTTCAGAGCATTCATAGAGATGCTAATGTTTAAAACAAACCATGAATTATTAAAGTTGCACATCTCTTAGCAAAAATCCACTGTGCGTGAGTCCAAAAAAAATCACTTAAAACATTAAATTTCACTCACATCATTTTAATGAAAAAAATGACATCATCATGGATTAAATCATGCCTGACTATGAAAAAAAACAGAAAATGTCTTGAAAGTAAATACTGAGCAACAGGTGTTTAATGAAAGCGATAAAAGTAATGACCTGCAAGCAACATTACAAGCTAATGTTAAATTTGTTCAAAGTCAGATTATTCCCGCACGTCCGAAATCTGGCTATCAACAACCACACCTGATTGCAGGACGCAAAACACTGCTGCTGGTAAAACCACAAGGCCATTTCAGCCAGTTACATGTCTCGTTTTACGATCAATCGGGTAACTGCTCTGGCAAACTCCCCCTTCTGCCACCAGAAAAACTGCTAAAGAGCGCTTACTACGTTAACAATGTTCCTGACGACATTACTTTTTCTCCTTTACCTGGCAGCACCCTGTCGGTAAGTACCAGCGCTCAGTTAACTCTGCTTAGTGATCCTACAGCCGCTTTTTTACTGTCCCAGTTGCAGAATCATTCGATTGTCGAAATCAGAACAGCAGATGGTCGTTGGACAAGAAATATCTTTTTGCCGGAAAAAGGCGTTGCAGAAGGAAAATTAATTCGTTTCATTTCTAACGCAGGTTACACATCGACAATTACCTTCAGTGCCCGAACAACCATAATATCCAGGGGGGTACTTTTCATTTTAAATATATTTCCGGCCAGTGGATTCTCGATGCTGAACTGGCAAACTAGGGCATTACCTATGCATTAAATACCTGGAGCCTGAACATTCTCGGACGCTGGATTAAACCGGATATATCGCTCAACCTGGAGGCGGATCGGTTATCAGGGCAACTTGATAATATTAATGTCGGAGCACCAACAGAGTTACTGATTCATACCATTGATACAGGTATGCTGACAACGCCACGCAATCAACTTTCTTTCGAAAATGATACTGAGGCGCACAGAGAATATTTCCAGACCGCTCCCATTTCAAGAATGATTGTCAGTAATTACGAGTCCATTCATTTGACCGAAGTAAGGTTACCTGACGGTCGGCTGTTGACTGATTTCGATCCCAGTCAGGGCGGTATTTATGACGGCACAATGCGCCAGCGAATCGGTAAAGAATTAATCTCGTTAGGAATAAATAATGCTAATTACGGCATCAATTCATCAGAAGGTGAAGGTGAATGGAGCCCTTATCTCACCGCTCAACTTACCGCCCATAACAGTCGCGGTAATTACGCGAATGGTGTAGTGATCCACGGCCTGTCTGGCGGCGGCGGTATAGTTACGCTTGAAGATTCGCCTGGAAATGAATTCAGTCATGAGATTGGACATAATTATGGCCTGGGGCATTATCCCGGTGGCTTTGACGGCTTAGTACACCAGTCAGCCGACTCAATCAATTCCACCTGGGGCTGGGACAGCGATCGTAATTATTTCCTGCCAAACTTCTCAACAAAAATCACCCAACGCCCATCATGCTATGGCGATCGATGCCAGCCCCCTTTTTATGGGCGCTCTTACGGATTTGATCCCATGGCCGGTGGTGCACCAATGGCCCCCATTAACCGATTCACGCTTTATACCCCTTACACTGCGGCAATTATCCAGCAATTCATGGAGAGTAAGCTGGTGTTTTCACCCGACTCTCTCACCGGATTCAGAAAATGGGATGCAACGACTCAGCGGATGCAGCCCTGCGAGCACAGAATAAACGTTGTCAGCCCGGTAACCATATCAAACCGGGAATTGAGTGAGCAGACTTTTACATCGCTGCTTAACAATCACCAGGTGGTCAATGTCTACATGGCTGATGGCAACTGGGCGCAGAACATCCCTGTTCCACCAGCCAGCGCGTTGAACAGGCACAAAATAATCACTGTTGAACATCACGCCAGCTGGAACAGCCAGCTTCACCTGAATGGCAAAACGATTCTGGTCACCAAAGGATTTAGCCAGAGCTATCGTTCGGAAGAATCTGGCTGGAAAGCATGCATCCTGGTAGATGCGGATACACGCCGTATTTATGCCGGTCATAATCAACTTGGTGCGCAACAACTGAGCGATCTGCTGGCCCGCTATCAACTGGTTACCCTTTCACCCGATGATAAGTTCCTGCAAGAAGACATTCATCTACCCTCTGCATCCCGGGAGAATGCCGGCAAAACTATTCGTGTGGAAAATTCCACAAGCCATATGCTAACGCTGGTGGCTGACGGTCAGTCTGTTAAAACCGGACCTGGTGAAGAAAGACACTTTTTTTCAGATGGTGGAAAATGGCTTGATAACCTGACTTACCAGGATAACAGCGTTGCTGTTAAGCCAGTCTATTTTGGTGTGCCAGTAACAACCCTGGTCGGTTATTACGATCCCGAAGGCAAGTTGCCTGCATCTGTTCTTCCGGCGCTACATGGCGCATATGGTTATCTGTATCAGGAGCCCTCCTCGCAATTAACTGATACTGACTGCCAACTGATTGTTGAGTCTGAAAATCAGGTGCTCCGTTTCAGACTGGAGAACAAACGGTTGAGAAGTGGAGTAATGAATAAATTCCATGTCAACGTTGCAGAATCACAGCAATCCCGCACGGTTAAGCTGATGTGCAATGGCAAGGTCGTGTGTAGCAGAGTTATTCAGCCAGCCCGTACGGCGCTGAATTACACCATCAATGGGGAAGCCACGCCAGAAATCCCGGTGCCAGACGGACTTGTGGTTACAGAAACCACTGCTGATTCCGTGTCTCTGACATGGAACAGGTGGGATGAGGCTACGGAATACATTGTCTACCGTAATGATGGTCTGCTGGCATCCGTCTCTCTGCCCGGCTATACCGATGCCGGTCTGGAGGAAAACACAGAGTACCGCTACCGGGTTGGCGCAGTTTATGGCGACGGGCGCCACACTGCATTAAGTGATGAAATCATAGCAATCACTAAAGTCACATCAAATTTACCCCCCTGCGCCACCTGTTAACCTGCGCTCTGTGTCGGCAACGGAAACCAGTATCAGCCTGGTATGGCATATGCCGGTCGCCACCGCGCCGCTGGTATATTTCAACCTGTATCGCGGCGAAAATAACGGCATTATCAGCGCGCTGGCCTGCGTGCCTGCTTCACGCTCTGACTATCACGATACCGCGCTGAGTGCCAGCACAAGCTATCGCTACTTCGTTACCGCCAGCGACATTGACGACAACACCTCGACGCCAGGTAATACGCTGGAATTCACCACGGCGACGGCGAGTAGCCTGCCTCAGTGGGTACTCGGCGGCACCTGGCAGGCGGGCGAAAAAGTCAGCTATCAAAACAGGGAGTGGATTTGTATCCAGACGCACACCGCCTGGGTTATCTGCTGGGCTCCGGGTACTGCCGATTCCGTGGCCCTGTGGCGTTCAGCCTGACTGAATACGATGTCGGTGGGAGCCGGTATTTTTATTACCGTGCCAGATTGCTAACGTGCATAACACGCTGTAGCATCCTGTTTTACCTGTACAGGAAGTCATGATGAAAAACTTAACCCGAATTGCACTGGTCGGTGATTTCTGTTCTGACATCGTTGCCCACCAGGCGATCCCCCCCCTCCCTTCAACTTGCCGCCAACGCTCTCAATACCGAAGTGACCGCAGAATGGCTACCTACAGAGTCTGTTACCTCTACCGCCGTTTTAGCCCCTTTCGACGCAATCTGGGTAGTCCCCGGAAGCCCATATTTAAATGATGACGGCGCATTTCTGGCCATCACATACGCACGGGAAAATAACGTCCCCTTTCTTGGTTCGTGCGCCGGATTTCAGTATGCCGTAGTGGAATATGCACAAAATGTGATGGGCTGGCGTGATGCGGCTCATGCTGAAACTGAGACAACGGGCAGGATAGTCATCAGTCCATTAAGCTGCTCACTGGTGGAGCAAACCGGGGATATTATTATCGATCCTGACACGGTTATCGCCCGGGCTTATGGACGTCTTACAACGCATGAAGGCTATCACTGCAACTTTGGGATGAATGCGGATTTCATCGCTGAACTACGTGATTTTCCGCTGGTTATCAGTGCATGGGATACTGAAGGTGATGTCCGCGGCATTGAGTTACCGCAACACAAATATTTTGTCGCCACACTATTTCAGTCCGAACGTGCAGCCCTGCGCAACGAGCTTTCCCCACTGGTAGTTGAACTGATCAAAGCCGCTCAGGGTTAATCATTCTGGCGTTGAATCACTCTGCTTACCGGCAATAAAACAGAGATAAAAAAAGGGCCGACCTTGCGGTCAGCCCCTTATTTCACTATTAACTCAGGATGCTGCTTTAGCGCCCAGACGTTCTTTAATACGTGCAGACTTACCAGTACGCTCACGCAGGTAGTACAGTTTGGCCTTACGTACGGCACCACGGCGTTTAACAGTAATGCTGTCAACTACAGGTGAGTGAGTCTGGAATACACGCTCAACACCTTCGCCGTTAGAAATTTTACGAACAGTGAATGCAGAGTGCAGACCGCGGTTACGAATAGCAATAACCACGCCCTCGAATGCCTGCAGACGTTTCTTTGAACCTTCAACGACCCATACTTTCACTTCCACGGAGTCACCCGGACGGAATGAAGGTACGTCCTGTTTCAACTGCTCTTGTTCGATTTGCTTGATAATGTTGCTCATAACTTTGTCTCTTATCCTGGGTAAACTGATATTCAGACATCGCGGCTAACGCCGGGACTGTCCATCATCGTTATATTGCTGGCTGAATTCACAACGGAACTCGTTCAGCAACTTTGCTTGCTCTTCAGTCAGAGCCAGGTTTTCCAGAAGTTCAGGTCTTCTAAGCCAGGTACGACCCAGCGACTGTTTCAGACGCCAGCGGCGAATTTCAGCATGGTTTCCCGACAGCAGAACTGGCGGAACCTCCATCCCTTCTAACACTTCAGGTCGGGTATAGTGTGGGCAATCCAGCAAGCCATCGGAAAACGAATCTTCCTCGGCCGACGCCTGTTTACCCAGCACACCAGGTATAAACCGGGCAACTGAGTCGATCAACGTCATTGCGGGTAGCTCCCCACCGCTGAGAACGTAATCACCGATCGACCATTCTTCATCGATTTCAGTTTTGATTACGCGCTCATCAATCCCTTCATAACGACCACATACCAGAATCAACTTCTGGTTGGTCGCCAGTTCACAAACCCCATGTTGATCGAGTTTGCGACCCTGAGGTGAAAGATAAATCACCCTGGCACCTTCTCCTGCCGCCGCTTTTGCTGCATGGATAGCATCCCGTAGGGGCTGCACCATCATCAACATCCCTGGCCCACCACCATATGGACGTTCGTCCACGGTACGGTGCCGGTCATGAGTAAAGTCACGAGGACTCCAGCTCTGGATGCTGAGCAGGCCGTTTTTTACTGCCCGACCAGTCACTCCGTAATCAGTAATCGCGCTGAACATCTCAGGGAACAGGCTGATTATGCCTATCCACATCGACTGCACTGCTGTCTTACCGCTTTGAACGGAGCTCAAAAACCAGGATCCCAATCGACTTCAATAGAGCCGGTCGTGAGATCGACATTCTTGATAACCTGTCCATCAAGGAACGGAATCAGCCGCTCCTTCGCACCAAATGCATCCTTCAGGTTTGCCTTGACGACGAGTACGTCGTTTGAACCGGTTTCCATCAGCTCTGTGACTTTGCCAAGCTCATAGCCCTGAGTGGTGACTACCTGGCAGCCAATAAGGTCTTTCCAGTAGTAATCGCCATTTTCCAGCGCTGGCAACTGCTTCGAATCCACGACAATTTCACAATTTGTCAGCAGACCAGCAGTATCACGATCGTCAAAACCTTTGATTTTGATAATCATGTCCTGATTGTGGCGCTTCCAGCTTTCCAGCTCGATAAGCTGCCATTGACCCGCCCGCTGGATAAACCACGGCTGGTAGTCAAAAATGCTTTCGGCATCTTCGGTGGAGGAAAACACTTTGAGCCAACCACGGATACCGTAAGCCGATCCCATCTTTCCCAACACTAATGGGTTAGCGGGGGACGACGCGGTGAGTTGCTTGCTCATGTTGACCACCGTGACAGATTAAGCTGCTTTCTTAGCTTCTTTGATCAGCGTACCAACGCGATCAGAGAGAGTAGCGCCCTGGCCAACCCAGTGCTCAATGCGGTCCAGGTCCAGACGCAGTGCTTCAGCCTGACCAGATGCCAGCGGGTTGAAGAAACCAACGCGCTCGATGAAACGACCGTTGCCAGCATTACGGCTGTCAGTAACGACTACCTGATAGAACGGACGCTTTTTAGCGCCGTGACGTGCCAAACGAATTGTTACCATAACATCCTCTTTAGTGAAAAAACAACCGGGCCCCATTGAGGGAACGGGGCCAGGATGCAATATAAAAAGCCCGAAAATTTTACTCATTTTGGCGTAAAAAGCAATCTAAATCGCCTTAGTGAATTCCGATGGGGTTAACGGCCAGGGAAGCCCGGCGGCATCATGCCTTTCATGCCACGCATCATCTTCGCCATTCCACCCTTCTTCATTTTTTTCATCATGCGTTGCATATCGTCAAACTGCTTCAGCAGGCGGTTAACGTCCTGCACCTGCATTCCGGAGCCGGTAGCGATACGACGCTTACGGGAACCTTTGATAATTTCTGGTTTCTCGCGCTCTTTGCGGGTCATGGAATTAATCATCGCTTCAATCCGCACCAGCACTTTGTCATCCATCTGGGATTTGACGTTATCCGGCAACTGCCCCATGCCCGGCAGTTTACCCATCAGACTGGCCATACCGCCCATATTGCGCATCTGCTTCAGTTGCTCAAGAAAGTCGTTCAGGTCAAAACCATCGCCTTTTTTCAGCTTACTGGCGAGTTTCTCGGCCTGCGCGCGGTCAACCTTACTTTCAATGTCCTCGATCAGTGACAGCACGTCTCCCATACCGAGGATACGAGAGGCGATACGGTCTGGATAGAAAGGCTCCAGCGCTTCGGTTTTTTCGCCTACACCCATAAATTTTATGGGTTTGCCGGTAATATGCCGGATGGAGAGTGCCGCACCACCACGCGCATCACCATCAACTTTGGTCAGAACGACCCCGGTCAACGGCAACGCTTCGTTAAATGCTTTCGCGGTGTTGGCCGCATCCTGGCCGGTCATCGCATCAACCACAAACAGGGTTTCTACCGGATTAATGGCGGCGTGGACCTGTTTGATCTCGTCCATCATCGCTTCATCAACGTGAAGACGACCGGCGGTATCGACCAGCAGCACGTCATAAAACTTCAGCTTCGCCTGCTGTAATGCATTTTTGACGATATCAACCGGTTTGTGACTCAGATCGGATGGACAGAAATCCACCCCAACCTGCTCTGCTAAGGTTTCCAGCTGCCGGATTGCCGCCGGGCGGTACACGTCGGCAGAAACCACCAGCACTTTTTTCTTATGCTTTTCGCGCAGGAATTTACCCAGTTTGCCCACGCTGGTGGTCTTACCTGCCCCCTGCAAACCGGCCATCAACACGACAGCCGGAGGCTGTGCAGCCAGATTGAGCGTGTTGTTTTCCGCACCCATTGCGGCAACCAGCTCATTCTGAACAATTTTGACAAACTCCTGACCCGGCGTCAGGCTCTTGTTGACATCCTGCCCCACCGCGCGCTCTTTGACGCGGTTGATAAACTCCCGCACCACTGGCAGCGCAACATCTGCCTCAAGTAATGCCATGCGCACTTCACGCAGCGTGTCTTTAATGTTGTCTTCTGTCAGCCGTCCACGGCCGCTGATATTGCGCAGGGTCTGCGACAATCTGTCGGTTAAATTATCAAACATCGTCTCTCGCTCAACGTAATCAGAGGTCGCCAGGCGACACAATGGTGCGAATGATAGCATGAAGACATGGCGATCTCAGCCTTCTGCGTTGAGATCGTTTGGAGCCGACCGCCGCTGGCGTTATACTGCTTTTTTGCTTACCGGTACCAGACAACTTTTTATGTCCGTATTTGCGATTCTGGCGCTGCTCGCCTATTCCTTTAGTCTTGCTCTGATCATCCCCAGCCTGCTGCGTAAGCAGAGTACCTGGCGGCGACTGGCGGTGATTTCTGCCACCGCAGCGCTGGTTTTTCACGCAGTGGCGCTGCATCAGCGCATTTTTGCTCTGGGCAGCGGTCTTAATCTCAGCCTGCTGAATATTGGTTCACTGGTCAGCCTGCTGATCTGCGTCATCATGACCATTGTGGCCTCACGCAATCGTGGCTGGATACTGTTACCCATTGTTTACAGTTTTGCGCTGATTAATCTGGCGTTTGCCACCTTTGTACCCAATGCTTTTATTACCCATCTGGAAACCACGCCGGGCATGTTGGTACACATCGGTTTGGCGCTCTTTGCCTATGTCACACTGATCATTGCCGCACTTTATGCCCTGCAACTGGCATGGATCGACTGGCTGCTGAAAAACAAAAAGCTGGCGCTCAGCAATGATATTCCGCCGTTAATGACGATTGAGCGCAAGATGTTTCACATCACCCAGGTGGGTGTGGTGCTGTTGACGTTGGTGCTCTGTACCGGATTGTTCTATATGCATAATCTGTTCAGCCGTGAAAATGTCGACAAAGCGGTGCTGTCGATCCTTGCTTGGTTCACTTATATCGTTTTGCTCTGGGGCCACTATCATGAAGGCTGGCGGGGGCGACGTGTAGCCTGGTTCAATTTTGCCGGCGCGCTTCTGCTCACCATGGCCTATTTCGGCAGCCGTATGTTGCAGCACTTTCTGACTTCCTGATCCTCAACTACAAGGAATTGCCTCGTTGGAACAAGTTTCAACTTCGACCCTGATTGTCATTCTGGTGATTATGGTTCTGGTCTCCGCCTGGTTTGCCGGGTCTGAAACCGGCATGATGACGCTCAATCGCTACAAATTACGTCATCAGGCTAAAAATGGTAACCGCTCTGCCCGCCGGGTAGAAAAACTGTTACGCCGTCCAGACCGGCTGCTCAGTCTGGTGTTGATAGGCAATAACCTGGTAAATATTCTGGCTTCTGCGCTGGCCACCATTGTCGGAATGCGGATTCATGGCGATGAAGGCGTGGCAATCGCTACCGGCATTCTGACCTTCTGCGTTCTGGTTTTTGCCGAGGTTCTGCCGAAAACCATTGCAGCCCTGTATCCTGAAAAGGTCGCTTTTCCCAGCAGTCTGCTGCTGGGGCCGCTGCAACTGCTGATGATGCCGCTGGTCTGGCTGCTGAATACCATTACCCGTATCATGATGCGTCTGGTGGGAATGAAAACGGAAGGCGCTGTCAACTCTGCACTCAGCAAGGAAGAGCTTCGGACAATCGTTTATGAGTCACGTTCACTGATGTCCCGCCGTAATCAGGATATGTTGCTGTCGGTGCTGGATCTGGAAAAAGTTAACGTTGACGACATCATGGTGCCACGCAACGAAATCGTCGGCATTAACATCAACGATGACTGGAAATCGATTGTTCGCCAGCTGACCCACACGCCGCATGGCCGTATCGTGCTGTACCGTGATTCTCTTGATGACACTATCAGCATGCTGCGAGTGCGCGAAGCCTACCGCCTGATGACCGAGAAAAAAGAGTTCACTAAAGAGGTGATGCTGCGTTCCGCTGACGAGATTTACTATGTCCCGGAGGGGACACCGCTGAATATTCAGCTGGTGAAGTTTCAGCGCAATAAGAAGAAAGTTGGCCTGGTTGTGGACGAATATGGTGATATCAAAGGAGTGGTGACCATTGAGGACATTCTTGAAGAGATTGTCGGGGATTTCACCACCTCGATGTCACCGACACTGGCCGAAGAGGTTTTGCCTCAAAATGACGGTTCCGTATTAATTGAAGGTAGTGCTAACGTGCGGGAACTGAACAAAGCGTTTAACTGGAAACTGCCTGAAGAGGAAGCGCGGACCGTTAACGGCATGATTCTGGAAGCCATTGAGGATATCCCATTGCCCAATACCACAGTGCATATCGGCAATTACTCAATTGATATTCTCGACGTGCAGGAAAATATGATTAAACAGGTGCGCATCACGCCGAAAAAATCACTCAAGGAGTCAGTGGGATCCACGACGTAAGTCGATAAGAATTTACCGTCCCACCCTCCGGGACGGTAAAAAGAGCGAGCACAAAACTAAATGTGCAGCTCCTGTAGCTTTTCTTTTGGTAACGCCAGTTCGTCGTTGTGGTTAACGCGGATGTCGTTATCAATGATATGGCGGGCAATCTCCTGCGCTTCATCTAAAGAGTGCATTTCAAAAGTGCCGCACTGGTACTCATTCAGCTCAGGGATTTTACGCTGGTCAGACACTTTCAACACATCCTGCATCGCGCCCTTCCAGGCCTGTGCCACCCGCTGCTCATCTGGTGTACCGATCAGGCTCATATAGAAACCGGTGCGGCATCCCATTGGCGAGATGTCGATGATTTCAACCCCTTCACCATTAAGGTGATTACGCATAAAGCCAGCAAACAGATGCTCCAGAGTATGGATACCGCGTTCTGGCATCACCTCTTTGTTTGGCTTACAAAAACGCAGGTCAAACACGGTGATGGTGTCACCATGAGGCGTTTTCATGGTCTTGGCTACACGAACCGCCGGGGCCGCCATGATGGTGTGATCGACGGTGAAACTATCCAGCAATGGCATATTGTTACCTCAACTGATGAATTTATTTTTGCGACGATGAAACTTTCTTTGTCGTGCAGAGTCTGAATATTTGAAAGACGCGCATTTTGTTATCATCATCCCTGACAACAGAGATGTTAATTTGGCCACAGTGATGTGGCCTTTTTCTTTTGTATCAATCAGCTTCTGCTTTTCAGAAAATCTTCAAAGCCAAGCGTATCACTTTCTTCAATTTCCCGCTGTTTAACCTTTGAACGAACCGCTTCCTGCTCAAATTGCTGGTCCGTCAGGATGTCAAATGACTCTTCAGCCAGTTGATGGCGATACTGCTGAGATAACGCCAGCCCTGTTCCCACGATCCCCTTTTCTTTTAGCAGATCCAGGAAACGGGCTGAAAAGGTCAGAGAAGGATCGTCGAAAGAGGCTTCCAGGCGATCACACATCTGCTGGTAGTGGTGGTTACTGTGCTGGCTGTCCAGCGTTTCGGCCACGCGGCGTAAATCCCTGAATAACGTTTTACCAACGTCCTGGAGCGGATGTTGAGCCTCTCCACAACCCATACCCAGCATCAGCCCCGGCTTACGGCCTTCGAGGATCACCCGATTCCAGTTGGTACGGGTGCATGCAAGCTCTTCGCTACTCATTTCCGGCGCATCGGCTAAAGTGCACCAGATGAGGAAAAGATCGAGGAAACGCACCTGATTTTCATCAATGCCAACAGGGGAGAATGGATTAATATCCAGCGACCGCACCTCAATGTACTCTATGCCTCCCCGCAGCAATGCATCAGAAGGATTCTCTCCCGGACGAGTGACACGCTTTGGACGAACAGGCGCATAAAGCTCATTTTCAATCTGCAACACATTGGTGTTAAGTTGCAGCCAGTTGCCCTGCGTATCTTTAACGCCAAGCTTCGCATAGTCTGCTGATGGCGTTTTAATCGCTGCTTTCAGTGCCCGTACATAGTCTGGCAAATTGTTAAAAGTAATACCAAGGCCACTTTGTGACTTATTGGTATAACCTAAGTCGCTTAAACGCAAAGAGGTAGCATAAGGTAGCCAGAGCATACCGTTGTCAGTCCGCTCAAACGGCAGAGCGGTTTCTTTGCCCTGTAGAAATGAGGAACAAATCGCGGGCGAAGCCCCAAACAGATAAGGAATGATCCAGCCAAAGCGATAGTAGTTGCGAATCAGCCGCAAATAGCCATCAGAGATGGCATCCTGAATATGCACTGCATCATTACCAGTCCACGCCTGCCAGAAGGACATGGGTAGCGAGAAGTTATAGTGAACACCCGATATCACCTGCATCAGCGCACCATAACGATTTTTCAGCCCTTCACGATACAGCGTTTTCATCCTGCCGATATTAGAACTACCATACTGAGCCAGTTCAATATGCTGTGAGGCCTCAATCAGGCAGGGCATGCTCATCGGCCACATCCGCTCGTCACCCAGTTCGCGAGCAACGTGACGATGGATATCGCGCAGGAATGCCAGCAGATGCTCAATATTGTCATCAACTGGCGTAATAAATTCGAGCAGCGTTTCAGCAAAGTCAGTGGTGATCCACTTATGGGTCAGCGCTGAGCCAAACAGTTCAGGGTGTCTGGTGGTGGCCAGATGACCGTCAGAATTGACACGCAGCGTTTCGCGTTCAATACCACGACCAATACCTTTCATTGCGTCAGGGTGCGCCTCCAGCCAGGAAAGCGCCTGTGATACATCCGGGATCAAATTGACCTCCCGCTCGGGGAAAATTTATTATTGTTCGGCATAATGTTAATCGCAGCACCGATTATTCGCGAATCAGTGCCACCACTCCATGCCCTGTAATGTTACAAAAGCCAGCACAACATAGCGAAGCGTCTTACCGGCGGCGAGAAAGGACACCACCGGAAACCAGGGAAAACGCAGCCAGCCAGCCACAACACAAAGCAGATCGCCGATGAGCGGTAACCAGCTGAGCAGCAGCGCAGCGGGTCCCCAGCGGTGCAGCCACGCACGGGCTGTGTTGTGCCACCGTCCCTGCTTCCTGAGGGGCAGACAGCGACCAATGATAATATTTGTCAGGCCGCCCAGCGTGTTCGCAAGTGCGGCGGTGAAAACAATGCCAGGCACAGAAACTTTATCGGCTACCAGCAGGCCAACCAGCAAAAGTTCCGAACTACCCGGCAACAGCGTGGCGCTGAGAAAGCTGCTGACAAACATTGCGCCATATTCAGGCCATCCACTCACAGCTGGCGAACATCAACAACATCCATACCTGCGGCCTGCGCAGCACGGATGCCAAAATCAGCATCTTCAAACACCACGCAACGCGCAGGTGCAACGTTCATCAGTTCAGCGCAACGCAGAAAAGTATCCGGTTCAGGTTTATGGCGCATAACGTCATCAGCACCAACAATGGCGTCAAAACAGTCCAGTATTCCAACATGCCGTAACAGCGCCTCTGCCATTGCGTGTTCACTACCGGTCCCCACCGCCATTGGACGACGACCTGCGTATGCTTTTACGACCGCCACTAATGGCAGCGGCTTTACCGTATCAAACAGTATCTCTTTCAGAAGAGCTGTTTTCTCCGCCGCCAGGGCATGGGGATCCAGGTTACAGTGGCTGGCATTAATAATGATTTGTGCAATATGCCACGTAGGCGAACCATTCAGCCCAATGACCAGCTGTGGATCAAAATTAATATCATAACGGGCCAGCACGGTACGCCAGGCTTTGCGATGTGTCGGCTCAGTGTCGAGGATAGTACCATCCATATCGAATATCAGACCGTCATAGCCGTCGTACATAGTTTTTTCCATCCTTGCAGCAGTGAACAAATACTGTAGCGCAAAGCACACTTTTTGTCGCTGTTGATACAGGCGCAAAAATCCTTTGAATTGACAGAGTTTTTTGATTATCAGAATTTGGCAGGAGTAGAAAATTTTGGGCTCAGCAACAGATAATTCGCTGTTTGCAAGCCAGCTTTACTTTCAAAATTACAGAATGAAGCAGGGATAATAAAACAGAACCTGAAGCGGGCTGAAACAGGTTACCAGGCAGATATGTTCATTGTATTGCGTAAGAGCAAAGCTAATCAGGAAGGAGAGATATGGTGCATCCGGGAGGATTCGAACCTCCGACCGCTCGGTTCGTAGCCGAGTACTCTATCCAGCTGAGCTACGGATGCATGACAAAGCTTTTTTACAACGTGGATGTGAGAGACATCCCCTGACGCAAGTCGTTAGCACCGTGTTGATATGCATATCTTACGTGCTGACTACTTACACTCTGCATCAGACAAATTCGCTAACTACGTTCACCTGGCCTAATCAGTCATCGTGATGATCACTGAAACTCTTAACCTGCGCCAGCTAACAAGCTGCAACCAGCCTGACAAAATATGGTGCATCCGGGAGGATTCGAACCTCCGACCGCTCGGTTCGTAGCCGAGTACTCTATCCAGCTGAGCTACGGATGCAAATGGCGGTGAGGCGGGGATTCGAACCCCGGATGCAGCTTTTGACCGCATACTCCCTTAGCAGGGGAGCGCCTTCAGCCTCTCGGCCACCTCACCATACGCACTCTGACGAGTTGTGCTGCTGAACTTTGTTTCTGCTCATCGGCACTGCGTGGCGCACATATTACTTTCCCGGACTTATAAGTCAAACAATTTTTCCCACTACGCAGCTGTTTGCACACTTCACACTCAATACGGATATTTTGGCGGCAAAAAGAGTGAATTATCAACAGATACTGGCACAGCCAGAAGCAGCAAGTGATAAGCAGTTATACCTGTAGCATCGAATGGAAAGTGAGGAAATCAGAAGGTCAGAACAGAAAGGGAAAGGTGAAAGCCGGTGGTGCCTCGCCAGATTAGCGAGGCACCTGATCCGTTAGTAACTCGTTTGCTGAGTTTTTTCGGCCTGAATGCGCTGATAGATCTCTTCGCGATGAACCGAAACTTCTTTTGGAGCGTTCACACCGATGCGAACCTGGTTCCCTTTTACTCCCAGCACCGTTACAGTCACCTCATCACCGATCATGAGGGTTTCACCAACTCGACGAGTTAGAATAAGCATTCTTTGCTCCTTGAAAGATTAAAAGAGTCGGGTTAACTGTATCTCCCGGCATTATCCATCATACAACGCTAAATGTAGACTATGACAAATACACTACAAGTGCATCCTCATACCAATACATTCTGCTGATACTTAGTTTAGCCGAAATACACACCAGCAACCTGACTTTATGTTTTATTGGGATTACACCTGGCCGGGAAACGCCGTGGAACCCTTCCACAGCGCCCTCTGAGATGCTTATCTTAAATGTTACAGTTTTGCAACAACCCAGGCTTCGACGCCAGCCAGTGCCACAGGCAATGCCTGAACATCGCTGCCTCCAGCCTGAGCCATATCCGGGCGTCCCCCACCCTTACCACCAATCTGCTGGGCCAACTGCCCCACCAGCTCTCCAGCTTTCACGCGATCGGTCACATCTTTAGTGACACCAGCAATCAGCGATATCTTGCCTTCCTCCACCGTCGCCAGCACGATAATTGCGGACTTCAGTTGATTTTTCAGGTCGTCGACCATGGTGCGCAGCATTTTCGGCTCAACGTTAGTGAGCTCACTCACCAGAAGCTTCACACCCTTAATATCAAGCGCCTGACTGCTCAGTGAAGCACTTTCCTGCGCCGCCTGCTGATCTTTCAGCTGCTGTAACTCTTTTTCCAGCCCACGAACGCTTTCCAGCATTGCCCTCACTTTCTCATGAAGGTTGCCATGGTTAGCTTTAAGCAACTGGGCGATGTCCTGCAACTGTTCGCTCTGTACATGCACCTGCTTCAGAGCGCCTTCACCTGTCAAAGCTTCGATACGACGCACGCCTGCCGCAGTTCCTGACTCAGAAATAATCCGGAACAAACCAATATCACCGGTGCGCTCTGCATGGGTTCCACCACAAAGCTCGGTAGAGAAATCGCCCATTGTCAGCACGCGCACATGATCATCGTATTTTTCGCCGAACAGCGCCATCGCCCCCAGCGCTTTTGCTGCATCGAGCTCCATAATTTGGGTGTCAACGGCAAGATTCCGGCGGATTTGTGCGTTAACAATATCCTCTACCTGGCGAATTTCCTGCGGCTTCATCGCTTCGAAATGGGAGAAGTCAAATCGCAGGTATCGATCGTTAACCAGCGATCCTTTCTGCGCCACATGGTGACCTAACACCTGACGTAATGCGGCATGCAGTAAATGTGTCGCAGAGTGGTTCAGGCGGATGCGGCCACGGCGTAATTCATCAACCTGTGCCGCCAGGTGTTCCCCAACCCGCAGATGACCCGATGCCAGTTTGCCGTTATGACCAATCGCCTGACCATATTTTTGTGTGTCAGTAACGGTAAACACGGCATGACTGTTTTTCAGTTCGCCGGTATCACCCACCTGACCGCCCGACTCACCATAGAATGGCGTTTCATCGAGGACAATGACGCCCTCCTGACCTGCGGTGATTTGTTCAGCGGGTTGGCCGTCAACAAAGATAGCGGTTACTGATGCCGTCAGTTCGAGTTGCTCATAGCCTTTGAACGTTGAAGCCGCATCAACACGAATAGTATTGTTGTAATCAGTACCAAAGCCGCTGGCATCGCGAGCGCGCTGACGCTGCTGTTCCATCGCCCGCTCAAAACCGGGTTCATCTATTTTCAGGTTACGCTCACGACACACATCTGCCGTCAGGTCTACCGGAAAGCCGAAGGTATCATACAGGCGGAACACGGTTTCCCCATCCAGGGTATCGCCCTGTAATTTCGCCAGTTCCTCATCCAGCAGCGCCAGACCACGCTCCAGCGTTTTGGCAAACTGCTCTTCCTCGGTCTTTAACACCTGCTCGACCTGAGACTGCTGATTTTTTAAATCGTCACCGGCCGCGCCCATGACCTCAATCAACGGGCCGACCAGCTTCCAGAAGAAGGTGCCTTGTGCGCCCAGCATGTTGCCATGACGAATGGCACGTCGAATGATACGACGCAGTACGTAACCCCGGTTTTCATTTGAAGGGATCACCCCATCGGCAATCAGGAATGCACAGGAACGGATATGATCAGCAATCACGCGCAGTGATTTGCTGTTCAGGTCCTGGGCAGCGGTTACCGCGGCTACGGATTTAATCAATTTCTGAAACAAATCGATTTCGTAGTTAGAATTTACGTGCTGCAACACCGCCGAAATACGCTCCAGTCCCATGCCGGTATCAACCGAAGGCTTTGGTAGCGGCAGCATTGTGCCGTCAGACTGGCGGTTAAACTGCATGAAGACCAGGTTCCAGATCTCAATATAGCGATCCCCATCCTCTTCCGGGCTGCCCGGAGGTCCACCCCAGATATGATCGCCGTGATCGAAAAATATTTCGGTACAGGGGCCACACGGACCGGTATCGCCCATCTGCCAGAAATTATCAGATGCAAAGGCACCGCCCTTATTATCACCGATGCGGATGATGCGCTCACGGGGTACACCAATATGGTCGGCCCAGATGTCATAAGCCTCATCATCAGTTTCGTATACGGTGACCCACAACCTCTCTTTCGGCAGACTGAACCATTGCGCACTGGTCAGTAGCTCCCAGGCATATTCAATCGCTTCACGCTTGAAGTAATCACCGAAGCTGAAATTGCCCAGCATTTCAAAGAAAGTATGGTGACGAGCGGTATAGCCAACGTTTTCCAAATCGTTATGCTTGCCCCCGGCACGCACACAGCGCTGTGACGTGGTGGCCCGGGAGTAATTACGTTTGTCCTGGCCAAGGAAAACATCCTTGAACTGGTTCATACCGGCGTTGGTGAACAGTAAGGTCGGGTCATTCGTTGGTACGAGGGAGCTACTGGCTACAACCTGATGTCCCTTGCTGTGAAAAAAGTCGAGAAACGCCTGGCGAATCTCCGCAGTGCTCTTGCTCATAAATATCCTGGAATCACGCTAACGAACGTTTCGTGGGGCTGACATACCGGCAGGATTGATCTTTTACCGGTAACGCACGAACAAAAAGTGGTGAATAAGATAAATTTTCTTCGATGGGAAGTAAAATCCCATCGTTACTCAATCATCAAAATTTGAAAAAATGCTACGGATGTCTTCGGCAAGAAAACCCTTTGTCATCAGCCAGCGCTGTACTTTTGCTTTTTCCTTCCAGTCTGATGGCAGTGGCAGGCCAAACTTTCGTTCTGCCGCTTCACAGGTTTTGCTGCGCCAGTCTATTTCTGCGTTGGACAACGCGGCAGTTGTTACAGCCTGATCCACGCCCTTCTGGTTCAGTTCCATGCGAATACGCTGCGGGCCGTAGCCTTTACGGCTTCGACCGGCAATATAGCGCTGTGCAAAGTGGCTGTCATCGAGATACCGGTTTTCGTAACACCACGCCACCACCTGATCGATTTGTTCTGGTGAAAGGCTTTCTGATGGATGATCATTGCTGACAGAGAGAGCAGCGCGCTCTGCTGACAATGACAGCTTGCGGCGTAATTCGGCTTCGCTGTGATCACGCATGGCAAGGATACGCATGGCGCGCTCAAGCAAACGGGGAAACGAGCTACGATCTTTTGTTTCAGGCATCTTGCTCCAAAACTTTCAGCTTAATGAAATGGCGAAGGGTAAGATTAACGAGGAACAACGGAAGAAACAAAAAAAGGAACGGGCGAACCGTTCCTTTTCGTCAGACAGGGCGGGAAGAACTGCCCATCAGGCTACATCAAAAATTTTCATTTGCTTCGCTGATTTCACCCATCTCGCTCTCATCAGCGGCAAAATCAGGTTTACTGTCCGGATTGTTCAACAGCATGGTGCGCAGTTTGGTTTCGATTTCACTGGCCACCGCCGGATTTTCCTTCAGGAAGTTGCCCGCATTAGCTTTACCCTGACCAATCTTGTCACCGTTATAGCTGTACCAGGCACCGGCTTTTTCAATCAGCTTGTGTTTGACACCCAGATCCACCAGCTCGCCCAGTACGTTGATACCTTCACCGTACATAATCTGGAATTCAGCCTGTTTGAATGGCGCGGCGACTTTATTTTTGACCACTTTAACCCGCGTTTCGCTACCGACGACTTCATCACCTTCTTTTATCGCGCCAATACGACGGATATCCAGGCGGACAGAAGCGTAAAACTTCAGAGCGTTACCACCGGTAGTGGTTTCCGGATTACCGAACATCACACCGATTTTCATACGGATCTGGTTAATAAAGATCAGCAGGGTATTCGACTGCTTCAGGTTACCTGCCAGCTTACGCATTGCCTGGCTCATCATACGTGCCGCAAGGCCCATGTGAGAGTCACCGATCTCCCCTTCGATTTCCGCTTTTGGCGTCAGAGCAGCCACGGAGTCGACGATAATCACGTCCACCGCGCCGGAGCGGGCCAACGCATCACAGATTTCCAGCGCCTGCTCACCGGTGTCCGGCTGCGAACACAGCAGGTTATCAATATCCACGCCAAGCTTTTTAGCGTAAACCGGATCCAGCGCGTGCTCCGCATCGATAAACGCACAGGTTTTACCTTTGCGCTGAGCAGCCGCGATGACCTGTAGAGTCAGCGTGGTTTTACCAGAAGATTCCGGTCCATAGATCTCGACGATACGGCCCATTGGCAGGCCACCCGCGCCCAGCGCAATATCCAGCGACAGAGAACCGGTAGAGATGGTTTCCACATCCATAGTGCGGTCTTCACCCAGGCGCATGATAGAACCTTTACCAAATTGCTTTTCAATCTGGCCGAGTGCGGCTGCCAGTGCTTTTTGCTTGTTTTCGTCAATAGCCATTTCAACTCCTAATCACGCGGGGTAAAGCACACATACGCGGCTTTGTATCACATTCAAGATGACGATGATTATACTGTATGGTCATACAGTATCAAGTTTAATTTTTGAGAAAATGCGCGTACAACGTCTGTAACCCCCAGGCCGTCGCCTGACGGCGCACCGCTTCTCTGTCTCCGGAAAAGATCTGACGTTGTACCTTTGTTTCGCGGTTACGCGCCGCAAAACCAAAGCAGACGGTGCCCACAGGTTTGTCATCAGAACCCCCATCAGGTCCGGCGATACCACTGACTGAAATCGCAAAGTCGGCATCCGCCTCCACTCGCGCACCTTCAGCCATTTCGCGCACGACCTGCTCACTAACAGCACCGTGGCGCGCCAGCGAATCCGCAGTAACACCAATCATCTGCTGTTTAGCCTGATTACTGTAGGTGACAAATCCACGTTCAAACCAGCATGAACTGCCGGCAACATCGGTAAGTACCTTGGCAATCCAGCCACCGGTACAGGACTCGGCGGTAGTCAGGGTGGCCTGCAGGCGTTGCAACTGTCGGCCAATTTCCGCACTCAATTTCATTAACTCAGCGTCCGTCATCAGCGCTCAATCCCCTAATAAAAGAAACAGCAAGATTAGCACTTTTTCGTTTGGGGAAAAGAAGACACTGGCTACTTTGCGGCACGCTTTCCAGTCTCAGTCCAACTTCTGCGCCAGCCTGCGTTAACCCCTTTGTGCCACCATAAACAGGCGGGGAAAAGGCATCAGTATGCGGCCATCGTGATGAATGCGATAAGCCTGCTGCAACTCATGCAGGTAGCTGGCGATGAAAGACTGTTGATCATGTTCTGGCAGCGGGGCCAGAAAAGGCCGCAGACCTGTTGCCCGTAACCAGTCCACCAGCGCCTGATGCGAAGGCATAACGTGATAGTAAGTTGTGCGCCAGATGTCCACTGAACAACCGGCTGAACTGAGCAAATCATAATAATTTTCAGCGCTAAGTAACCGCTTACGCTCAGCCGCTTCCGCACCAATTTTGCTTTGCCAGGCGGGCATTTCACTGACCTTGCGCATCAGACTGTGACAGGGCTGGTCCAGATTATCCGGCATCTGTATTGCCAGCACACCGCGCGGCGAGAGCTGTGTAACCAGATGCGGCAGTAACTGAGCGTGATCGGGCAACCACTGAAGCGAAGCATTGGCGTAAATCAGATCCTGGGGCTTATCAGCATGCCAGCGGCGTATATCAACCTGCCTGAACTGACAATCAGGCAGGCGTTTTAAAGCCTGTTCGAGCATAGCCTGTGAGCTGTCCACTCCGGTGATCAGCGCATCCGGCCAGGCTTCACGCAACAAAGCAGTACTGTTGCCCGGACCACAACCGAGATCAACGGCAGAATGCACCGTTTTGAGAAGAACGCGATCCAGTAACTCTTTGGCAGGGCGCGTACGTTCAGCCTCAAACTGACGATAGAGATCGGGATTCCAGTCTTTCATCTGTGCCTCACGATATTTATTAACAACATCATTCACTGTAGAAGCCGGCCAGCCACGCAGAAAGAACAATATTGCAACAAGTCGTTCAGGACAGGGAAATCGCTAAAGGCCATCCGTCATTCACGGAATGCGCCTCAGAACCGCCCCGCATCGCGCACGGCTTCACCCAGTTGCCACACCGCCATCGCATAGTGGTTGCTGTTGTTATAACGAGTAATAACGTAGAAGTTTGGCAGACCATACCAGTACTGGTAATACTGCCCCATATCGAAACGTAACAGGCTGACCTGCTGATGACCATTGAGCGGTACCTGAGGTGACAGTCCGGCAGCCGCAAGCTGCGCCGGGGTATAGCGGGTTTTGAAACCGTTTTCCAGCAGTGGCGCCTGCCCGCTGGCCGGAACCGCAATGGTGCCCCCTCTCTGCCAGCCGTGAGCGCTGAAATAATGCGCGACGCTGCCGATAGCATCAACCGGGTCCCAAAGGTTAATGTGCCCGTCGTTGTTAAAATCCACTGCGTACTGTTTAAAGGAAGAAGGCATAAACTGACCGTACCCCATCGCACCGGCGAATGAACCGCGCAAATCGAGCGGATCATCTTTCTCTTCTCTTGCCATCAACAGAAAGGTTTCCAGTTCGCCGCTGAAATATTCAGCCCGGCGCGGATAGGCAAAGGAGAGCGTTGCCAGCGCGTCAATGATTCGGGTTTTGCCCATCACCCTGCCCCAGCGGGTCTCCACACCGATAATGCCAACGATGATTTCAGGCGGCACACCATACTGCTGCGAGGCACGATTCAGAGCATCCTGATACTGGTTCCAGAACTGCACGCCGTTTTGCACGTTATCCGGCACGATAAATTTGTTGCGATAACGGACCCATGCGCCGTTTGGACCTGAAGGGGGCTGGTAAGCCGGTGCCTGACGGTCCATCAAACGCAGCACCCAGTCCAGACGTTTCGCCTGTGCCAGCACATCATGCAGTTGCTGACGATCAAAATTGTGCTTCCGCACCATTTTCTCGATAAATGCCGCAGTAGCCGGGTTATCAGCGAAATCGCCGTCCAGGGGCGCGACATTATGCGAAGGTTCAAGCAGAAAACCGTTGTCACCTTTAAAAGGATTACCGTGTGGCTCAGGCTGCGGAAGTGGCTTACTGCTGCTACAGGCTGAAAGCAGGGCCAGTGGAAAAAGGAGTGTGAGCAAATAACGCATTGCATATCCATAGCGCGATAGAAGTAGCCATCATGTTAAAGCATGCTCTGAGCCGATGAAAAGCATATGTTGTGTAAAGGCATTGCACGGCCAGTGTTGTTAATGCTCTGCGGCCACGGTGCGCATCTTATCAGCACCGGCATTGACAATATAAAAATAAAACGTTATTTCAATAATATTTTTTAGCCATTTTATTATTCAGGAGGAATGATGACTAAACAGGCGGCAATACTGTTAGCGCCGGGCTTTGAAGAGGCGGAAGCTTTTATCATTATTGATATTTTGAACCGGCTGAGGGTAAAAGTGACTACCGTTGCCTGCCATACCGGACGTGAGGTGGCCAGTTATCATACTGTCCCGGTTGTGGCTGATGTACTGCTGAGCGACATCCAGCATGAGGAATTTGATGCAGTGGTGATCCCAGGCGGACCAGAAGGCACGGTAAATCTGGCGGCTAATCCATTGGTAAAAGCCTTTATCAGTCGCCATGACGAGGCCGGAAAATGGATAGCGCCGATCTGCTCTGCCGCCGCTCGGGTGCTGGGCGGCAATCATTTGCTGAAAGGACGACGCTACACCTGTTCTGGTGATCTGTACAAAGCGGTGACCGATGGCGTCTGGAGCCCGGATAATGTCGTGGAAGACGGTAATCTGATCAGTGGCAAAGGGCTGGGTAAAAGTTTTGAGTTTGCCTTTCAGCTGGCGTGGCGTTTAACCGGCGACACCGAAACCGCCGATTTTCAGGCCGATCATATTTATTTTGATTACTGGCGCAGTCATCAGGGAATGAATGCCGGATAAAAACCCACAGCGGGCCTCGCCGCCCGCTGCTCCTGCTTACAGCAGCGTTTGTTCACCACGAAACCAGTGAATCGCGGCCAATCTCCGCAATAGTTTTCGCCCCGGTCAGGGTCATTGCCACCCGCATCTCTTTTTCCATCAGCGACAGCAGATTTATCACCCCCGCTTCACCGCCTGTTGCCAGCGCGTAGACAAATGCTCTCCCCAGCAATACGCCGTCAGCGCCAAGCGCAATCATCCTTACCACATCAAGCCCGGTGCGGATACCGGAATCCGCCAGAACAGCTATCTCACCTTTCACCGCATCGGCAATTGCCGGAAGCGCTCTGGCTGTGGACAATACGCCATCCAACTGACGTCCCCCATGATTGGAAACCACAATACCATCCGCCCCAAAACCGATCGCATCCCTGGCATCCTGCGGGTCAAGAATACCTTTAATGATCATACGCCCCTGCCAGAAGTCGCGGATCCACTCCAGATCCTGCCATGATATTGAGGGATCAAAGTTTGCCCCCAGCCAGCCAATGTAATCCTCCAGCGTGGTTGGCTGCCCACGATAAGCCGAGACATTCCCCAGGTCATGCGGTTTACCCTTTACGCCAACATCCCATGCCCACTGTGGATGCAGAACCGACTGCAAAATCCGTCGCTGTGTGGCATAAGGGCCACTCATCCCCGAATGCGCATCCCGATAGCGTGCGCCGGGAACTGGCATATCGACGGTAAACACAAGTGTTTTCACGCCTGCTGCCTGCGCACGTTCCAGCACATTTCGCATAAAACCACGATCTTTAAGCACATACAGCTGGAACCATATCGGGCGAGCAATCGCCGGAGCCACCTCTTCCAGAGGGCAAACCGACACGGTGGAGAGTGTGAAAGGAATACCCTTTGCCGCAGCAGCACGGGCAGCCTGTACTTCGCCACGGCGGGCATACATCCCGGTCAGTCCAACCGGAGCCAGTATCAACGGCATCGCCAGTTGTTCATCAAACAGGGTAGTTTCGAGGCTCAGTTGAGACATATTTTTCAGGACTCGCTGACGTAACGCGATATTGGCTAAATCAGCGGTATTACGCCGAAGGGTATGTTCACTGTAGGCACCGCCGTCGAGATAATGAAACAGGAAGGGAGGCAATCTGCGTTTTGCCGCTTTACGGTAGTCCGTTGATGCAGAAATGATCATTCATTGTCACCTGTCTGTAAATATTCGCTGGGATCAGAAAGCCTGTAGCGCAGCGAAATAAATTTCCTGAGCCGTGCGCGACGGCAGCAGGGTTGTGTACAGAAGTGTAGTGGATAATCAGACGAGGTTGAGGCGCAATATTTCGACAGTACAAATACGCAACACGTTTGCAATATTTCGCGTGACAGATAACAAAAGATACCGGGCTACGGAAGCCTGACGGATTTTAAAAAAAAGGGCAATTAGCATTAATTTTTTGGATGCAAGTCAGGACAATTAAAAAAATCTGAAAGGCCAGATGCGTTATTAAAAAACAGATCGTTTTCTACTACTGGTTGATAAAGGGTTTAAGCAAAACGAATAAAATAACCGCACTAATTTATATCTGGACATTAAAATGAAAAAATTCACTTTAACAGCGCTGATATCATTACTGATTACCTCAACATCCGCAATCGCAATGGGTGTCAGTATGGAACAAGGTAAAAACTTTACCAATCTTAATGGTGAAATCGGTAAAGACTCAGGCGGCATATTCCTGGAGAGCAACTGGTTGAAAAATACCCAGGATGGTACTCAGGTGGGTTCAGTGGGTACGGGTTATAATCTGGAACTTGGCCCGGTTATGCTGACAGCAGGAGTAAAAGCGGCTTATCTCGGCCCCAAAAAGGGCGATAACGGCGTGGCGTTTCCTGTAGGTGGAGGCGTGAGAATCGCCTTACCTGCTAATTTCGCCCTGTATGGTGAGGGCTATTCTGCTCCACGCGGCCTGACTAACAGCGTAAATAACTATATTGAAGCCAACGGCGGCATCAGCTGGTCACCGCTGGGTCCATTGACCGTGAAAGCCGGATATCGTCACGCCAGCGTGGATGGCAAAAGTGGCCACCAGAATCATACGTTGATTGACGGTCCATTTATTGGTGCCGGTCTGACTTTCTGATTTGAACAACATTGTAGTTTGCTGATTTTGCATATCAGCAGATGCAGGAATAAAAACAATCATCAGCATGATTTTTTATCAGTGAAATTTACTGATACAGATATTGCTATTACGCCTCGTTTTCTTTCGGGGCTTTTTTTAATGGCCACAGAAATAAAACCATTAACAAAGAAAAAATCGCGAAATATATTTTGATAAATGCATCGGTAATTTTTTACACTGGAGAGAAAAAATTTAAAAGGCAGTCAAAATTTGCCGAAATTAACGTCCTGTTGGTGTCGCCTTCAGGCACATTTGCTGTAGCGGATATATCCCGGAAATAGTGCTATATAGCGGTTATAATCCCCGTAGCTCTGTTTTCTGCACGTTTGAACACCCGTTTTTATCCTGAGCTGTATTGCCATCTGTCGACGTAACTCCGGTATACTCAACGCCTGCCCCGCCCACATTTCAGGTCCATATTACCCTGCGAGAAATATGTCCTGTAAGCATTCCGGACACCTGTCGTAAAGCCGGTGCTCGGATGGCTTACACGCTCAGGTTTTATCGCTGGTTCTGTGTTTTTCAATAGCATTCTTCCGCATGCGGCATCTCAGAGTGAGATCGGCAGACCTCCCTGACCGCCTCGACGGAGTTCAGAATGGTGATCGCCTGGTGAGAAGCGCCACCGAAAACCGTTTAAGGTTGTAAAACATTCGGCAAATGCGTTATAGCTATGAAATCCCACTCAGGAACGTCATTTGCTATTATTGATCAGGAATATCTTATGCTGGCTTTGTGCTTAGATTACTTAAAAGAAAGGATGAATCAGTCTGTCAAAAGCGTGTTTGATTTAGCCGATGACCTGGTGATTGTCTCTCCGCCAGCGGACCTTGATGGCTCAAAGTCACCTGAAAGACAAAATAAGATCCTCATTTTTATCAACAACATCGAAAAAGACAAATTTTCAAAAAGTTACCGACCTGAGTTCAACCACACAAACAACAGAAAAGCGGTATCATCGCAGCCGCTTTTTATCACCATGACGGTGACCGTCGCAGCTAACTTTAGTACGAACCATTACTCTGACGGATTAAAAGTGCTATCCCACTTTCTTGCTTTCTTCAATCGTCATAACAGCTTCAACCGTCAGAACTCCCCTGACCTCCCTGAAAATATTGAACAAATTAACATGGAGATGGCATCCATACCGGGTGAACAATTAAACCATTTGTGGGGGATATTCGGCTCACACTATCTGCCTTCGTGCATTTACAGAGTGAGAGCACTGATCCCCGACAGTGAATCAGTTCTGTCTCAGGTAGGTAGCATTCATTTATCCAATACCACGATGGCAAAAAGAGAGAATTAAATGACAGGCTATCAATCAATCTTACTAATTAGCGTTATGCATGAGTATTACAATGCAAACAGCGATGGATTAGCGCCCTTTGAGATTATTCCAGACCGGGAAACAGCAGTGTTACTCCGTCAGTTCGGCATTCTGTTGAAATCAGCGCGGGGATTTACGCAGCTGATTGCTGAAACTGAACGGTTTGAGGATTTGGCGGAGTTGACTGACAAAATCACCCTGAAATTTCATCTTATAAGCACGGCCCCTGCTATCAGAAGCATCACAAAAATGCCCGGGATGTTCAATATTTCAACTATCAATGCAGAATTTACCGATAGCCCAGCGCTGGATATTACTGCAGAAAACTGGGCTGATATAAACCCGTCGAATACAACCATCGCCAACAATGATGTTGCCGTCTTTAATAAAAATTTAATCAGCATACTCACTATTACTCTTCCGCAGCGTCACTTAACTCTGGAGAAGAAATCTGTTACGGTCAGATTTAATGCCATCTCGGCCAGCTGGAAATACTATATATTTTCGTCGGATGGTAAAAAAAACCTCGGTATTTCTCACTTATTTACTGAGCAGCCGAATGAAAAAATCGCCAATAAAACGGCAAGAGTTTTTTTATCTGACAATCCAATATCCCTAAGGGAAGTTTACACAGAATATTTCTCATTATCAGATGACAAAAAAATCATCATGAAATCCCTGCCCCTCCCTGCTCCGGAAAATATTTCAACATTTATCTCTGACGGAATAAAAAAATCCATCGCTCATATTTACATCAACTGATCATACTGTGGCACCAACTCCTCTGATTAACAGCCTTCATAAGTGATGCGGTCTGAACGTTACGGTGAAAAAATGGCAGGCTGGCTGAAAACGCACACTGCGCGATTAATACCAGCATAAGCCAGATGGATTGTTTTTCGACTGCCTCCATTGCTGTGGACATTTTGATGACATGATAAAAGCCTTTAACACCAGCTCATGATTTTCATCATAAATTTCAATGAATTAAAAAAATAATCTCATAAATTCCCGGCTAAACAGCACCTGCACATCCCTGTAAACACATGGGTAATGATGAAAAATGTGATCTGACTTTTTCGACAACTTCAGTTGATAGTTGACAGAAAACTCAGAAAAAGTTATACAAACACATCAGTGTTCTTAATAAGATAGTTCTTAATCTCAGGCCTTTCTTAACAGCGTTTTTTCTGTGTGCTGGCAGTCGGCATGGTTGCAATTCAATTACATGAAGGTCCAAACTATGGGCGTAATGAAAACACCTGGCGTATATATAGTTGAGCAAAATGCATTCCCGAACTCTGTTGTTGAAGTTGCCACTGCGGTTCCCGCATTTATCGGATATACAGAAAAAGCGGATAACGGCGGTAAATCGCTGAGCAATCAGGGATGGCGTATTACTTCGATGTCCGAATATCGTCAATACTTCGGTGGAGAACCCCAGCATTTATTTGAAATAGCCGAAATTGGTAAAACTGCGGATGCTAATACCCGGGAAGCATTTAAGCAGTCGGGAAAAACTTACCAGATTACGCAATCAAATACCCGCCATCATCTTTATTACAGCATGCTATTTTTCTTTCAAAATGGCGGCGGCCCATGTTATATCGTTTCAGTGGGTAATTACTCAGACGATATCGATGCCGGGATATTAAAGGCAGGCATTATGCCTTTAATTAAAGAAGCTGAACCCACCATGCTGCTTATTCCAGAAGCAATACAGCTGGCAGAAGATGATTGTATTAATGTTCAGCAGGCCATGCTTGGCCATTGCGGTGGGAAGATGAAAAACCGCATTGCGATTTTAGATATCTGGAATGGTTACAAAGATCGTCAGCATCCTGATGGTGACTGTATTGAAAACTTCCGTTCTAAACTGGGTACTAATTATCTCGATTATTCATCTGCCTATTACCCGTGGCTGAACACCTCAATCGTGCAGGACAGCGACGTCAGTTTCCTTAACATCAGCAATATCGATAAGCTGGCAGAATTGCTGAACAGCGAAGTCGCTGCGGTGTTCAGTGATTTAGAAGGTCTCACTGAAGAAGAACTCAGCACAGGCGGTAATAAGCTGAGAGCAACACGCAAACAGGCCATGCTTGATGAAATTGCTAAGTTAAGCGGCGAGCTGTCAAGACCTGATGCGGTGCTACTGCATAAGATCCTTTCGAATATGAGTGCGCTGTACCAAACCATCATGGCGGACATCAAATTCCAGCAAAATATCCTGCCACCCTCTGCGGCGATGGCCGGTATTTATACCATGGTCGACAACTCACGCGGCGTATGGAAAGCCCCCGCTAACGTCAGCGTCAACGCGGTTGTCTCTCCAACCGTTAATATCAGCGATGATGAGCAGGAAGATTTAAACGTAACAACTCAGGGTAAATCGATTAACGCTATACGCCCTTTTATCGGTGAAGGTACGTTGGTCTGGGGAGCAAGAACGCTTGATGGCAACAGCCTGGACTGGCGATATATCAACGTCAGACGCACGATGATTATGCTACAGGAGTCAATTAAGCTGGCCTCCAAAGCCTATGTCTTTGAGCCCAATGTCGCCAACACCTGGGTTTCGATGGAAAGTATGCTGGGCAACTTCCTCTACGGTATCTGGAAACGAGGCGGATTAGCAGGTTCAACGCCGGGTGAAGCTTACAATGTGAGCGTCGGTCTGGGTAAAACGATGACCGGTAACGATATCCTCGAAGGAATTCTGCGTATTACCGTGCTGGTGGCGATGGTACGACCGGCTGAATTCATCGAAATCACCTTCCAGCAAAAGATGCAGGAATCGTAGATTCGGTCCTCTGCATGGCATGTGAATAGCATTCAATATTATCGAATATAACCAATTATTCTCAGGAGATACCTATGGCAGATGACGGTTCAGCTCAATCCGAAACAGTATGGCCAATGCCGAAATTTCATTTCGAAGTGAAATGGGATGGTGGCGCTGGCGCTGGCATGGTTTCTGCATTTCAGGAAGTATCCGGCCTTGATTTAGAATCACAACCCATCGAATATCGCGCGGGAAACAGCCCGGTATTTTCCACGATAAAAATGCCTGGATTGATTAAAACCGGCAACGTCACGCTTAAGAAGGGTATTTTTAAAAGTGATAACAAGTTCTACACGTGGTATTCGAAGATCAAGATGAACACCATCGCCCGAACCGCCGTCACGATAAATCTGTTAGATGAAAGCGGGGCGCCAGTGATGAGCTGGAAGCTAAAAAATGCCTGGCCGACCAAAGTTACCGGTACCGATTTAAAATCGGACAGTAATGAAGTGGCGGTTGAAACCATTGAACTTGCCCATGAAGGTCTGGAAATCTCCGTTTGATTTCTGTCATTGAGCAAAAACTTATTTCCTGAATACAGAAAGAATCACCATGGAAAGCCAAAAAGGTACGGGTGCAGTACAGGGCGATGGCGACTGGCCCCTTCCCGCTTTCTACTTCAGCGTTTCTGTCAGTGGCTGTGCTGATGACACAGCCTTTCAGGAAGTTTCCGGACTGGAGTTCCAGATAGAAACTGAAGAGTATCGCGAGGGGGGCAATAACCTGGTTTATCATCTGCTCAAAAATATAAAAACCAGCAATTTAACGCTAAAGAGAGCCGTGACGGATAAAACATCCAAATTACTGAGCTGGTGTCTTGGCATTTTGAATGATGAACTGTCCAAACCGATTGTGACGAAAAGTGTGTCGATAAATTTGTTAAATGAGAAAGGGACAACGTGCAGAAGCTGGACTGCCTCAAATGCCTATCCGGTGAAACTGAAGATGGCCCCTTTTAACTCGACCCAAAATGATATCGCCATTGAAGAAATCGAAATTTGTTTTAATCATTTGAAAAGGAACTTATAACCGTGCCAATAGAAATAAAGCAGCTTGTGATTAAGTCAAAAACAATAAATGACGATAATAAAAACGCGTCTTTCGACTCCGAACGGCCAGGTTATGATGCTGAAGAAAACCAGCCGGAGAAAACACTCCCTTATCACTTTATAAAAGCAACTGATGCAGTAAGAGAAAGATAAGTGATTTGAATAAAGGGAGTCCATCATGGAAAAAATAACGATAAAATCAATCACCTCTAAAGGAAGTGTTGCGCAAACATTTTCGGCGACGTTGAATCCGGGCAGCATTAAGCATAATTTTGGTATCAGCTATACCAACAGAGGTCCACAGCAGCAGGGGGACATTTCACCGACCACCACCTTTAAAGGCTATGACAGCGAAAAACTGGACTTCGAACTGCTTATTGATGGGACAGGGGTAACGGGCAATACCAGCACCAACACCGTGCAGAAGCAGCTTGCCACGCTAAAAAAAGTGACCTACGCCTATAATGGTGAGCAGCATGAACCCTATGCGGTGGTGATATCCTGGGGGACATCCGTCAGCTTTCAGGGACGTCTGACCTCTATCAGTATCAATTACTCTCTGTTTGACTCCTCCGGTAATCCATTGCGAGCGACGGTAGCGCTGAGCTTTGCAAAATATTTAACGCAAAAAGAAAAAAGCGCTTTAAAGAAGCAGTCCTCTCCTGACCTGACTCACATTATTGAATTCAGGGCAGGAGATACGCTTCCAATGCTATGTCACAAGATCTATAACGACAGCAGTTACTATATTGAGGTAGCCCGGAAAAATAATTTAGCCAGTGCACGACAGATCAAGCCCGGTACAAAAATTTACTTTCCACCTTTAATTTAAACATCGGGTTAATTATGGCTATATCTCCATTAAGTGATGACAGTACCGGGGTAACCACCTGGACCATTAAAATTGATGGCAAAGCGATTGACAGCGCCATTGGCGTTATCGCTATCCATGTTCGTTACCAGATAAATCATATCGCTACTGCGGAGATCACCATCAGCGATGGCGATATGCCTTCTCAACGCTTTGATGTCAGCGATGCCGATACCTTTAAACCGGGAGCGACTATTTCTGTTTCTGCTGGCTATGCAAGTGATGAAAAAACAATCTTCGAAGGGATTATTATCAGCCACGGACTCGAAATTACGGCGAATAACAGTTCATTCCTGAATATTGTTTGTAAAGATCAGGCAATAGCAATGACTATTGCTAAACACAGCCAGTGTTTTCTTGCTCAATCTGACAGTAAAATAATCAGCGCGCTGCTGGCTAAATACCCCAACATTACCAGCTCCGTCGGCAGCATTACCGACCCCTGGCCTGAGCTTGTCCAGTTTAACAGCACTGACTGGGACTTTATCCTTACGCGCGCCGAAGCAAATGGCTTTGTGGTCACCAATCAGTGCAATAAGGTGACGATTGATAAACCTGCAACAAGCACTGCGGCGGCCCTCGTGGTGACCTATGGAACAGATTTAATCTCGTTCTCGGCAAAAACAGATGCGCGAAACCAACTCAGTTCTGTCACCGCGACCGCGTGGGATTCTGCCAGTCAAAACATGGTAACAGGCTCCGGTTCAGCTCAGTCCATCGCAGGGCAAGGCACTTTCACCAGCGCAGATTTAGCGAAGGTACTGGGCATCAGTGATTACCGGCTACAAACCGCCTCAACCATCAGCACTGATGCTCTGACTCGCTGGGCTAATGGTCATCAGGTAAAAGCCATGCTGAGTAAGGTTCGGGGCAGCGTCACTTTTCAGGGAAACGCCAGCGCCACCATTAACAGCTTACTGGAGCTCTCTGGTGTGGGTGAGCGCTATAACGGTTCACACTATGTTGGTGGCATTCATCACAGTATTGAGAAAGGTCAGTGGATTACCACGGCTGAACTGGGAATGTCGCCGATGTGGTCGGCTGAACACCGTGATATCGCCGCCCCGCCAGCGTCAGGGTACTTACCCCCCGTCGATGGGCTGCAAATCGGCATCGTGACCAAATTAGACGGCGATCCGGATTCCAGTTATCGCATTCAGATAAAACTGCCGACGCTGGATAACGACTCCAGTTTAATCTGGGCGCGATTAGCCAGCTTCTACGGTTCATCAGGCTGCGGAAATTTTTTCATTCCTGAAATCGGTGATGAAATGATTGTGGGCTTTATCAATCAGGACCCCAGCAATCCCGTTATTCTTGGCTCACTGTACAGCAGTAAAAATATAATGCCTGAAGAGATTACGGCCGATAATTATATCAAAACCATCGTAACCAAAAGTAAGATGAAAATTATTTTTGACGATGAAACCAGCATCATGACCTTAATAACACCCAACGGCAACTCTGTGGTGATGAGCGATAAAGACAAATCTGTCACTCTGACCGATCAAAACAGTAATACGGTAAGCATGGGTGAAAGCGGTATTGCTATTAACAGCAGTAAAGATATTACTATTACAGCGAAAGGATCAGTCAGTATTAACTCCACACGCGATACCATCGTTAAAGCGACGGGCGATGCTAACATCTCCGCTTTAAATGTTTCAGCACAGGCCAATACCGGGTTAACGCTTAAAGGAAATACAACCGCTGAACTTTCCTGTTCAGGAATAACGACCATCAAAGGCACGCTGGTCAAAATTAATTAGCAACGCGCGGAATTGATATATGTCCTTTGCAGCAAGAATTACGGACCTACAGATGTGTCCGATGGCCACCCCGGCGCTTCCCCCTGTTCCTCATGTTGGTGGCCCAATTGCAGGACCGGGTGTCCCGACGGTGTTAATTGGATCGTTACCCGCCGCGGTGCTGGGGGATAGCTGCGTCTGCGTTGGCCCGCCATCTACCATCATCAAAGGTTCTGCCACCGTGCTGATTGGCGGCAAACCTGCGGCAAGAATGGGTGACAGTACCAGTCACGGAGGCACTATCGCGCTGGGGTGCCCCACGGTCATTATTGGCGGTTAATTATCGCCAACGGGATAGCGTGAAATTTATGGCAAACAACAACGCATTTTTAGGAACAGGCTGGGCATTTCCCCCCAGCTTTACCGGGCCTCATCACTAGGTCGTGATGAGTTCTGATATTCAGGATATTGAACAGAGTTTAACCATTCTCCTCTCCACTACGCCTGGGGAGCGCCTGATGACGCCTGATTTCGGCTGCCGGATTAATCATTTTGTCTTTGAAGAACTCACACAGACGGTATTAACCCAGCTGACAGCGGAAATTCGCCATGCCATTTTATTTTTCGAATCACGCATTAATGTCGAGGATGTTCATTTTTTGCCCGATCCACTCTCAGGGAAATTGCTTATTCAAATTGACTACAGCGTTATTACCACCAACACCCGTAGCAATATGGTTTATCCCTTCTATTTAAACGAAGGCACCTTAATATCGCCGCAGCTACTCCCGTTATCTGACGAGTGGGATATCGCTTAATGACCTCACGGCAACAGCGGCAGGATGAGGCGATAAACTCATCCATATTCAATCCCCATGAACTCAGCTTTGAGCAACTAGTCGTTTGGGCGTATCAATTTGCTCAACAGTTGCCGTTCAGAAACCTGGCGGATCAGCCTGACTGTCACTGGGGGAATCTGTTTCAACAAAGTGAAATCGTGGTCTGTGCCGCGATATCCACCTGTAATACAAAACATATTCAGGCAGAATTTAAGCAAGCCCTGGCACGTGGTGAAAACGTGACCGTCGAGTTTTTACTCATTTTGTTAAAACGGATGCAGGAGTGGTATCAACATCTGCCAGACACCCCGGAAACCGCTTACCAGCTTAAATATCATCTGCTGCATGAATATCAGTATCACCTTTCATTACCGCTAAGCCTGGTGATAACCCGCTTACCTGAGCAATTCCGTCACAGCCTGCAATCGCTTGATCCGTTATGGAATCTTGATCAACACACGCTGGATAGCGCATCGCCGGTATTGCAGCACAGCAGCTTTGGTGAACAAATGCGTCACTGCTTTGCCAAAATAGTCTATGTCATTGAACAGATAAAACAGCAAAGCCAGCAGGTATTGCAGGCCGCGTTGATGCATCAGGAAAATAACCCGCAGCAGGCGCTTTATTTTGCCTTCCTGAAGTTGTTCGAACGAGCACAACAGAGCCTGAATCAGTTCACGGAAAAACATCTGCAATTTTATTATCAGCAGGTTTTGCAACAGGATAAGAATCCGCCACCAGAGAATTCGATCTACCTGAAGCTCTCATTAAACAACCGAACCCAGAATACCCTTCTGTTTGAGCAAGGTGCCGGGTTCAGTCCAGGCGATGACCCTGACTTTAAGCCGATCATTTATCGTAGCCTTTACCCGATTGAAGTCACGGATGCCGAGGTGTCGCACATCTTCAACCTGACTTTACAGCGCGACCCGCTGGTTTCACCCGAAAAGGAATCGGGCCTGGTGTGCGGCGTCAGCGGACAGCGTCTGCGGATAGCGGCAGCTACCGCCGGGGACAATTTCCCGAAAGAACAGCAATTTAATATATTTAATAACAAGTACAAAACCGAAGACAGCACGCAGCCGATGGGGCTGGTCATCACCGATCCCTTATTTTCGATGCAGCAGGGCAACCGCAGCATCGATATCGTGATTCATCTCAAGGAGGTACGTTCGGGCATTGTTGCCCAGGAATTACTGGCGGTGGATGATGATAATAAAACCAGCGCAGCCCTGACGCGCGTATTCACCCATTTACTCACTCTGCATGCCCATCTGCTGGAAGACTGGTCCGTGCGGATAAGCGCTGTCAGGCTGGCAGAGCAGGTAAAAGCAGAGCAGCTCAGCCGGTTTCGGCATCTCAAACCGTCACAGCGTGTCTGGGGGGCCTGTAAATTATTTTTTCTGCAAATGCTCCAGTTTATATGTTCAACCCCGGACGAAGGGATGCAATATGGCCTTGCCAGGACAGAGCTGCTGTTTCGGGTCATCGGTCAGATAGTCAGCCGACGCGCACTGTACACGGTACAGTGGTTAACCGAATCCGAGAGCGCAGAGATCCTCAGCCGTTTAAAACCCATTATTGCAGAAGATTCAACGGCTTACACTACGATAAAAGCGCTGCTCTGCCACTCGGCCACGGCGACTTTTTATCAACTCTTTGAGGGTGTATTCCATATTGAAGCCTCAACCGAAAATGGTTGGGAGGTGCTTGATAATGTGGAAATTTATCCCTGCGCCCCCCACGAGTGTGAAACGGGATTCAGGGTGAAATGTCATGTGGATACCGGCTTTGCGCCCGTCATCTCCCGCCATGCACATCTGCTGCACAGTGCATCGCTGAGAATAACCCTGAAGCGACAAAGCAACTGCTTTCCCTACGCTATTTTCCGCGATTTTGAATTAGCAAAACTGGCGATGTCGGCACAGGTCAGCGGCGTAACCCGGATGCAATTATTTAACCCTGAGGGGCAAATTGATTCCTCGCAGCCCTTCTTCTTATTTGGTTCCCAGCCTTATCCCGATGCTTATGCGGTGATAGCTAACGAAGAAATTGCCCGAAAAAACCTTAACCAGTTGCTGCTGCACCTTGACTGGGGGAATCTGCCGCGAGGTTCAGATGGCTTCAGCGAATACTATGCTGAATACCCTTATCCCTACACCAACGCCAGTTTCCAGATTCGTGCAGAAATGCTCAGTAACGGGCAGTGGGTTGAACCCGCCCCGACTTCCTTACCATTATTTACGCCAGCCAGCGGCGCACTTCACCATCACAGACATTTTCATTTTCCGCATATGAAAAACGGCTACACGCCGGTGACCCGCCCCTAGCCCAGGACGCCCTACAGTAACCAGTCTGGGTTACGTAACGGGTTATTTAAGCTGAAGTTAACCGGCCCGGAGCCGGCATTTGGCCACAAAAGCTACGCCCCGTTGCTGAGTGAGACACTCACTTACAACGTCAGCAAAAAGCATAAAAGAACGCTGCCCGCTCCGCCTTATACGCCGCTGGTCACCCGGATTGCCATCGACTATTCCGCGGAGTCGACCATTGATTTATTAAGCGTCGACGGTCACAGCCAGAGTGAAATTGTGCACCTGCACCCTTTTGGCGAAAACGTCATTTATCCGCCAAAGCAGACTCACCAGCTCCACAGGCCGCGATTCTTTCCGAATTACGAAGAAGACAGCCACTGCTTTATCGGGATCACCGCAACCGAATTATCGGGATATTTAAATATTTTCTTTGTGTTTGACGGTAACTCCCGACTGCTGACGCCCTTTCCGTCTACCGCTTATCGCTGGTATTACCTGGTGGATAATGAATGGCAGACACTTCATCCACACCAGATTATCCATGACACTACCCTTAACTTTCTTACCACCGGTATTGTCACCTTAGACCTGCCCGATGACATCAACAGGGAACACACCGTGATGCCATCGGGGCTGTTCTGGATCCGTGTCAGCACCAACCGGGGGATCGACCGCTATCCCGACTTTCTGCATGTCGCCACGCATGTTGTAAAGGTCACGGGGAAAGGCGCTCCCCTCGCCGATGACGGTATCACCCCGCTCTCATTTTCTGCATGGCGTAGCACACCACGAAAACCGAATCTGGCGGCGATAGCACAAATTAATGCGATGATAAAAATCCCCGAAACGGAGAGCGATCGGCACTTTCAGATGCGGGTGAGTGAACGCCTGCGTCACAAAGGCAAAGCCTTAATCCCGTGGGATTACGAGCATCTCATTCTGGAAAACTTCCCGGAGGTGGGTGCCGTACACTGTTTCCCTGCCCGCAGCTATTATTCTCTTAAGCAGCAGCAAGGCCGCGTACTGATCATCGTGACCCCGGTCAATACCCATTGCGATCACTCACTCTGTTCGCCAAAGCAGTTAGATTCTTCCTGTCTCCTCAGCATTCGTCGTTACCTGTTGGCCGTGTCTCGCCCGCACGTCGAGATTGAAGTCCGTAATCCTGGCTACGAAAAAATCCAGATCAGATGCAAAGTCATCTTAAAAGACGGCGTCAGCCATGGCCCCGCCTTGCGAAGACTGGAATATGCTGTCAAATCACAATTATGCCCCTGGGCAGCGGATACCCTGAACACCGGGCTGGGATTCTGCTTATCACTTGAGAAGCTCAGCGCCTTTATTCTCAGGCAAAAAGATGTGGTAAGCGTCAGTGCGCTCTCCGCACTGAAAATCAGCATGGATGAAGATGCGGAATACACCCTTCAGGACAGTGCGGCAAACAGTCAACCTGTTCGGGCTGCCTTTCCGTGGTATTTACTGATCCCGGAAGAGCATCAGTACATTCAAATTTCAGCCGATAGCCTTACCCATAAACCCGTTACCGTCGGTATTGGCGAACTGGTTATCGGGGAACAATTTATTGTCGGCACATCAACAACTCCCTCTCTCCCCGAAGGCGAAAAAAATAATGGCTAAACGTAACCGCAGCACGCTCAAGAACTATTTTCGTCATGGGACCATGCCGTCAGCCGAACATTTTTCAGACCTGATTGATTCATGCGTTAATCACAGTGATGAAGGCTTTATTAAGCCAGCGGAAACGGGCCTTCAGCTCAGGGCATTGGATCAGCAGCATCTGCTGAGCTTTTACCAGCAAAACAGTCCCGATACTCCGCTGTGGCACGTCGGATTTTCCCCTCAGGGTAGCAATTTACAGATTTTCGCAAACCCCAGTGCAGATATCACCGATGAAAACCCGGCGGAGAGCGAAGCCACCCAGGCGGTCAATCTCTCAATGACGCCCAAAGGACAGGTGGGGATCAATACCGCCACGCCGCAGCAGACGCTTGATGTCAACGGCACGATCGCCTCGCAGGCCAGAATGGGCAGTGTATTAATAGATACGCCGATCCCCGCCGACGGCGAATGGCACGATATCACCCCCGATCTGGAGGGGTGCCATATGTTCGAAATCGTCGCGGGTATTGGCATCCGCTACAGCGGTCGTTATGCGCTTGTGCATGCCATCGCCATTAATACCTGCGCACCAAACAAGCGTTGGTGGCAGCGGGGAGATAAGAACCCCATTCATCTGACTCAGGCATTCTTTCACTCGTCGGCTGACAAAATCCAGCTGCGCTGGCGGCAACATAACCACCGAGGCACCGTCCGCCCTTACGCGTTACAAATTCGCACCACTACGCCATTTGGTGAAGGCCAGACCATCCGCTACCACATTACGCAACTGTGGAATGACCCCTTTATGCAGCAATGCCACTCCATGGCAACGGGGAATAAAGTCAATGATGTCTGAAGCTATTTCCAAACAGCGCCATAATGATAATCCGAATAGCTTCGAACATCTTTATCAGCTTGGTCTGACATACATCCAGCAGATGAGTGGTCGTCTCTGGACTGACTACAACACGCACGATCCGGGTATGACGATCCTGGAGCAGGTGTGTTATGCCCTGACCGACCTTATTTACCGCTGTGAGTTTGAGGTGACCGATTATCTCTGTGATCCCTCAGGGAAGATTGATTACCGGGCTCATGGCTTAGCGCTGCCGCAGGATATCCTGCCGGCATACCCGCAGCAGCCAGAAGAATATGAAACATGGTTATTAGCCCGGTTGCCTGAGCTGGATAAAGTGTGGTTACGCCTGGCTGAGCATGCCCCGCAGCTGGGTATTTACACCCTTAATGCGCAGCTCAATCATTTTTACGCGTTAAGCCAGCAGCGTTCAGTTTCAGGTCAGCATTCGGTTTACAGCCAGCAACATGCCGCGGTGGATCATATTCGCCAGACGTTTTATCGGGTACGGGCAGTGGCAGAAGATTTATCCACCATTGAATTAACCGGGCAACACCCGCTGACGCTCAACGCTGTCATTCACGTCAGTGATGATATCGAGGATGTCACCGGGTTTGCTGCCCGTATCTGCCACCGGATTGGCCTCTGGCTGGAAGCAAATGTGCAAATCACCCCCACGACGGTGATTAAAGAATCACTACTGGCTGAAGATGGGGTCCAGAATATCGAGCGGCTGGCGTTTATTCAGTACCGGGATAACACCGGTTATGCTGAACCTGTGCCGCTTGATGATATTGCACCTTTTTCATATCTGACCCTGCCGCAACCCTCTGCCCATTCAGGGATTGAGATTATTCAGTTTCAGCACCCGGTTGATATCGACTACGCCGATCTCGCCATTCAAATCGAGCAGATTCAATATCAGCAACGTTTTGCCCGGCTGAACGCGGCCACGCCTGTGGCGCTGCCCGTTGGCCATCACGTTGAGTTCAGCCACTATGAGTCCATTCAAACGCTGTTCCCGAGGAACTATCATTTAGCGCCGGGGATGCCGAATGATTACCATGCGCAACAACAGGCTCAACGGCATCAGCTTCGCAGCTACTTACTGCTGTTTGATCAACTGATGGCTAATTTTTGTGATGACATTGACGGCTTGAATACCCTGTTCTCGCTGTCATTAACGCCTGAGACCACCTATCACGCGCATCTGTTACAGGATGAAGAGTTTTATAATATCGCCAGGCATTACCCGCCGGATGCCGCAACGCGTCTGGATCAGTTACGTGCCCGGCTTGATGATTATCCTGAACGGAAAAATCGCATCTTTGATTATTTGCTCGCCCTATACAGCGAACGGTTTCCGGCAGGATTACATCGCCAGTTCAATCCCTATTTTCCGGCCCCGATATTAGAAAAACAGCTACTGAAATATAAACAGGCCTTTATCCTGAATATCGTCACCATGACCCGTGAGCGGGGCATGGGTGATAATTTGCTTCAGCCTGAACATCAGGGGGGATACCGTCAGCGCCTTTCGCTGCTGCTGGGACTCCTGCCACAGGCATCCTCACAGGGAAATTGTACCGAGGCTATTACCCGCTACTCACTGAAGCTGGTGCCGGACCCGCTCCACTTCCCCAGCGATGCAGGCAAAAAAGTGTTGTGGTTACTCAGCCCCGGCGCACAGACAAACCTGCTGCCTTTAGCTGCTAACCGTTTAGCGGAATACCCAAACGAAGAGGATATTCAACATCGTCTGTTAGCCACCTCGCTGTTCCACGAGCGAATGCTGCCGGACGCGCTGATGCGGTTTGGCATTGATAACAGCAGATACCGTCTGCTGCATTGCCCGGAGCATGGTTATTACCAGCTGTTTTTTAACGCCGATATTGCAGGTCCCCGGCAGTGGTTTTATATCGCCAGCCACCCTGACAAACAGACACTCACCGGGCTTTGCCACCTGTTGCAACGTTGGCTGACCGGGCTGAACCAAAGCAGCGAAGGGCTTTATGTCGTTGAACCGATTTTACTGCGTACCGGGGACGATAACGCATCGTTGAGCGACTATGCCAACCGGGTAATTGTTGTGTTGCCGGGCTACACCGCTCGCTTCAGCAACGTCAGATTTCGGGAGCGGGCGGAGCAATTAATCATCGAAAACAGCCCGGCGCATCTGCTGACGCAGTGCCTGTGGCTTGATTTCTCCGCACTTGCCCAATTCGAAACGCTCTACAGCCGATGGCGGCAGGCAAAATCCAGCGCGCTACAGCATAAAGAACAGCAGCCGGCGTGCGATGCCATTGCCAGGCAGCTGTATCTGTTTATACAACGTTCGCGCAATGAACCGGATGAGGCGTTGAGTCTGTGAGCCAACTTCACAAAATTAATCACGCCAGCCTTGAATTTAATTTCAGCGGAGTTGCTGATGCAGAAGCCTTTGAGCTACGCGCCGCACAGTGGGTTGTGCAGCAATTCATCCCGGCGATGGAAGCGGTATTTGACGAGGTCTGTCCTGAGCACCAGACCCTGGTTATTGACACGCTGACGCTCGATCTTGGTGTGCTGAGCGCAGGGGCATTTTACCAAGAGGCACCAGAAAGGCTCAAACAGATACTACAAACCACACTGCGCTCACAGCTACAGATCGCCAGGCAGACACCTCAGAGCAGACCACCGGCTGAACCTCATCACATGCAGGTGCTGAGCCAGCAGCAACAGCGCTGGAACCTGCTCTGGCAATTCCTTCGTACCGGTGCGCTTCCGTGGTCTGTTGCAGGCAGACAATTGCCGGAATCACTGGGGTTGCCGGATATGCTGACCGAGCACTCGGCCCGGCTGATTAACGCACTCAGTACCGCCAGTCGGCCTGAGCAGATAGTTCGACGGCTGGTTGAGCAATTTCCTGCCAGTCACATTGCCGCGCTGTTTCCCTCGTTAGCGCCAGCCTGGCAATGGCAGATGATGTCACTGTTATTAACGCACCCGGTCAGCCGCCAGGGAGAATTAACCGATCGGCTGGCACTGGCGTGGTTCAACCGCTTCAGCCAGCTGTTAGCACAACACAACCTGACTCCGCTGCGTGCCGACTGGCAAAAGCTGATTCAGCAGTATGCACCGCAGCTGATTAACGCGCTCCGGCAACGGCACAGCGACAGCCAGCTGCCCTGGTGTCTGGTGCAGGATTTAACGGAAGCTGAGCGTTTGCTGCTGTTAAGCGTATTAACGCCGCAGGAATATCCATTTCTGAGCGCTATTCTACAAATGCCAGACTGGTGGCAGTTTAAAAGCCGGGCAGATTTAACCTCGCGCGATGTTTACGCCACGCAGGCATCAGGCGCAGAGAAATCCGTCACGCTGTTAGCCACCTCGCAAATCCACCAGCATTTATGGCTGTTCACCCTCCAGTACCTGCTCATCGATCGTGGCAGTGCCTTTAACCGCCAGAGCTACATGGCAGGCCTGGTGACCCGGATGGCAAATGCGCAAAACCAGAAGGCAGAGACGCTGCTGGCATCGTTAATCTCAACGCTGAACAGCATCACCCTCCATAGCGCACTGCGGGAGCAGTTATTGCATTTACTCCATGCCATTGCGCCCGTCATTGCTTCACCGACAAGGTTAAACGCGTCCGATAAACAGGAAACCGCTAAAATCAGCCTGGCCGCTGGCGCACCCGCTGACGAGGCACATCTGCCGATCGGCACGGTGCCATTTCTGCATATCAATGAGCTGGTTATGGCGCTCTGTGCCGGTAAAGAAAAACAGCTCCTGCTGCACTGGCCACCACCTTCGCAGCCGTTTGCCGCCTTATTACGCTGGTGTGGCCAACTGGACTATGTGCGACGCCATTGGTGTGAAACCTATTCTGATAAAACCTTATCAGCGCTGGTCGGGATACTGGAACCGAGTGCCACGCCTTTAATACAGATCCTCAGCGTGCAACATCGCCTGTTTACACCCCAGCACACCACGACGATCGGCCGCACAACAACGATGAATTTATGGCGATTCACCTTTGCCTTTCTGATTGTGGAAAGCAGTGGCGCATTTAATCCCAAAAGCTATCTGCGTTATTTAATCCGCCAGATGGCACGCTGGCATCATGTCTCTTATCGCCATCAGCTGGCGTCAATGAGCAACAGCGTTATCGATGCCGGTGATTTTTTACTGCACGGTGTCCCCCTGAGCCGTCTGCTTGAGGAGGTCGCATCCTCCGGTTCCGCGGAAAAATCCGTTCAGGATGACGCACCCTCACCTTCTTTTTTCCGGCTGTCACTCTCACCCTCGCTGATAAGCGGGCTCTCTCTGGCCCAGCTCGCCGACATCGAGCAGATCATTCTCACGCTGCAAAGTGCCCGGCTGATTCAGTGGAATAACCACATTAAGCAATGGCAGCGCGACCACGGGAAACGACTGCCGCTGCTGATTGTCAGCCTGGGAAGCTCGCTGCCGATAATTAAGCGCTGGGTGGCCCAGTTTGATGACCCCGCTCTGTTCACATTAACCAGCATCGTCAGTCCACAGGCCACCGAGAGCGTACGTACGGTGATTGCCGGGCGTCAGACCATCGCCCTCGCCCTGAGTCATGGGGCAAATCCACCCGACGCCAGCAACACCAGAACTGCCCTGTGGGAGCTGACGCTGCACTACCTGATAAGCCGCCGGGGAAGTGAATTTAATCACTACCAATATTTGCTGAATATCACTGAACAGCTTTCTGCCCGCTATCAGATTAACGTTGCGCTATTAATTCATGAGTGGCTGCGTCTGAGCGATAGCGGCTTTTTATGGCGTCAGCAGTTAATCGACCTTGTTGAACATCATCAACGGCCACCGGTCACGGCACCTCAGTTACTCAACCGTGTGCAGGCCGACGGTCAGACAGTGGCTGTAAACCAGCAGCAACAAACGCTTTTACAGCACTATGCCGCGATCAACGCGTCGGCAACCGCCATGCAGCTTCAGACATGGAGCATCCCCCAGCTGACGCGCCTGATACGCATCATGCAACCGCAATGCAGTGAGCGCCTGACCGCGTTGTTGCCTTTACTGCTTGCGATAGTCAATCAATTTAAAATAGCCCCTCACTGGTTTTACCCACTGCTGCTCAGCCATGACTGTCCTGCCACGCCAGAGCAATGGCTTCAACGGTTTCTACAACAGATAAACAGGCAAAATGCATCACCAGACCGAACGCTCCACCATCAGTTGCAACAGCTGGTGCTCAGCAGTAATGACATTCATCACCCGCTGGCGGAACGCCGGCGATGGACAGAGAACCTTCTGCCGGAAGAGGCGCTGCCTGAAAAATTACAGCTATGGCTGGAAGGTAAAGCCCCGGCTCCGACACAAAGCATACTGGCAGGCTTATCGCCGCGCGGGCCGCAGCTCCCGCTACTGCAATGGCTACAGCGCGCGCTGGCAAACCCACGCCATATGCAAAGCTGGCTTGAAGGACTGTCGGTTGAAACACACCAGGCGATTTTGTTCCCGAGACTGACCAGCACCACCCTCGCATTGCTGGTATTGCGCCAGGCATTTTGTCAGCTCTTTGCCTCGCCAAAACAGGGAGAGGTTTTTTTCTGGCAAACGCTGTATCGCCAGCACTGGCTCAGAGGGATCGCCATGACCGGCGACAGGTTCATGCAGGAAGTACTTATTGAGCTGACGCAATTATGGCGAACTCACGCCGTGCAGGACAAAGCATCAGACGACAGGTCGGTTGCTGCGCTGACTGAACGGCTACTGCCGTTGATATCCTCCACCTCACAGCGAAAAACGTTAGTACAGATAGCCCGTCAGGGGAAACAACACCCGCCGGGAAAAGCCCCCTGGGCGGCACATCTTAATCATCAGCAACCTGAAATCAGACAGCTTGCAGAGGCCATTGATATGACAGACAAAGGCATGAAAAAAAGCACGGAGAATATACGGGAAAAATCGCAGGATAATGCAGAAGTCAGCGCGGATCCCATCGTCATTCACAATGCGGGGCTGGTTCTCGCTTCAGTCTATATTCCGGTGTTATTTCAGAAATTAGCCCTGACCGATGGGCGCAATTTCGTTGACGGTCAGGCACAGTTGCAGGCGCTGTTCTGCCTGCAATGGATGACGGATTACACCAACAGCGCGCCTGAATATCAGCTGCTGCTGAATAAGGTGCTCTGCGGGATTGCTCCATCTACTGCTATACCCCAGCAGGTTACCTTGCCGGAAAGGGCAGAAACGCTGATAGAGGGTTTACTCACCGCCATTATTACCCACTGGCGGGCCATAGGAAAAACCAGCATCAGCACGCTGCAAGCTTCTTTTTTTCAACGTGAAGGCATGCTCACCTCAACCCCTGAACACTGGCAGCTGAAAATCTTCCCCGCCCCCTTTGACATGCTGATCGACCAGTTGCCGTGGAGTTTTCAGACCATCAAATACCCATGGATGGATCTCCCCCTTTTTGTTTCATGGCGCTAAGGACAAAAATAATGATGAATCCTGGTTTCAGTCTGCTGTTACTCAGTCGTCAGCCGACACGCTGGTTCGCCGGACGTGTGGCCTGCTGGCTGTTGTGTGGTGGTTTGCTTGGCGCCGTGCCCGCGTATGCTGACACCGCGCAGAACGAGCTGGTCGACAGCGTCCAGCCGGTTAAAACGTGCAGCAAACAGCTAACGTGGAGCGATAAACGCAATCTGGGGAGATCGATACAAACGCAGCTTGCCGCGTTGTATCAGAACAACAGTGATTTTCAGGCCCAGTTGCAAAGAGGGCAACGGCTTAACGATGGCGTCGTCGGTCCCACAACCCGTTACTGGCTGGATTACTTCTGCGGTGAATTTGCCTTTGCCACGCCAGAGACGTCCAATGACCCGCACCAGGTTTTTGTTGAATCATTAATGATTGCGCTAAATCGCGCCGCCGAGCGCAATGCGCTGTATCCAACGTGGCGTACGGCAATTACCCCGCCCGAACTGCTTGGTTTAACCTCCGCGCAGATCGAGCAAAAACTCAGCCCCAATGGCGCAGGCTCTGCTAAAAGTGACGATGGGGCAAAACCAGCGCAGCCGCCTGTAGCGCAGAGGCCCGACAGCGATACCGCCCCCTATTATTACCAACTGACAAAAAAAGACTTCGCCAGCCTGACGTTGCGTCAGACAGTACTGGCAACCTTTGCAAAACTGGAAAAGCAGCAGTTCGATCAGCGCAGTCAGCTTTATAATCAGCTCAGTGATTTATTTTCTCAGTTGAATATTCCGATTGCGCCACCGCTGAATATCGATAATTTGATTGATTCTTACACCATCGAGAGTTCGCAACCCAGCACGAGCACAAGTACCAGCACCAGCGCCAGCACCAGCACCAGCACCAGCACCAGCGCCAGCACCAGCACCAGCACCAGCACCAGCACCAGCACTAATACCAGTGCCAGTACCAGTGCCGGCAACAATACCAGTGCCAGTAACAATACCAGTGCCGGTAAAAGTACCAGCAGTAATGCCAGCACCAGTGCCAGTCCCGGCGCAAGTCAGAATACCCCCGCTGGCGGCAGTGATAGTGAGAAAGATAAGCAAAATCCTGATGACAAAAACGGCGATATCTCTGAGCCATCAACCCAGGTCATTGAAACCAACACGCAGAGCGATACACAAACATCGGCACAACAGGTCGTGTGGCAATTAAATCCGCAGGCGTTAAATGACACCATCCGGGAATTGGGGATCACCGCCCTGTCTGAAGAGGTATTAAAAACGCTGGCACCGTTGCAGGATGAAGTCTTTCCCAGCCTCTATTTATTACAGATCGCGATTAATGAGTCGGGTATCCCGCCAGAGAGTCTGCAGGACAAGGGCGTATTTACCTTAGCCAGGAAAAGTGGTCCCAGCCCCACTCACGCTGTCCCGGTCAACTGGCAGGCGCCGCCGGACTGCGGATGTCAGGACAGTGCTAAATCTATTTTTACCATGGGGACTTTTTATGGTTTCTATCCTTACTGGCAACACCTCGAAACGGGACAAAATATTGATTTCAGTCGCTTAGACCGCATTGGCTATCTTGGTGCAGTGATGAAGCCGGAAGGGAGCGGCAATACGCTGGTTCTGCCACAAAACTGGCAGGCCGCCCCCGGATTCAGCCAGTTTATTCAGATTACCCACCGTTACAGGACTAAACTTGATCTGGTCGTGACCACGCCCATGGATCTTTCCCGGGAACAGCTGGTTGGGCTGTTTACCGATGATATGGTTAAACAGCTGGTGAAATCCGTGACCACGCCAATGGATAAGTACCTGATTAATAATCTGAAGCCGTGGGTGAGCTTCGGGCTGGAAAGCGTTCCGTCGATGGCAGACGGCATTACGCTGGATATCGACCTGTCCATCCTCGACACGCCGCAAAGCCAGCAGGCTTTTTTCACATTTCTGGACAAGCTTAAGATTGCGCTCCGTCAGAGCTATCACCCGCATGCCAGCAGCAGTGAATCAGGTGGCCCTGCTACCGACGGTGATAAATATTATTTAAGCGTAATTGTTCCTGTTAAAGATGTGGTAGAGACAAAAAATGGTTTCTACAGCTTTACCAATTTCGATGCATTATCACAACGCACCAACCTGCTGATCGTCCGGCCGGGTTCACCGGCAACGCTTGATAAAGCCAGTGATGAACTCGATCAAATAAAAGCACTACAGCAATGGTTAAGCAATCAGCCAAACCAACTGGAAGTCCAGCAGGTGTATAAGCGACTGGTCCCGGTGCTGATCAGTGAGGATAACCGTAATCAACCCTCCGCCCTGACCCAACTGGTCAATCTTTCCAGCTGGACTTTTTTGGGGGCTGGCTACTGGCCGTTACCATTAAGTGAGGCCAACGAAAAGCTGATAGATAAAACGTTCTTCCCGGAAATACAGCAATATCCGCAGCCACTTAATCAGCTGACAAACAGCATTGCCAGCCTGTTGAACTGGGTTTGTGTGCATCGCTGGGTGCTGAGAACCGGGTTATTTGTATCATTTCTCTTTATTCTGCTGATCCTGGTCATCTGTATCTGGTCGTTCCCACTCAGAAAACATTTGAGCCGCTTCCCTTTTGTAGCGCTGACGTCGCTGTCCATCAGTGGACTGATGCTGGTATTTGTCGCCGACCCTGCGTTTCAGGATTACCAGGGGCCTATTCTGCTGATTTTTATGGTGGTAATTGGCTGGATATTATTTGCGGTGCGAATGGTGAGGAAGGAGGGGGATAAACCTTAATCGTTGTTTCAGACTGGGGATAGCTGCTGTAGCTGTTATCCCCCAGTGTTTTTATAAGTATTAGTGCGTACGAACAAAAATTATCTCCTGATATATGGAAAAATAACGCCCTCTTTAGCCTTTCCGAAATTAACCAGAGACTCTATCAATGGACTTAAATTTTGTTATGACACTTACAAACGTTTGAGTGGAACCCAGTGATCGTTGCCGCCTCCACTGGCATGCGGCACCCTACCAATATGTATTGTTGCACCAGCTTCATCGCCAGCCACAAATACCCATCGGCCATATTGCTGGTTAAACTCATAAACTGCCAGTCTACGGTTGGCGAGCGTAGCAAGTTCTACCAGATTGTTCTGATCGAGCCAGTCATTAGCTTTTGACAAAACAGAAAAAGTCTCATCACTCAAATTACCCCTGAATTCGTTTAACCAGTTTTGTCTTGAGTAAGCTTGTCCCTCGAAATAGTTCAGGGAATGAATACCGCACTGATTATCGGAAGCAACCCATTTGGCAATCTCGAGGGTATAGGCTCCATGCCAGTCTGAAAATTTATGCCCCATAAAAAACGTTTGTGGATCATCTCCTTTTTCTTTTTTATCTTTGCTGCGCCCATCTCCTGTTTGTGCGTCAAGTAACAAAGCTGCGTGGTGGTACAATTGCGAAGGAACTACAGGTACACGTACATCTGATCTCTGATTCAGATTACCCACTGCCCCCTGTGGGACATAGCTATCCAGATCTTTTTTGTCGCCTGCTTTGCCACTCTCATTCTTCTGTAAATGAATAACTAACCCCAGAGTTGTACTGTCGCTGCCAAATTGAAAATGTTTCGACAAACTGGAATAAAGTGTTACTTTTTCATTGATATTATTAGTGAGCACGGAAATAAGTTTCGCCGGATCAAGGTTGGTTATATCATATATCTGAGCATCAGCGATCGCAGTACCTGAAAAAGTTTCCACTTCTTCTTTACAGGTAAAATTATATACCGGGTCAAGCAATTTAATTTTTCTTCCTTTTGTTTTGCTGGTCAGAGTTTCGAAATATACAGCCCCACGTTCTGCGATTTTTTTCTTCAAGAAAACAACGTCAGCTTCATGAAATAACATGGCACTGCTTGAAGCTTGTTGCCCGCTATGGGTAAGATAAAAAGAATCCATTCTGTAACCTGTTTTTTCAATGTGTGGACGATAATGGTTGAGCATTGCCATTTCAAATGCCCCCTGAGCTGTGCTCTGGTCGTATTCGCTTGATAAATGAAGTACTGCTTTGTTTAAGTTCTCAATGATCTGCGCAGCTTCTGCAAAAAAAGCATCCATTTTCCAGTGCTCCCACTGGTTTAATATTTCAAGACCTTTACCATAATTACTGGCGATGCGATTAAATAAAACCTCTACTTTCTTGCCAAGATTTTTTACTCTATCAACAGCAGCAGTGGCCAGATTCATGCTTCTTCTTAGCGTGCTGTTTAGCAAAGGTAATACCTCGCGGCCCGTGCCCCCTTGATTATTATCCATGTTACTTGCCTGAACATTCAATGGTTCAATAACTTTTTGTAAGATTAGCAAAAACTCTTCTATCTGATATTGCCCTGGCCATATTCTTACCGACTTTTCAAGATCGCTGATACTGGGATATAAAAAACCAAAGCTTTGCCGCTCGGTCATTTTTATTTCACTGAGCTCGTTCCATTTTTTTATAATTTTTTGTTTGATTTCGCCCAATTCACTTTTATTGTCCGGTTCAAAAATAACAGCCGGGTAATCAAAGAAATTAGATTCCCCGCCCATACTGGCATGCACCAACGTAAGCGTATAATCATCAATACTACCTGAGCTGCGATTATAAATGTCCCTGGCACCTGATACAATGTGCTGGTAATGATCAAATAACTCAGCCTCGTAGTTTTTATCATTTTTCTGATGCCTGTCAGTCATATACCATAGTTCGTCAAAGTAATGGTCTTGATTAAGATATTTTTTTGGAGTTCCTGGTTTGTTAACAGCCAGTGGGGAGGCATCTGATAGCAATGTATTGTAGGTAAAACTGTTTATTTCGGCACCTAATTTTGGACCTGGGTGCCCCTGCCCCAGCCTCTCATAGTGCATTATTTCAAACAAACCCTCCTCCATTTTTTTTCCAGTAAAGGTTTTTTTGTTTCTCCACCTTCAACAGAATGTAACGCATCCAGATTATTCACAAAACCGGCATCACCCATCTGATTACTTTTTCCTTCCACTCCCAATATTTTTCTCTGTGGATTTTCAGCTCCGGTACGGAAATAATCATACTGGTTTTTTTTAGTAAACACACTTTTACCTTGAGTATGAGGCTGCTGTTGAGCATTTATTGGAGCCGTCTTGGTATGATATAACCTCAAACCGTCTACGCCAGAATTCATCATTTTTTTACGCTTTTTGTTTCCATCGGAACTTTTTCCCGCTCTCCTTGAGATACCTTTTTCAGCTAACTTACTGCTCCATTTTTTTATTCGCTTATTAATTATGGAAGGCACAGGCTCCCACGTCGAATCCTTTTTCTTCTCTCTTGCTATTGCTGTCTCTCTTGCTCTTGCTATTTCGATCTCCAATGAAATATTGACATCATTAATAGTCGGTGGATCATAACCATCCGTTGCTGGCACCTGTTTATCAGGTAGGTTAGCAATGAGTTGTTGATATACAGAATCAAACTCAGGTGAGCATTCGAGATAAAGTTCGGCCATGAGTTGAATTAAATTCAGCCCAGGCCTCCTCAAACCTTTTTCTGTGACATATTTGTTGGCCTGCCATTCTGAACGCTGTATTGTTGCATTGTTATGATTATCCTGAAAGGGCATAAATTGTGAGACTTGCAGGTCAGCATTCGATATTTTTTGCTGCTGACGTTGAGCTACCGCCTCCGCTCTGTTATCCACAAGTTCAACGCCCTGAATGCCATTTTTTTTATTCTTAGTAGCAGTAAAATTGCCTGCCTTACTTTTATTCTCTTTGCGTTTTCCTGCTTGTGAATACATAGCTCAGGCCTTTTTGTTTTATTCTTACAGTCGTTATTATTGACGTCCTCAGCTACCTGTAAGATTATGTTGAGAGATACTTTCAAAGATATTTATTCTGGTTACTGTCTTATGATTCAGTGAAAGTTTATGGTTTACCACCAACATCCTCATATTCAATGTCATCCACTGTATCCTTACCAAAATCTTAGTCGATCGTTATAGTCATCGGCCAGTTCACGGTAACAATAAATGTATCAGATGAAACGCCCATTATATTACAAGCTTTCGGTACACTGCTGAGTTCTTCCACCAGATTGAGAAAACCGGCTTTGTTTAACGGGATTGGTAGTATGAAACATGAGAGTTACATCATCATTTCTATAATGGTTTCGCCCCCATATCAAAACTGGTAACTCCCACCCTCTCAAGATTCGGTGTCAGATCAAGTCGCAGCTGAGACAGCTTAAACAGGGTTAACCATTATTTCTTTGGGATAACAGCATAACTTTCATATCCCTCTATCCATTCCCTGAACCTCAATATTTTAGATATAAGTGCGCTGATATTAACGACTAGCTGCTTTCTTTTTTCAGCCTCTGACTTTGAAAGCATATCTTCCAGAATGACTAAAATCGTGTCCAGATAACTATTCCTTGCTGTTTTTATTTCTCCTGGTAATATTTTTTTACCAGTTAAAAATGTAGATTTTATAGCGTCTAATTTTTCGCTAACGAAGTCGGCTTCTTCATGTTTCAGCCCACCTATTAACCCTCGAGTTTCATCCTTAGACTTTCTGTCTAAATAAAGACCTCTGAGTGTACTTTTTACGTCTCCGATATGCATTGCATTATTCGTTATGATAAAACTTAGCGACTCTAACCTTTTTTCTGACTCTCCAGCTAACACCAGGGCATCCATCAACGTCTTATAGATTTTATCTGGTCTTGAGAGTCTTTGCTCCAGGGCTGATTCAGTCATGGACCAATGACTTTTATCGTTAATCACCGAAAACGGCCCTGCATCAGGAGATGCCATTTCTTCTGACCCCAACATCTCTTCAGTCTTCCCGTCAATAAAGTGAAAGGAATACTCCAAATCGTAGCTTTTAAAAATAATAGTTGTTCCCATTGTAATAGAAGGTTCACCCGTAAATAAAGCCGCTGAACTCTCCCCTAACCGACTGATTTCGTCTGCTATTTGATCCTTTACTTTAATAATCAGACCAAATATTCCCGACTTATCTTTTGGAACATGCTTAGGATCCGCTCCTTTTTTAAACTGAAAATCCATATCTATATCTCTCATATTCTCTGAAGGTCTCCCCAGCCTTCCGTCACCGGGATGTTTTAGTGTCAGTGCGGACCCACCACCTAAAATAAAATCAAAGTTATCTAAAAGTTCGTTTTTAGCAAATGCAGTTGTAAGCAATGCAACAAGATTGGGAATTTGAATGAGCCGACTTCGATGTCTGGGACTGACTGGCTCGCCACCTTTAGATTCATGATCAGCTTCATGAGCTTTTATCGCCTCCAAATCCAGACGAAGAGAGGGCTTCTTCGATTCAGCAAACTCTCCACCCACAGAATTTAGCGCTGTACTGAATTTAGAAGGAATAACGCCAGCTTCATGAGCCATTGCTGCAACCCATCCTGCTTGCTTTTTATCACGGGCGGTTGATAACAAATAATCGAATAACTGACCGTTGTCCATTTCATTCTTGTTGAGAATATTAAATTCTCGCTCTTTAATTTTCAAATAGTCGACCCTGGTCTTAACTGCCTGAAACTTTTCTGCCATTTCTTTTTCGGTCCCTTTCACCATTCCATTCATGAAATAACCTTGTAAGATATTAAATTTAGAAAATGAAGGGGCTTTTAGTCTTTCATTTCCTCTGTTGAATTCAATTTCCTTTAATTGAACCGCCCTTCCACCCAGTACATCTGCCTCATGCTCCAGCGCCGGACTGTCATTCACCGCCATTCCTGCCACCGAGGTTGTGGCCGAAACCCGTCCCTGCGCCTGCTGCACCACGTGCCCCAGCTCATGCGGCAGATGTTTTTCCTGCCCGGAAGCCAGATGGATATCGCTGCCCTGCGCGTAAGCGTGCGCCTGCACGGTGGCCGGTTTTGCAGAGTTATAATGCACCCGCACGTGATCCAGGCTCATGCCGCTGATATTCTCCATACCGCTTTTCAGGTTATCGGGCAGCCCGGTTTTATTTGGCTGTCTTTGCACCGTCTCCGTGCGGTTGTCCTCCAGCGTTGCCGATGCATGACTGACCTTGCGCTGCGAAACCGTCCTGCGGGTTGTTTGATGTCGTGCCGTCTTTTTTGAATACATCACGAATCGTCCTCTTTCTTAATTCTGCTCAATCAAATAGTGCGTTCCGGTTATTTGCTCTTCGGGCGCGGACGCCACATTCACTCAAAGAATATTTTGTTATCTTTCCTGAATTCCTGACGGATGCTGGCAATGATGTCGTCCTGCGTAACCATGCGTTCGCCGCGCTGAACGGCAGTTAAGGCACACTGGCGCAGCACGTTAATGATTTGCCCGCCGGCAACCTCATAGCGGTCGGCGATGGCCGGTAAATTGACATCCTCGGCGAGTTCGCACGTACCGTTAAAAGCGTTTTGCCAGAGTGTCAGGCGCTCTTTCGGCCCCGGAATAGTAAACTGCACCATGTTCTGAAAGCGCCGGGTAAAAGCTTCATCCATATTGTTTTTCAGGTTGGTGGCAATGATCACCGTGCCGGGGAAATCTTCTATCTTTTGCAGTAAATAACCCGTCAGCTGGTTGGCATGTCTGTCGTTGGACGAACTGCCCTCCGAGCGTTTACCAAACAAGGCATCCCCTTCATCAAAAAACAGGATCCACTCTTTATAGCTGGCGGCGTCAAATACACGGGACAAGTTTTTCTCGGTTTCACCAATATATTTAGAAACCATCATGGATAAATCGACGCGATAGACATCCCGCCCGGTAGCCTTACCCAGCAGCGCGGCGGTCAGCGTTTTACCGGTCCCTGGCGGCCCAAAGAACACCGCCCGATACCCCGGCTTCACCTTTTCTGCCAGTTGCCACTCATTCATCAGCGTCTGACCATGCCTGAGCCAGGCATGTAGCTCTTCGACTTGCGTCATGACGTCTTTATCCAGCACCAGATCGCCCCATTCCAGTGGAGATTCCAGCAGATGAGCCGGGAAGCTGGCGCTTAATTCCGGACGCAACCGCTCACCGGTAGTAAAATAGTGCAGCCACTCATCGTTTAACCGATAAATACCGGCCCATTTAGGCACGCCATCATCAACAGACAGCAACTGGGTGACCTGTTCAGCCATCAGCCGATGTTTGTTTGCAAGGATGGCGTGAGCGTGGATACGCCAGTCGGGATCGTTGGCGCTAATGAGAAAGTTGAGCGTCTGCCCGGTAGGGATAAAACCGCTGAAGGCTTTATCGCTGACGCCTCCAAATTCGGTGAAAGGACGATCGATAAGGCTGTTAAGTCCAAAGAAAATATCAAGTACATCAGGTTTCACACCGGGTACCATAGCAAGAGCCAGCGCCAGGCGTTCAAATACAGACAGTTGCCAGTCAATATTTAAATCGGCATAGGGCGTGCCTTTAACCAGTTCCGGCGGCGCAATATCTGACCAGTGCCGTTCATGCCCCTCTTGTTTGAGATAGCTACAAATAACCTGATTAATGACCTGCGACAGCCACCCCATTTCGCGGTAAAGCACAAGAACGTTATCTGCCTGTTGATGATTTTCGACATCTGCTTGTGGGGCCATGGCACATCCTTGAATAAGGAAGCTTTATGATTCAGATTACGTTCAGCCAGAAGCGTATGCAATGATTCATTTATAATCGTTTTTATTCAACAACGCTAAGTACCGTCAGGTACAAACGGTAATCAATATCACCTCACTCACAGTGATGAATAACTTAACAAATCGTCGATAAGACAATGAATTTAAAGGCTTCAGAAAAATGTATCAATACTCAGATATCTGGCCATTTACAGGTAAATATAAGAAGAAATCCTTAATAATGGTCATAGATAGCTTAAAATAAGGCGTGAAGGGAAGTTGTTAATGCTGACTTAAACCCGCTTTCCAGTGACAGAACTTGTGCAATGATAAAAAAATCTGACGCCGTGTTTTGCACATCAAACATAAATACCCCGATTTGCACCGATAACAGCTTTATCACTTCTCAGATTTTCAATGTTTCGAGCGTGCTCGAAGAAAGTGGCCTGCCCGCTGGTTTTCCTGTTATACAGACTCCGTTATCATATTCACCACGTACTCGTGAAAGGGCATCCGGGTTGTAGCCCGTGAGGCTACGCCTTAACCCAGAGTAAAATGTGGGATTTCATGAGCTCCAGTGAGACATCGTGAGAACTAACAATAATGATAAAATCACTTAACTCTCTAATTTTTAAGATAATGGATATCTCAACACTATGAGTACATTAGAAAACATCGGTACACACACCCCAATGATGCAGCAGTATCTTCGCCTGAAAGCCGAGCACCCGGAAATCCTGCTCTTCTATCGTATGGGGGACTTCTACGAGCTGTTTTATGATGATGCGAAACGCGCCTCACAGTTACTGGATATTTCGCTGACCAAACGCGGAGCCTCGGCGGGCCAGCCAATTCCGATGGCGGGTGTGCCCTATCATGCGGTGGAGAACTATCTCGCCAGGCTGGTGCAGCTGGGAGAATCCGTCGCCATTTGTGAACAGATCGGTGACCCGGCGCTGAGCAAAGGTCCGGTAGAACGCAAAGTCGTCCGTATTGTGACTCCCGGCACCATCAGCGATGAAGCGCTGTTGCAGGAGCGTCAGGATAATCTGTTAGCGGCCATCTGGCAGGATGCACGTGGCTTTGGCTATGCCACTCTGGATATCAGTTCCGGGCGGTTCCGGCTGGCAGAGCCTTCTGATACCGAGACAATGGCAGCAGAACTCCAGCGTACCAATCCGGCAGAACTGCTCTATCCTGAGGATTTTGCCGCCATGTCGCTGATTGAAAACCGTCGGGGGCTGCGTCGCCGTCCTTTATGGGAGTTCGAGATCGATACCGCCCGCCAGCAGCTTAATATGCAGTTTGGCACCCGAGATCTCAGCGGTTTTGGCGTGGAACAGGCCCAGCTGGCGCTGCGTGCCGCAGGCTGTTTGTTACAGTACGTCAAGGATACCCAACGCACTTCTCTTCCTCATATTCGCTCACTGACGATGGAACGCCAGCAGGATAGCATCGTCATGGATGCGGCCACCCGGCGTAACCTGGAGATCACTCAGAACCTGTCCGGTGGCAGCGAAAATACGCTCGCCTCTGTGCTGGACAAAACTGCCACGCCAATGGGCAGCCGTATGCTGAAACGCTGGTTGCATATGCCTGTCCGGGATACCAGCACGATTGTTAATCGTCAGCAGTCGATTGGTTCGCTCCAGGATATTTGCGCAGAACTCTCTCCGCTGCTGCGTCAGATTGGCGATCTGGAGCGGATCCTCGCCAGACTGGCTTTGCGCACTGCCCGCCCACGCGACCTTGCCAGAATGCGCCATGCCTTCCATCAGTTACCTCAGTTGGATGCAATGTTGCTGGATAGCACCACACCTCACCTGCAAACACTGCGTCAGCAGATGGGGCAATTTACTGAACTGCGAGAACTGCTGGAGAAGGCGATCGTTGAAACGCCGCCTGTGCTGGTTCGTGATGGCGGGGTGATTGCGCCGGGTTACAACGCGGAACTGGACGAGTGGCGCGCACTGGCCGATGGCGCAACCGATTATCTGGATCGCCTGGAGATCCGCGAACGGGAAAAGCTCGGGCTGGATACCCTGAAGGTCGGTTTCAATGGTGTGCATGGTTACTATATTCAGGTCAGCCGTGGGCAGAGCCATCTGGTGCCAATTCATTATGTGCGTCGCCAGACGTTGAAAAATGCCGAACGCTACATTATCCCGGAGCTGAAAGAATATGAAGATAAGGTGCTCACCTCCAAAGGAAAAGCACTGACGCTGGAAAAAGCACTTTATGAAGAACTGTTCGATCTGCTGCTGCCGCATCTGGAGGCGCTCCAGCTGAGCGCTTCCTCACTGGCTGAACTGGACGTGCTGGCAAATCTTGCAGAGCGTGCCTGGACGCTTAATTACAGCTGTCCGACGCTCACCGACAGGCCTGGCATCAAACTGAGTGGCGGACGTCATCCGGTGGTCGAACAGGTGTTGAAAGAACCGTTCATTGCCAATCCTCTGTCGCTGTCACCTCAGCGCAGAATGCTGGTGATCACCGGTCCAAATATGGGTGGTAAAAGCACCTATATGCGCCAGGCAGCGCTGATTACATTGATGGCCTGTATTGGCAGCTATGTACCTGCTGATGAGGCTCAGGTTGGTCCGGTGGATCGTATCTTCACCCGTGTGGGGGCAGCGGACGATCTCGCCTCTGGCCGTTCAACCTTTATGGTGGAAATGACCGAAACGGCCAACATTCTACATAATGCGACAGAACACAGTCTGGTGCTGATGGATGAAATTGGTCGTGGCACCTCCACCTACGATGGTTTGTCACTGGCCTGGGCCTGTGCAGAGAGTCTGGCTAATCGTAATAAAGCGATGACGCTGTTTGCTACTCACTACTTTGAACTGACCACGCTGCCGGAGAAAATGGAGGGCGTGGTAAATGTGCATCTGGATGCTGTTGAGCACGGCGATAACATCGCTTTTATGCACAGTGTTCAGGAAGGGGCAGCCAGTAAAAGTTATGGTCTGGCCGTCGCGGCGCTGGCAGGCGTGCCGAAGGAAGTGATTAAGCGCGCCAGGCAGAAACTGAGAGAGCTTGAGGCTATGTCTGGCAACAGTGCGGCAACCGGGGTGGATGGGTCGCAACTGCCGTTGCTGGTGGAGGAAACGTCTCCGGCCGTTGAGGCACTGGAAGCCCTGGATCCTGATTCGCTCTCTCCCCGACAGGCGCTCGAGTGGATTTACCGTCTCAAGTCTCTGGTCTGAAAACAACTGCGCTGAACTCAGTCAAAAGCCGCCTTTAAGGCGGCTTTAATGTGCTAATAACCTGAGAACAGGCCTCAGCCCGTTTTGTTAACTTCAAATATCCGGACAATCAGGCAGGGCCAAACCCGTTAATGACCACTTTACGGGGACAGGGTTTTCAGTTAGCAATAAAAAAGCGGTGATCGTCAGACCACCGCTTTTCGCATCAACAATATAAAATGCCGGTTTACTCGCGGAACAAAGCTTCGATATTCAGCCCCTGTGCCTGCAAAATTTCCCGCAGACGACGAAGACCTTCCACCTGAATCTGACGAACCCGCTCACGGGTCAGACCGATTTCACTCCCCACATCTTCCAGCGTCGCCGCTTCATAGCCTAACAGGCCGAAACGACGTGCCAGCACTTCTCGCTGCTTGGCGTTCAGTTCAAACAACCATTTGACGATGCTCTGCTTCATGTCATCGTCCTGAGTACAGTCTTCCGGACCGTTGTCTTTTTCGTCAGCCAGGATATCGAGCAGTGCTTTGTCAGAATCTCCGCCCAGCGGCGTGTCAACTGAAGTGATGCGTTCGTTGAGACGCAGCATACGGCTGACATCATCAACAGGCTTATCGAGCTGTTCAGCAATCTCTTCTGCGCTTGGCTCATGGTCCAGTTTATGGGCCAGTTCACGCGCTGTACGCAGATAGACGTTCAACTCTTTAACAATGTGGATTGGCAGACGAATTGTCCGGGTCTGGTTCATAATAGCCCGTTCAATGGTCTGACGAATCCACCAGGTCGCATAGGTTGAGAAACGGAACCCTCTTTCAGGGTCAAATTTCTCAACCGCACGAATTAACCCAAGGTTACCTTCCTCAATCAGATCCAGCAAAGCCAGACCGCGATTGCTGTAACGACGGGCAATCTTAACAACCAGACGTAAATTACTTTCAATCATGCGGCGACGGGAAGGAACATCACCACGCAAAGCACGACGTGCGAAGAAAACTTCTTCTTCGGCAGTTAGCAGTGGAGAGTAACCAATTTCTCCCAGATATAACTGCGAGGCATCGAGTACACGTTGGGTCGCACCTTGCTGTAGCAGCTCTTCCTCAGCTAAATCGTTATCAGCAGGATCATTTCCGACAAGAGCCTTCTCATCAAAAACTTCAGCTCCGTTTTCGTCGAATTCCGCATCTTCATTTAAATCATTAACTTTTAGCGTATTCTGGCTCATAAGCGGCTCCTACCCGTGATTTCAGGGCAGAACACCAGGGTTCTGCCGGCTTATCGCTGCGGTAAATAACGCAACGGGTTTACGGATTTCCCCTTGTAACGTATTTCAAAGTGTAATCTAACAGAACTGGTGCCTGTACTACCCATGGTCGCTATCTTCTGACCCGATTTTACTTCCTGCTGTTCGCGAACCAGCATTGTATCGTTATGGGCGTAGGCACTCAGGTAGTCATCATTATGTTTGATGATAATCAAATTACCGTAACCGCGTAGCGCATTCCCGGCATACACAACCCGCCCGGAGGCGGTTGACAGGACGGGTTGTCCTCGCGATCCCGCGATATCGATGCCTTTATTTCCGCCTTCGGAAGCAGAGAAGTTATCGATAATCTTCCCATCTGTCGGCCAACGCCAGCTTCCCACAGGGGTTGTGCTGTATGTTGTGCTACTGACGGTCGGTACAGTAACCGGCGCTGTCGTCGTTGCAACAGTATTGGTGCCGGATGAAGGTAACATTTTGCCTTCACTTGGTTTACCTGAATCCTCAGAATACGTAATAACTGGCTGATGTGCAACCGTTACGCCTCCGATTTGTCCTGGAGAGGATTTAGTAACCACACCACTGGCTTTATCATCTGCGGCGGTGATGGCATTACCGCCGGTCAGCGTGCCTCCGGAACCATTACTGACCTGCAATTGCTGACCAACATTCAGGCTGTAAGGCGCAGGGATATTATTTCGCTGGGCTAAATCACGAAAGTCATTACCGGTTATCCAGGCAATATAGAACAAAGTATCGCCATGTTTAACGGTATAAGTCTGACCGCTGTAACTGCCTTTAGGAATGTTGCCGTAGGCGCGGTTGTATACAATGCGTCCGTTTTGAGTAACAACATTTTCATTTTCGCCAGCGGCAACCGGAGCCGTTACCGGCGTACTGACCATTTTAGGCTGGTTGACGGCTATAGAAGGAGGAGGTGAGATGAGTCCGCCGCCACCACTTGTTGCTGATTCACTGGCTATGCCAGAATTGCCACCCATGCCTGAACTGCTGTTCATACCGTCATTGTTGCCGCCGCCAACCGAACTGATGGGGGCCTGCGTGCCATTGCTGGAACAACCCGCCAGCCAAAAACTTACCAGTGAAATGGCCGCAATACGGCGCAATTTGAATACCGGGCTTCCCGTGCTCATTTCCATCCCCCAATACGGCAAAACAGTGTTAACGCGACACCCTGCCCCGCGCCAGCAGTAATAAAAACCTTAATTTACGAGATAGTAACAATATCGCGGGCCGGGTGCCAATTCGCAGATGTATACAATTGCTAACGTCGGTCAGGCCAGATCGCCTTTTACCAGCGGCACAAATCTGACTGGCTCTACGGTTTCCACCACAAACTCATCGCCCTTACGGATGATTCGTTTCAGCTGCTGCTGCTCATCTCCAACGGGCAGCACCATGATGCCCCCTTCACTTAACTGCGACATCAGCTCCTGGGGGATTTCCGGCGGGGCGGCGGTCACGATGATGGCATCAAAAGGCCCGCGAGCCGACCAGCCCTGCCAGCCATCTCCGTGGCGGGTAGAGACATTATGCAGATCAAGCTGCTTCAGTCGCCGTCTGGCCTGCCATTGCAGCCCTTTAATTCGCTCTACAGAATAGACGTGTTCTACCAGGTGAGCCAGAACGGCGGTCTGATACCCCGAACCGGTGCCAATCTCCAGCACCCGTGAAGTCGGCGTTAAGCCCAGCAGCGAAGTCATTTTAGCGACCATATAGGGCTGGGATATGGTCTGACCAGAACCAATTGGCAGTGCCGTATTTTCCCAGGCTTTATGCTCGAACGCTTCATCAACAAAACGCTCACGCGGCACTTCCTCAATCACTTTTAACAATCGCTCGTCGTCAATACCCTGCTGGCGCAATTGTGAAACCAGCGTTCCGATGCGCCGACTCACCATTTGCCACTGACCTCCACACGCGCCAGCCAGTCAGCCACCACGTTCTGCGCGGCGTGGGCAGTTAAGTCAACATGTAAGGCCGTAACCGAGACATACCCTTCGTCGATGGCGGCAAAATCCGTGTCCGGCCCTGCATCCAGTTTTTCACCCGGGGGGCCAATCCAGTAAAACGTATTGCCTCGCGGATCCAGCTGAGGGATCGCCCGATCGCTGGGATGACGACTACCACAGCGCGTGACCCGAATCCCCTTAAGCTCGGCGAGAGGAAGATCGGGAACGTTGATATTCAGTATCCGCCCGGTGTGCAGCGGTTCATGCTGTAAGGCGCGCAGGATGGAACAGGTGACGGCAGCGGCGGTGTCGTAATATTGATGACCATTAAGTGAAACGGCAAGCGCAGGCAGCCCCAGATGTCGCCCTTCCATCGCCGCAGCCACCGTGCCTGAATAGATGACGTCATCGCCCAGATTGGGGCCGGCATTGATTCCGGACACCACAATATCCGGTTTTGGGGTCATCAGCGTGTTCACCCCGAGCCAGACGCAGTCGGTTGGCGTTCCCTGCTGGACAGCAATATCGCCATCAGGATAGCGAAAGGTGCGAAGCGGCGTTTCCAGAGTCAGAGAGTTGGATGCGCCACTACGGTTCCTGTCTGGCGCTACCACCTGTACTTCAGCAAACTCCCGCAGCGCTTCTGCCAGCACCTGAATACCCGGCGCATGAATGCCGTCATCATTACTCAGCAATATTCGCATCTACAACTCAACCCCTTATTCTGATTCTGTTTTTCATCCCGATGTGCTCTGCCGTATCCTGCCGGGCTACCTGGCTTGTTATTGTTGCAGACTGACTGAAGGGCAATTCCAGATAACAGGCCGAAATATTCTATCGCGTGGTGGCGAACAGTGGTAGAAGCAACAGACAGTCGGATATCCTGTTGTTTTTGCTTTAGTGGCATCAACTTCGCAATAACGTTAACGCCATTCGCTTCATTTGGTCATATGACGCACATATCATAACCAAATGAAATAACAGAAAAATAAAAACAACCCTGGATTAAAAACGCGTCCTTACGAGGAATAATATAAGCAGCAGGATTAATGCAGAGAGGCGAATTCTCTGTGGCTGTGCCTGCGGGCGGCCAGGGGACACGCCGTAATGACAGGCACCGTGCGCTGCTATTCATCCCCCCCGGCATCACCTTCCATCTGTTGCAAAACTTCACGCAGAACGCTGGTCGCAAAGCTGCCAGCCGGTAACCAGAAATTCAGCTCAACGGTAACATCATCCTGCCAGCACCAGCGGAGATCACGGGGAATCAACAGCATCGCGCGCCTTGCAGCATCAACACCTTCCCGCTCCAGCAGTGCATTAAGTTCAGCATCATCGGCAAGGCTTTGCTGCTCAAACGCCAGCGCAACGGACTCGCTTCCCCAGGGACCTCGTCCTGGCAAGGGTGCCGTAATCCGCAACTCGTTGCTCTCGACCCGTTTTTGCAACTCGCCCAGTTCGCCCTCCTGCGCCACAAACCAGCTGCCGCGACCGGTTAATTGCAACGCATCACCGGGCTGTACACGCAGTAGCGAGCCGTGGGAGGACAGACGGTCACTGACCACCCGATTAAACAGCGCGCTGCGGGCAGCGGAAAGCAGAAAGCTGCGTTTGTTACGCTCGCGCACCACGAGGTTATTCGCCGCCCAGCGTTGTGCCATCAGCAGGTTATTGCCGTTATGACCAAAACGCTGCATACCAAAATAATTGGGAACGCCAACAACCGCGATCTGCTGCAACCGTTCTTCCACCGCAGCTCGATCGGAAATCTGACGCAGAGTCAGTCGAAACGCATTGCCCTGTAGCGCGCCGGTTCGAAGCTTACGACGATGGCGGGCGCTTTCCAGTACCTCGCAACCTTCAGGCTGAAAAGCGGATAAATCAGGCGTCTGTTTGCCGGGAATACGCAGGCAGAACCACTGTTCAGTCACCGCATGACGATCTTTCATCCCGGCAAAACTGACATCACGGGGAGGTATACCGGCAAACTTCGCCAACGCTTCAGCAACAAACCGGGTATTACAACCGACCTTGCGGATGCGAACCAGCAACTGCTCTCCTTCACCATCAGGAAGATAGCCAAGGTCTTCAATGACAACAAAATCTTCAGGAAAAGCCTTCACCACGCCCCTGGCGGTAGGTTGTCCATGCAACCAGCACAGATCGCTGAATACCATTACTCTTCTGTCCTGAACAGCGTTGCCACAGCTTCACAGGCAATACCCTCGCCGCGCCCGGTAAAACCCAGCTTCTCTGTGGTAGTGGCTTTAACATTCACATCATCCATGTGAATGGCCAAATCTTCCGCGATATTGATTCTCATCTGCGGAACATGCGGCAACATTTTGGGAGCCTGAGCGATGATAGTGACGTCAACGTTACCCGGCCGGAAACCTTTTTTCTCAATCTGTCGCAGGGCTTCACGCAGTAGTTCCCGACTGTCTGCCCCTTTCCAGGCCTCATCGGTGTCCGGGAACAGTTTGCCGATATCGCCAAGAGCCGCCGCGCCAAGCAGGGCATCGGTCAGCGCATGCAGGGCCACATCACCATCGGAATGGGCCAGCAGTCCCTGAGGGTATGGAATTCGCACGCCGCCTATGATCAGCGGGCCTTCGCCACCAAAAGCATGAACATCAAAACCGTGGCCGATACGCATCATGCGCTCTCCTTGTTATGTAATTGGGTCAGATAAAAGGACGCCAGTGCCAGATCTTCCGGGCGCGTCACCTTGATATTATCGCTACGTCCGGTAATCAGCTGAGGCTGATAGCCACAATATTCCAGCGCAGAGGCCTCATCAGTGATTGTCGCACCCTCATGCAGGGCTTTTTGCAGGCAGTCGCGCAGTAGCGCCAGGGGAAACAGCTGCGGCGTCAGCGCATGCCATAGCGCCTCGCGATCCACGGTGTGGTCTATTACCGATGCATCCCGGCGTCCACGCTTCATGGTGTCGCGGACGGGAGCAGCCAGAATGCCGCCAGTGCAGCCGTCAGAAGCTATCGCCAGTAAACGTGTCAAATCGTCAGGATGCAGGCAGGGGCGCGCCGCATCATGCACTAAAACCCATTGTGAGGCCGATGCCGTCTGTAATCCCGCCAGCACAGAATCTGCACGCTCTTTACCTCCCGCGACGCGGATGATGCGAGGATCGCTGGCGATGGGCAGTGCGGCAAAGTAGGGATCGGTTGGGCTGACAGCGACAATAATGCGGTTAATGGCCGGATGGGCCAGCAGGCTGTCGATAGCATATTCAAGAAGGGTTTTACCCCTGATGGTCAGATATTGCTTGGGGCACTCTGCCAACATACGGCTGCCAATCCCGGCTGCGGGAACAACGGCAATAACGTCCGGAAACGAATCTGTACTCTTCATGCGTTATCGCTGCTGGCTGCTCAGATTCCCCTGCTGCGCGTTTCGTTTATTCTGATCCGGCACCAGGCGATAAAAGGTCTCACCGGGTTTAATCATCCCCAGCTCATTACGTGCGCGCTCCTCAATTGCTTCAGAACCGCCGTTAAGGTCGTCGATTTCTGCAAACAGCTGATCGTTTCGCGCTTTTAATTTGGCGTTACTGCTCTGTTGCACCGCAACATCGTCATTAACCCGTGTGAAGTCATGTATGCCGTTCTTGCCCAGCCAGAGCGAATATTGCAACCAGCAGAGTAAAGCAAGCAGCAGCAGTGTCAGTTTTCCCATCCCCGCCCCCTGAAAAACGGCTCAATCATCCCATAACTTTCCATCTGACTCCACTACGCAGTGAAATAGCTGTCAATTGACGCATCGCTGAGCAATCACCGTGATGACGGCAATCTGGCAAAATTTTGTAACCGCCGTAAGCAACCAGAAACCAGTGCCTGGCGCAGGGATGGGCCTTTTTTTAACTCACCAGCCGCTAAGCAGGGTGAATAACAGCCAGAAAAGGGCAATAACTAACAGTGAGGTGAGCAACAGCGTCCAGATCAGATGACCACGCAGCAGCGCGCTAATCGCAATGCCAATCAGCACGGAGGCCGGTAAAAGCGCAAGGAAAAAGGGCCAGGTATAGAGGCGTTTCGTTATGGCTATCTCAGGACCTGATGATATCGCGCTGACGAAGCAGATCTAACACTTGAACCAGCAATTTTGTTACCAATTGTTGACCATCAAGATGCAGTTCAGCCGCGTCGGGAGCCTCATAAACAGCATCGATTCCGGTAAAATTACGCAATTCTCCGGCCCGCGCTTTTTTATACAGCCCTTTTGGATCGCGCGCTTCGCAAATTGCCAGCGGGGTATCGACAAAGACCTCAATAAAGCGTCCTTCTCCCAGCATATCCCGCACCATCTGGCGCTCTGCCCGATGCGGAGAGATAAAGGCACTCAGCACCACCAGACCGGCATCAACCATCAGCTTTGCCACTTCACCAACCCGACGAATATTCTCTTTGCGATCTTCGTCGCTGAAGCCCAAATCGCGGCATAAGCCGTGGCGCACATTGTCACCATCCAGCAGATAGGTGCTGACACCCATCTGCTGAAGTGCCTGTTCCAGCGCGCCCGCCACGGTCGATTTTCCGGAACCCGAAAGCCCGGTAAACCACAGCACCACGCCCTGATGACCGTGCTGCTGCTCACGTTCAGCCCGCGTTACCGCGTGGCTGTGCCAGACCACGTTTTCATCATGACCCGCCATTATTCACCGCCTGAAATATCGCGCGCGCCCCAGTGGGGAAAATGACGACGCACCAGCGCATTGAATTCCAGCTCGAACGCGCTGTAATTCCCGGCCGCCTGCACCCGATCCTGTCTGACTTCGCGGATCATGGCGGCACCCACGGTCACATTGCTCAGACGATCAATAAAGATCATGCCGCCGGTCACCGGATTTTGCTGGTAGCTGTCCAGCACCATCGGCTCGTCAAAAATCAGATCGACCAGACCGATGCCGTTCAGCGGCAGACTTTCCACCTTACGCTGCGTCAGGCTGTTGATCTCCACCTGATACTGAATGCTTTCCACCCTGGCGCGGGTTTTCTTACCGGCAATTTTGATGTCAAAACTCTGTCCCGGCACCAGCGGCTGTTCAGCCATCCATACCACATCCACGCTTGCGGCCTGGACCGGTTTCAGTTCCGCACTGGCATCCACCAGTAAGTCGCCCCGGCTGATATCGATTTCATCTTTCAGCACCAGAGTGATCGCTTCCCCGGCCTGCGCTTCCTGAAGGTCGCCATCAAAGGTCACAATACGCGCAATGGCTGACTCCACGCCGGATGGCAGGACCTTCACCCGCTGCCCCACCTGCACAACCCCGGACGCCAGCGTCCCGGCATAACCACGGAAATCCAGATCCGGACGATTAACATACTGCACCGGGAAGCGCATCGGCTGCTGCTCCACCACGCGGGTCACTTCAACAGTTTCGAGCACGTCAAGCAGCGTCGGGCCGTTATACCAGCTCATCGCCTCACTGCGGGCGGCAACGTTTTCACCTTCCAGCGCAGAGAGCGGCACGAAACGAATATCCAGATCAGCGGGTAACTGACTGGCAAAATCCAGATAGTCCTGGCGGATTTGTTCAAAACGCGCTTCGATGTAATCAACCAGATCCATCTTATTTACGGCGACAATCAGATGCTTAATCCCCAGCAAGGTGGAAATAAAGCTGTGACGACGGGTCTGATCCAGCACGCCTTTGCGGGCATCTATCAGCAGGATAGCCAGATCGCAGGTGGAGGCACCGGTTGCCATATTACGGGTGTACTGCTCATGTCCGGGCGTATCGGCAATGATAAATTTGCGTTTTTCAGTGGAAAAATAGCGATAGGCGACATCAATGGTGATGCCCTGCTCACGCTCAGCCTGAAGGCCATCCACCAACAGCGCCAGATCCAGTTTTTCACCCTGTGTACCGTGACGCTTACTGTCGTTATGAAGGGATGACAGCTGGTCTTCATAAATCTGCCGCGTATCGTGCAGCAGGCGACCGATCAGCGTGCTCTTGCCATCGTCGACGCTGCCACAGGTGAGAAAGCGCAGCAGGCTTTTGTGTTGCTGGGCATGTAGCCAGGCTTCCACGCCACCCTGATCGGCAATTTGTTGTGCAATGACGGTATTCATGTTGGCTCCTCAGAAATAACCCTGGCGTTTTTTCAGCTCCATCGAACCAGACTGATCGCGATCGATCACCCGGCCCTGACGCTCGCTGGTGGTGGAAACCAGCATCTCTTCGATAATCGCAGGCAGGCTCTGGGCCTCAGACTCCACCGCGCCGGTCAATGGCCAGCAGCCCAGCGTACGGAAACGCACCATCCGCTGCTTAATCTCTTCGCCAGGCTGTAAATCAATTCGTTCATCATCAATCATCATCAGCATGCCATCGCGCTCCAGCACCGGTCGACTGGCGGCCAGATAGAGCGGAACGATCTCGATATTTTCGAGAAAAATGTACTGCCAGATATCCAGCTCGGTCCAGTTGGAGAGCGGGAAGACGCGGATGCTCTCGCCTTTATTAATCTGACCGTTGTAGTTGTGCCACAGCTCAGGACGCTGATTTTTAGGGTCCCAGCGGTGAAAACGGTCGCGGAAGGAGTAGATACGCTCTTTGGCGCGGGACTTTTCTTCATCGCGACGGGCACCGCCAAATGCGGCGTCGAAACCATATTTGTTCAGTGCCTGCTTCAGCCCTTCGGTTTTCATAATGTCAGTGTGCTTTGCGCTGCCGTGCACAAAGGGATTTATCCCCATCGCCACGCCTTCCGGATTGCGATGCACCAGCAGTTCCGCACCGATCTGTTTCACCGTACGGTCACGGAATTCGTACATTTCGCGGAATTTCCAGCCGGTATCAACATGCAACAGCGGGAATGGCAACGTACCAGGCCAGAACGCCTTGCGCGCCAGATGCAGCATCACCGAGGAATCTTTCCCGATGGAATACATCATTACCGGATTACTGAATTCTGCGGCGACTTCACGGATGATATGGATACTTTCCGCTTCCAGTTGACGCAGGTGGGTGAGTCGTTTTTGATCCATAACTTTTCCTCAAGCCAAATTTACAACGGCGGAGTCGCGTCCGGCCTGCTGTGCTGAATGTTGAAACCACGCCAGCTGCTGATGAAGATTAACCACTTCGCCAATCACAATCAGCGCTGGCGTCGGTGCGCGTTGCGCCAGTTCATCGAGAGTCTCCAGCGTGCCGGTCAGCACCTGCTGGTCCTGTCGCGTTCCACGACCAATCACCGCCACGGGGGTATGCGCATCGCGACCATGAGCAATCAGCCTGGCAGAAATCTCTGCCGCTTTTACCGTGCCCATATAAATAGCCAGGGTTTGCCGGGCGCGGGCCAGGGAAGGCCAGTCCATCTCTTCGCCGCCTGCACGGCAGTGGCCGGTAATAAACAGGGCGCTCTGCGCATGGTCACGATGGGTTAGCGGGATGCCCGCATAGGCCGTCGCGCCGGCAGCGGCGGTGACGCCAGGCACCACCTGAAAGGGGATGCCTGCCTCCACAGCGGCCTGTAACTCTTCTCCGCCGCGGCCAAAGATAAAGGGATCGCCGCCTTTCAGACGCACCACCCGTTTTCCTTTGCTTGCCAGCTCTACCAGCAGGCGATTAGTCTCTTCCTGCGGTACGCTGTGGGCATTGGCGCGCTTACCTACGCAGATGCGATCGGCATCGCGCCGGACCAGGTCCAGTACCTCGTCGCTGACCAGATGGTCATATAACACCACGTCTGCCAGCTGCATCACCTGTAAACCGCGCAGGGTCAGCAGACCGGCATCGCCGGGGCCCGCTCCCACCAGGATGATTTCTCCCTGGCTGGCATCAGGATTTTCCAGTTGTTGATCGAGGGTGCGTTTGGCGCCAGCGACGTTGCCGGAAGCAATCTGACTGGCAAACAGCCCATTGAAGGCCGTTTCCCAGAACCGACGGCGCTGGGACATTTTACTGAAGCGCTGTTTAACCTTATCCCGCCACTGTCCGGCAATTTCCGCCATTTGTCCCAGATTGCCAGGCAGCAACGCTTCCAGCTTTTCACGCAGCAGACGCGCCAGAACCGGCGCGGTGCCGCTGGAAGAGATCGCCACCACCAGCGGTGAACGATCGACAATGGAAGGAAAGATAAAGGAGCACCTGGGCTGGTCATCCACCACGTTGGCAAGCAGTCGTCGTTCTCCGGCATCAGTATAGACGCGGCTGTTCAGCTCACCATTATCCGTTGCGGCAATCACCATCCAGACGTGGTCAAGCTGGCTGCTCTGATACTCTTCAGCCAGCCACTCAACGGCTCCGCTGGCGTGCAGCGCAGTCAGCTCGGCGCACAATTCGCGTGCAACGATCTGCGCCCGCGCGCCCGCACGACGCAGCAGCTCAATCTTGCGTGCGGCGACATCACCGCCGCCAACAATCAGCACAGGTTTATCACGGAGGTCGGCAAAAATCGGGAGATAGTCCACGTCAACCCTGTTGTTAATCACAAAAAGTTCACGAGACTATACGGCCCCGGCGGAAGCCTTATGAAATTACTAATTGGAATGAGTAGTTACCGAATGGAATAACAATCTGACTAAGCTAAGAAAAAAAAGTGCTTAACGGATGATATTCGGGCCATTTTGAGCTGAATCAAATTGCGCGACAGCGGTCACAGTTTGATGCTGAAGCAGAAATTTTTTGTCACCCGGAGCGGATAACTGACCTGAAACGGTCGTTACGGTCCGGATATTCTATGCCAGCGGCAGTTCCGTCACTGGCAAACTGAGCCTGAGGAGCCCGAATGTACATTGTCAGCCTGAGTTACACCCGCCCCATCGTCGAAGTCGAACCCTTGCTGGAAGCTCATCTCAGCTGGCTGAATCACTATCTTGCGGCCGGGGTGTTTATTGCCGCCGGACGCAAAGAGCCGCGTACCGGAGGGGTGATCATAGTTAGCGATATGGAGAGCGATCGGCTGGATGCCATTCTGGCAGAAGATGCTTTCCAGGCGGTAGCCGACTATGAGGTCACAAAAGTTAACGTCACCGTTGCAGGCGATGAATTTGCCAGCCTGGTGGGCCGCTGATTATCGCTGTCAGAGAATGAGGATACCGGATGCCACCGATCTGCTGTGGGTGATGAAAGAGAGCGATCGTGTGGCATGCAGCATGCTGTGCAGTTAAACGGACCTGTGGGTTATCCAGGAAGCAGAGTCTGCCTGGCGGATAACCTAGGTGCGGGCGGCAAGAGCCCGCGTTCAGTTTGTCAGGATCGATTCAATCCCGTATATCAACGCGGGGAAATAAGACCGATCGATGATAATTCCTCCGGTTAGTTTCCAGCTGTCATATACCTGAGGCGAAGCGCTGGAGGTAAAGCCCACCGAATCACTTCCCACAATCGTATTGAATCTACAGGTAAACATCTGGCATAACACAATGCCATGCAGCAACGGGATTACTCGTGCAGGCCGCATTCACGTTTCAGGCCAAAGAAACGCGTCTCTTCCTCCGCCATCCCCGGTTCCCATTTACGCGTGGTGTGGGTATCTCCCACCGAGAGATACCCCTGATCCCACAAAGGGTGATAATCGAGGCCATGCGCTTTAAGGTACTGATAGACCTGCTTGTTATCCCAGTCGATAATCGGCAGCACCTTAAACACGCCGCGCTGAATCGCCAGCACTGGTAAATTAGCCCGGCTGCCGGATTGTTCGCGGCGCAAACCGGCAAACCAGGTCTGACCGTTGAGCGTTTGCAACGCACGGTTCATCGGCTCGACCTTGTTAATCTGGTTGTAACGCTCAATGCCTTCGACGCCCTGCTCCCACAGCTTGCCATAGCGCGCCTCCTGCCAGGCGGGGCTCTGCTTAGCACGGAAAATTTTCAGATTGAGATTGAGCTGCTCAGTCAGCCGGTCAATAAACTGGTAGGTTTCCGCGAACAGATAACCGGTATCGGTCAGGATCACCGGAATGTCTGGCTTCACCTGGCTTACCAGGTGCAGGCTGACCGCCGCCTGGATACCAAAGCTGGACGAGAGCACCGCTTCACCGGGCAGGTTTTCCAGTGCCCAAATCACGCGATCGGTTGCTGACAGTTTTTCCAGCCTGTTATTCATTTCCGCCAGCACCATCACCCGCTCAACTTTAGGCAACGCGTTCAGTGCAGAGAGATCGAGTACAGCCATATCACGCCTCCGTTATTGCCAGAAATCACGAGCCGGATCGACAACCGGTTTCACAATGCCTGCCCGCACGGTGAAATCGCCAAAGCCTTCACCCGCTTCGCGCTCTGCTGCCCAGCGGCTAATTAATTCATCAAGGGTAGACAAAATTTCGTCTTCGGTAATGTTTTCACGGTACATCCGCGGGATGCGCGTGCCGATACGGTTACCTCCCAGATGCAGGTTGTAACGTCCCGGGGCCTTGCCCACCAGGCCAATCTCCGCCAGCAGCGCACGACCACAACCATTCGGACAGCCGGTGACGCGCAGCACAATGTGCTCATCACCGACGCCGTGTGCGCTCATGATACCCTCCACACGGGTAACAAACTCTGGCAGGAAACGCTCGGCTTCGGCCATCGCCAGCGGGCAGGTGGGAAAGGATACGCAGGCCATCGAATTTTCACGCTGAGCGCTGACGCTTTCCATCAGACCATGATCTCGCGCCAGTTGCTCAATGTGTGATTTATCCGCTTCCGGCACGCCCGCGACGATCAGATTCTGATTTGCCGTCAGGCGGAAATCGCCTTTGTGTACTCTGGCAATCTCCGCCACGCCCGTTTTAAGAGGGCGGCCGGGATAGTCCAGTAAGCGGCCATTTTCAATAAACAGCGTCAGATGCCATTTATCATCAATGCCTTTTACCCAGCCAAACCGGTCGCCGCGCGTGGTGAATTCGTAGGGGCGAACAGGCTCGAAGGTGATCCCGGCGCGACGCTCAACTTCCGCTTTAAACGTCTCCACGCCGACACGTTCCAGGGTGTACTTGGTTTTGGCGTTTTTGCGATCGGTACGATTGCCCCAGTCACGCTGGGTGGTGACCACGGCCTCCGCCACCGCCAGGGTTTTATCCAGCGGCAGATAACCGAACTCACTGGCGGTGCGGGCATATGTCGCTTTGTTACCATGATCGATTGACAGTCCACCGCCAACCAGCAGGTTAAAACCAACCAGCTTACCGTGCTCTGCAATGGCGATAAAATTCAGATCGTTAGCATGCAGATCGACATCATTGTGCGGCGGCACCACCACGGTGGTTTTGAATTTACGTGGCAGATAGGTTTCACCCAGGATCGGCTCTTTATCGGTGGTGGCCACCTTTTCCTGATCCAGCCAGATTTCAGCATAGGCGCGGGTTTGCGGCAGCAGATGTTCAGAGATCTTTTTCGCCCACTCATAAGCCTGCTGATGCAGTTCAGATTCCACAGGATTGGAGCTGCATAACACGTTACGGTTAACATCATTAGCCGTCGCCAGCGCGTCCAGCCCCACCTCGTGCAGCATCTGATGCGCAGGTTTGACATTGCCTTTCAGAATGCCGTGAAACTGGAAGGTCTGCCGGTTAGTCAGGCGAATACTGCCGTAAATAGTGTTTTCTTCGGCAAATTTATCAATGCCCAGCCACTGCTGCGGGGTAATAATGCCACCCGGCAGGCGACAGCGCAGCATCATGGCATGACGAGGCTCCAGCTTCTGCGCGGCACGCTCGGCGCGGATATCCCGGTCATCCTGTTGGTACATACCGTGAAAACGGATCAGCAGAAAGTTATCGCCGGTAAAGCCTCCGGTCAGACCATCCTGCAAATCGTCAGTAATGGTACCACGCAGGTAGTTGCTCTGTTTTTTCAGGCGCTCGGCATCGGTGAGTTTACCTTCAACCACCAGTGGACCGGGATGTTTGTCATTGCTCATCAGGCTGTATCTCTCAATTGTTCGTGAATGCCGCGGGTGGCTATCTTTCCTGCCAGCAAGGCGCGAGCGGGGCAATCAGGCGATCTGAAGGGCAGCGGTGAATACGCAGCTGTCCCTTAAATTTTCGCCACCGTTTAGTAAACGTCTCGCTGATAACGGCGCTCAATGCGCAGTTCACTTAAAAATTCATCGGCAGTTTCCAGATCCATCCCACCCTGTTCAGCCACTACATCCAGCAATGCCTGTTCCACATCCTTCGCCATCCGGTTGGCGTCACCACAGACATAGATGTGCGCGCCCTGTTCAATCCAGCGCCAGACCTCATCACCTCTGGCACGAATTTTATCCTGGACATAAACCTTATGCTGCTGGTCGCGGGACCAGGCAAGATCGATATGCGTCAGCAGGCCGTCTTTCACATAGCGCTGCCATTCAACCAGGTAGAGAAAGTCTTCGGTAAAGTGTGGATTACCAAAGAACAACCAGTTTTTCCCTTCCGCCCCGTCGTTGTCACGCTGTTGCAGAAAAGCGCGGAATGGCGCAATGCCGGTGCCGGTGCCGATCATAATCACCGGCGTTTCCGGATTGGCGGGCAAACGGAAGTTGTCGTTATGTTCAATAAACACCCGAATCTCGCCGTCTTCTTCCAGGCGATCGGCAAGGTAGCTTGAAGCGCCGCCCGCACGGGCACGACCTTCGATATCAAAACGCACCGCCCCGACGGTGATATGCACCTCGGTTTCATTTTCAGCCTGCGATGAAGCGATGGAGTAGAGCCGTGGCGTCAGTGGCCGCAGCAGTGCAATTAGCTGTTCCGCCTGCAACGCTACCGGTGCCTGACGTACCATATCGACGATGGGCGTGCTCTGCGCGTACTGCTGTAAATGGTTCTTGTCGCCGGTCAACGTCAGAAGTTTTTCATCGCGAGAATGTTTGCCGTACTCCGCGACAATCTGCGGTGTATTGACGGTCAGTTCAAAATGCTTTTGCAGCGCTTCAGACAGCGTCAGCGTCTGACCGTTGACCTCTGTCGTTTCGTCGCCTTTCAGCCACAACAAGTCGAGCAGTTCCTGCACCAGAGCCGGATCGTTTTCGTACCAGACGCCCAGCGCATCCCCAGGCTGATAGCGCAAACCTGAATCACCCAGGTCGATTTCGATGTGGCGCACATCCTTATCGGAGTTGCGCCCGGTAATTTTCTGGTTAATCGCCAGGCTCGCCGTCAGCGGGGCTTCTTTGGTATAAGGGCTGGTAAAAACTTCATTAACTGCACCCGCCACCGATACCGTCGGCCCTGTTGGCACATCGTCTGGCACTCTGGCTTTGAGGATAGCAACAATCTCTGTTCGCCACTTTTCAGCTTCCGTCGCATATTCAACATCGGCATCAACGCGTGCCAGCAAACGCTCCGCGCCCATCTCTGCCAGCCGGGTATCAAAGTCTTTTCCGGCCTGACTGAAAAATTCATACGAGGTATCACCCAAACCAAATACCGCAAAGGCCGTGTTGTCCAGTTTTGGTGCCTTTTTCGACATCAGAAACTTATGCAGGGCCACAGCTTCTTCCGGTGGCTCGCCTTCGCCCTGGGTGGAGGTCACCACAATCAGCAACTTCTCCTGAGCGATCTGCTTGAACTTGTAGTCACCGGCATTGACCAGGTTGACCTTAAGCGTGGCCGCCAGCAAATCATCCCGCAGCTGTTCCGCCAGACGACGGGCATTGCCGGTTTGTGAAGCTGACAGCAGCGTAATGGTTGGTGTTTCCGTCGGAGCAGGCGCACCGGGCGAGGCAGACGCAGATGTCGACGTCTGATTCACCATGCCCCAGAAGTAACCGGAAAGCCATGCCAGCTGGGTAGTGGAAAAATCACCGGTCGCGGCTTGCAGGCGAGCGAGTTGTTCAGGAGTGAGCGGAAGCAGTGAGCCTGGAGGTGCCTGAGTCGTCATTAGCTTGAGTGTTCCAGTGAAGGCGCTGAGCCATAAAGTCAGAGATATAGCATTAGGGTAACGACTGGCATAATAACCCTTAAATAAGGGTTGGTAATAATAAATAACCAAAATGACTAAACGGTTTTATTGCTAAGATATAGCAGCAAAACAGGTTAATTAATTCCTTTTTTATCATCACGTTATGCCGTGTTACATTCTGTTGCCTGCCGCTTAATATGAAAAGGCCGGGAAACGGGTGCGAAAAAAGCAATTTTCCGGTAGACTTCGCCGGTTTTTTTCAGGAAATAACCGGGACTGTGTCATGGCCACCACGCTGTTTAAAGATTTTCAATTTGAGGCTGCTCATCATCTGCCTAATGTTCCTGCTGGTCACAAATGCGGGCGTCTACACGGGCACTCTTTTCTTGTGCGGCTTGAAATTACCGGCGAAGTGGATGCGCATACCGGCTGGGTGATGGATTTTGCCGAACTGAAAGCGGCATTCAAGCCCATTTATGATCGTCTGGATCACTATTATCTCAATGAGATTCCGGGGCTTTCTAACCCGACCAGCGAAGTGCTGGCGAAATGGATCTGGGATCAGATGAAGCCAACCCTGCCGCTGCTGAGCGCGGTTATGATCAAAGAAACCTGTACCGCAGGCTGCGTCTACAGGGGGGAATAACGCCAGCCGCAGCCCGGTCAGGCAATATTCAGGTATTTGTGGGTCTGCATGGATAAACGCCAGTTTCGTGCGATGCAGGTTTCAATGCAGAGCTCTGTCGCGTCTTTCTTCTGACTGATAGGTTGCAACGCCACAATGCGGCTTTTCTGATCGTCCAAGGTTGCCAGCAGGGCATCCAGTGCATCGATATCACGCTGACGCGCCACCGGATGTTTAACTTCATCGGCACGGACCAGCGCCTGGTTCAGTACGTCATAGCCCCCACGCATATTGACCTTTGGTGACACCGTGACCCAGGTAGCTGAACTGCAAAGCACCTGATGAGTGCCGCTGGTTTCAATCTGGCAACGGTAGCCCTGCTGTTCAAGATATTCCGTCAGCGGGGTAAGATCGTAAATGCAGGGTTCACCGCCGGTGATCACCACATGTCGGGCGGTCCAGCCATTTTGCCCTATCACTGCCAGCAGAGCCTGAGCATCTGCCATTCCCCAGGCATCTGACTCTACCGTTTTCAGCAGGATATCGCCCAGCGCCGTTTCCCGACTGGCCAGCTTATCCCAGGTGTGTTTGGTATCACACCAGCTGCAACCGACCGGGCATCCTTGCAGGCGGATAAAAATTGCCGGAACGCCTGTATAAAAACCTTCGCCCTGCAATGTCTGGAACATCTCATTTATCGGGTACTGCATCACGCTCTCAACTGACCGGAAAAAAACAGGAGCGGAAGTATGACAGAAAGCCCCCTCTTAACCAAACGGCTTCGTGCGCAGCGGATAATTTGATCTGCCACTAAAATATCGGGGCGGTGCTGGCCGGCAGCGCCCCGGCAGAGTGTTTACATAAAGTTATCCTGGTGCATCTCCTGCATCGCCTGCCCCATCACATCCTTCGCACCACTTAACGTCAGATGACCATAGTCATTGGAGATGGGGTGACCATCGGAAGCCAGTCCACGGCAGACATCGCCGGGGCAGATAATGGCGTAGACCGAGATATAGGGTATCTGCATATCCAGCATCGCCTGCTTCATCGTCAGGTCGGTGGTTTTGATACTGCGATCGATGGAGGATGCCACCAGGTCCTTACGCCCGTCTGTCTGGTAGGCCAGCAAATCCGGCAAGGCTTCCGAATACTCAATAGTTGGTACCAGAACAATAATGTTGTCTGATACGGTTTTCAGATGCGCCAGCGTGGCTTTCAGCGGTGCGATGTCCTGCGGTAACCAGCGGGCAGAGATAATCACACCATCAATTTTATGTTGTGGGATCCAGCTTTCGTACAGCTCATCCACCAGCTCAGTACAGGGATTGCGCAATGACTGATGATAGAGGGGTTTGCAACCCGCCGAGGTGGCCTGAATGACATTGACGCCCTCGCCCGCCGCCAGGCTCATCGCCCGCCAGAGATGGGCCGCATGGCTGTCACCAATCAGCACATAGTTGCGGGCAGTGTCGGACATTTTCAGGCAGTATTCGCGATCGAAAGGCTTATCCTCCTGACTTTTTCCATCAACAAAACAGCGTCCCGGACGGTACTGATAGCTAAACTCCGGCATATCTTTGTACTGAGAATAGTTCGCCAGCGCCAGCGCCTGCTGGGAGAACTGCCCGGCATTATTACTCACATGGCCTTTATACAAGGTGCCGGAAGCCATCAGCACCAGGGCTGCGACCGAGGCCGCCACAATTCTGGCTGGTGGTAACACCGCCAGCTTGTAACGAAACGGGATCTCAATCAGATAACGCGAAGCCACCGCCAGTCCCAGTGTCAGGCCCGCAATCACGCCTTCACGAATGCCCGGTGCAAAGTTAAAGAACATGCGGCTGTAAACAATAATCGGCCAGTGCCACAGATAGAGGCAGTATGAAATCATACCGATATAGACCACCGGCCTCAGCGCCAGCATTCGGGAAACCACCGCTTTCTGCCCCGCCAGAATGATTAAAAAGCTCCCCAAACAGGGCCAGAGCGCATTCCACGCCGGAAAAGGTTTGCTGGTGTCCAGCCAGAAAAATCCGCCAAGGATCAGCGCCAGTCCGCTAAGGCTCATCAGGTGTTTCACTCCCTGTGATACCTTGACCATTTTCGCTTCAAGGCCTGCGACAGCAATCAGCCCGCCCAGCGCCAGCTCCCATGCCCGTGTTGGCAACATGTAGAAGGTGAAGGTCGGTTTTCGGGTGACGGCATAAAGGCTGAGAAGAAAAGAGACAAAGATAATCAGCAACATCGCCTGAACGACCCGCTGGCGAAAAAAACGCATCACCAACAACAGGATTACCGGAAAAACAATATAGAACTGTTCTTCAACGGCCAGTGACCAGGTGTGTAACAGGGGTTTCAGCTCAGCAGGTCCGGCAAAGTAACCGGTGGTTTTCCAGAAAAAGATATTGGAGGAAAAAAGCAGCGTCGGCAGTGAACTATTGCTGAGGTCATTGAACTGAACCGGCAGCAAATGGTAGTAGCCAAAGATGAGCGTAGCCAGTAAGACCACAAACAGAGGTGGCAAAATACGCAGGCAGCGGCGCTTATAAAAATTCAGATATGAGAACGTATTGTTAACCGCGCCGGAATAGATAATGCCGCAGATCAGATAACCCGATATAACAAAAAAGATATCCACCCCGGTGAAACCGCCGGGGATGCCGGTGATCCCCATGTGATAAGCAATGACTGGCAGCACCGCCAGTGCCCGCAGTCCATCCACGTCCGCCCTGTATTTCATTTTTCAATGGTCCTGATTACATTTACTTACCGGAAATTTACATAAAATTGATTAGAAATTCTGTAATAAGCGGATAAATCAGACCATTCCGCAATCAGCGAGGTGGCTTAACAAATTGATTTCATTGGATAAAAAATAAAAAAGCCCCGTCCTGAGACGAGGCTTTTCAGAAAATCCTCAACCATAAAGGCGAGGAATAATCAGATTTACTGACCTTTAACTTCTTTCAGACCGTTGAATGGCGCACGGCTTCCCAGCGCTTCTTCAATACGGATCAGCTGGTTGTACTTGGCAACACGGTCAGAACGGCTCATAGAACCGGTTTTAATCTGGCCAGCGGCAGTACCAACCGCCAGATCAGCGATGGTGGCATCTTCAGTTTCGCCAGAACGGTGAGAGATAACGGCAGTGTAGCCAGCATCTTTCGCCATCTTGATTGCAGCCAGAGTTTCGGTCAGAGAACCGATCTGGTTGAATTTAATCAGGATAGAGTTGGCGATACCTTTATCGATACCTTCTTTCAGAATTTTGGTGTTAGTCACGAACAGATCGTCGCCCACCAGCTGGATTTTGTCGCCCAGTACTTTGGTTTGATAAGCAAAACCAGCCCAGTCAGATTCATCCAGACCATCTTCGATAGATACGATTGGGTACTGTTTGGTCAGGTCTTCTAGGAAGTGGGTGAACTCTTCAGAGGTGAACGCTTTGTTGCCTTCACCAGCCAGCACGTATTTGCCGTCTTTGTAGAATTCAGACGCGGCGCAGTCCATCGCCAGAGTGATGTCTTTGCCCAGCTCGTAACCGGCTGCTTTTACTGCTTCAGCGATAACCGCCAGCGCTTCAGCGTTGGAGCCCAGGTTTGGTGCATAGCCGCCTTCGTCACCCACAGCGGTGTTCATGCCTTTAGACTTCAGCACTTTAGCCAGGTTATGGAAAACTTCTGAACCCATACGTACAGCTTCTTTCAGGGTTTTAGCCCCAACTGGCTGGATCATGAATTCCTGGATATCAACGTTATTGTCCGCGTGCTCACCACCGTTGATGATGTTCATCATTGGCAGCGGCATGGAGAACTTGCCTGGGGTGCCGTTCAGTTCAGCAATGTGCTCATACAGCGGCATACCTTTTGCCGCTGCGGCAGCTTTAGCCGCAGCCAGAGAGACAGCCAGAATGGCATTAGCGCCGAACTTAGATTTGTTCTCAGTGCCATCAAGATCGATCATGATCTTGTCGATGTTCGCCTGGTCTTTGGCATCTTTACCGGTGACCGCATCTGCGATTGGACCGTTAACAGCCGCCACGGCTTTAGTCACGCCTTTACCCATGAAACGGGATTTGTCACCGTCACGCAGTTCCAGTGCTTCACGTGAACCGGTAGACGCGCCAGAAGGTGCAGCAGCCATACCGACGAAACCGCCTTCCAGGTGAACTTCTGCTTCAACGGTCGGATTACCACGAGAGTCGATGATTTCGCGACCGATGACTTTAACGATTTTGGACATTAGTTTTTCCTCAGTACAAGTTAACTTAAACTCAGACAAACAACGCGGGGAAATGTGCCCGCGCCGTTATGAAAATACTTATTTTGCCAAACGCTTCTGATACTCGCTGGCCGCTTTAACGAAACCGGCAAACAGTGGATGACCATCACGGGGCGTTGAAGTAAATTCCGGATGGAACTGGCAGGCAACAAACCATGGGTGTTGAGGATTCTCGATAATCTCCACCAGCTGATCGTCACCGGAACGCCCCGCCACGCGCAAGCCTGCGGCTTCAATTTGTTTTAACAGCAGATTATTAACTTCATAACGATGACGATGGCGCTCGACAATGGTGTCGGAACCATACAGCTGATGAACCAGACTGTTGCTGGTCAACTGACACTGCTGGCTACCCAGACGCATGGTGCCGCCCAGATCGCTCTGCTCGCTACGGACTTCCACATTGCCTTCTTCATCACGCCATTCGGTGATTAACGCCACCACCGGGTACTTACAGTCTGGCACAAATTCCGTGGAGTTTGCCCCTTCCATACCGGCAACGTTACGCGCGAATTCCATCAGAGCAACCTGCATCCCCAGGCAGATGCCAAGGTAAGGAACGTTGTTCTCACGCGCATAACGAGCGGTCATCAGTTTGCCTTCCACACCACGGTAGCCGAAACCACCAGGGATCAGGATAGCATCCAGATTTTTCAATAACTCAACACCGCGGCTTTCCACATCCTGCGAGTCGATCAACTTGATGTTCACCGTTACGCGATTTTTCAGACCACCGTGTTTCAGCGCTTCAATCACTGACTTATAGGCATCCGGTAACTCTACATACTTACCGACCATACCAATGGTTACTTCACCGCCCGGATTAGCCTCTTCATAAATTACCTGTTCCCACTCGGACAGGTTTGCTTCCGGTGCGTTCAGATTAAAACGCTTACAAATGTAATCATCCAGACCCTGTGATTTCAACAACCCTGGGATTTTATAAATAGAATCAACATCTTTCAGTGAGATGACTGCTTTTTCCGGCACATTACAGAACAGGGCGATTTTTGCACGCTCATTGGCGGGAACCGCACGATCGGAACGGCAAATGAGTACGTCAGGCTGAATACCAATCGATAACAGTTCTTTAACGGAGTGCTGAGTCGGTTTGGTTTTTACTTCACCGGCAGCGGCCATGTAAGGCACCAGCGTCAGGTGCATATACATGGTGTGTTCACGGCCCACATCCACCGCCATCTGACGGATAGCTTCAAGGAACGGCAAAGACTCAATATCCCCAACCGTACCACCGATCTCAACCAGCACCACGTCATGTCCCTCACCACCTTCGATGATGCGCTCTTTAATGGCGTTAGTGATATGAGGAATGACCTGAATGGTTGCGCCAAGATAGTCGCCACGGCGCTCTTTGCGCAGGACTTCTGAATAGATACGGCCTGTCGTGAAGTTGTTACGGCGGCTCATTTTAGTGCGGATAAAGCGCTCGTAGTGGCCCAGATCCAGATCGGTTTCAGCACCGTCATCGGTAACAAAAACTTCACCATGCTGAGTAGGGCTCATGGTGCCGGGGTCCACGTTGATATACGGGTCCAGCTTCATGATGGTCACATTAAGACCACGCGCTTCAAGAATGGCGGCCAGGGAGGCTGCGGCAATGCCTTTTCCCAGAGAGGATACGACCCCGCCGGTCACAAAAATATAATTCGTTGTCATGCTGAACCTGAGAAAGTAGGTTTAAAGACGATGGAATAACCAGGACGGGAAAACAGTATACCGGAATCCCTGCATTGCCACAATTGCTCGTTTCTGGTTATCAGCCAGCCATCGCACAGACCGCCATAAGGTTACCCTGGCAGGCACGCTCAGAGGTTGAGCCAGGTCACATTTTTGTTGAATCGAGTCAGCAAATTATTCCTTCAGACGATGACTCTGCCGCTTTCACCTGCTGCCAGGCGGCTTCCATCTGTTCCAGCGAGGCATCCTGCATCTTCATGCCCTGCGCAGCAATAATCTCTTCTACTTTGCGGAAACGCCGTTCGAACTTATCATTGGCCTTCTGCAAAGCAACTTCAGCTTTGCTGCCGAGGTGGCGGGAAAAATTAACGGTGGCAAACAGCAGGTCACCGATCTCCTCTTCCAGCTTTTGTTGACAGACCACCGCCTGCTGAGCTTCATGCATCACTTCGTCGATTTCTTCATACACTTTATCCAGCACCGGCCCTAACGTGTTCCAGTCAAAACCCACGTTGCTGCAACGTTTCTGGATTTTATGAGCCCGCATCAGCGCAGGTAACGCGCGTGGAATATCATCCAGCGCCGAGTGCTGTTCTTTATCCGCACGTTCATCACTTTTGATCTGTTCCCAGTTGGTCACCACATCCCCGCTGTTACTGACCTTTTCGTCGCCAAAAATATGCGGATGTCTGCGCTCAAGCTTATCGCTGATGGTGTTGCAGATGTCGTTAAAATCAAACCGTCCTTCTTCTTCCGCTATCCGGGCGTAGAAAACCACCTGAAACAGCAGATCGCCCAGCTCACTCTTCAGCGCATCAAAATCCTGCTGGCTGATGGCATCGAGCACTTCATAGGTTTCTTCCAGCGTGTAGGGGGCGATGGAAGCATAGGTCTGTTCACGATCCCACGGGCATCCTTTTTGCGGATCGCGCAGGGAGGTCATGATGCCCAGCAGGCGATCGAGTGACTTCATAAAAAATCCTTACGTCGAAAAAAGAGGAAAACAGCAATATAAATGAGCAAAATTTGTGCGGGGAACATCCATTAAATCAGGCCATGCGCTGGCGCTGTGGACCCGGCCCGCTGGCAAACCGCCAGCGCGTTATCCACCTGGCCACATACCGGTGTCGGTGACCAGGGGAAGCACTCGCCGGAGGCGAAAGAGCGCCGCTTTAAAATCAATGCAACCTTTTAGCGTCGATAATATCCGGCACCTGATTCAGCCGTGCCAGTACCCGGCCCAGTACCTGCTGGTTATAAATTTCAATATCCATATCAATGGTCGCCAGCTGTTTTTTGGTATCGCTTCTGCTGGAGACGCCCAGCACGTTGACCTTTTCATTAGCCAGAATCGTGGTGATATCACGCAGCAAGCCGCTGCGGTCGTTGGCAGTAACGCGCACCACCAGCGAATAACCGCTGGAATAACTTTCTCCCCAGACCGCATCAACGATACGTTCAGGCGCATTGGTCATCAGCTCGCTCAGCTGGTCACAGTCAGCACGATGGATGGAAATACCACGGCCGTGGGTGATAAAACCCACAATTTCATCACCAGGAATAGGCAAACAGCAACGGGCGATGTGGTGCATCAGGTTACCCACGCCTTCCACCACCACCCTGCCACTCTCTTTACTGCGCGGTGCTGCCGATTTCTGCGTCAGCTGACGCAAGGCTTCACGATCTTCTTCTTCTGCGCTGGGCTTATTCAGTTTAGATTGCAGGAAATTAGTCATCTGGTTCAGGCGAATATCGCCGCCACCAATTGCCGCCAGCAGCTCATCCAGCGAGTTAAAGTTATAACGCGGCAGCAGCAGTTTTTCGGCCTCTTTCAGGCTGATATCCAGGCTTGCCAGCTCGCTGTCGAGGATCTGCCGCCCCGCGACAATATTTTTGTCGCGATCCTGCTTGCGGAACCAGGCATGAATTTTCGAGCGTCCACGGCTGGTAGTAATGTAGCCAAGGTTGGGATTCAGCCAGTCGCGGCTTGGATTGGGTTGTTTCTGGGTGATGATATCGATCTGATCGCCCATCTGTAACTGATAGGTAATAGGCACAATGCGGCCGCCAATTTTCGCACCGATGCAGCGGTGTCCAATGTCGCTGTGAATATGATAAGCAAAATCCAGCGGCGTGGATCCGGCAGGCAGATCAACCACATCGCCTTTTGGCGTAAACACATAGACACGATCATCAAAAACCTGACTGCGCACTTCATCCAGCATTTCGCCGGAATCAGACATCTCTTCCTGCCAGGCAATCAGCTTACGTAGCCAGGCGATCCGCTCTTCATGACCTGATGCGCCACGGGCGCTACCGACGGAGCCGCCCTCTTTATACTTCCAGTGTGCGGCCACGCCCAGTTCGGCATCTTCATGCATCTGTCGGGTACGAATCTGAATTTCTACCGTTTTACCCTTTGGCCCCAGCACAACGGTATGAATCGACTGATAGCCATTAGGTTTTGGATTGGCGACATAGTCGTCGAATTCACTGGGCAGATGGCGATAGAGGGTGTGTACAATCCCCAGCGCTCCATAGCAATCCTGCAGGCGTTCCGCCACGATACGCACTGCCCGTACGTCAAACAGCTCATCAAAAGTCAGCGACTTTTTCTGCATTTTGCGCCAGATGCTGTAAATGTGTTTGGGACGACCATATACCTCGGCCTTTACACCCTCTTTAACGATTTCGGTGCGCAACGACTGCACGAAAGTGTCGATGTATTGTTCACGATCGATTCTTCGCTCGTGCAGCAGTTTAGCAATGCGCTTGTATTCATCCGGATGCAAATAACGGAAGCAGAAATCCTCCAGCTCCCATTTCAACTGCCCGATACCCAGGCGATTGGCCAGCGGCGCATAAATATTGGTGCACTCTTTGGCTGCCAGCACCCGTTCATCTTCCGGGGCATCCTTTACTTCACGCAGGTGGGCGATACGTTCAGCGAGCTTGATGACCACACAGCGGAAATCTTCCACCATCGCCAGCAACATACGACGAACATTATCGACCTGTTCCGACGCCATCGAGTCGTTATGTGTGGCTTTAAGCTGGCGAATAGCATCCATATCACGCACGCCATGAACCAGCGAGACGATAGCTTTACCAAATTTCTCTTCCAGCACCGCTTCCGACACGACGCTGGCATCCGCCAGCGGGAACAGCAGGGCTGCACGTAAACTTTCGCTGTCCATGCTCAGCATCGAGAGGATTTCCACCATCTCCACGCCGCGCCACAGCAGGAGCGCCGCATCCGCATGGTGCTGCGTCGCCTCCTGACAATAACGCCAGGTATCGGCCAGTCGTTCACATGACTGCTGGTTGGAGATCCCTAAACTGCTTATCCATTGATCGAGAGCAAACTCGCCAGCCGTGTTCAGATGTGCACTTCTTACCGCAACCATAACCTCTCCTGGCTTACTCCCGCTCGGGAGCCTGTTTTCGGCTAAATAACACCATGGACTCCACGTGCCCGGTATGCGGAAACATATCAAGCAGCGAAACCCTTTCCAATTGATAACCGGATGCCAGAAGTTTCTGGCTATCCTGGGCAAGTGTAGTCGGATTACAGGAAACATAGACCACGTTTTGCGGGGCAAGTTTAATGATGTGAGACATCACTGCCGCCGCTCCCGCACGGGCTGGATCCAGTAAAACTTTATTAAATCCTTTGGCAGCCCAGGGCTGCTTAACTACGTCTTCTTCCAGATTGTGCTGAAAGAAATCAATATTATTCAGATTATTTCTGTCGGCATTACGGGCCGCCTGGCTGACTAATGCCGCTACCCCTTCCACACCGGTGACATTTTCAACCCGCTTTCCTGCCGGAAGCGTGAAATTACCCATACCGCAAAACAGATCCAGTAACCTGTCTTCCGGTTGGAGGTCCAGCCATTCCAGAGCCTGAGCGACCATCTGTTGATTCAGTTCGCCGTTAATCTGGATGAAATCACGAGGGCTGAATGTCAGTGTAAGACCATCGATACGATAAAAAGGCATCTCGCCTTTAACCTGAATCAGTGTATCGCTGTCTGGCGCAAGAAACAGGGCGACCTGATGATTATGCGAAAAGCGTTCCAGTTTTTGCTGGTCCGCATGGTTCAGCGCATCAAGATGGCGCAGAACCAGCAGCGGACCATTATCCGCCAGCACCAGTTCGACATGCCCCAAACGCCGCACAGCCTGCAAACTGTTCAGCAACTGATGCAATGGCAGGAGCAACGCATTAAGCTCGGGCTTCAAAACGGGGCATTGGGTCACCGAGACCAGAGCGCTGGAAGCAGCCTGACGAAATCCCATCTGCATTGTCTGACTGCGCTTATCATAATTCAGGCTTAGCCGCGCCCGCCGACGGTAACCATAAGCCGGGCCCGAAATAATGCTGTCGAGGGTAACATCATGCCCACTTTGATGACTGAGCAGGCGGACCAGTGCGCTGGCTTTGCTTTGTTGTTGCAGCTCAGGTGCAGCATGTTGCAACTGGCAACCGCCACAGCGGGAAAAATATGGACAACGCGGCACCACACGCTGCGGGCTGGCAGAGAGAATACGTGTTGCCTTGCCGCGCGCCCAGGCACTCTTCTGCTGGGTAATTTCGACTTCTACCTGCTCACCGGGCAATGCACCACTGATAAACAGCGCTTTACCCTCTATCCGTCCGACACCCTGTCCCAAACCATCCAGCTCATTAACTGTCACAGTGATGATCTGGCGGGTCGTCACGCGCCGTTTTGCAGAGTAGAATTGCGCCATTATTCAGTTTCATCCGGAAAAGAGTTAGCAGGAAAGCGTGCGTAGCCTACACCAGCGATCAAAAAAATTCGACCTGTGTAGCCCGGACGGGCAGCGCACTACAGGACCATTATGACCAAATACAGCCTGCGGGCGCGCATGATAATTTTGATTCTGGCTCCCACGCTAATGATTGGGCTTCTGCTCAGTACTCTCTTTATCGTGCATCGCTACAACGAATTACAGCATCAGTTGGTGGATGCGGGGACGAATATCATTGAGCCGCTGGCCACGGCCAGTGAATATGGCATGACCTTTCACAGTAAAACATCGGTGTATCAGCTGGTCAGCCTGTTACACCGCCGCCATTCCGGTATTGTCCGGGTGATTGCTGTATTTGACGCGCAGAATAAGCTGTTTGTCACCTCTAATTATCATCTGAACGTTGAAAAACTGCGCATGCCGGAAGGCACCCGGTTTGGTTCCGCCTACACCAATGAGCGCCGGGGCAATTCGGTCATTTTACGCACCCCAATTCTTGCTGAAAGTTATTATCCTGATGAGTCGCCGGATGAAAATGCCAAACCTGACCATAATCCCCTGGGCTATGTAGCCATTGAACTGGACCTACAGTCAGTCAGATTACAGCAGTATAAAGAAGTGTTTGTCTCCACCCTGTTGCTGCTGTTCTGTTTGTGTCTGGCTATGCTGTTTGCCTACCGGCTGATGCGCGATGTCACCGCACCAATACGTAATATGGTCAACACCGTTGACCGCATCCGCCGTGGGCAGCTCGACAGCCGGGTCACGGGACATATGCTTGGCGAACTGGATATGCTGAAAAACGGCATCAATTCTATGGCCATGTCATTAACGGCTTACCACGAAGAGATGCTGCAAAATATCGACCAGGCGACCTCCGATCTGCGGGAAACGCTGGAGCAGATGGAGATTCAGAACGTGGAGCTGGATCTCGCCAAGAAGCGAGCTCAGGAAGCCGCCCGCATTAAATCTGAATTTCTTGCCAATATGTCTCATGAACTGCGCACACCTCTTAATGGCGTGATTGGTTTTACCCGACAGACGTTAAAAACCACGCTGAACGCCACCCAACGCGACTATCTGCACACGATTGAACGTTCTGCTAATAATCTGTTGAGCATCATCAATGACGTGCTTGATTTCTCCAAACTGGAGGTGGGAAAACTGGTGTTGGAAACCATTCCTTTCCCCTTACGCGCGACGCTGGATGAGGTCGTGGTGCTGCTGGCGCAGTCTGCCCACGAAAAAGGTCTGGAATTAACGCTGAATATTCAGCATGACGTGCCGGATAATGCCATTGGCGATCCGCTGCGTCTGCAACAGATCATCGTTAATCTGTTGGGGAATGCCATCAAGTTCACCGAGCACGGCAATATCGACATCCGCGTGGAAAAACGCTCGATGAGTAATAACCGGGTCGATCTGGAGGTACAGATCCACGATACCGGGATAGGTATTGCTGAGAAGCAGCAGTCGCAACTTTTCCAGGCCTTCCGCCAGGCCGACGCCAGCATATCCAGACGGCACGGTGGGACCGGGCTGGGCCTGGTGATCACCCAGAAGCTGGTTAACGAAATGGGCGGTGAGATCTCGTTCCACAGCCGACTCAACCAGGGGTCAACATTCTGGTTTCATATTAACCTGGCGCTCAATCCGAATGCCGCAAGCGATCCCCGCGCCATCGACTGTTTGCAGGGTAAAAGCCTGGCTTACGTCGAGGCCAATCCGGCAGCCGCGCAAGCCACCCAGGATCTGCTGGCTACCACCCGCATGAATGTCAGCCACAGTGACACACTGGAGGGTCTGCCCGGCGAGCATTATGACGTCCTGTTGATGGGTTTGCCGGTAAGCAGACAGCCGGGGCATGAAATCGCCAGTCATGAACTGCTACCGGCGTTGAAACGTGCTGATAATGTGATTATGGCACTGCCCTGTCAGATGCAGGTTTACGCCGAAGACCTGAAAGCACGCGGGGTGAGCGCCTGCCTGATAAAACCTGTCTCCCTGTCGCGTTTGCTGCCGGTACTGCTGGAAAATCACCTGCGCGATGCAGAATACCGACCAGAGAAGCAGCGTCTGCCTCTGACCGTGATGGCAGTGGATGACAATCCCGCCAATCTCAAGCTCATCGGCGCATTGCTGGAAGAACAGGTTGAGCATATCGTTCTTTGCGACAACGGAATTACCGCTATTCAGGAGGCACAAAAGCAGGCGCTGGATATTATTCTGATGGATATTCAGATGCCGGAAATTGATGGCATCCGCACTAGTGAGCTGATCCGTGAACTGCCGCAACATCATTCCACCCCGATTGTCGCCGTCACCGCCCATGCACTGGATGGTGAACAGGAGCACCTGTTTAACGTTGGCATGATCGATTATCTCGCCAAGCCTATAGATGAAATTAAACTGCGCCATTTGCTGTCGCGTTACTCAGCGGCTCCGGTCAGCAAAGTACCGACGTTTTCCGCTTCTCTGGACTGGAATCTGGCACTGCGTCAGGCAGCCAACAAAGAAGATCTGGCGCTTGACCTGCTGCAAATGCTGGTCGATTTCCTGCCCGATGTGCAGATGCTGGTTGAACACCATATGCGAGAAAATAATACGGAAGGCTTGCTCGATATCATTCATAAACTTCACGGCAGTGCCAGCTACAGTGGCGTTCCCAGACTCAAGAAGCTTTGCCAGCAACTGGAGCAGAACCTGCGGGCAAATAACAGTATTGAAGCGGTTGAACCTGAGCTGCTGGAGCTGCTGGATGAAACAGAGAATGTGGGCAGGCTGGCAAAAGAGAGGTTGGGATTAACATAGTGAAGAGCCGGTACTCCGGGGCGGAACAGCCTCCGCCCTGCCGTGCTTTTTCGTCAGATTATTCCATCCGGATGCTGTTACCGATGGCGATAGCCGCCGCAATATTACGCGCAGCCATCCTCACATTGGCAGCCGCATCTGACAGCGCATCTTCCAGCTTACAAATTCGGTAGATGACACTAAAAACGGCATCCAGACCATGCTGATGAACCACGGCTACATCCGCAGTCAGACTACCGGCAATGCCAATGACCGGCTTGTTATAGCGCTTCGCCACCTTCGCCACGCCAATCAGCACTTTGCCGTGAATGGTCTGACTGTCAATGCGCCCTTCTCCGGTGATCACCAGGCTGGCATCTTTCACCAGTCGATCCAGACCTAACGCTTCGGTCACTATCTCCACTCCCCGGCGCAACTCTGCCTGACAGAAGGCATGTAACCCGGCACCCATGCCACCGGCAGCCCCGCCCCCCGCAAGAGACAATACGTCAATGTCCAGTTCGCGATGGATGACTTCAGCATAGTGGGCCAGGGCCCGATCCAACTGTTGCACACGCTCCGGCGTCGCTCCTTTTTGCGGGCCGAATACCGCCGATGCGCCCTCCTCTCCCAGCAACGGATTACTGACATCACAGGCAATCTCAAAGCGACAGTTTTTAATCCGCGGGTCAAAATCCTGCATATCGATAGCCGCCAGCTCTGGCAACTGTCCACCGCCGTAACCAATCTGCCGCCCCTGCCTGTCCAGCAGCTTTGCCCCCAGCGCCTGAACCATCCCCGCACCACCATCGTTAGTGGCGCTGCCGCCAATACCAATAATGAAGTGTTCAACCCCTTTATCCAGTGCGCTTCGTATCAGCTCTCCGGTGCCATAAGACGTGGTTATCCAGGGATCGCGACGGGCTGCGGGAACCAATTCCAGTCCACTGGCTGCCGCCATTTCAATAAAGGCGCAACTTTTATCCCCGGACAAGCCGTAAAATGCCTCCACCGGCTCGCCCAACGGACCGGTGACCGTACGGCGGATCACACTGCCGCTGGTCGCCGCGACCATCGCCTCAACCGTGCCTTCCCCCCCATCGGCCACCGGCAATTTGACGTAGTTTGCATCAGGAAAAATTTCACGGAATCCCAACTCAATCTGCGTGGCAACTTGCTGGGCGGAAAGACTCTCTTTATATGAATCCGGTGCGATTACTATTTTCATACAGTATCCGTGCGCTGTTGAACTAACCCGAACAAAGCGGGCACAGGGTGCGGCCCGGTATCAGCCGGGCCACGCTGTTATTTACTGATTTCAACTTTGGCTAATTTCTCGTAGTAGCAGGCCAGCGCGCTGTGATCGGCGGTGCCGAGCCCATCGGCGCGCAGTGCCTGCATCATCTCCATCACTGCGGCGGTTAATGGCAACTGAGCGCCCACGCCATGTGAGGTATCCAGCGCGTTAGCCAGGTCTTTGATATGCAAATCGATGCGGAAACCCGGTTTGAAGTTGCGATCCATCACCATTGGTGCTTTCGCATCCAGTACGGTACTGCCTGCCAGTCCACCACGGATGGCCTGATAGACCAGGTCCGGATTAACACCGGCTTTTGTCGCCAGCGTCAGCGCTTCAGACATCGCAGCGATGTTCAGCGCCACAATCACCTGATTCGCCAGCTTGGTGACGTTACCCGCACCGATTTCACCAGTATGCACCACCGATCCGGCCATCGCTTTCATAATGTCGTAGCATTGATCGAACAGCGCCTTATCGCCGCCCACCATCACCGACAGCGTACCGTCGATGGCTTTTGGCTCACCGCCGCTAACGGGCGCGTCCAGTAAGGCAATCCCTTTTTTCGCCAGTTCAGCATGAATTTCACGGCTGGCCAGCGGCGCGATTGAGCTCATATCGATAATCACCGTTCCCGATTTCGCCCCCTGAATCACGCTCTCTTCACCCAGCACCACCTCTTTCACCTGGGGTGAATTGGGCAGCATGGTGATGATCACCTCACACTGTTCAGCGACGGCTTTTGCCGATCCGGCAACCGTAGCACCCAGCTGTTCCAGCTCCGCTTCACTTTCCCGATTATTGTCGCGTACCACCAGGCTGTATCCGGCTTTCAGCAGATTTTTACTCATGGGTTTGCCCATGATGCCCAGTCCAATAAAACCAATTTTCATGATATTTCTCCTGAAGGGTAGATTATTTTTTGAAGCGATCGCACAAAGCCTGAGTGGCTCCACGGAAGACACCCACATCGCTGCCTACCGCCACAAAGCCGGCCCCCCATTCCAGATAACGGCGGGCATCAGCCTCTACCGGTGCCAGAATGCCGCTGGGTTTCCCTGCCACTTTCGCCCGTTCAAAAATATGTTTGATCACTTTCAGCACTTCCGGATGTGCCGGCTGGCCGAGATAGCCTAACGCCGCCGAAAGATCGCCCGGCCCGACAAAAATCCCGTCCACGCCGTCAATCGCGGCGATAACGTCAATGTTGTCCACCGCCTGTTGTGTTTCAATTTGCACCAGCACAGTGATGTTTTCATTGATGGTCAGGTTGTAATCCAGCACGGTGCCATACATGTTGCTGCGATGAGAAACGGAGACACCACGAATACCCAGTGGGGGATAACGGGTGGAGGCCACGGCCCGCGCCGCTTCCTCTGCGGTTTCCACAAAAGGGATAAGAAAGTTGGAAAAACCGATATCCAACAATCGCTTGATAATCACCGGCTCGTTGCAGGGCGGCCGCACCACCGGCGCGCTGACGCTCCCCTTGAGCGCCATCAACTGCGGAACAAAGGTGGTGATATCGTTGGGCGCATGTTCCCCGTCCAGCACCAGCCAGTCAAAACCGGCCAGTCCCAGAATTTCAGTGGTAACCGGATTAGCCAGCGCACACCAGCTGCCGATTAAAGTCTCTCCGGCCAGCAGTCGCTGACGAAAACTGTTAGGGGTATTGACGTAGCTCATCACACTCTCCTGAAAAAAGTTAGCGCACCAGACAAGGGCGTTTGTTGTCGAAGGTCCAGTCCGGCACCAGGAACTGCATCGCCTGTGCATCATCACGTGCGCCAAGCCCGTGCTGTTGATACAGCTGATGCGCCTTCATCACCTGGTCCATATCCAGTTCAACACCCAGTCCCGGTTTTTGCGGAACCTCAACCTGGCCGCCTTTGATTTGCAGCGGCTGGCGAGTCAGACGTTGATTGCCTTCCTGCCAGATCCAGTGGGTGTCAATAGCGGTGATTTTGCCGGGCGCAGCGGCAGCAACGTGAGTGAACATCGCCAGCGAGATATCAAAGTGGTTATTGGAGTGAGAACCCCAGGTCAGCCCGAAATCGTGGCACATCTGCGCCACGCGCACGGAGCCCTGCATGGTCCAGAAGTGAGGATCGGCCAGCGGGATATCGACGGATTGCAGTGAAAGCGTGTGTCCCATCTGCCGCCAGTCAGTGGCAATCATATTGGTGGCCGTCGGCAGACCCGTAGCACGCCGGAACTCTGCCATCACTTCCCGTCCGGAATAGCCCTGCTCAGCACCACAGGGATCTTCTGCATAAGCCAGCACGCCGCGCAGCGATTTGCCCAGTTCAATCGCCTCATTCAGTGACCAGGCACCATTGGGATCGAGGGTGATACGCGCCTCAGGAAAGCGTTTCGCCAGTGCGGTGACCGCCTCGGCTTCTTCATTGCCTGCCAGTACGCCTCCCTTCAGTTTGAAATCATTAAAGCCGTATTTCTCATAAGCCGCTTCGGCCAGCCGGACCACACCCTCCGGGCTGAGCGCCTCTTCATGCCGCAAACGATACCAGTCGCACTTCTCATCTGCCTGACTCTGGTAGGGCAACGAGGTTTTACGGCGGTCACCGAGATAAAACAGATAACCCAGCATTTCAACCTGACGACGTTGCTGCCCGTCACCCAACAGAGAGGCAACATTGACTCCCAGATGCTGCCCCAGCAGATCGAGCAGCGCAGACTCAATTCCCGTCACCACATGAATGGTGGTACGCAGATCAAAAGTCTGATTACCGCGCCCGCCCGCATCACGGTCGGCAAAGGTGTTGCGCACCAGGCTTAGCAGATTTTTATATTCGCCGATGGTATGGCCCGTCACCAGCGATGCCGCGTCTTCCAGGGTCTGACGGATTTTTTCACCGCCGGGAATTTCTCCCGCGCCGGTATGGCCGGAGTTATCTTTAATAATGACAATGTTACGGGTGAAAAATGGCGCATGGGCACCGCTCAGGTTAAGCAACATACTGTCGTACCCGGCAACGGGGATCACCTGCATTTCGGTGATCTTCGGCGTACTTATAGCTTGATTCATAAAGCGTTCCTTTTGAAGAATCGGGGGTTAACGCCCAAAAACCGGGCGCTTACGATCGAATGTCCAACCAGGGATCAGGTATTGCATGGCGACGGCATCGTTACGCGAGCCGCCCGCCAGCGTCTTATACAGCGCATGTGCCTGCTCCAGCCTTGCCCAGTCCAGCTCCACACCCAGACCAGGGGCATCCGGGACGGCAATTCTGCCGTTTACTATCTTCAGCGGTTCTCTGGTCAGACGTTGATTGCCCTCCTGCCAGATCCAGTGCGTATCGATTGCCGTAGGTTTGCCCGGCGCGGCAGCGCCAACATGGGTGAACATCGCCAGTGATATATCGAAGTGGTTATTGGAGTGACATCCCCAGGTCAGGCCCCATTCATCACAGAGCTGAGCGACTCGCACCGCACCGCTCAGCGTCCAGAAATGTGGGTCGGCCAGCGGAATATCGACCGCATTCAGCTGCACCGCATGGTTCATCTCACGCCAGTTAGTGGCAATCATATTGGTGGCGACCGGCAGCCCGGTGGCCCGCCGGAATTCGGCCATCACTTCCCGCCCTGAATAGCCCTGCTCCGCACCACAGGGATCTTCGGCGTAGCTGAGCACCCCCTGTAAGTCTTTGCACAGTGCAATCGCTTCATCCAGCAGCCAGGCACCGTTGGGATCAACGGTAATACGGGCGTCAGGGAAGCGTTTTTTTAATGCCTTTGCGGTTTCAATTTCCTGTTCACCCGGTAAAACGCCGCCTTTGAGTTTGAAGTCTTTGAAGCCGTATTTGTCCTGCGCAGCTTCCGCCAGTCGCACCACAGCAGCACTGTCCAGCGCCTGCTGATGACGCAGGTGATACCACGCATGACCGCTCTGTTCGCCTGCCAGATAAGGCAGATCGGTTTTCTCGCGATCGCCGATATAGAACAGATAACCCAACACCGTCACTTCATCACGCTGTTTACCTGGCCCCAGCAGTTCTGCCACCGGTACATTCAGGCACTGTCCGAGCAGATCCAACAGCGCGGCCTCCAGCGCGGCCACCGCGTTAACCCGCAGTTCGAAAGTCCAGGCTCCCTTACCAAAGGTATCGAAATCCGCCGTCTGATTGCCGCGGTGAACCCGTTGCACCAAGCTGTTCATCCGCGCTACCTCACTCCCCTGCACCTGGGGAACGGCGGCCAGCAACGTCTGATAAATGGTTTCTCCCCCCGGCGCTTCTCCCACGCCGGTATGTCCCGCACTGTCGGTCAGCACCACGATATTGCGGGTAAAATAAGCACCATGTGCGCCGCCAATATTCAGCAGCATACTGTCATGACCCGCCACCGGAATAACTTTCATATCAGTGATAACCGGGCTGCTTTGCGTGTTCATATCGCGTCCTCAGAGGGGTTTCAGCTCAATGCGTTTGATATCTTTCACCAGAACCAGATAGCTCAACACGGCGACGAAAGCATGGATACCGACATAAATCAGCGCGCCGTTGTAAGAGCCGGTGGTGGCGATGATATAGCCGATAGCAATCGGCGTGATGATGCCGGAGATGTTGCCGAACATATTGAATAACCCACCACTGAGGCCACTGATCTCTTTCGGTGCGGTATCTGCCATCACCGCCCAACCCAGCGCACCGATGCCTTTACCGAAGAAGGCCAGCGCCATAAAGAACACCACCACCCATTCGGTATCGACGTAGTTACACACCACCATGGAAATCGACAGCAACATGCCCAGCACGATGGGCGTTTTGCGGGCAATATTCAGCGAGCCGGTTTTGCGCATCAGCCAGTCGGAGATAATCCCTCCCAGTACGCCACCAAGAAAACCGCAGATGGCCGGTATCGAAGCCACCATCCCGGCTTTGAGGATCGACATACCCCGAGCCTGCACCAGATAAACCGGAAACCAGGTAATAAAGAAGTAGGTCAGGGCATTGATACAGTACTGGCCGAGATAAATACCAATCATCATTCTGGAGCCAATTAGCTGTTTGATTTGATACATTTTTTCAGCCCAGCTGACTTTAAGCGACTCTTTTTTCTGATCCATATTAATCAGCGCGCCACCCTGCTCCATGTACTCCAGTTCCGCTTTGTTCACCCCTGGATGATCGTTAGGGTCACGGATGACCCGGAGCCAGATAAAGCTGAGAATGATGCCAAGGCCCCCCATAAACCAGAACACGTGCGCCCAGCCGACGGCAGAGACCAGCCAGCCCATGATCGGGGCGAAAATCACCGTGGCGAAATACTGAGCCGAGTTAAAAATAGCAACGGCGGTGCCGCGTTCCTGGGCCGGAAACCAGGCGGCGACAATGCGGCTGTTGCCGGGGAAAGAGGGAGCTTCTGCCAGACCGACCAGAAAGCGCAGCATAAAAAGCACGGCGATAACGGTAAAACCACTCAGCAGATCGACAAACCCCTGAAGCAGGGTGAACAAAGACCAGAGGAAGATACTCCAGAAATAAACCCGTCGTGATCCAAAACGGTCCAGCAGCCAGCCGCCAGGGATCTGGCCGATAACATAAGCCCATGAGAAGGCAGAAAAGATATAACCCAGACCGACCGGATCAAGACCTATCTCTTTCGACATTGCCGATCCGGCAATAGCGATAGTTGCCCGATCGCCATAATTAAACGAGGTGACAATAAACAGCATCACCACTATCCAGTAGCGGGCATTAGTTCTTTTTTGCACGTTGCTCGCCGTACCAGTGATTGAATTCATGATGCACTCCTGAAATATAGCCCGCAGGCTACCTGCACTCTGAACTGCATACACATCGCGTTGGGTATCAGAATGATGTTGGGTTAAACACAGCGATTAATATTTACTGGCAGAAAAGTTAAAACGCAGCGTGGCAATCATCGTCAGTGAAGAGAAGTATAAAAACCGGGAAGCAGGAACACATCGGAATAACGCACAACTAAACCGATACAAAACGGATAATATTATTGCATTTGCACAATACATTGCGGGATGGCTCACGTAACGTCGTTAATCTGCGGGGCCAGCCACACTCTGGTGTGCTTTGTGAGGGTTATCACTGAAACCTGTTCTTACGCCAGAAAAAGTATCGCCGTCTCAGGCCATTTGTCAGACATTTGCATAATGTTTTTGCGCCTTTGGCTTTTTATACTGTTCACAGCAGAAAGGTTTAAAACGCTGGCGAGCCATCATCGTTGTTCAGGGAAAGATAAAAACGACCCTACATTCATTTAGTCAGGACTTGTCGAGCAATGAACAACTCAAGAAATGATCCCCCACTCTATATTCAGGTGCATGAAAACGACAATGTTGCCATCGTGGTCAATAATAATGGCCTCCCCGCGGGCACGGAATTTCCCTGTGGCCTGCGCCTGAAAGAACATATTCCGCAGGGCCATAAAGTGGCATTGCAGGATATATCCCACGGCGGCAACATTGTGCGTTATGGCGAGATTATCGGGTATGCCGTGCGGGATATTGCCCGTGGTAGCTGGATCGATGAATCGCTGGTGCTGCTGCCGGAAGCGCCCGCGCTCTCCAGCCTGCCCCTGGCCAGCAATATTCCGCCAACCCTGCCCCCCCTCACCGGCTATACCTTTGAAGGCTACCGTAATGCAGATGGCAGCGTAGGCACGCGAAATCTGCTCGGCATCACCACCAGCGTCCATTGTGTGGCGGGGGTGGTGGATTATGTGGTGAAAATCATTGAGCGTCAGTTACTTCCGCGTTATCCGAATGTCGATGGCGTGGTGGCGTTAAATCACTTATATGGCTGTGGTGTGGCGATCAACGCCCCGGCTGCGGTGGTGCCAATCCGTACTATCCACAATCTGGCGCTCAACGCCAATTTTGGCGGTGAGGTAATGATTGTCAGCCTGGGGTGTGAAAAGTTACAGCCGGAAAGACTGCTGGAAGGCACACCGGATGTGCAGGCCATTTCCCTGGGTGAAGAAGATGTGGTTCGCCTTCAGGACGAGAAACACATTGGTTTTGAATCCATGGTGAACGATATTCTTCAGGTCGCGGAGCGCCATTTACAACGTCTCAATCGACGTCAGCGTGAAACCGTTCCGGCTTCTGAGCTGATTGTCGGGATGCAGTGCGGTGGCAGCGATGCGTTTTCCGGCGTGACCGCCAATCCCTCGGTCGGATTTGCTTCGGATCTGCTGGTACGCTGTGGTGCCACAGTAATGTTCTCAGAGGTGACAGAAGTACGGGATGCCATTCATCTGCTGACCCCCAGAGTGATCAACGAAGAGGTAGGACAGCGCCTGCTGGAAGAGATGGCCTGGTATGATGACTATCTGAACATGGGCAAAACCGATCGCAGTGCTAATCCCTCCCCCGGAAATAAAAAAGGCGGTCTGGCAAACGTGGTGGAAAAAGCCCTGGGCTCCATCGCCAAATCAGGCCGCAGCCCGATTGTGGAAGTCCTCTCCCCCGGACAACGCCCCACTAAGCGCGGATTAATTTATGCTGCCACGCCAGCCAGCGATTTTGTCTGCGGTACACAACAGATGGCATCCGGCATCACCTTACAGGTGTTCACCACCGGACGCGGCACCCCTTACGGGCTGGCCGTCATACCGGTGATCAAAATGGCTACCCGCACTGCGCTGGCGGACAGATGGCATGATTTGATGGACATCAATGCGGGCACTATCGCTACGGGAGAGGAAAGCATTGAACAGGTTGGCTGGAGGCTGTTTGAGCTGATTCTGGATATTGCCAGCGGCCGAAAACAGACCTGGTCTGACCGCTGGGGAATTCATAACGCGCTGTCAGTGTTTAATCCTGCACCGGTAACCTGAAAAAAGCATTGCAGCAGGCCACCAGTCCGGAGCAGAGCAGTGGCATTAACCGAGGCGCTTCGCCCATTGTTCAACCCAGGGCGAAGTCACTTCTTCCGGTTCCGGATTTTCGCTGGCATCCACCATCAGCACTTCTGCCACGCGCTGTGCAGCATGTTCCTGTAACAGCGCATCGAACTTTTTGCCACCGCCACAAAAATCATCATAGCTGCTGTCGCCAAGGGCTATCATGCCATAACGCAGCGTCGGCTGATGCCCCAGCGTCTCTCTTATACTGTGAAACAATGGCGCAATACTGTCAGGCAAATCGCCCTGGCCGGTAGTGGAGGTGATTACCAACGCAACCTGATCGCTGTAGCGCTGCCAGTCTTCAAGCGTGGGATCTTCAAAAATTTTAACCTGATGGCCCTGCTCAGCCAGTAACGGCTCTGCTTCTTCAGCAACCAGCAAAGCATTACCGTAAACTGTGCCAACAAAAATACCTATCTGAGCCATGCTTTTCTCCTGTGCTGGCGCTTATGCCCTTCATACTTCAGTTTGCAGATGCCCTGACTGCACAGCGCACCCCGGCCACTTACCTGAGCAAGCTCCCGGGGATTTACTCGCTGGCCCTCTTCCTGCAACCCAAATTCTTTTGGCTGTATGTTGAGGCTTTATCCTGAAGATAAACCGATGCAAACTCAACCCCGGCTGGATGGGAGAAGCAATCCTGCCAGCCAAAGGCGTTAATCATATTCTGCCAGACAGCATCTATCCCGGCGCGTAGTCGCAGCGTTTCACCGGTGACAGGATGCGTCAGATGCAACTCACTGGCATGCAACATCAGCCGGTTCATACCGAAGTTCTGTGCAGCATGGCGATTCTGTCGCAGATCGCCGTGCGCCGTATCGCCAATAATCGGATGACGAAGATGCCGCATATGTCGGCGCAACTGATGCTTACGCCCGGTCTGCGGTAGCAGTTCGGTAAGTGTGTAACGCGAAGTCTGATAGCGACTGACCGGCACCGGCAGCTCTACCGTGGCCAGAGTACGCCAGTGGGTTACCGCAGGCTGCGGTGCTTTATCGGGTTGCGCGAATTTATCGGCAATTTTGTCGACCTGTTCGCTCAGGGGATAGTCCAGCGTATCCTCACCCGACAGCCATCCCCTGACCACCGCATGATAGACCTTCTGCATCTGGTGCTGAGCAAATTGTTCTGATAGTTGACGGGCAACTTCGCTCGACAGTGCCAGCAGCAGCACCCCTGAGGTGGGCCTGTCCAGACGGTGAACGGTGTAAACGTGCCGACCAATCTGATCCCGAAGCGTTTGCATCACAAACACCGTTTCATGGCAGTCCAGCCAGCTACGATGTACCAGCCAGCCAGCGGGTTTGTTGACTGCAACCAGCCATTCATCCTGATAGATAATTTCCAACATCAGGAATGCGACTCAAAAAGTTGATCCATCTGGTTCAGAGCATGCAACAACGCCGCCCGGCACGGGATCTCCCCTTCCAGCGCAACCTCAAAATAAGGTGCAATAGCCAGCTTAGCCGGCAACTCTGCCCCGGCACAAAGCAGGGCATCCATCCTTGCCAGAAAAACCCATTGCAGCCACTGCAATGGCATCATGGTATCAACGCAAAATGGCTCCTGGCTTTCAAAGGCCGCAGCGTTTGGGGCGCAGGTTTGCCACAGCCCGGCGTCCTGTAAAATTTCTTCAATTGCTACCAGGCATTGCCTGACCTGCATTTCGCGGCTCATCAGCCCTCTCCTCTGGGTTTACAGCTGGATGCCAGCATACCATTCTCCATCAGCAGCGGTAAAAAGTACCGACGAAAAAAAGGGAGCACTGTAATAACAGTGCTCCCGATTCGTTCGCAGCCATCCCGCTACATTAATGCTCCCTGCTCGTCCTTGATAACTTTGTCCTTGAATGTTTCATACAACTCACCATCAATGGTGATATTCCCTGAGCATCCTGCCTCACTATCTATACTGATAGCTCTCATTCTCCATCCTGGAGGTGTCCCTTATCTCGTCCTGAGATGTTCCTGTTCTTCGTCCTGAAGACTATCCCTGCGTCATCATCCAGATGTGTCCTGATTCATTCCATGAATCACAGCATCCTTTCCGATGAGAGGTATTCTGCCCTAATATGATAAGCAAACAATACGGGGCACATTCGTTTTTGATTAAAATAGTATTTTTACAAAATAATGCTGTAAACAAGATTATGATTTACAATGTTTTTAATCAAAAAGCTTGAGAACATTCCGCCCGTTAAATAGCGATCTCTTACAATCCATGTAAGATATATCTCACAAATTCATCAGCAGTTTTCCGCAGAATTGACTGAATTTCTTAATAATGAAAGAAAATCAATGAGATTCGGGGCCAGTACATTGCGCTTTTTTGTTCCCGTCTTTTCCAGCACCACTTCACCTGTGAGATTACATACCGCAATCACCTCCTGCTCGCTGGCGGATGTCGCGATAAACAGCGTCGGAGAAAGTTTCAGGCGACGTTGCATAACCAGGTGCCCAATCAAATTTTCCTGTAAACGTAGAAAATCTTCTTCGCTCCATGTTTGCAGCAGCGTATACATTTGCCCTGCCAGAGTAACAGTCATATCACCGGAAAATTGCGCTGTATACCAGTCAACCACTGATGGCTGAATACGCAATTCCATTGCACGCTCAACTGCATCAAGATTTTTTGCCAGAGTAAAAGGCTGTGGCAGCCAGAAAACCTGATCGTCACAGCTGCTTTGTATGCACGGCGATGGCACACCGTACAAATCATGGCTGGCAGGAGGGTGTCCACAGATACGCTGCCAGTCTTCGCAATAGCCCCGGGTAAAATCGGTCAGGGCGCGGGTCGTCTCTTCAGTCATTGTTTTTTCACTCCTGGTGGCCTGAGTTACACTAAGGCGATGCTCATCCTGGCAGTCGGATAGATAGTGTCCGCTTGCCAACAATTTTTTCACTCTACCTGCCGGTAGCAGGCCGCAAGGTAAACCATGTCTTTACAGGATACAAATCGGGCGCTGAATGGTCTGACGCTGGGAAAACCGACAGAATATCACGATATTTATCAACCCTTTTACTGCAAGCCGTGCCACGAAGTTTGAACCGTGAAACCCCCGCCTCTTTCCTGAAAGCTTACCCTTTCATGGTGCCAACATCTGAACGCTATATGAACTGTCCTGGCTGAATGCACGAGGCGTGCCACAGGTGGCGGCCTTGATATTAATCCGTGGCGAAGCAATGGAACATTCAAACCCGCACGTTCCCGTCTGGTAAGTCAGTGATTGACTGCATTTTGCGTACCGTTACGCATAAGCACAAGGTACGCTATTGTTAAACCCTGCTGTACAACGCTACTCTGAGAGTGGGCTAAGGTTTTCCTGCCCACGGAAATTTCCTCTTCACGACGAGAACGCCTTGCTGTCGTCGGGAGTGACTACTGCCCGGAGGGGTATAAAGGAGTTAAATTGATTACACAAATCAGCCCGTTAGGCTCAATGGATCTGCTTTCCCAGCTGGAAGTCGACATGCTGAAAAGAACCGCCAGCAGCGACCTCTATCAACTGTTTCGCAACTGTTCTCTTGCCGTACTTAACTCCGGCAGCCAGACCGACAGCAGTCATGAATTGCTCTCCCGCTTTGAAAATTTCGATATCAACGTGTTACGGCGCGAACGCGGCGTCAAACTTGAACTGCTCAATCCCCCGGAAGAAGCCTTTGTCGATGGGCGAATTATCCGTTCGTTGCAGGCCAACCTGTTTGCCGTCCTGCGCGATATTCTGTTTGTAAATGGTCAGATCGACAGCGCCGCGCAGTATCAGAACAGTGATGACCCGGTACATATTACTAACCTTGTATTCTCCATCCTGCGTAATGCCAGAGCGCTGCATGTTGGAGAAGAACCGAATACCGTGGTCTGCTGGGGCGGACACTCAATTAATGACATCGAATACCAGTATTGCCGTAAGGTCGGTTCCCAGCTTGGCCTGCGCGAGCTGAATATCTGTACCGGCTGTGGGCCCGGTGTCATGGAAGCGCCGATGAAAGGGGCGGCGGTGGGTCATGCACAACAGCGATACAAAGAAGGACGTTTTATTGGCCTGACTGAACCGTCAATTATCGCCGCCGAGCCGCCAAATCCGCTGGTTAACGAACTGATCATCATGCCGGATATTGAGAAGCGACTGGAAGCGTTTGTGCGTATTGCGCACGGTATCATCATCTTTCCTGGCGGGGTGGGCACCGCTGAAGAGCTGCTCTACCTGCTGGGCATTATGATGAATCCGGAGAACCACAATCAGGTGCTACCGCTGATACTGACCGGTCCAAAGGAGAGTGCAGACTATTTCCGGGTAATGGATGAATTTATCGTCAACACCCTGGGGGAAGCCGCTCGCCAGCACTACACCATCATTATTGATGATGCGCCTGAAGTCGCTCGCCTGATGAAAAAGGCCATGCCGAAAGTTAAAGAACATCGTCGTGAAACGGGTGATGCCTACAGTTTTAACTGGGCAATACGCATTGCGCCGGACCTTCAGGTGCCGTTTGTGCCAACGCATGAAAATATGGCTAACCTGAATCTTTCACCTGACCAGCCTGCCGAGCAGCTTGCCGCCGCCCTGCGTCGGGCTTTCTCCGGAATTGTGGCCGGAAACGTCAAGGATGTGGGTATCCGGGCGATCAAAGAGAAAGGACGTTACAAAATTCATGGCGACCCGGAAATAATGCGCCGTATGGACGATTTGTTACAGGGATTTGTTGCCCAGCACCGCATGAAGCTGCCGGGAACCGCTTACATCCCCTGCTACGAAATCATTAAATAACTTCAACCCGGGGCGGCATCAGCCGCTCCCTTATTAGCCGATCATGACTATTCATTTGTTAATTGTTGATGCATTGAATTTGATCCGCCGTATTCATGCGGTTCAGGGATCGCCCTGCCTGCAAAGCTGTGTTCAGGCGCTGCAACAGCTGATTGTGCACAGTCAGCCCAGCCATGCCGTGGCGGTATTTGATGATGATGACCGCCACCAGAGTTGGCGTCATCAGTTGCTGCCGGATTACAAAGCAGGAAGAACCCCGATGCCAGATACGCTGAGGGAAGAGATGCCCCGGCTGCGTGACGCCTTCGCTGCGGCAGGCGTAAACTGCTGGCACGCTCCCGGCGAAGAGGCAGACGATCTGGCCGCCACGCTGGCGACAAAAGTGGTCACCAGCGGCCACCAGGCGACCATTGTCTCTACCGATAAAGGCTATTGTCAGTTAGTGGCACCGACTATCCGCATCCGGGACTACTTCCAGAAACGCTGGCTGGACGTGCCTTTTATCAGCAATGAGTTTGGCGTAAGCCCGGCACAACTTGTCGATTACTGGGGACTAGCCGGGATTAGCAGCAGCAAAATTCCCGGAGTAGCAGGTATTGGAGCTAAAAGTGCGGCTCAGCTGCTTCAGCAATTTGGTACGCTGGATGCGCTCTATGAAAACCTGCCTGCGGTGGCCGAAAAATGGCGCAATAAGCTGGAGAAAAATCGTGAGATGGCGCTAATCTGCCGCCAGGTTGCCAGGCTGAAAACCGACCTGGAACTGACAGGCAACCTGAAAGAACTCCGGCTGAATCCCGTTCCTCTTCAGGCTGACCCGTTCAGCAACTGAGTTAATTGTGCATGGCCGTCATCTTTCGTCACGACGGCCCGGGGTTGCCCCCCAAATCCGCCGGATATGTACTGTGACTTCCTCTCGATCATGGTAAAGCTGGCGAGCCTGAATCTGTGCATTAATACCGTTGGCTTTCAGCTTCTCATTGATCATCGCCAGATTTTGCGTCACTTCTTCATAACGCTTTTTCATCGGCAGCTTCAGGTTAAATATCGTTTCACGGCACCAGCCATTAACCAGCCAGTCCGCTATCAGGTTAGCGACACGCACCGGTTTCTCCACCATATCGCAAACCAGCCAGTAAATGTTGTTGCGCGTGGGACGATATTTAAAACCGTCTTCACGGTGATGGAAAACCTGCCCGCTATCCATCAGGGCAGGAGCCATCGGCCCATTATCCACGGCGTGGACCATCATGCTGCGTTTGACCAGTTGATAAGTCCATCCACCGGGACAGGCCCCCAGGTCGACCGCATACATGCCGCTGCCCAACCGCTCATCCCATTCGTCGGCAGGAATAAAAACGTGAAACGCCTCTTCCAGCTTCAACGTAGAGCGACTGGGCGCATCCGCCGGGAATTTCAGCCGGGGAATCCCCATAAAGAACGGCGAATTATTCTGCGTCAGCGAGTAGCCGACGTAGCAGCACCCCGGAGCAATGAAGAAGACATGTACCACCGGACGCTTTGAATTTTCATGATTAAGCAGCACACCAGCAGCACGCAGAGAACTGCGCAACGGGACGGTGAATTTCCGGCAGAACTTTAACAACTCTTTGCTCTCATTGGTGTCTGGCACCTCAACGCGAAGCTCTCCGCCTTTCTCTACTTTGCCGTTCAACGCCGCCGTTATCGGTGTTACCCGATCATCCGGGGGCAGGTCACGTAATAACTCCCCCACGACAATCATCTGGCGGGAAAAGATAAGTTCGCTGAACGGCAGCTCGCCGATAAGCTTTTCTGCGTCCTGCGGCTGATAGCACTCAAACAGCACGTAACCCGACTCTTCTTTGACCCTGGCAAAGCCGAAAACCTCACGTGCTGCGGCTCTGGCCGTAATTTCTGCCGCACACTCTTTTTCAAAGCCCTGGCGGCAGTAAAGTAAAATTTTATTCATGGCCCATCGCCTTTTTTTTCAGACGCAGTGCGCCAACTAACATTAATATCCACCCCACCAGAAAACAGGTGCCACCTACAGGAGTCACATAAACCCACAATCGCAGGTGAGAGAGCGCCAGGCAGTAGAGACTGCCACTGAATAACACCGTTCCCAGCGCCAGAAACGCGCTGCTCCAGTAAAACCAGATATTGGCCCGGCGCAGCATGGCAGCCGCTATTCCCAGAATAGCCAGAGTGTGAAATCCCTGATACTCCAGGCCGGTTCTCAGCCAGGCCATTTCACTTGCACCCAGCGATTTACTCAGCACATGAGCACCAAATGCCCCCAGCATCACAAACACAAATCCACTGATGGCTGAAAAAATCAGCATTGCACGACTCGACATTGACTCATCCTCAAAGATTGCCTGCACCGCACACCGGATAACAAGGCCTCAGCTGTCATAGCGAAAACGAAACTTTTCCTGTTCACTGGCGGCTTTTGCCAGAATCCACCGACGAAAGGCGGCTATTTTACCCAGTTCTGCCTGACTGTCATGACAAACCAGATAAAAAGCATTTTTACTCACCAGCACGTCATTAAAAGGACAGGCCAGTCGCCCGGCCTCAATTTCTGTCTGTGCCATCACATTATTTGCCAGCGCAACGCCCTGCCCATGGATAGCGGCCTGTAACACCATCGCGCTGTGGCTGAAAATCGGCCCGTGCTGCACATTGATATGTGCCACGCCAAGCTGACGGGTATAAGATTGCCAGTCACGACGTGATGCGTCATGCAGCAGGGTATGACTTGCCAGGTCCTGGGGGGTTTTCAGGGGGCGATCGCCCGTCAGTAAAAGTGGAGAACAGACCGGCAACAGATATTCAGCATACAGTTTTTCCACCCTCAATCCCGGCCAGTTACCACGGCCATAAAAAATGGCCACATCGACATCATCAGCCAGTTTCGCCTCATCACGGTCTGTTGCCTGGATGCGCACATCAATCCCCGGATAAGCTGAATTAAAGCTGGCAAGCCTCGGCACCAGCCACTGAATGGCAAAACTGGGCAGCAGACTGACGGTCAGCGCACCTTTGGCGCTGCGAGCCTGAAGCTTGCGGGTGGCCTCATTCAGATCGGAAAAAATCTCTTTAATGTCCAGATAGTAACTCTGCCCTTCTTCGGTCAGCAGCAGCGATCGATTACGTCGACGAAACAGCTTCAGCCCCAAAAAATCCTCAAGTGATTTAATTTGATGGCTGACCGCAGCCTGGGTGACAAACAGCTCTTCAGCCGCTTTAGTAAAACTAAGATGTCTGGCCGCAGCATCAAACACACGCAGCGCATTCAGAGGAGGGAGACGTTTGGACATGATTACCGGACAGTTGTTGGCTGTGACAAAACGTAAGACGCCTGACAGAGTTTTACGTATTAGTTTTTTTTATCCGAGGCATTATAATTTGTCCGTTGAGGATGCACCAGCAAATACCTATAGTTGCGGCACTTCCAGAGCCGGAACGAAAAGCAGGTCAGAAATTCAGGCAGTTAAGTGAGATTTTGGCAGGCTTTTGGCTGGTGGTCGTGATGTTGTGTTTGCAATTGGTCTGACGATTTTCAGACCGTGGGTGGTTCAGCTACCTTTTATCAGTCCCGGATTTATCCTGTCTGTCCACAAAATTAACAGCACCGCAGTTGCGGTGCTTTTTTTTACGTTAGCTTACTGCCCCATCTCAACCATTTCTTTTACATCAGAACGATGGATCTGTTGTTTGTTACCATTAGCATCTTTGTAGCTGATCATTCCGGTATCACTGTCCACCACTGGTTTGCCACTGGAGACAATGGTCCGGCCATCATTGGTGTGCATCACATAGTTGCTGGAACAGGCAGCCAGAGTAAAAGTCATGGCGCAGGCGGCCATAATAGCAGCGAGTTTTTTCATCTTTTTGTATCTCCTTGCAGTAGTAATGCGATAAACCCCCGCAGATGGCGATAACTTAAGGCCTTTCAGCCGAATACGCATTTGCGAGTGATAGTTTAAACCTTGCATAATTGAGGATAACGCGCTTTTTCAACATTGCCAGCCGGGCACCTGCAATTCAGAGTGGTCCTGAATGAAAGCGCATCAATTCATCATCCGCCAGAGGAGAGTATGACGTCATTTATTCCAGCACAGTTTCGCCAGCAGTTTCCGGCACTGGCCGACGCCGGTGTCTATCTGGACAGCGCCGCCACGGCACTCAAACCCGAGGCGGTGATTGAGGCGACACGGCAGTTTTACAGCCTGAATGGCGGAACGGTCCATCGCAGCCAGTTTGCCGCAGCCCGCCAGTTAACTGAGCGCTATGAGCATGCCCGCAGCCAGGTCGCCCGCTTGCTGGCTGCTGCAACAGCCAGCAGTATTATCTGGACAAAAGGCACCACCGAAGCCATTAATCTGGTGGCCCAGGCCTGGCTACGTCCTCGTCTGCAACCAGGAGATGAGATCGTCGTCAGCGAGGCTGAGCACCATGCCAACCTGGTGCCCTGGTTGATGGTGGCAAAACAGTGTGGCGCGAAGGTCATCCGCTGGCCGCTGGGAGAAGATCTTCTACCTGACATGTCGCTACTGCCAGCATTGCTTAACTCATCCACACGGCTACTGGCGCTGGGCCAGATGTCGAATGTCACCGGCGGCTGCCCGGATCTGACGCAGGCCATTTCGCTGGCCCACCAGGCAGGCGCAAAAGTGATGATTGACGGTGCGCAGGGCGTGGTGCATAGCTCAGTTGATGTGCAGGCGCTGGATATCGACTTTTATGCTTTTTCAGCACACAAGCTGTATGGCCCGATGGGAACCGGGGTACTTTATGCCAGACCCGAACTTCTGGAAATCATGGAACCCTGGCAGGGTGGAGGCAAAATGCTCTCATCCGTCACCTTTGAGGGCTTTACCGCCATGCCTGCCCCCTGGCGGTTTGAAGCAGGGACGCCTAACGTTGCTGGCGTGACAGGCCTTAGCGCAGCACTGACATGGCTGGAAGATCAGGACCGGACTGAGGCTGAGAACTGGAGTTGCGGACTGGCTGAACTGGCTGAACAACGTCTGAAGACCCTTCCCGGCTTTCGCAGCTTTCGTGCCGGGCGCTCCAGCCTGCTGTCGTTTGACATTGCCGGTATCCACCACAGCGATGTGGTGACGCTGCTGGCAGAAAGTGGCATTGCGCTGCGTGCCGGCCAGCACTGTGCCCAACCTCTGATACAGGCACTGGGCGTGAGCGGTACTTTGCGCGCCTCATTTGCCCCTTATAATACGCACAACGATGTTGACGCGTTGGTACGCGGTATGACTACCGCGCTGGAAATACTGGCAGACTAATGATGACTCTACTCCTCGCTCCCCACCCGTTCGGCACACTGATTACCGCCGACGAACTGAAACAGCAATTTGCTGCTTATACTCAGTGGGAAGAACGTTACAGACAGCTCATCCTGTTGGGCAAACAGCTACCGGGCCTGCCGGAGGAACTGAAAACCGCTGAAAATGAGCTGCGTGGCTGTGAGAATCGCGTCTGGCTGGGGCATCAACAGCTTGCCGACGGTAACCTGCATTTTTACGGCGACAGTGAAGGTCGCATCGTGCGGGGATTACTGGCCGTCCTGCTCACTGCGATGGAAGGCCAGTCTGCCACGTTACTTTCGCGGCAGTCGCCGCTGGTACTGTTCGATGAGCTGGGCCTGCGCAGTCAGCTCAGTTCTTCACGCAGTGCAGGACTTCAGGCGCTGGCAAACGCGGTAACGGTCGCTGCCAGCCATGCGCAGTAATCAACCGCGTGCCGCTCTGGCCATCATCTTTTTCAGCACATGAGCAACGGCAACAAAGCCAAAAGTCGCGGTCACCATGGTTGCCGCGCCAAATCCTGACGCACAGTCCATGCGTTTTGGCCCTTCTGCCGTGCTGCGGGAAGCACAGACCGAACCGTCCGGCTGGGGATACATCAGCGCTTCGGTAGAGAACACACAATCTATTCCCAGTTTACCTTTACTGTTTTTAACCACATTAAAATCGTGCTTCAGCCGCTCGCGCAATTTAGCCGCCAGCGGGTCCTGAATGGTTTTTGCCAGATCGGCCACCTGGATCTGCGTCGGATCAATCTGTCCACCTGCGCCACCAGTGGTCACCAGTGGTCACCAGTGGTATTTTATTACGCCGACACCAGGCCACCAGCGCGGCTTTTGGCCGGACACTGTCGATAGCATCAATCACATAACTGAAGGAATTCGTTATCAGCGTGGCGGTATTTTCTGCCGTGAGAAAATCGTCCACGCAGGTAACCCGACACTCCGGATTGATAGCCAGAATCCGCTGCGCCATCACCTCTGTTTTCGCCTGTCCGACCGTTCCCTTCAGGGCATGGATCTGACGGTTAGTGTTAGTGACACAAACATCATCCATATCAATCAGGGTGATAGCACCGATACCGGTGCGGGCTAGCGCTTCAGCCGCCCAGGAACCGACGCCACCAATACCTACCACGCAGACATGCGCATCGGCAAACAGTTGCAAAGCAGATTGTCCATACAGCCGCGCCGTGCCGCCAAAACGTTGCAGCCAGGCGTCAGAATGAGAAGTCATGGATTACCTCAGAATTGACCAGCAGGCGGAAAAGTCGCCTGCTGTCAGAACAGATTACTGCGTTAACAGAGCCGAACCACCGGAGCTGTTTTGCGCAGCAGAGAAAAGGGGCGCGCCAGCGCCAGGCGCAGATTTCAGTACCCAGACACGGCCATAGTGATTAAACCAGCCGGCCATATGCCCCGCATCAGGTCCAATCCCCTGATAAATATCGAAATGCTGTCCTTTTATCGCGCCGCCCACATCCAGCGATACCATAATGCGCATCTCGTACTTTCCGCTAAATTTACCGTTATTATCCAGTAGAGGCACTTCGGCCAGCAGCGCCGTTCCCGGTGGAATCAGCGAACGGTCAGACGCCACGGAGGCTTTCGCCACCAGCGGCACCGCGCTGGCACCGCGCACTGGCGCAAAATTTTCCGGTTTGAAAAACACAAAGGAGGGATTTTGCTCCAGCAGTTCCCTGACTTCCGCCTCGCTGTGCTCTTCACCCCACTGGCGAATGGCCTGCATTGACATATCTTCGCGCTTCACTCCGCCACGATCGATCAACACTTTGCCAATACTGCGGTAAGGATGACCATTTTTACCGCCATAACCAAAGAACATCAGCGGACGGCCATCGCCGTAATCAACATAGCCGCTGCCCTGCACATCCATAATAAAGTTATCCATCAGCGAATTGCTGTAGCCGATGACATACCGCTCATCCAGCGCTCCGCTGTAGATTTGCGCACGAGAGGGCAGACGGCGCTTACCGGCGGGCATACGGTAGAGCGGGTACTGAAATTCACCCTGCCGGGTGTAACGTGCCTTAATAACCGGGGTGTAATAGCCGGTAAACTGCACATTTCCGTAATTATCCGCCCCTTCCATCTGATAAGTATCCAAGCCGAACTGACGCAGTTGCCGGGTGTCTCCCCCCGCCATCAGCCAGCTTTTAATCGCGCTGTAGGTACTGCTCTGACGGGCAAACATGCCGGGCGAAGCGTACTGGATTTCTGACACCTGGTCGGCAAAGTCTTTACCGTTAACCGGACGCCCTTTCACATTGGGCTGATTGACCAGTCCCAGAGGTTCTTCGAGCTTTCCGTCTTTATATTGCTGCCCGCGATCGGTCGGTCTGGAAGAACATCCCGCCAGCAGGGCGATCAGCACCCCGCTAATAACATACTTCGCCCAACGTCCTTTCATTACTTTGCGCCCTCTTCGCGAAATTGCTGGCCGAAGATAGCAAAGCCATCAGCGTTTTGAAATGTGCTGAGCGTAAAGATCGTCCGGCGCTGTTCAACTACAGTACAGATGGCGGAAAAATTAAGCAGGCGGCGCTGTTTCTGAGACTTTCTATAAAAAAGAGGTTGCAACAAAACTCACGGCGAGTATAGTGCGCATCCACGGACGCGGGATGGAGCAGCCTGGTAGCTCGTCGGGCTCATAACCCGAAGGTCGTCGGTTCAAATCCGGCTCCCGCAACCAATTTCCTTCAGGGAAAAGCAGTAAAAAAAAGACTGTCGTGACGGAAGCGACAGCAACGCGGACGCGGGATGGAGCAGCCTGGTAGCTCGTCGGGCTCATAACCCGAAGGTCGTCGGTTCAAATCCGGCTCCCGCAACCAATCAAACACCCTTAAGGGTGTTTTTTTGTTTCTGCCCTCCGCTCATTGTTCATTCACCACCCGCTTCTGTTACTTCGCTACCCGTGAAGCGCTCCGGGCAAAATACGCTTTTATTCCTGACAGAATGGCCTCCGCGACCTGCTGCTGAAAATGCGCGGTGCGAAGCTTACGCTCTTCTTCCAGATTACTGATAAATGCCGTTTCCATCAGAATGGATGGGATGTCCGGGGCTTTTAACACCGCAAACCCGGCCTGATCCACCGTTTTTTTATGCAGATGATTGATTCTGCCCATCCGTAATAACACTTCATGACCAAACTTCAGAGTGTCATTCACCGTCCGGCTTTGCACCATGTCGAAAAGGGTATGATCAAGGTAGCGATCGCCACTCAGGCTGACGCCGCCAATCAGGTCGGATTCGTTCTGGGTTCGTGCCAGATAGCGGGCGGCGGTACTGGTCGCGCCTTTGGTCGAGAGCGCGAAAACTGAGGAGCCTCTGGCCGCACGACTGGTAAATGCATCGGCATGAAGCGAGATAAACAGATCGGCGCGCAGCCTGCGGGCCTTTGCCACTCTCACTTTCAGCGGGATAAACACATCTTCATTGCGGGTCATGTGCGCGCGCATACTGCCTTCTTTATCAATCAGCGTTTTTAGCCGCCTGGCAATTTTCAGCACGATGTCTTTTTCCCGCGTTTTGTTTTTGCCAATCGCACCGGGGTCTTCCCCGCCATGTCCGGGATCGATCATGATCACCAGCGGGCGATCTTTTCCCGCCTTGCCCGGCAGCGGGGCTTCGACAGGCTGATGCTGCGCCAGCCTGCCCTGATTGTAATCTTCCAGTAATGCCAGCAGTGGATCATCCTGATGATGGTTGCTGATGCCCTTTGCCGGATAGAGATCCAGTACCAACCGGTTTTTAAACCCGGCCACCGGCTCCAGAGTAAAAATTTGCGGCGTGACGTTTTGCTTCAGTTCCACCACCAGGCGCACAGTATTGCTGTTGAACTGTCCTACCCTGACGTGGCGGATCCAGGGATCGTCACTGCGCACCAGATTTCCGACATTTTTCAGTACCGGGTTAAGATGCAGATCAGTGATATCCACCACCACCCGCTCAGGATGGCTGAGGACAAACTGCTTATATTTTAGCGGCGTGCTGGATTCCAGCGTTAAGCGAGAGTAGGTCGAAGACGGCCAGATGCGGATAGCCACCACCTGCGCCAGCGCCGCGAAACCCACTTTGCTGACGCTGAGCAACACAACTGCGCCGACGCTTTTTAACCATCGGCGTCGACCGGGGGAAGGTAAATCGGACATGCAACTCCAGGTTGTTTGCTGTTTTTAATCAGAAAGTCGAGCCAAATCACTGCCATAAACTGAAACTTTAGCGAATCCTGCTAAGGGTGTCATGCGGAAAAAGGTCAGGTAATGCAAACTGTAAGCGACCGTTGACAGCTATAGTTAAACAGCCTCGGGATCAATTGTCCCTTGCACCCGGCTCACAAAAGAATAAAAATACATTTTTATCGAATAATCATTCACAGAGGGTTTGCCGTGAAGGAACGGAGTACCGAGCTGGTTCAGGGCTTTCGTCATACAGTCCCCTACATTAATGCCCACCGTGGTAAAACGTTTGTCATTATGCTGGGTGGTGAAGCTATCGGGCATGAGAACTTTTCCGGCATCGTTAATGATATCGGCCTGCTACACAGCCTTGGCATCCGGCTGGTGCTGGTGTACGGTGCCAGACCGCAAATTGACGCCAATCTGGATGAGCATCATCTGGAGCCGGTCTATCACAAGCATACCCGCGTCACTGATGCACAGTCGCTGGAGCTGGTCAAACAGGCTGCGGGGCGTTTGCAGTTGGACATCACCGCCCGCCTGTCAATGAGTCTGAACAATACCCCCCTCCAGGGCGCTCACATTAACGTGGTCAGCGGCAACTTTATTATCGCGCAACCGCTGGGCGTGGACGATGGTGTTGACTACTGCCACAGCGGGCGCATCCGCCGCATAGATGAAGAAGCGATACATCGCCAGCTTGACAGCGGTGCCATTGTGCTGGTTGGCCCGGTGGCGGTGTCAGTGACCGGCGAAAGCTTTAACCTGACCTCAGAAGAGGTCGCCACCCAGCTGGCGATCAAACTGAAGGCTGAAAAGATGATCGGTTTCTGCTCAGGTCAGGGCGTGACTGACAGCGAAGGCGAGATTATCTCTGAACTCTTCCCGAACGAAGCGCAGCAGCGCACCGAAGAACTGGAGCAGAGCGATGATTATCTTTCCTGGACGGTGCGCTTTCTGCGTGGCGCGGTAAAAGCCTGTCGCAGCGGCGTTCGCCGCAGCCATCTGATCAGCTACCAGGAAGATGGCGCGCTGATCCAGGAACTCTTCTCCCGCGATGGTATTGGCACCCAGATTGTCATGGAAAGCGCCGAGCAGATCCGCCGGGCAACCATCAATGATATCGGCGGCATCCTTGAGCTGATCCGCCCACTGGAACAGCAGGGAATTCTGGTGCGCCGCTCCCGTGAGCAGCTGGAAATGGAGATTGATAAGTTCACCATTATTGAGCGTGACAATCTGACTATTGGCTGTGCCGCGCTCTATCCCTTTCCGGAAGAACAGATTGGCGAAATGGCTTGTGTGGCGGTACATCCGGACTACCGCAGCTCATCCAGGGGAGAAGCGTTACTGGAACGCGTCGCGCTTCAGGCACGTCAGATGGGACTGAAAAAGCTGTTTGTGCTGACCACCCGTAGCATCCACTGGTTCCAGGAGCGCGGTTTCATGCCGGTGGATGTGGATCAGCTGCCTGAAAGTAAAAAACAGATGTACAACTATCAGCGCCGCTCTAAAGTGCTGATGGTCGATTTGCGTCACGCCGCCAGGTCTGAAGCCTGAAAATCAGGGGCGGGACAGTATAATCCGCCCCAGCCAGGCGGCTGAAAATTAATCCGCTGGCGGGCCTGCCGACGCATTTTTCAGACCGGCCGTGCCCTTTTCACCTGCACTCCGCCGCTCCCCGCAGACGTTCGACCAGTCCGCTACGTCTCAGGGTGCGGATTTTTACCGCGTTACTGAACACCGTCATCTCGGCAAACAATGTCAGCTTTAAGCGGGCACGGGTGATGGCGGTATAAATCAGTTCCCGGGTCAACACCGGAGCAAACTGTCCCGGCAATACCAACAGTGTGTGCTCAAACTCTGAACCCTGCGATTTATGCACGGTCATGGCAAATGCCGTCTCGTGCGGGGGCAGACGACCTGGTTGCACCGCCTTGATGGAGCCGTCAGGCAGCGGGAAAAACACTTTCAGTCTTCCCTCTTCATCGTTCATCGCAATGCCGATATCCCCGTTGAACAACCCCAGCACGCTGTCGTTGCGGGAGATCATCACTGGACGCCCCGGATACCATTTGCCGCTGACGCCCGGCGCGCGATGGATCAGGCGATTCTGCGCCAGAAAGCTTTCAATCCGCTCATTGAGTCCGGTAACCCCAAATGGCCCTTCACGCAAAGCGCAAAGCAGACGGAAACGGCCGAAAGCTGCGATCACTGCTTCGGGTGCGGCTTCTGCTTTTAACAGCAGCAGATAATCCTGATATCCCGTCAGACAACTGTTCAACAGCTGCTGATAATCTTCACTGCTGTGCATTGAAAACCGAGCAATATCGTTAAAACCGGCGGCGAAGACCTCATCCGCCCGACGGATGTCCCCGGCGTTGACGGCCAGCGCCAGTTGCCCGATACCGGACGAACGGTCAAAACGATAGCTTTTACGCAGCAGACAGATACTGTCGCGCACGCTGACCGCCCCGCCATCGTCATGCCCCACCACCTCACAGCCGGTCAGGCTACTGAGCTCCTTCGCCCTCGTCTCGCTGTATCCCGCCTCGGCACAGCGACAGATGTCGCCCAGTATCGCCCCGGCTTCCACCGACGCCAGCTGATCGCGATCGCCAAGAAAAATCACTCTGGCCTGCGGCGGCAGGGCCGCAATCAGGCTGGCCATCATCGGCAAATCCACCATAGAGGCCTCATCCACCACCAACAGATCCAGATGTAGAGGATTACCGGCGTGATAGCGCATTCGCTGGCTGCCGGGAATGGCACCAAGCAGGCGATGCAGAGTGGTGGCTTCCGTCGGAAAGTCTTGTTTTACCGTCTCACTGACATCCAGATTTTGCAGGGCTTTTCCCAGCGACTCGGTGAGACGTGCTGCCGCCTTGCCGGTGGGTGCCGCAAGGCGGATACGCAGGTTTGCGCCGGAAAGCGCCAGCAGAGAGGCCAGCAGCTTAGCCACTGTGGTGGTTTTACCGGTGCCGGGGCCACCGGAAATGACCGCGATCTGCCGGGTAATGGCAACCGCTGCGGCAATTTTCTGCCAGTCATCACGCTGACATCCAAAATGGCGGTCGAGAATGGCCCGCAGTTGCTCAGGCTGGGCAATGACAGGCGAGACATCGTTAACAAAAAATCGCGCCACTTCGCCTTCAGACTGCCACATCCGGTGCAGATAAAGCCGCTGCTGCCAGAGAACCAGCGGGGTGGCCGAAGAACCATCGCCCACCGCCTCTTCGGCTGATAACAGGCTCTGCCAGTCCGGTTCGCCAGCTTCCTGCCAGATCTGTCGGGCCAGTTCCGGATGGCGACCGGCAAACAGCAGCTGGCCGGTAAATTGCGCCAGTGGCAGACAGACATGCCCTTCCCCCGCGCCAACGCTGACACAGGCGGCTGCCAGCATCAGCGCCGGCCTGTCATCACCGGCTATCAGGCGCGCAAACTGCACATCCAGCGGCCGGAACAGTCGCTGCTCGCAGGCTTCTGCTAACAGTTCAGCCATCCTGCTCATAAATCTTCCTCATTCTCACCGGCAAACAACGCATCCATCCCGCCAATCAACGTGGCATCAGGCCGGTTGAACCAGACGCCGTTTTCCCGGCACTCGCCGTCAACACCCCGTAAAAACAGATAGATAACGCCACCAAAATGCTGCTGATAGTCATAGTCCGGCAACCGGTGCCGCAGATAGCGGTGCAATGCCAGCGTATAGAGCTGATACTGCAAATCGTAACGGTGAGAACGCATCGCCTGAGCCATGGCTTCCTGGGTGTAATCTGCTGCCGCGTCACCCAGCCAGTTTGATTTGTAATCCAGCAGGTAATATTTGCCCTGCCAGCGGAAAACCAGATCAATAAATCCCTTCAGCATCCCCTGTACCTGCTGAAAATTCAGCGGTGGACATCCGGCTGACAGCGGGTCATAGCGCTTCACCAGCTGGTCAAGCGTTTCAGCCCTGAGCAGACGCCCGACGGGCAGAAAAAATTGCAGCTCAACCTGATAACAGGCAGGCGGTAGCTGATGCAGACTGGCCCCGCTGTCATTCAGCGGGGTCTGCAATATCCGTTCAATCCACGCCAGCATTACCGGCAACCAGGCCGCATCGTAACCCTGCCGGGTCAGCTGTGCACTGAGCCACTGCGGGTCAACCGGTTGGGTAAAATCGATATTTTCAAACAGGGCATGAAGAAATGTTCCCGGCGCGGCCCCTCGCGGAAAGTTGTATGGCGTCAGCTGCACGGCCTGGTGGCCCTGAGCTTCACCCGCCGCATCCACGTCGAGGCGCGGTAACAACTCAAAACCAGCATTGTGACCATGCTGCTGCAATCCGGAATAGCTGGTAACCCGCCAGTCATCGCGCAACGAGCGGGTCATCTGTCGGCTACTAAGAGGCGGCAGCGACAGCGAAAGCGGTTGCCATGTCCGATCGTTAACCTCGCCCGCAACGCCGATCGCCAGCGCATCGCTGCTGAGCGCCCGCAGATGCTGTTGCAACCCGTCGGCATCCGCCGCTTCTCCCTGTTGGATAAGGTAACCCACCGCGCTGCGATGCAGGTCACTGAGTCCCTCTTTCTTGCGGTTACCCTTCACCAGAGGCGCGATACCCACGCTACAGTGCCAGACTGAACGGGTCAGTGCGACATAAAGCAGGCGCAGATCCTCCGCCAGTCGTTCCTGCTCGGCCAGCTCAAGGCTTTCAGCATCGTCGTGTAAATCGAGCAGTGCCTGAAAACTTTGCCGGTCGTGATAGACCCCCTGTCCCCCTTCACGAAAAGTGGCAATAAAGGGCAACCAGACCAGCGGATACTGCAATCCCTTGGATTTATGGATAGTGACAATCTGCACCAGATGGCGATCGCTCTCCAGCCGCAGCTGCTGGCTGGCGGACTGACCATCAGGCTCGGCCACTTCCTGCGCCAGCCAGCGCAGTAGTGCATGTTCACTGTCCAGCTGCGTCGAGGCTTCCTGTAACAGTTCCCCCAGATGCAACAGGTCGGTCAGACGACGTTCACCGCTTTCAGAGGCCAGCAGATTTTCGGCAATGTGCCGCCGAACCATAAGCTCGCGCAGCATGGGCAGCACGCCTCGCTTCAGCCAGCGCTGTCGGTAAAGATCTAACTCCTCCACCAGCGCATCCCACTGGCGTTCATCCTGGCTGAGCGCTTCCAGCGTTAACGCATCCAGCCCGAGAATGCTGGTCGCCAGCGCGTTGCGTAAAATGCGCTCCTGGTCGGGAGCCAGCACCGCCTGAAGCAGCCATACCATTTCACGCGCTTCCTGAGTACTGAAAACGCTGTCACGGTTAGAGAGGTAAACGGAGGGAATGTGCAGGCGGTTCAACGCGTCGCGCATCAGCGCAGCCTCCTGACGACTGCGCACCAGAATCGTGATATCGCAAGCCTGCACTGGCCGCAGCGTATCGCCTTTCCCGATTAACGCTTCACCCTGCTGTCCGGCGGTCAGCCAGTGGCAGATATCCGCCGCGCACTGTCGCGCCATAAACTGCTGGTAATCACTTACTCCGACGCCTTCGCCAGGCTGTAACCAGAAGCGTAACGCGGGCTGCTCCTCGCCATCCAGCATAAAACGTAATGCTGCATTTGCGGGGGCGGGCTGGACGGGGATAAAAGGGATCTCACTGAACAGAAAAGGCGCAGGCAGACGGCTGAATAACTGATTTACGCTGTCCACCATCGCCGGGGAAGAACGCCAGTTAGTTTCCAACGTGTAGTGAGCGCTGACTTCATTACGTGCCCGCATATAGGTGAAAATATCCGCCCCGCGAAAAGCGTAAATTGCCTGCTTGGGGTCGCCGATCAGCAGCAGTGCATGGTCCGGCTGGTGGGCGTAGAGCTTGCTGAAAATGCGGTACTGCTGCGGATCGGTATCCTGAAACTCATCGATCAGCGCCACCGGATAACGACTGCGGATAGCCGAAGCCAGTGCGTCTCCCCCGGCCTGCTGTAAGGCACTGTCCAGTCTGCCAAGCAGGTCGTCGAAACCGAGCAACGCCGTGCGCTGCTTCTCTTTTTGCGTAGCGGTGCGGATTTCACTCAGCGCGCGCGCAATCACCAGATCGCGCAGGGAGAGGGGTTCAGCAAGAAAGAGATCGATCTGTGCAAACAACGGATGGTGAGGCGGCTCGCCTTTTTTGGTCTTCTCCAGCAACATACGCTGTCCGAAACGTTCCAGTTCCGGCGGAGTTTGATAATCTTCCGTCTCGCTTTGCGCCCACTGGTTAACTTTTTCCAGCCAGACGGGTAAGTGCTTACTGCTGTAACTCCGTTTGTCCACACCAGACTGCACCAGCAGATCGTGCAGATTACCCGCCGCCAGCCACAGCGCCTTCAGTTCATTGATACGGGTAATAATTCTCTCGTGTCGCTGGACAAAGCTTTCCTGCAAATCGGGCGGATGTTTCAGGGTTGGCGTTTCGCCATTCAGCCAGGGCGAGAGCGATGAGAGCAGCTGTTCCGGCCCCTGCCACATCTGCACCATCACCCGCGCCACCGGCAGCGGCAATGGATAACAGTGGCGTCGCCAGAAATCTGCGGCGGCGCGATGTCGCAGCGGCAACTCATCTTCAATCAGTTGCTGCTCAAACAACATACCCGACTCAAAAGCATTGAGGTTGAGCATCCGCTGGCAGAAACCATGAATGGTGAAGATCCCGGCATCATCCATCTGCCGCTCGGCTGCCAGCAGTTGTGCCGCCGCGCGTGGTATATCGTCAATCTCCTGCATCAACTGTTGCAACATGCTGTCTGTGGTGTGACCACGGACACAGGCGATACGCAACTGATGGATGTTCTGCCGGATACGGCCCCGCAGCTCTGCCGTGGCCGCCTCGGTAAAGGTCACCACCAGAATCTCCTCCACCGCCAGCGGACGGGAAAAGGCGGCTTCACCGCCCAGTCCCAGTAGCAGCCGCAGATAGAGCAGGCCGATAGTGAAGGTTTTTCCCGTGCCTGCCGAGGCCTCAATAAGCCTTTCGCCGTGCAGCGGCAGCGTCAGGGGATCAAGACGGCGGGCAGCTTCATTCATGGTTTATCATTTTTCGTCGGAAAAGATTGCTGCAAACGGGTCACGTCCGGCCAGGTGGTAAACCCTGCCGGTGCCGCATAGTCTGCCTTATCGTGCTGGCTGCCGGAGATCTGTGACAGCAGTACCAGCCCCTGAGGTTTAATCACCGCGTCATGGAAAAAGGTTGCCAGTTTTTCTGGCGTCAGCGCGCCGATCGCGGCAATCAATCTGGCGCGGGTATCAAAACGGTAATTCTCGCGGTTAAAGTCCTTACTGAAGCGTCCGGCCTCTTCATCCAGCGTTTGCGGGCGCTGTTTCAGCTCATTGATCATCGACGCCTGATACTGAGCAAAGTCCTCTTTGCTGATAGCACGCAGGCGCTTCTCCGCCGTGGGATAGAACGCCTCAAAACGGCGCAGCAGATAAGCCGGTTGTTTAACATTGCTTTGTAACAGGAAACCCAGCCCCCACTGACGCCCGACCGGCATCTGGAAGGAAAACACCGCGTAGCCCAGCTGTTCTTCCGTCCGCAGTTGGTTATAGAACCACGGCTGCACTATCTGGCTGAGCATCGCACTGCTGGCAATGCTGGTTAATTCGTCATAGCCCAGAGGCACATACAGTGCCGCCAGTGCAGAATCGGTGCTGCTGCCCGGCTTTTGCAGGTTTGCCAGCGTTTTTTTGTCAATCTGAATGTACTGACTGTGCCACCAGCTGTCGCCCTGGCAGTTAAGCTGCGATTTAATCTCCGTCGCCAGGGTTTTACTGCTCTCCGCCGTCATATTCCCCACCACCAACAGTTCCGGAGTGGATTTTTGCAGCAGCATCTGCCGGTAGTCATTGAGATCCTGCAAGGTGATAGCGGTCAGCTGCTGGCGACGCTCGGCACGCGGCGTGTATGGCAACTGCGGCAGCACCTGCGCTGGCTGAATCGCCAGTTCAAAAGCTTTACCCTTCTCCGCCGCATCCAGACGCTCACGATACCAGGATTTGGCCTGCTCCAACTGTTGCTCCGTCGGCTGATAGCTGGCATAGCCCTTCAGCAGCGCCTTCATCAGCTCCGGCAGGTGCTGGGTAAAGCCGCTGACGTTAAAGGTGACGCCGTTATCCTCCCCGGTGGAAAAACTGATCCCGCCCACAGAGGCCTGGGAGTTCAGCTCATCAAGCGCCAGCCCGGCAAGGTAATCGTTCAGCCCGAACAGCACCTGATTTTTCGCGGTGCTCATTGCCTCTTTGTTACGCAGATAGAGGGTAATGTTGGCTTTGGGATCGTCAGCATAGTACTGGCTCGGCATATAAAACACCCGCAGTCCCGGCTGGCTGATAAGCGGCTCAGGATGCGCCGAGGCACGCTGAGTGGGGATCAGCGTGAAATTATCCGGGATCCACGGATTCAGTACCGGCAATGATAAAGCGATTTTCTCACTGGCGGTCTGCCAGGCGGCAAAGCGCTCCGGGGCGATAGTGTCCACCTGATAAGGGGCGTTAACAAAATAGGCAACTTTATTGTGCGGCTCATCCGGGCTGATAAACCAGATCCGTGCGTTCTGCGGGGTCATTCCGTCCAGACGCGCTTTAATAGCCTGTGGATCGTAACGGTCAGCAATGTAGCCAGCATCAAGGATATTTGCCACCGGCACACGCAGCATGGTATCAGCCAGCCACTCAATGTAATCCATATCACGGGTAATTGACGGATAGCGGAAATCGAGGTCCAGCACGTGGGCCATTTCATCAAAGTATCTTTTATCGATTCCGCCACTGCGTAAGGTATGGAGATAGCTGAACACCGCCGCAATCACCCGATCGCGCTCTGCCAGCCCTTTATCGGTGAGCGACACCGAAATGGAGAATACGCCCCCATTACGGTCCACCATCGGGTCGGCACCGGCATCAACCGCGTCGGCCAGCCCACTGTTTTGCAGCCAGTCTGAGAGGGTATTTTTGCTGCGATTACCGATCAGATAAGCAATGAGGGTATCGGTTTTGCTGCGGAAGCGATCGCTGTTATTTTCAATACGAAATTCTATTTTCAGCTGCTTACGAGGCTGCGCGGGCACATAGTGAATGATGATGCCCTTCTGTTTTTCGGTGACCACCGGTACGGTAATTTCCGGCACCTCTGCGTTGCGGTTCTCCACCCGGCCAAAGGTGCTGACGGCAACCTTTTGCAGCTCCTCAAGCGGCTTATTGCTGTAGATCACCGCCTTCATCAGGTTGGCCGAGTAGTAACGGTGATAAAACGCCTTCAGCGCGTCATGCAGCTTACTGCCGGGTTTATCCTGCAATGTCTCCAGATTGCCACCGGAAAACAGTGAGCCCGGATGCTGCGGGTTTAAGGTTTCTGCGCCAACCTGCGCCATGCGCAATCCATCACGGGAGCGCGCCATGGTCAGTTCGGCATTGACCGCATGGCGCTCCCGGTCGGCATTGATCGGATCCAGCAACGGCTCTGCGATAGCGTCCGCCAGCCGGTCAACGGCGGGTTGCAGCGCGTCATTTTCCACCTCAAGATAAAATGCCGTACGATAAGACGCGGTGCTGGCATTGTGGCTACCACCATGTTTTTTAAGGAATTCAGCAAGGTTATCGGGTTGCGGATAGCGCTTCGAACCCATCAACAGCATGTGCTCCAGATAATGGGCCAGCCCCTGTTGATTACGGGGATTCTCCAGCGAACCTACCGGCAGGGTCAGCGCAGAGAGGGATTTAGTTGCCTGCGGATCGGAAACCAGCAGCACCGTCATGCCATTATCCAGACGGATGGCCTGATACTGACGCGGGTCTTTTTCACTTTTACGTATCGTTTCAGGGATCGGTTGCCAGCCAGGCTGAGCCTGAATCAGTGGACTCCAGAATGTGGCAATAAGAAACAGAGTGGTGAACCAGACTGCAAAACGACGCATTCAAACTCCTCGACAATCTCATTATTTGTCAGCCCCCATGCAGCCGGGCGACCGGTATTTACCCTGGATAGTTCACTTTCGGCTGTGAGCGAAGGTGAACAGAAAAACAACAAAATAGTTATAAAATAACACTACAGGATGTCTGACTTAATGTCATTGATCTGCGCAAGAGGCAGCAGCCAGGCCTGCGCATTAGCGATTATCGCCTGCACGGTCGGCTCATCCAGCGTGCGAAACAGGCGGGCCAGACTGGGATCGCTGCCTTCGCCCTCAATCTGGGCATTTCCCTGCCAGGCCTGTAACAGCTTCATGCGCGCTTTTGCCCGGCTGGCATCATCATCAGACAGGGTCTGCGTTTTTTTATCAAAGCAGGCCTCCAGCCAGGCGCCACCTGAACGGGGCAGCAGCAGCAGCGGTGTGCACATTCCCTGTCGGTATCCTTCGACATAGCGTTGCAGCCAGTCAGCGGCCTGCTGTTCTGAGAGTGGCGGAAAACGCCACTGGCTCTCTTTACGCCCCAGCATCCTGCTCTCACCCGCTCCGCCACACAGGCAGTAAACCAGATGCTCCAGCCACAGCGTCAGCCCGTCGGTAAAATTCAGGTGTGCTGGCCGCCAGCGTAACAGGCCATCTTCCTGCACGGCCGGTAGCCAGCCATTCAGTTGCAGCCCATCTACCTGAAGATTGATTTCGAGGCTGGCGGCCGCTTTTCGCTGATGACGAATCTTTCCGGCCAGCTCTTCCATCTCGGCCTGTTGCGCCTGCCAGAACAATTCGCCATAGACACCGTAAGGCAGGGCCCCTGAGGCACGTTGCCGGTCGTATAACCATTGTGCAGGTTGCTCATCGAGCAACGCATTCAGCAGCTGATGATTCAACTGATAGCGGCTGAGATTATCCAGCACGAAGGGTTCGGCATCAGGCAGTTCGGGAGGTGACATAGTAAAACTGACGCCCAGACGCTGGCTGAAAAAGGCACGTACCGGATGACGCCAGAATCGCACCAGCTGTTCGAAATTCAGCTCGCTGATTTCCAGTGGCGGGAGAGTCTGCATAAAGGGCGGCTGCGCCACACCGCTGCCGTTTGCCGCAGGCAGCCATTCGGCGGCAAAGCTTTGACAAACGGCCGCTGGCGTGAAATTTTCGGCGGCAAAGGGCATCCGACTGTGCAGATGCTGAAGATGCTGCTCTACCGCCGCCGCGCTGCTGTCCACATCGCGATCCCGGTCATCCGGCAGACAGAAACTCTGGCTGATGTATCCCACCAGCTCACTTACCAGCACCGAAGGGAACCGCTCTGAATTATCCTGGATGCTGCGACCTATATAGCTGATATACAGCTGAAGCTGTGCTGAATTAAGCGCCTCCAGAAACAGATAACGGTCATCATCGCGACGGCTGCGATCGCCTTTTTCCGGCTGTTGGCTCATCAGGTCAAAACCCAGCGGCGGCAGTGTCCGCGGATAAACACCGTCGTTCATTCCCAGCAGGCAAACGATCTTAAAAGGAACAGAGCGCATCGGCATCAGTGTGCAGAAGTTTATCTGACCGGCAAGAAAACGCTGGCTTATCCGTTGCTGGTCAAGTCGCGATGCCAGCTCATCACGCAACAGCGACAGCGGGATCGCCTGAAGATACTGCGCCCCGATACCGTAGCTGATGGCCTGTTGCCACTGCTCTTCGATCAGTGCCAGCGCAGCTTCGGTATCGGCATCGCCAGCGAAAAAGTCATCAAGCAGCTCACGGCAGAGTGGCAACCACTGCTCCAGCGTTCGGGGTTCAGTCAGTCGCTCGCGCCAGCGGCGCAGACGCATCAGCAGCTCTGCCAGGTTCCCGGCCAGCACGGCAATCAGCCCGCTTGACTCGTCATAAGGCAAAATCCCCTGCCACAATCCTGCCTGGCTGTTCATGGCGTACCCCAGCAACATCCGCGACAAGCCAAACTGCCAGGTGTGTTGCCCGTCAGAGGGGAGATCCAGCCCCGACAGCGTGTCATCATCCAGCCCCCAGCGGATGCCGGATTCGCCCACCCATTGCCGGAGCAGCCGCAACCCCTCTTCATCAACAGAGAAACGGCTGGCCAGCGCGGGCACCTCCAGCAGAGCCAGTACTTCTTCTGAAGTAAAGCGACTGTCCGGCAGATTCAGCAGCGAGATAAAGGCCTGTAAGGCTGGATGAGCCTGGCTGGCGCGCCGATCGGAAATGGCAAAAGGCAGCCAGCGGTCCGTCGGGGCGTTGCCAAACACCGCCTGAATAAATGGCGTGTAAGCGTCGATATCGGCCACCATGACGATGATATCGCGTGGGGAGAGTGACGGATTGTTCAGCATCATCTCCAGCAGGCGATCCTGGAGCACTTCCACTTCACGCTGCGGGCTGTGACAGAGATGAATAGTGACAGACTGGTCTTCAGGATCCAGCAGCCGTTTGTTTCTGCTGGTTGCCCACTCTTGCGGATTCAGGCCAATAACCGAGTGATCCGCCAGCTCCAGCAGGTCATGTTGCAAACTTTTCAACAGGTTGGATGGCTCGATATCCACGAATGCATCGATCTCCTGGCTGGTCATTTGCGACAGCAGGTAGAGGTTATCGCGTCCGAGTTTGCCCCAGGACGCCAACAGCGGATTACTCAGTTGCTGCTCACCAGCGTCATTAAACAGCGCTGATGCGTCCGCCTGACGAAACAGTGCACTTTCACCCTGCTGTTGGTAGTGCTTCCTGCGACGGCTTTGCAGCTTCGCCAGAAAAGCATAATCCTGGATGTCTCCCCAGTAATGACGACAGGGGTTAGTGAACAGCAGATGGATATCAATATGTTTGCCCAGCGCCTGCAAAGCCTGCAAATAGACCGGCGGCAGCGCTGAAATACCACAGATAAAAACGCGGTCTGGCAGGTCTGCCGGACGTTCAGCGCTGTTTTCCAGCGCAGCGATGAAACGGGAATAGAGATTAGCCCGATGCCACTCTGGCTGGCCCAGCTGGCGGGTGTAGTCCACCAACGCCGCCCATAACGGTGCCTGCCACCGCTCGGCCTCTCCCAGCTCAAGCCTTTTACCCTTTTCCCAGCTGTTGAGCCACTCAGGTCGGTAGACCAGATACTGATCGAACAGGTCAGCCACACGGGATGAGAGCTGAAACAGTTTGCGCTGGTCTTCATCGTCGGCCAGGTAGTGTCGTAACAGGGCAAATTCATCACGCCTGAGCATCTCAGGCAGAATCGCCATCAGTTTCCAGCTCATGGCGGATTTATTGAAGGCACTCTCTTTGGGAATATCCGGCAGGACACGCACAAACATATCCCAGATAAAGGTAGCGGGCAGCGGAAAAGCGATATTGGCAGCAATTCCAAACTGTTCTGCCAGCGCAATTTGCAACCACTGCGCCATGCCGGGGCTTTGCACCAGCACCACCTCCTGCTGGAAGGGGTCCCGCAGAGGCTGGTTCTCAATTTGCCAGGCCGCCAGCAATTTCAGCAAATCCAGCTGATTTGAGTGGTAAACGGTAAACATCTCTGCTCCTGCATCCGGGGCCAGACTTTGAGCGGATACTTTACCCCGTCCGGTAATCATTGCAACTTTACCGGACGGCGTGCTTACCGTTAACGCTTCAGGCGAGGTTTATTTGAAGGTATAGGTTACCCCCAGTCTCAGGCGCAGCTGGCGTTCACTGGTATAAGCACTTCGGCCTATATCAGCAAAGGTGATATAAGGCCCCCACTCTCTCTGCGCGCCCATTGCATAATTAAATTGCAGTTCCTGCTCATAATTATCGTTGTGATTAGCAAACAGTTTGTCATCCCCGTGCATGTAGATAATTTTGTAGGTGGTGGTCAAATCATCCCAACGATAGCGGAAATAAGCATCAAAGCGGTTTACCGTTCTGTGTTTATCCAGACTACAAAAATCGTGGCCTGCGTCGCCGCACTGGCTGTCGTGAGCATAATCACTTAATTCCAGACGGTACAGCCCACCAATCGACCAGCTGTCATTAATTTTATACCAGGGTGCCACACCAAATTTCCATTCCGTTCTGGACGAGCTGAACTCTGGCTGAATAAAGGGAGACCATGACCAGTTTCCCCAGCTGTAGGTTTTAAGCAGCGTCATTTCGACAACATTAAGCACCACGTCGTTGTAATATTTATCTTTTGGACTGGGGCCACCGGTTTTAAATTTTGTCTCCACATTGAATGCCCAGTTATCTGGCAGGCTGGCACCCAGCGCTAATTTATCGTAGTGCGTCCTGTCACGCAGGCGGTAGCCATGCCGGTAATCAACCGTGACATCTTTGACCGCCTCAGCGCCTGCCTGAGGGAGAAAAATGGCGAATAATGAGAGAGAGAGTAAAAGCTTCTTTGCTATTTTCATATTATTTTCATCCATGAAAAGAGTGATCAATGACAATTTTCCCTGGACGCCAGGTTAATCAACCTGGCATCGTTGCTTTCTGTTTATCTCCGACAGAAAACCTTTATCCCGAAAAAAACTAATCGATGATAAACGGCTAAACCTTCGCGGTTTCGCCACGCTGTTTTAATTTTGGCAGCGAGAGAAAGATTACGCACTTTTACCTCGCAGAAAAAACAATCCCGGTTTTTACAAAATGGGCTGAATCAGCTGAAATAATTTTTTATCACAGGAAAATCGTAATTTATTCACATCTTACAAATTAAAAACATTATTCGGTTAACAGCTCACAGCGCAGCTGGGACAATTCCGCCTGCTGGCCGCCATGACTCACCGCGCTGGCCGTCATCATCGTGCACCCCTGCACAGGCTCCTGCTTCAGGGTGGTCTGCCAGTCAGGGGACTGATAACCCTCAAAACGTAGCCATGCCTGCCGCCAGGCCTCTCTCTGCTGCTGCTGTAGCTGAAAACCGCTGCCCAGCATCCGCTGATAATGCAACAACGCCGTGAAGCTGAGGGTGAACAACAGTAATGCCACCAGCGTCTCTGGCAAACTGAAACCGCGCTGCTTATTCATCCGGTTGACATCTCTTTTCTTCCGTCAGTGGACAGAAATCCAGCCAGCCATGCGGTACGGCTTGCAGATAGCCGTTTTCACTTCGTTGCACCCACTGCCAGAATGCAATGGTGTTGCTGCCACTGTCTGCACGCAGCAGGGCGGGTTGCGGTTGCGGTTGCGGTTGCGGTTGCGGTTGCGGTTGCTGTTGCAGCAGGCAGGCACGCCAGCCTGAAGATCCCCTCACTTTACACTGCCAACCCATCTGGTCCCCCCACTGCTGCTGCATTCCCCAGTTCAGTGCTGATACAGCCTCGCTGGATTGCTGATACCCGATACGCTCACCGGCCAGCAGGCTCAGCGAATCCTCCATTTGATGCCGGGTAGCATGAAGTAATGCCGCAGACATCAGCAGCAGGATAATCACCATGATCATTGCCCCGCTTCCCTGCTCAGCGCGATTCACAGATTATTCGCTGTCAGCCAGCTTTCCAGCATCAGTGGGGAATGCGGCGCTGCCAGCGCATAGCCGCCCAACCTGATGCGGATCTGAGCCCCAGTGCGCGACACCTGAAATTCGGTAATCGTCACGGTGGCAGGATCGTTGAGCTTTTCCCATCCGCTGCTGCTGCATTCCGTCACCCCGCGCTGCATTTCCAGGTTCCCCTGCCGCAGTCGATAACCGTAATAATCGCTTCTGTCATTTTCCACTCCCTCCCATTTGCCATTGCTGTTTTCATCCCAGCGCAGCAACAGACAGCTTCCCTGCTGCCCGAGGGTTAACCCTGCCGCGCCACACTCTCCCCGACAATAGCCCGCCCGCCGCACCGATTTTTCCAGAGTTGCCATCATCAGCCGAAGCTCTTCATGAAGTTGCACCATCAGCAACATGCGCAGATCCGCCAGCTGTAATTGCGGCAAAAACCGCGCAGCCCCGATCAGTAATACAGCGCTGATTGCCAGAGCAATCAGCATTTCCGGCAGGGTAAATCCCCCGGTTTTATGGGCAGACGTCCTGGCAGATGCGGACTCTTGCGCGTGACGAGACGATAATGTGTCGCTCACCGGCCGCATTGCTGATGACGATCCTGCCCGGTTTTGCCATATTGCTGCGACCATAGAATCCCATTCCTTCTGTCAAAGAGTGCAGCCTGATTTCCGGCCATGGCAGAACCAGCACCCGTCTGCGTGGCGAACAGTCCTCAGCCGACGGCCCGCTGCCAATGCACCACACGGCTGCGGAACGTTGCCATAACAGTTGCGGCTGATTATGCCAGTTTGCCTCGTTGCGTAACCGCAACAGAAAATGTTGGATCTGTCTGGCGCTGGTATTAAGGCGCTGTCGTTGCTGCCATTCCTGCCAGCCACACACCGCCGTCAGCGTCAGGGTGCCGGCAATCACCATCACCACCAGCAGTTCGATTAATGTAAATCCCTTTATCTTTTGCATGGCTGAAGGATGAAATGTCCCGCGCAGTGCGTCCAGTGCGGAAGACGCCCATTGCGCGGCGGCTTACAGACAAATACGGTAAAACAGAAAACAGGCAAAATCGTTGCGGCACAGGCCGCAAAATCTGCATACTGTCGCAGGGCCATAAGCGGGGCTAACCTTTTCAGTCCCCCCTTTTGGCACAGTCATGCTGATTTCCCCATCGCTTCCCCGGAAGGAATGCCCACCCGGCTGGGCAAAATAAAACGAGAGACAGGGTTTGTTATGACCGACGAATGCAATCTGATAAATCTGGCAGAAGCCTTTCCACAGCTGATTATCGATATGAAATATGCCACCGCAGACAATATCTGCGGCCAACCTGTCTATTGTGAAGATCGTTGCCTGCTGCATCCTGATGCCGCTACTGCGCTGGAGAAAAGTATCGCGATTGCGGCGCTGGCAGGGTTTTCTTTGCTTATTTATGATGCTTACCGGCCACAGCAGGCACAGCACAGCCTGTGGCAGGCCTGCCCCGATCCCCGCTGGGTTGCAGAAGTGTCACTGGGTTCGAACCATAGCCGGGGGGTTGCTGTTGACCTCACGCTGACAGACGCTGAAGGAAGGGTACTGGATATGGGAGCCGGATTTGATGATATGCATGAGCGCTCACATCCTTATTATCCGGGATTATCCCAGGAGGCACATCGCAACAGACTGTTGCTGAATGCCATCATGTTCGGCGGCGGTTTTCGCGGGATTGCCACCGAATGGTGGCATTTTGAACTACCCGATGCACAAACCTATCCCCTGCTGAGGGATCGCTTTGCCTGTTTTTCAACTTTCTGAGCGGCGACATCTTCTCAGCAGCGGCAACCTCGCCGCTGCTGACTGACTCATACCGCTACCGGTGCTTTAATCGCCGGATGGGGATCGTAGCCTTCGATCTCAAAATCCTCAAAGCGGTAGTCAAACAGTGAAGCGGGTTTACGTTTAATGGTCAGTACCGGCAGTGGACGTGGCTCACGGCTCAGTTGCAGCCGGGTCTGCTCCAGATGGTTGTTGTACAGATGCGTATCACCGCCCGTCCAGACAAAATCCCCCACCTGCAAATCACACTGCTGGGCCATCATATGTACCAACAGTGCATAGCTGGCGATATTAAACGGCAGGCCAAGAAAAATATCACATGAGCGCTGATAGAGCTGGCAGGAAAGTTTGCCGTCCGCAACATAGAACTGGAAGAAAGCATGGCAGGGAGCCAACGCCATTTGGTCCAGTTCGCCAACGTTCCAGGCAGAGACAATAATACGTCGTGAGTCCGGGTCGCTTTTCAGTTGCTGTACCACCTGGCTCAGCTGATCGATTTGCCGCCCATCGGCAGCGCCCCAGCTGCGCCACTGTTTACCATAAACCGGCCCCAGGTCGCCCTTTTCATCCGCCCATTCGTCCCAGATGGTTACCTTGTTATCTCGCAGATAAGCGGTATTGGTATCGCCATTCAGAAACCACAGCAGTTCATGAATGATTGAGCGCAGATGGCACTTCTTGGTGGTCACCAGGGGGAAACCTTCCTGCAAATTGAAACGCATCTGATGACCAAATATTGACAGAGTGCCGGTGCCGGTACGGTCATTTTTTGGCGTGCCCTCAGTCAGCACTTTTTGCATTAATTCCAGATATTGTTTCATTTTTCCTCACCCGGTTGCAGCGCACCACGACGCCGATAAGCCCAAATCATCATCACCACACCGGCAAAAATCATTGGCGTGGAGAGGATCTGTCCCATGCTGATAGCATTGTCGAACAGGCCCAGCTGCGCATCCGGCTGGCGGAAAAACTCGACGATAAAACGGAACAGACCGTAGCCAATCAGGAACAGCCCGGAAACGGCACCCATCGGACGACGTTGACGAATAAACAGGTTCAGAATGACAAACAGTACCACCCCTTCCAGCAGCAGCTCGTAGACCTGCGAGGGATGCCGCGGCAACACGCCGTAAGTGGATAACAGTGACTGCCATTCCGGATGGGTCGCCACCAGCGCAACATCTTCACTGCGCGAACCCGGAAACAGCATCGCCCAGGGGAGATCCGGTGCAACACGCCCCCACAGCTCGCCGTTAATAAAATTCCCCAGTCGGCCTGCGCCCAGACCAAAGGGAATTAACGGTGCAATAAAGTCAGAAACCTGGAAGAAATTGCGTCTGGTACGGCGGGCAAACCACAGCATCACCACAATGACGCCAATCAGTCCACCGTGGAAGGACATGCCACCGTCCCAGACTTTGAACAAATACAGGGGGTTATCAAGAAACAGCGGCAGATTATAAAACAGCACATAGCCGATACGCCCACCGAGAAAAACGCCGAGGAAACCGGCATAGAGCAGATTTTCAACCTCCTCTCTTTTCCAGCCGCTGCCGGGTTTGTTGGCACGACGTACTGCCAGCCACATCGCAAAAATAAAACCGACCAGATACATCAGGCCATACCAGTGCAGGGAGACAGGTCCGACAGAGAAAATTACCGGATCAAATTGGGGGAAAGCCAGATAGCCGTTAGTCATCTTTCACCATTCAAATTATCGCTCCTGACCGCAGGCGGCGAAGCAGATCAACCGTGTGCACACGGCGCTAAAACGAGGCGCGCATCATATCACAGCCTGAAATGACCGGACCTCGCTTAACTGTAAACTTTATTAAGCTATCAACCGTCATCCGGATTTTTCTGCCGCTGGCGCTAGCGACCGCCTCTGATCAGGCCACCCAGTCCGCGCCGCTCCATAAATGCCGCCACCTGATGACGCACCTCGGTCGCCAGCTGCGCCTGTAAACCGGCTTCTGCCAGCTTTTGCGCTTCTTCATAATCCAGATGGTGCAGCAGGTATTTTACCCGCGCCACGTTACGACCATTCATACTCAGGTGGTGATATCCCAGACCGATCAACAGCGGAACGCAGGCCGGATCGCCCGCCATTTCGCCGCACAGGCACAACTCAATCCCGGCCCTTTTAACCTCATCAGCGATGGTTTTCAGCGCTCTGAGCATCGCCGGATGCAGACTGTCATACAGGTTAGCAACCCGGGTGTTGTTTCGGTCCACCGCCAGCAGGTACTGGGTGAGATCGTTTGTGCCGACAGAAACAAAATCGACGCGATCGGCAAGATGGCCGATCATAAAAATCATTGATGGTACTTCAATCATCACCCCAATTCGCGGTCGGGGGATGGCATATCCCAGCATCTCTTCCACTTCACGCGCCGCACGTTCAATCAGGCGGATCGCTTCATCAATTTCATCAATGCTGGTGATCATCGGCAGCAGAATGCTGAGGTTATCGCTGGCCACGTTGGCCCGTAACATCGCCCGCACCTGCACCAGGAAGATTTCCGGCTGATCGAGCGTCAGGCGAATACCACGCCAGCCCAGGCAGGGATTTTCTTCGCTGATCGGCATATAGGGCAGCTGTTTATCCGCACCAATATCCAGCGTGCGCAGGGTCACGGGTTTATCAAGAAACAGTTGCAGCATCCCCTGATACTGCGCCACCTGCTCTTCTTCCGACGGAAAGCCGTTTTGCAGCATAAAAGGTATTTCAGTGCGATACAGGCCAACGCCATCCACTCTGTTTCCCAGCGCTTTTTCATGCTCAGCACTCAATCCGGCATTAAGCATAACACTGACAGGCTGACCACTTTTCAACGCGGCGGGACGCTCCACCACATCTTCCGCCAGCTTGCTCAGCTCATGTTCTTCGCTGATCAGCCGCTGATACTCCTGCACCAGCACCGGTTCCGGATCGACCAGCAACTCCCCGCGATAACCGTCGACAATCAGCAGCCGTCCGTTCAGCAGTTCAGGCTGCGCATCCACCCCCATCACCGTCGGGATACCCATCGCCCGCACCATAATCGCCGCGTGAGAGTTGGCAGCACCGTCTCTGACCACCACGCCAGCCAGACGGTCATGAGGCAGCTCGGCCAGGGTGGTGGCGGTCAGCTCATCCGCTACCAGCACAAACTGCTCAGGCCAGCTGTTAGTGCTCTGCATACTGTCGTCGAGGTGGAACAGCAGGCGCTGACCGAGAACGCGTAAATCACCGGAGCGCTCGCGCAGATAGCTGTCCTGAAGGCTGGCGAACTGTGCAGCGAACTTTTCGATAACCTTCTTTACCGCCCACTCCGCCACCGACCCGTTGTCGATTTCCGCGTAGAGATCTTTTTTCAGCCGGTTATCGCTTAACAGGTGAGAATAGAGATCGAAGATTGCCGCACTCTCTTTCTGCACGCTGGCCGTAAAACGTTTGCTGTAACGGCGAAACTCACCCGCCGCCTCATCCATTGCCAGTGAAAGCCTTTCGCGCTCACGCACCGTGTCCAGAGTGGAAGCAGCAAAAACGTTATCCAGCGAAGGCTGGGTGCTGTCCAGCCATCCGGTCGCCACCGCCACGCCGGGCGCGGCGGCCAGCGCCCGGATACGAGTCTGCCGGTACTGACCGAATAAGGCATTGAGCTGCGACTGGGAGAGAATGGTCGCCATCTGGGTGGCTAAGGTGACAAGAAATGATTCTTCACTCTCGTCAAACTGCCGGTGTTCGCGCTGTTGCACCACCAGCACACCCAGCAGCTGGCGTCGGCTGATAATAGGCACGCCCAGTAAAGAGCGGAAGCGCTCCTCTTTCACGGAAGGAACATATTTGAAACTGGGGTGACTTTGCGCATCCGCAAGGTTAATCGGTTCTGCCAAACGTCCCACCAGGCCAACGATGCCCTCATCAAAAGCCAGCGCAACGGTGCGACCACGTGGCTTTTTCAGCCCCCGGGTCGCCATCAGGTAATAGCAGCGGCGATCGTGGTCAGCAAGATAAACCGAGCACACCTCGGTTTCCATCGCCAGACAAATCTCATTGACCAGAATATCAAGTGATTCCGTTAGCCGGGGGGCCCCGGCCACTTTTTCAACTATTTCGCGCAGCTGTGTGAGCATAATGGGTCTGGCTTAACCTCGCTTTCGACGGTAGAAGGCATTTCGCTGTCCGGCACTCTCCTGCAATGGCATTACCACCCCGGCGAACTCCTTCATTACCCGACGGTAAACGTCGCGTTTGAAAGAGACAACCTGACGAACCGGATACCAGAAGCTGACCCAGCGCCAGCCATCGAATTCCGGCGTGCTGCTGGTTTGCATGTTGATATCCGCGTCATTGCACAATAATTGCAGAAGAAACCACTTCTGTTTCTGGCCGATACAAACCGGCTTTGTGTCCCAACGCACCAAACGTTTTGGCAATTTGTAGCGTAACCAGTTGCGGGTAGAGGCAAGAATGCGTACATCTTTACGATGTAAGCCGACTTCTTCGAAAAGTTCTCGATACATCGCCTGTTCTGCTGTTTCTCCGGGATTGATGCCACCCTGAGGAAACTGCCAGGAGTGCTGACCATAGCGTCTGGCCCACAATACTTGTCCCTGCCTGTTACAAATTACGATACCAACATTCGGGCGGTAGCCATCATCATCGATCACGGGACTACCTCAAACTAAAAACTCGGATGTTCTGATTGTTTCATACTCCTTACAGGTGGTAAACCACTGGTTTAGCCGTCTGTAACGCGCCACAGCAGGGATAACTTAAGATTTCAGGCAAAGTTATAAACAGAAATTCCATTTTATGGCGATCTTATTCACCTTTTCTGTGGGTAACTTTGTGCAGAACTTTGTTAACCCATGGGGAAAACTTTTTAGCCCAACGTTGACAGGATGGCACAGGACAGTCTTAAGCTGTTATTTAGCAGGGAATTATCCGAATTATTCACCTTTAATCACCGCGTTCATCATCCTGTCACAGTTACCGAAATCCGTACTGGTGAAAGATCGAACATTAAAAATGTTATCCACAGATAATGCCGTTAAGATGAGCAATAAAACGGTTAAAAAGGGTTTTAAGCCGTCAGTCAAGGCTGTAAATTGAAACAGTATTCTCGTTAACGACAAGTTATCCCATTTTTCTGTGGATAACAGGGTGTAAGATCCTGTTCATTGTCGGTGACAACTCTGGCATAACCCGATCCGGAGAGGGAGAAAGTCCCCAGGTAGCAAATAAAAAAACATGATTAATCATGCTATTATTCGACTTTTACACAATCTGCGCTATGGGATAGCCCATAACCGACAAGAGTGGTGTTTTTTTAGACGGCAACAGTGAGTGATTAATGAGCCTGACTTTCAGTCCCGTTTCGCCTCCGGAAAATGAAGCCCAGCTTCTGGAGCGCGCACAATGCCTATCCGGCCTGACGCTAAGAGAACTGGCGCAGAGGGCCTGTCTTACCCTTCCCCCCGACCTGCGCCGGGACAAAGGCTGGGTAGGCACCCTGCTGGAGCGTCATCTGGGGGCCACGGCGGGCAGTAAACCGGAGCAGGATTTTGCCGGAATCGGCGTGGAGCTGAAAACTATCCCGATTGATGCGCAGGGACGCCCTCTGGAGACAACCTTCGTCTGCGTGGCCCCGCTGACCGGCAACAGCGGTGTGGTATGGCAGACCAGTCATGTGCGTCACAAGCTGGCAAGGGTGCTTTGGATCCCGGTGGAAGGCGATCGTGGCATTCCGCTCGGCGAACGCCGGGTAGGGTCGCCGCTGCTGTGGAGCCCGAATCAGCAGGAAGAGATGCAGCTGCAACAGGACTGGGAAGAGTTAATGGATATGATCGTGTTGGGTCAGGTCGAGCGGATTACCGCACGCCATGGCGAAGTGTTGCAAATTCGTCCCAAAGCCGCGAACAACAAAGCCCTTACCGAAGGGATTGGTGAAAATGGCCAGCCGATTATGACGCTGCCACGCGGTTTTTATCTGAAGAAAACCTTTACCGCCCCCCTGCTGGCGCGCCATTTTCTGCTGTAACGCGGCTCTGCGCCGGCCTGAACTCCCCTGATGAACAGCCAGCAGCCGCGACGCTGAAAGCCGTGTGGCGGTGAGTCCACCATTTGCAGAGCCGCGCAGGCAAACGGCCGGCAACCAGACGGAAGTGTAACGCGCATATAGCTTATGTACGCCGGGTTGAGTATCCTCTCCGTTTAACTTTCGTTTAGGATGTTACCTTTGTATGTTTGAGTGGATTGCCGATCCAAATGCCTGGCTGGCACTGGGTACGCTAACAATTCTGGAGATCGTTCTCGGAATTGATAATATTATTTTTCTCTCTCTGGTGGTGGCAAAACTGCCTGAACATCAGCAAAATACGGCACGTCGCCTCGGCCTGACAGGGGCAATGCTGATGCGTCTTGCTCTGCTGGCCTCTATCGCCTAGGTGATCCGCCTGACCACTCCCCTGTTTACCCTGATGGATCACAGCTTCTCCGCACGCGATCTAATTCTGCTGTCAGGCGGCCTGTTTCTGTTATGGAAATCCAGTCAGGAGATCCACGAAACGATAGAAGGGAGCGAGGGGGAGCATAAAACCCATGTCCACTCGTTTGCCGGTGCCATCGTACAAATTATGCTGCTGGATATCATTTTCAGCCTTGATTCGGTGATCACGGCGGTAGGCCTGTCCGATCATCTGATTATTATGATGGCCGCCGTGGTGATTGCGGTACTGATCATGATGCTTGCGGCCCGCGGCATCGGTGAATTTGTCGAGCGCCACCCGTCGGTAAAAATGCTGGCGCTGGCCTTCCTGATCCTGGTCGGTTTTACCCTGATTCTGGAAAGCTTCAATATTCATATTTCTAAAGGCTATATCTATTTCGCCATGTTCTTCTCGATGGCAGTTGAGTGCCTGAATTTATTAAGAAATAAAAAAAATCCTGCCTGACTCCCACTGGCCGGTCATCCGGCCAGTAGTGATTTCTGAAATATCACTTTACGAAAAAAGTCAATAGTACCCCATGCTTACAGCGCATTTTCGGAGTGTTGAGATTAACGAATTGTGCTAAATGCGTTATTAATAAATAACAGTAACAGGCAATGGGAGCTGAGTATGAAGTGGATGTCTGGCGCGGTGGCGTTGGTGCTGGTTATGCTGGTCAGTGGATGCAGCAGTGATTATGTGATGGCGACGAAAGACGGCAAAATGATCATGACCCAGGGTAAACCAGAAATTGATAAAGAAACCGGTCTGGTGAAATACACCGATAATACCGGCCATATTTTACAAATTAACGGCGATGAAGTGTCATCCATTGTCGAACGCTGAAATCTGTTCTGCCACCCGCAGCGCACATTCGGGTGGCACGACCGCACTCACCGATCAATCCCCCCTTCCCCCTGTTGCTCCCGGCAGTTATAGTCAAATGCCTGATCGGCCCCACCTCACTGCATGATGGGGTGAGCTTCAGGTTCCAGACCTTTTAATAATGAAAAAAAGGAAGCCGGCAAATGCACTATCACCGTATCCCCCACAGCACCCTTGAAGTCAGCAGTCTGGGGCTGGGCACCATGACTTTTGGTGAGCAGAACAGCGAAGCCGATGCCCATGCTCAGTTAGATTTAGCGCTTCGTTCAGGGATTAACCTGATTGATACTGCCGAAATGTATCCGGGGTCCCCCCACGACCTGAAACGCAGGGCCTGACCGAAAAATACATCGGTAGCTGGCTGAAGGCGCGCGGTAATCGTGAAAAGATTATCCTGGCCTCAAAAGTGGCCGGACCGTCTCGCGGGGCGGACGCCTCTATCCGCCCCGGCCAGGCGCTGGATCGTAAAAATATTCGCGAAGCACTGGAAGCCAGCCTGAAGCGGCTGAATACCGACTACCTCGACCTCTATCAGCTGCACTGGCCTCAGAGACAGAGCAACTGCTTCGGTAAACTGAACTATGAGTACAACGACAACAGCGTTCCCGTGACCCTGCTGGAGACGCTGGAAGCCCTGAATGAACAGGTGCGGGCCGGTAAGATCCGCTACATCGGCGTTTCCAACGAGACGCCGTGGGGCGTGATGCGCTATCTGCAACTGGCAGAAAAACACGAGCTGCCGCGCATCGTTTCCATCCAGAACCCCTACAGCCTGCTGAAACGCAGTTTTGAAGTGGGTCTGGCAGAAATCAGTCAGTTTGAAGGTGTGGAACTGTTGGCCTACTCCAGCCTGGCGTTCGGTACGTTGAGCGGAAAATATCTGAATGGCGCCAGACCGGCAGGCGCACGTAACACGCTGTTCAGCCGCTTTACCCGCTACAGCGGTGAGCAGGCTCAGCTGGCGATTGAGGAGTACGTGGCGCTGGCGAAACAGCACGGCCTTGATCCGTCGCAGATGGCGCTGGCATTCGTTCGTCAGCAACCCTTTGTCGCCAGTACGTTGCTGGGTGCCACCACAACCGAGCAGTTACAGATCAATATCGACAGCTACAACCTGACGCTGGACAATGAGGTATTACAGCAGCTGGAAGCAATCCATCGCCGCTATACCTTCCCGGCCCCCTGAAACCCTGCGGACTGTTTTCGCAGGCAGATAAGCAAGCCGGAGGCGATCCTGGGATCGCTTCCGGCTTTTTTTAACGCCGGATCCGCTGTCGCTGCCAGCGCCACAGCATGGCAATCGCCAGGGCAAAAAACAGCCCAAAGCCCGCCCCGGTTGCCACCACCGAGGCCCCCAGGCTGATCGCCAGCGAGTAGCCGCCCAGCATCAGCAGCATTGCCGTGTTTTCCCCCAGATTCTGAACGGCGATGGCATTGCCTGCCCCAACGCTCTCTTTGCCATGCAGCTGAAGCAACGCATTCAGCGGCACCACAAAAAAGCCCCCCAGTGCCCCCGTGGCAACCAACAGCCCGTAAACGCCAGCCGCAGTATGTTGCAGAGAGAAACAGACCACCGCCACGCCAATCAGCACACCCGCTGGCATACAGCGACTGACGGTTTTAATCGTCACCAGCCTGGCGGCCAGAACTGCACCCAAAACGATGCCGATGGCGACCATCGCATTGAGAATTGAGGGGGTTTTATTATCAGTAATGCCCAGCGCCACCGGCACCCACAGCACCAGCAATAATCGAAGGGTCGCACCGGCCCCCCAGAACAGGCTGGTGCCAAGCAGCGAAAGACGGGTTTCGCCGTTACGCCAGAGCACCCGGCAGGCATGGAAAAAACTGGCAGACATCTTTGCAGGTCGCCAGGTCTGGCCGGGCCGGGCCGCTGCCAGCTTCGGGATCAGCAGGTTAGCCGCCACCGCCAGCCCATAAGCCAGCGCGCAGGCTACCAGCGCTGCCAGCAGATTCCAGTCCGCCAGAATGCCACCGGCGACGGAGCCGGTGAGGATCGCGGCGATGGTTGAGGATTCCATCATGCCATTAGCTTTCACCAGCCGCTCGCCGTCGGTTAACTCCCCCAGAATGCCGTATTTCGCCGGGGAATAGGCTGCCGCTCCCACGCCGACCAGTCCGTAGCCGAGAAACGGATTGAATCCGCAGCAGATAACCAGCGCCCCCAACAGCTTCAGCCCGTTGGCGAACAGCATCACCCGCCCTTTGGCAAAGCTGTCGGCAACCTGGCCGACAAAAGGGGCGAGAAGGATGTAGGTTGCCACAAACACCATTTGCAGCACCGGCTGGCTCCAGTCCGGATACAGCTGCTGTTTCAGCACCGCCAGAGTGGCAAACAACAGAGCATTATCACCAAAAGCTGACAGGAACTGGGCGCTCATCACCGCCATCATTCCCCGCGACAGCAGACTTTCACTACCGGGTGCATTACGCATCGTTCTGGCTCTCCGGCTGTTCAGCCATATTTTTCAGTCTGACAAAATCGGGCTTGCCACTGCCCAGTAACGGCAGCTGTTTCAGCCAGCGAATATCTCGTGGTACGGCCAGCTCCGGGCTGCCCAGTTCACGAGCCACCCGCTGTAACGCATCGCGAGCCAGCTCGCGATCGGTGGTGAACAACACCAGTGCTTCCCCGCGTTGTCCATCCGGCTTCACCGAGGCGGCGTGTTGTTTATCCGGCGAGGCCTTCAGGGCAAGTTGCTCAACGGTTTCCAGCGACACCATCTCACCCGCAATTTTAGCAAAACGCTTTATCCTTCCCTGAATCTGGCAAAAACCGTGCTGGTCAAAGCTGACAATATCGCCGGTATCGTACCAGCCTGCGTCCATCCGACCTTCGCCGTTGTCCGCCTGCGGCGCTTCCAGCACGCCGGGATTTTCCACCCGCAGATAGCCTTTCATGATATTCGGGCCACAGAGCTGCAACAGCCCACCCTGCTCAATGCCCGGCACCGAAATCAGGCGGCAATCCATCCCCGGCAGAATACGCCCCACGGTGTTATTTTTTGCCGCCATCGGCACATTGATTGCCACTACAGGCGCGCACTCGGTTACGCCATACCCTTCGAGGATGCGGATACCAAATTTCTCCATCCATATTTCGCGGGTCGCCTGCTGAAGCTTTTCAGCCCCGGCCACCACGTAACGCAGGCGAAAAAAATCATAAGGACTGGCAAAACGGGCATAGTTGGCAAGAAACATGGAGGTGCCAAACAGCACCGTGCAGTTCCGGTCGTAGACCAGCTCCGGCACAATGCGGTAATGCAGCGGGCTGGGATAGAGAAACACCGGCGCCCCGGTGAAAAGCGGCGTGAACAGCCCCACGGTCAGGCCAAAAGCGTGAAACAACGGCAGTGCTGACATAAAACGATCGCGTGAGGTGAAATCAGCCACCGTACGGATCTGCTCGACGTTAGCCAGCAGGCTTTTATGCGAATGCACCACCCCTTTGGGATTGCCTTCCGAGCCGGAAGTAAACAGCACCATAGCCGCGTCTTCCGGCTGCTGCGGGACGGCGGCGCGCCCCGGGAAGACCAGCATGCTGAGCACCCACAGCTTGTCCTGCAAGGTAACCGTTTCTTTTAAATCTTCGAGGTAAACCCATTTCACCTCGCTGACGCCTTCCGGCAGGTGCCAGAGCTTGCCCTTGTCGAGGAACTGGCGAGACGTGAAGATCGTTTTCACCCCGGCAGCCTTCACCGCGCTGCAAAGACCGTTAACGCCTGCGGTATAGTTGAGCATCGCCGGTATGCGCCCGCGCATTGAGGCACCCAGAATCGCCGCCGCCGTCACCGTGGCATTGGGCAGCAACAGCCCGATATACTCGCCAGGCGCGGTGTAACGTTCAAGAATGCGCCCAACCCCCAGCGATTTTTTCAACAGTACGCTGTAGCTGTCGGCGGAAAAATTCACGTCTTCAATACAGGGTTTGCACCAGCCATAGCGGGTGCGGGCGGCCAGAAATGCCTGATACAGCGTCTGCCGTGGGCGCACCGCCATCCGCGCTTCCATCATAATATGGTGCAGATGCTCCCCGGCCAGCCTGCGCCGCTCGCGCGCGGTTTTGGCATCGGGCATTGGTATGGTGGTGGCGGGCAGCAGCGTCAGGCTGATGCGGGGAAATAAACGGCGTTTGAACACCCCGGCGAGGCGGCCAAAGGGAGAAAACTCCGCCCCGTCAATCCGCAGAGGGACAACCGTGGCCTGAGATTTGGCGGCGACAAAGCCCGCGCCATCATAGATTTTCATCAGTGAGCCGGTGACGGTAATACGGCCTTCCGGAAAAATCACCACCGGGCGGCCCTGACCGATCATTTTCACCAGATATTTAACCGACATCGGTTTGGTCGGATCCAGCGGCACAAAATCAATCAGCTTACGTACCTGGCGCATATACCACTGCTCACTGATCGACGAGTAAACGGCGAAAACTGGCTTAACCGGCAGAAAAACCGCCAGCAGCACCCCATCCAGAAAAGAGGTGTGGTTCGGTACAATCAGCACTTTTTCCCGTGACAGCCCCGACAGGTCGCCATACAGGCGGGTGCGAAAAAACAGCCTGAACACCAGGCGCAGAAAGGAAAAAAACATGCCAACTCCCTGAGCTTAAAAAAGTTGGCTACAACGATGCAGGATAGCGGCAGATAACTCAATGCCGGGCCTGGAAAAATGTGCCGGAAAACGTCAGAAGCTGCTGATACCCCCCGTTTGCAGCAGAGAGGTGAAGCCCCGGCCCTGCAACAGACGCCGCGCCCTCTGCTGCTCAGGGGCTTCATCAATGACACCATCGTACGGCGTGCATATCCCCGGCGCAGCCAACAGGCCATTCATCATCCGCTTTACTGCGACAGCGTGCTGGCCTGCCAGCCACCGCCCAGTGCGGCAATCAGCTGCACGCTGGCTACCCACTGCGTACTTTGCAGCGACAGCAGGCTTTGCTGCGCACTGAGGCTGGTGTTTTCCGTGGTTGCCACGTCAAGGTAATCAATCATACCGGCCTGATACTGATTGAACGTCACCCTGGCGGACTCTTTCGCCGCGTCGGTCGCCCGTTGCTGCGCCAGCATCTCCGCTTCCAGGGTGTGCAGCTCAACCAGGTAGTTTTCCACCTCCTGGAAACCGGTCAGTACCGCCTGGAGATAGCTGGCTACGTCCGCATCATAGCTGGCTCTGGCCTGCTCCACTTTCGACGACGTGCCGCCAAAGTCCAGCAGCGTCCCGCTCAGCTCAGGTCCCAGCGACCAGACACGGTTCGGCAACGAAATCAGATTGCGGAAGGCCGAGCTGGAATAACCGCCGCTGGCACTCAATGTCAGGTCAGGGAAATAACCGGCAATCGCCACGCCCACCGCTGCATTGGCGGCCGCCACATTGCGCTCCGCATAAGCGATATCCGGGCGACGTTGCAGCAGTTCAGAAGGTAGCGACTGCGGCACGGCGGGCAGCGTGGCGCTCAGTTTCGCCACGGGCAGACTGAACTCAGCCGGGGTTTTACCGGTCAGCATGGCGATGGCATGTTCGGTCTGCGCCCGCTGCCAGCTAAGGTCCAGTGCCGATGCCCGGGCGCTCTCCAGCTGTGCCTGCGCCTGAGCCAGGGTGGCACGAGACTCGCTACCGGCCTGGTATTTGTTGTTAATGATATTCAGGTAGCGCTGATAGGCATCAACGCTCTGCTGATACAGGGCTATCTGCTGATCCATAATCCGCAGTTTAAAGTAATCCTGCGCCAGCTCAGACTGCGCACTAAGGGTGATATTCGCCAGCTCTGCCGCGCTGGCCTGCGCGCTGGCTTTGTTCTCTTCCAGCGTACGTCGGAGCTTACCCCAAAGGTCCAGCTCCCAACTGGCGCTGGCCTGCAGGGTGTGGCTGTTACTGGTGGTGCGTTGTCCGGTGATGGCACTGGCCGCCGTGCCACTGCGCGTCGAGGAGGCGCTGTACGTCGCGCTGGGGAACAGATCGGAACGTGACTCACCCACCAGCGCTTTGGCCTGACGGTACTGCGCTTCGTACTGCGCGACGTTCTGGTTAGAAACGGCTACCTGACGCAGCAGCGAGGAGAGCGTTTCATCGTGATAGACCGCCCACCACTCGCCTTTATTCTGCCCGTCCTGCGGCTCGGCCTGACGCCAGCCCTTAGCCTCTTTGTACTGAGCGGGCACGCCTGCCGACGGACGATGGTAGTCAGGTCCGACGGCGCAACCGCTCAGTAACAGCGCCAGTAAAACAGGGGTGAGTGTGTTTGTTTTTTTCATCATCGTTTAATGGCTACGCAGTCTGGCCCACTGCCGTCTGGTGGCACGGCTGGCGCGATCAAGATAGAGGTACACCACCGGGGTGGTGAACAGGGTTAACAGCTGGCTCAGCGCCAGGCCACCGGCAATCGCCAGCCCCAGCGGACTGCGCAAATCGGCATCCCCTCCGCTACCCAGCGCCAGCGGTAGCGCGCCGAAGAATGCCGCCAGGGTGGTCATCATAATCGGCCGGAAGCGCATCAGGCAGGCCTGAACAATCGCCTGCTCCGGCGTCATGCCCTGCTGCCGCTCGGCGGCCAGCGCAAAGTCGATCATCATAATGGCATTCTTCTTGACGATACCGATCAGCAGCAGAATGCCGATCAGGGCGATCACCGTCAGTTGCGTTCCGGTCAGCAACAGCAACAGCAACGCGCCGACGCCCGCAGACGGCAGCGTGGAGAGAATGGTCAATGGGTGGATATAGCTTTCGTACAACATGCCCAGCACGATATAGACCGCCGCCAGCGCCGCCAGGATCAGCCACGGCATTGATGCGGCCAGCGCGGCGTAAGCTTTGGCTGTTCCCTGGAATCCCGCCTGGATGGTATCCGGCAGGGCAATTTTCGCCATCGCGGTTTTAATCAGCGCGGTGGCCTGCTCCAGCGAGACGCCGTCCGCCAGGTTAAACGCCAGGGTGCTGGTCGCGGCCTGCCCCTGATGCGCCACCGACAGTGGCGCATTACCGCCGCTGAAAGAGGCAAACGCCGACAGCGGGATGCGCTCACCGGAATCATTCACCACAAACAGCTTATTGAGCATCTCCGGGTCGCGGGTGTAAGCATCCTGCAATGACATCACCACATGATACTGGTTCAGCGTTTTATAGAGCGTCGCCACCTGCCGCTGAGCGAAGGCGTTATTCAGCATGGTGTCGATCATACTGACATTCACCCCCAGCCGGATGGCACGATCGCGGTCGATATTAATCATCACCTCCTGCCCGCCGGTCTCGGAGTCAGAATCGACGTTGGTCAGCTGAGGAATGGCTTCCAGCGCGGCTTTAACCTTTGGCGTCCAGATGCGCAGCGTATCCAGATCGTCAGCATGCAGGCTGTACTGATAGCTGGCATTGGCACTGCGTCCGCCCATATGCAGATCCTGCGCGGCCATTAAGAACAGCTCCACGCCGGGAATATTCGCCGTTTTACCGCTCAGCCGGTTAGCCACTTGCGTCGCCGTGGCATCGCGCTTGTCAAAATCTTTCAGATGGACAAAAAAGTTGGCGCTGTTGCGCGATCCAAACATGCCGCTGCCCATTGAGGCCATCACCCCGTCCACCGCCGGGTCCTGCTGGATCATCTGGCTGAACTGCTTCAGCTTCGGTTCCATCGCCTGGAATGAGATGTTCTGATCAGCCCGCACCGCTCCCATCAGCAGCCCGGTATCCTGATTGGGGAAGAAACCTTTCTGCACCACCGAATAGAGGAACAGGTTGAGAATAACCGTCAGGATCAAACTCAGCAGCGTCAGCCGCTGATGGCGCATGACCCAGTTCAGCCCGCGTGAGTAAGCCGCCAGCAGGCGGTTCAGCCCGTTTTCGATCCACTGATAGAGCGGATGAGGCCGCCTGGAGACGCTGGGCTTCGGCTTCAGCAGTCGGGCGCAGAGCATCGGTGTCAGGCTGAGGGAGACCAGCATCGAGATAATCAGCGAGACGGTCAGCGTCACCGCAAATTCACGAAACAACCGCCCCACAATACTGCCCATCAGCAGGATCGGGATAAACACCGCCACCAGTGACAGGGTCATTGAGAGCACGGTAAAGCTGACTTCATGCGCGCCCTTTATTGAGGCCCGCAGCGGGCTGAGTCCCTCTTCGATATAGCGGGTAATATTTTCCAGCACCACGATGGCATCATCCACCACGAAGCCGGTGGCAATAATCAGTGCCATCAGCGACAGGTTGTCCAGACTGTAGTCCAGCAGATACATCACCGCACAGGTGCCAATCAGTGATACCGGTAACGCCAGCGCCGGGATCAACACCGCCTGTAAATTGCGCAGGAAGACAAACACCACTCCAATCACCAGCAGCATGGCGATCAGCAGGGTTTCTTCGGTGTCATACAGCGAAGCGCGCACGGTGGGCGAGCGATCGACCACGATTTGCAGCTGGACATCGGCGGGGAGATCTTTTTCCAGCTCCGGCAGCTGCGCTTTAATGGCGTCGATGGTGTCCAGCATATTGGCACCGGCCTGGCGTTTTACGCCAATCATCACCGAGGGCGTGCCGTTGTAGTAACCGACGTTGTACTTGTCCTCCACCGAGTCATAGACGGTCGCCACATCGCTGAGGTGAATGGCTTTGCCACTTTGATAGCTGACCACCAGATTGCGATACTGGCTGGCCTGCTCGAGCTGGCCGTTGCTGTCCACCACCCATGACTGCCTCCCGCCCTGTAAAATCCCCTTCGGCAGATTAGTGGTGCTGTTGGCAATCGCCTCGCGCACCTTGTCCAGTGAGACGCCAAAATGGCTCAGCATCTGCGGTTGCAGATCGATCCTCACCGCCGGTAAGGCGCTGCCCATCAGCAACACATCCCCCACCCCTTTTACCTGGGCGATTTTCTGGTCAATCTTGCTGTCGGCCAGGTCGTACAGATAACCTTTTGAGCGGGTTTTGGAAGTCAGCGCCAGCATCACAATCGGCGCGTCGGAAGGATTCGCCTTGCGGTAAGTGGGTAGCGAAGCCATGCTGCTCGGCAGCAGGCTGCGGGCTGCGTTAATCGCCGCCTGCACATCGCGCGCCGCCCCGTTGATGTCGCGGTCGAGATCAAACTGCAAAATAATGTTGCTCGATCCCTGCGAACTGCTGGAGGTCATCTCGGTGATCCCGGCGATCTGCCCCAGTGAACGCTCCAGCGGCGTCGCCACCGTTGCCGCCATGGTTTCCGGGCTGGCTCCAGCCAGGCTGGCGCTGACCATAATGGTGGGAAAATCCACCTGCGGCAGCGGCGCAACGGGCAACAGACGGTAGCCCAGCGCCCCCAGCAGCAACAGAGCCAGGGTCAGCAGCAGCGTGGCGACCGGCCGGAAGATAAACAGACGGGTGATATTCATGCGCGAGACCTGCGCATCCAGCGACGGCCACGTTCTGCCTGACGGTCAAACCACAGATAGATAACCGGCGTGGAGAACAGCGTCAGCACCTGGCTGAAAATCAGCCCGCCGACAATCACCAATCCCAGCGGCTGGCGCAGCTCGGCACCTGAACCAGACGCCAGCATCAGCGGCAGCGCGCCCAGCAATGCCGCCATAGTGGTCATCAGAATCGGCCTGAAACGTAGCAGGCAGGCCTGATGGATAGCCTCTCTGGGGCTGAGCCGCTGCGTTTTCTCCGCCTCCAACGCAAAGTCGATCATCATAATCGCGTTCTTTTTAACGATACCGATCAGCAAAATCACCCCAATCAGCGCAATCAGGCTGAATTCACTGCCCGCCAGCAGCAGGGTGAGCAACGCCCCCACCGCCGCCGACGGCAGCGTCGAGAGGATCGTCACCGGGTGGATAAAGCTCTCATACAGAATGCCCAGCACCACATACATGGTCATCAGCGCAGCGAGAATTAACCACAGCGTGTTGCTGGTGGCGCTCTGGAACGCCTCGGTTTCGCCCTGATAGCGCAGGGTGATACTGGACGGCATGTTCAGGCTTTGTCGCGTTTCGGCAATCGCCTGCTGCGCGTCTTCCAGTGAGTAGCCGTCGCTGAGATTGAAAGAAAGCGTTACCGCCGGGAACTGGTTCAGACGCATATGCACCAGAGAACCAATACGCTGGTGGATGGTGGCGATGGAAGTCAGCCTCACCATGCGGGTCGTGGACGTGCTGCCCGTGGTGCTGGTTGAGCTGCTGCTGGCGGACGAGGATGAGGAAGATGAAGACGTTGATGTCGAGGTCGCCGTCGAAGAAGAAGTGGTGCCGGATGTCGACGAGGTCGCCAGCCAGATATCGCCAAACGACGCCGGCGACTGCTGGAATTTGGGGGCCACTTCCAACACCACCCGGTACTGATTCGCCTAGGTAAAGATGGTGGAAATTAACCGCTGACCAAATGCGTTATAGAGCGCGGTATCCACATCGGAAGCCGTAATGCCATACCGCGCCGCCGCATCGCGGTTCAGCTCGACATACGCCACCTGCCCCTGGTCCTGAAGATTGCTGACCACCGAGCTGAACTCCGGGCGCTTTTGCAGCGCCGCCACCAGCTGCGGCGACCATGTAGCCAGTTTTTCACTGTCGGCATCGTCCAGTGAGAACTGATACTGGTCCGGCGTCACCTGATCGTTCACCGTTAAATCCTGCGCGGCCTGCAAATGCAGCTGGATGCCCGGCACGTTTTTTGTCGCCTGGCTCAGTTCGGCAATGATTTTGTCAGCGCGCTGGTCGCGTTGATCAAAGGATTTAAGATTAATTTGCAGGCGACCGCTGTTCAGGCTGGAATTAGTACCATCGATACCGATAGTGGATGACAGACTGTCCACCGCCGGATTTTTCAGCACGATCTCAGCCAGCTGCTGCTGACGCCTCGCCATTTCACTGAACGACACGTCCTGCGACGCGATAGTGACGCCCTGAATCAGGCCGGTGTCCTGGCTCGGGAAGAAACCTTTCGGGATAAACAGATACAGCACGGCGGTCAACACCAGCGTCGCCAGCGCCACCAGCAGGGTTAATGGCTGATGGTTAAGCACCACGGTGAGCAGGCGGTCATAACCGGCAATCAGCTTATCGAAGAACTGGCCGCCCTTGCGGTAAAAGCGGCTCTGACGCTCCTCCGGAATATGACGCAGCAGATACGCACACAGCATCGGGGTCAGCGTCAGTGAAACCAGCATCGATACCAGAATCGACACCGCCAGGGTGATGGCAAACTCGCGGAACAGGCGGCCCACCACGTCGCCCATAAACAGCAGAGGGATCAGCACCGCAATCAGCGAAAAGGTCAGCGAGATAATGGTGAAACCGATCTGCGCTGACCCTTTCAGCGCCGCCTCCATTGGCGTTTCGCCCTGCTCCAGCCGTCGGGAGATGTTCTCCACCACCACGATGGCATCGTCAATAACAAAGCCGGTGGCGATAGTCAGCGCCATCAGCGACAGATTATTCAGGCTGAACCCGGCGAGATACATCACCCCGAAGGTTCCCACCAGCGACAGCGGCACCGCCACACTTGGGATCAGCGTCGCGGCGACGTTGCGCAGGAACAGGAAGGTCACCATCACCACCAGCGCAATCGACAGCATCAGTTCAAACTGCACATCACTGATTGAAGCGCGAATGGTCTGGGTGCGGTCAGAAAGGATCTGTACTTTAACCCCATCAGGCAGCGCGGCCTGCAACGTCGGCAGCTGCGCCTTGATGCCGTCAACAACCGAGATAACATTGGCACCGGGCTGGCGCTGCACGCTGATAATGATCGCCGGACTGTTGTTAGCCCACGCCGACTGATACGTATTCTCCGGTGCCTGCTCAATATGGGCAATGTCACGCAGACGCAGCGCCGCGCCGTTTTTATAAGTGAGGATCAGGTTGCCATACTCTTCGGCGGTGCGCAGCTGGTCGTTGGCGTCAATGGTCACCGAATGGTATTTACCATCAAAACCGCCTTTCGAACCGTTAACGTTGCTGTTGCCGATGAGCGTATTGATATCTTCCAGCGTCAGTCCACGCGCCGCCAGCGCTTTCGGATCGGCCTGAATGCGGATAGCGGGCTGATGTCCTCCCGCCAGCGTCACCATGCCGACGCCGGAAATCTGCGACAGCTTCAGCGCAATGCGGGTATTGACCAGATCCTGAACTCTGGTCAACGGCAACGTTGAAGAGGTCGCCGCCAGGGTAATCACCGCCGTGTCCGCCGGATTCACCTTTTTATAGGTCGGCGGATTGGGCAGGTCGCTGGGCAGCAGGTTATTGGCAGCGTTGATGGCCGCCTGGACCTCCTGCTCGGCCACGTCCAGCGACAAATCCAGCGAGAATTTCAGCGTAATCACCGACGAGCCGCTGGCGCTGCTTGACGCCATCTGGCTCAGGCCCGACATCTGCCCCAGCTGACGTTCCAGCGGCGCAGTCACTGACGAGGCCATCACATCCGGACTGGCTCCGGGATAGAGCGTGGTGACCTGAATAGTAGGATAGTCCACCTGCGGCAGCGCCGAGGTGGAGAGGAAGCGGTAGGCAAAGATGCCGGAGATCAGCACGCCGATCATCAGCAATATGGTAGCGACCGGACGCGCGATAAAAATGCGGGAAGGATTCATTGCGCTGTTGCGCTCCCGCTGGCGGCCTTGCTCTCTTCTGTGCCGATCACCGACACCGTACTGCCATCGCTGAGCCGGTCAATGCCTTCGGTCACCACCTGTTCACCGGCCGTCACCCCTTCGGTAATCGCCTGGCGGGTTTCGTCCAGCACCGGTCCGGTTTTCACTGCCCGGCGGGTGACGGTATAGTCTTTGTTGATCACATAGACAAAGCTGCCATCGCTGCTCAGTTGCAGCGCCTGCGCCGGGATCACCGTCGCCTGTTTCAGCGTGCCGGTTTGCAGCCGCAGGTTGACGAACTGATTGGGATAGAGCGCTTCATCCTGATTAGCAAACAGCGCCTTCAGCTCTACCGTGCCGGTGCTGGTATCAATCTGGTTGCTGATAAACTGCACCTTACCGTCTGCCAGTTGTTTACTGCCATCCTGATCGAAGGCGGTGGCAGGCAGACTCTGACCGTTATGCAGCGCAGCAATCAGGGTCGGAATATTGCTTTGCGGCACGCTGAAAGTGACGGCAGCAGGCTGCGTCTGGGTAACGGTAACAATGCCGGTGGTATCGCTGGAGTTGACCATATTTCCTGCATCCACCAGCCGCAAACCGACGCGACCACTGATGGGCGAGGTGATCCGGGCAAAATCGATATTCAGCTTCGCTGCGTCGATCTGCGCCTGGTCGGCCTTCACTGCGCCGCTGTACTGTCCGACCGTGGCTATCTGGCTGTCCAGATCCTGGCGGGATAAGGAGTCCTGGGCATAAAGTTTGCGGTAGCGTGCCAGCGTCAGCTCAGCGCTTTTCAGCAGCGCCTGATTCTGGTTCAGACTGCCCTGATACTGCGCGAGGGTCGCCTGATAGCTGCGTGGATCAATCTGCGCCAGCAGCTGACCTTCCTGAACTTTTTGCCCCTCGGTGAAGTAAACCTTCATCAGCTGACCATCCACCCGGCTGGTGACGGTGACGGAAGCGTTCGGGATAACCGTACCCAGCGCCGTCAGATACACCGGCACATCCGCCGTGGTCACCACACCAGCGTGAACCGCCGCAGGCCCACCAAACATCATCCCGCCCGGGCCGCCCGGCGGAGGTCCACCCGCTGGCGGTGCACCATGTACACCCGCTTTACCCACTGAACCATGAGGCCAGAAGCGCCAGATGAGTGCCGCGACAAGGAGGATCAAAATCAGGATCAGGATTTTTTTACGCAGAGAAGGTGAGATTTTCCTGGATGTTGGGGTCATGGGAATCTGCTGATCAAGTGAAACAAAAAATTCAAGGCAACATTTCGCTACCGCCCAAAAAAAGTCAGGCCAGTAAACAACTGGCCTGAGGATATTATGATTGTAGAGGGTGATTAATTTCCATCCTCTTAACGTAAGAATTTCGTAATCAACCGCTTATAATTTTTATTTCCCGCCATCAGCCGACGGATTCGCCGTGTAACTTGCTGGTTTTATTGCCTGAATCAGAGAGTCATGATCCTGTCTTCCCGATTTGCAGAATAAATGCAGTAAATAAGAATTTGTCAGTAACCTGAAAGTCAGACGGGAAAAACCAGACGTGATTGCCAGAATGGCCTGTGATGAGGCAAAAAAAACCCACGCATCCGCGTGGGTTGGTGCAATTTAACAGGGTGTAAATCTGCCGGGAGCAGATTGCTTTCTCACCAATCAATACCTCTGGGACAATCATCCTCGCAGCTGTGCTCCCGACCTGCCAGCAGCAAAACGCAACGGAGTTAGCGAAAATGCTACCAGCTGTAAAACCTTTGCGGCTTTGTTTACCGACCTTTGCAGAGCGTAACTCAGGTGCCACTGTGGGTGCTGTAAAGTGCATCTGGCGCCACGTTCATATGTTTCAACACCGGACCGATAATGTTGCCAAATACCGGCGCGGCAACCGATCCCCCGAAGTGGTCGCCCGCAGTTGGGTGGTTAATCGTAATCACCAGCGCCACCTGCGGATTGCTGGCCGGTGCCACGCCAGCGGTATAGTTGATATAGCCACCATCATATTTACCGCTGCTGCCCATTTTCTCTGCCGTACCGGTTTTGATCGCCAGACGGTAACCCGGCACCGCCGCACGCACCCCACTACCGCCGGGTAGTGCATCGCTCTTCATCATATGAACCACTGAGCGAACGATATCCTCATCGGCCACCCGCGTGCCCATTACCGGCGGCGTCACTTTGGTGATCGACAGCGGACGATAGACGCCGAAAGAGCCAAGGGTGGCGTATTCACGGGCGATTTGCAGTGGCGTGACCCGCAGGCCATAGCCAAACGAGAAAGTGGCGCGTTCGATATCGGCCCAACGCTCACGGTGAAGCGGAAAATAGCCCACGCTTTCTCCGGTCAGTCCCAGGCCAGTTGGCTTACCCAGTCCAAACGAGCGGTATGTATTGACCAGCACTTCAGCAGGCATCGCCAGCGCAATGTGCGATACGCCAATATCGCTGGATTTTTGCAAAATACCGGTCATCGTCAGGCGAGGCCAGTGGCCCACATCACGGATCAGGTGACCATTGACGCGATACGGCGTGGTATCCAGCACCGAGTCAGGGCGTACCAGCTTGCGGACCAGACCTTCCATCACCACCAGCGGCTTCACTGTTGAGCCCGGCTCATAGCTGTCGTTGATCGCGGCGTTGCGCATCTGTGTGGGCGAGACATCACCAAAATTATTGGGGTTAAATGACGGATAAGAAGCCATGCCGAGGATTTCACCGGTATCAATCTTAATCAGGACCGCAGCCCCGGAGTCAGCTTTGTTCAGCAACACGCCGTCACGCAGTTTGCTGTAGAGGGTGTATTGATCAAATTTATCAATGCTGAGCTGCACCGTGGGGGGCTGGCGTGGCGGCTCATAGTTGATCATCGCCACAATGTTGCCATTGGCGTCCTGGCGATATTTTTCTTCGCCCGGTGTTCCCTGAAGCACCTTATCAAAACCCTTTTCCAGCCCGGTCAGGCCGCTGTTTTCGGCCCCAACGATACCGATAAGCGGGGCGGTCGCCTCACTCATCGGATAAAAGCGGCTGTCGTCATACACGGTGGTAATCCCGACCAGATGCAGCTTTGCAATGTCCTTGGCGATCCCCAGCTCAATTTTGTGGCCGAGATAGAGGAAGCGTCGGGTGGGACTGGCGTTAATCTGGCGGGCAATATCCTCTGGCCGCTGGTCCAGCGCATTCGCCAGATACTGCCATTTTGCGCTGGTAAAATCCGGATGTGCTTCCAGCACGCGCTGCGGATCGGCAATGATATCGCGCGAAGGTACGCTCAGCGCCAGCGCCTCGCCGTTGCGATCCAGCAGCGTCCCCCGGTTAGTGGGGATCGCCACCGTGCGCAGTGAACGCTCATCCGCCTCTTTCTCCAGCATCGGATGGTTGATCAGCTGAAGATCGCCGACCCGCGCCAGCAGTAAAACCAGGCAGGTCAGCACACCAAAGCAGATCAGGCGGAAGCGGAGAGGGTTAAAAGGCGCTTTCGCCTGGTCTTTAGCCAACAGTTTCTTTAAGCGGGGCATGGATTCTTTCACGGCTGATCGGGATAACTGATTGTGGGTTATATAAAAAATGCCGCGAGGATAACAGGGAAACTGTGTTTCAGCCTGTGATTGCCAGGCCTTTGACCGGCAGAGAACGCGGGGATTTCAGTTAGAATTCATTTTATTACCGCACTCAGGCAGTATGCAGATAAAAAAAACCTGCGCATCGGCGCAGGTCGGTGAAATAAAGCATGAAGACTTTTTGATGTTCACCCATCAATACCTCTGGGATCAGCACTGTAGCAATACGGCTGAGCCGGCAGCCAGCCCTCATTCGCAACAGTTATCCGCAAAATGTAACCAGCTATGAGATTGTTATCTTTATCATTCAGCTGTCGCGGCGCGTTTAATCTCCACCAGGCAGCTCATGGCGTTAGGGCCCTGGGTCAGCGACGAGGTACCGATATCCAGCGTCAGCACATTCGGATTACCGGCCCGGTCGTAAGGTTGCCAGGCCTTGCCAAAGCCGGGATCGAACCAGGCACCGGTGGCGATCAACACCACGCCCGGACTGACGCCATCCGTCAATCGCACTCCGGCCAGCATCCTGCCACGGTCGTTACTGACGTCGATTACTTCACCGTCCGCAATCCCACGTGGCCCGGCATCCTGCGGATGCATCCACAGGGTTTCGTGACCGGCGGTTTTCGCCGCCTGCACCGTTGGCGTGGCATCCATCTGACTGTGCAGACGGTCGCCAGGCTGAATGGAAATCATATGCAACGGGAAGCGCTGGCTTAACCCTGCACCCAGCCACTCTCTCGGCGGCTGCCACTGCGGGTGTGGCGCGAAATCATCGAGCTGATAATCGGCAATCGTCTTGCTGAACAGCTCAATTTTGCCGCTGGCAGTCTTGATTGGATTGGCAATGGGATCGTCACGAAACGCCTCCATAAAGACAAAAGGTTTGCCGCCGGATGGCACCTCTACATGGCCTTCCTGCCAGAAGATATGGAAATCAGGCCAGTCAATCCCCTTCTCCTGATGCGCCCGGGCGCACTGCTGATAGAGGTATTCTATCCACTGCGCCTCGTTGCGCTGTTCGGTGAAGGTATCGCGGTAACCCAGTCTTTCTGCCAGATCGGCAAAAATATCAAAATCGTTGCGCGCCTGATGCTGCGGTTTAATCGCCTGATGCATCGCCAGCACAAAGCGATCGCGCGAGGAGCCGCCAATATCGTTACGTTCAAGCGTGGTGGTCACCGGCAGCACGATGTCGGCCATCTGCGCCGCCGGGGTCCAGACGATATCCTGTACAATCACTGTATCCGGCCGCTGCCAGCCTTCCACCAGGCGGTTCAGCTGCTGATGGTGATGGAAAGGATTACCGCCCGCCCAGTGGATCAGGTGGATTTCCGGGTAAGTATGGCTCTGCCCCTGAAAACGGTAAGGCTCATTGGGATGCAACAGCATATCGCTGATGCGGGCCACCGGGATCGCCCGATCGGCAATCGGATTGACGCCGGTTGACATCAGCGGGGCCGGGCCTTCAACGCGCGGATTACCGACGCTGTTCATCGAACCATGACCAAAGGAGAAGCCCGCCCCCGGCAACCCTGGCTGCCCCAGCATCGAGGAGAGCGCAATCATCATCCAGTAAGGCTGCTCGCCACGATGAGCGCGCTGCACGGAATAAGAGCAGGTGATAAAGCTGCGTTTTCCGCTCAACTGCGCAGCCAGCAGTCTGATGCGCGCGGCCGGAATGCCGGTAATCTCAGTGGCCCACTCCGGCGTTTTGGGTGTGCTGTCCGTCTCGCCCAGCAGGTAGCTGCGCAGCTGTGGCCAGCCGACGCAGTGTGAAGCGAGAAAAGCGTTATCCACAGCGCCAGAGCGTTCAATTTCGTAGCCCAGCGCCAGCATCAGCGCCACGTCGGTGTTGGGGCGGATCGGAATCCACTCGGCATTGACAAAGGCCGGGCAGTCATCGCGCATCGGGCTGATATTAATCACCGGCGTGCCTTTTGCCGCCAGTTCCAGCAGCGCCGGTTTCAGGCTGTGCTGCCCCGCTCCGCCGGAAGCCACCTGGCTGTTTTTCAGCGCCAGTCCGCCAAAGGCGACAAAAATGTCGCAATGCTCCACCACCTGCGGCCAGTCGGTGACACGCCCGGTCAGCGGCATATAGGTGCCGATAATGTAGGGCAGGAAAAACTGCGCCGCTCCCCAGCTGTAGTTACCAAGCTGGTCGACACCGCCGCCGCCGGTAAAATAGAAACGGCGGATCAGCGTGCGGGCATGGTTAACACGCCCCGCAGAAGACCAGCCGTAAGACCCCGAAAAAATGCCGGTGGGGCCGTAACGGTCACGCACCCGGCGATTCTCCTCCGCCACCAGATCCAGCGCGGTTTCCCAATCCACGGCGACAAAATCCTCCCGCCCACGCAGGGTGCGATCACTTTTCTCGCGGGATTTGAGCCATGAACGACGAACCATTGGCTGGCGGATGCGCTTGTCGGAATAGACCAGTTCCGGGATGGTATTCAGCATCGGTGACGGATCCTGGTCAGCGAAGAACGGCTCACAGCGGATAAGCTTGCCATCTTCGACAACGGCGGTGAAGGCGCCCCAGTGGGCGAGGTGCGGCACTTTTATTATGGTCATCAGGCGTTCCGGCAGGCTTTTCGGCGTTATTTAACCGCAGAATAACATTATTCAGCGCCGGTTTTGAATCGCCACCCGGCGGATAATCTTTGCGCGGCTTTTATCAGGCTTTGCGACGCCGCTGACATTCTGTCTGCTTGAAGTGACAGGAGAATTCCGCAACACTGAGCGGATGTAAACGTTTACCCAGGAAGGCTTACGATTTATGGGCACGATTAAGGATGTTGCCAGGCTGGCTGGCGTTTCCGTCGCCACGGTTTCCCGAGTCATAAACAATTCACCGAAAGCCAGTGAAAGTTCACGGCAGGCGGTGAACAGCGCGATGGTGCAGTTACAGTATCATCCGAATGCCAACGCCCGTGCGCTGGCGCAGCAGTCAACCAAAACGATGGGGCTGGTGGTCGGTGATGTTTCCGATCCCTTCTTCGGTGCGCTGGTCAAGGCGGTGGAGCAGGTCGCCTATGAGACCGGCAATTTTTTACTGATTGGCAATGGTTACCATATTGAGCAAAAAGAGCGTCAGGCGATTGAGCAGTTGATCCGCCATCGTTGTGGCGCGCTGGTGGTCCACGCCAAAAAGATCCCGGATAACGAGCTGTTACCGCTGATGGCACAAATCCCCGGCATGGTCCTGATCAACCGGGCGCTGCCGGGCTATGAAAAACGCTGTATTGCTCTGGATGATCGCTACGGTGCCTGGCTGGCAACCCGCCACCTGATTCAGCAGGGGCACCAGAATATTGCCTTTATCTGCTCGAACCATCCTATTTCTGACGCCGAAGATCGGCTTCAGGGCTATTACGACGCGCTGCGTGAACACCATCTGCCCTGTAATGATCGGCTGGTGGCGCAGGGTGAACCGGATGAAGTGGGCGGCGAACAGGCGATGACAGAGCTGCTCGGACGCGGTAAACCCTTTACCGCCGTCGCCTGCTATAACGATTCGATGGCCGCCGGTGCGCTGGCGGTACTGAGTGACAACGGGGTGCGGGTGCCGGAAGAGATGTCGCTGATTGGCTTTGATGACGTACTGGTTTCACGCTATGTCCGGCCACGTCTGACCACCATTCGCTACCCGATTGTGACCATGGCGCAGCAGGCCGCCGCGCTGGCACTGGCCTTAGCCAATAACCAGCCGTTACCGGAAGTGACCAATATCTTCAGCCCGACGCTGGTGCGTCGCCACTCGGTGGGTGCGCCGGGCCAGAGCTGAGTTATGCCAGCTGCTGTTCCAGCGCCAGCAAATCCTCTATCGTCTGGGCGCGGCGGATAAGACGCGACTGACCGTTTTCAAACAGCACTTCCGGCAGCAGCGGGCGGCTGTTGTAATTTGAAGACATAGAGGCACCGTAGGCACCGGTATCGTGAAACACCAGGTAATCGCCCACCTGCACATCCGGCAGCGAGCGCGTCTCTACCTGCCCCCCTTCCAGCTGCGTAAAGACATCGCCGGATTCGCACAGCGGCCCGGCCACCACGCTTTCCACGGTGCGTTGTTCATCAAGCTGATGCCCTTCTCCCGCCATCGCGGAGATATGGTGGTAGCTGCCATACATCGCAGGCCGCATCAGGTCATTAAACCCGGCATCCACCAGCACGAAGTGACGGCTGCCCATCTGCTTAACGGCACGAACCTGAGAAACCAGCACGCCGGACTCCGCCACCAGGAAACGACCTGGCTCGATTTCCAGCTTCACCGGATGGCCCAGATGCTGTTCAATGCGTTTACGCGCCGCATCCCACAGGCTGAAATAATGATCGGTATTGATCGCCTCTTCGCCCGGACGGTAAGGAATCGACAGCCCGCCGCCAGCGGAGATGGCATGCAAATCCTGACCGAAACTGACCACCTGATGCACCATCGCATCGCAGACCTGCTCCAGGTGACCATAGTCCACGCCGGATCCGATATGCATGTGAATGCCAACAAGCTTCAGCTGATGGCGTTGCAGCGCGGCCAGCGACAGCGGCAGATCCTCAGGCCAGATACCGTGTTTGCTGTTTTCGCCGCCGGTATTGGTTTTCTGGCTGTGTCCGTGACCGAAACCCGGGTTGATACGCAACCAGACCGGATGTCCCGGAGAGACCTCGCCCAGTTGTTCAAGCATATCCACCGACCCGGCATTGACCGGAATTTTTAGTTCAGCCACCCGCGCCAGCGTCGGCACGTCAAGCACATCGGCGGTGAACACGATGTCATCGCCACCGGGCTGGAATCCGGCGACCAGCGCACGCTCAATTTCTCCGAGGGACACCGAATCCACTCTCACCCCGGCAGCCTGCATCAGCCGCAGAATATGAATATTGGAACAGGCTTTCTGCGCAAAGCGCACCACGTCAAACTGCTGTAACTGTGCGATGCGCGCGCGAATGATATCAGCATCATAGACCCACAGCGGTCCCCCTGACTTTTGCGCCAGTGGCAGAAGGTTATCGCGGTTGAGTGCAGTTTCCGTGTTACTGAGCAGACGTGGCATAAAATTTCTCCTGAGGGTAAAGGCCTATTACGCCACAGCAAGGCAATGATTAAAAATATCTGTTTTAAGGCACTCTATTCATCCATGATATAGCTTTGATTTTCAGGAGCGGGCAATGACGGGCATTACGCTGCGCCATGTTGAGATTTTCCACGCGGTGGTCACCACCGGTAACCTGACGGAGGCGGCAGCGCTGCTGCATACCTCGCAGCCGACGGTGAGTCGCGAACTGGCAAGATTTGAAAAACTCAGCGGGCTGAAGCTGTTTGACCGGGTGCGCGGTCGCCTGCAACCCACGGTCCAGGGATTGCGGCTGTTTGAAGAGGTTCAGCGTTCATGGTACGGACTGGACCGCATTATCAGCGCCGCCGAAGGACTGCGCCAGTTTCGCCAGGGTGAGCTTTCCCTCGCCTGCCTGCCGGTGTTTTCCCAGTCGCTGCTGCCGCTGCTCTGCCAGCCTTTTTTACAACGCTACCCGGAGGTCAGTCTGAACATTATTGCGCAGGAGTCGCCGCTGCTGGAGGAGTGGCTCTCCGCCCAGCGCTATGATCTGGGGTTGACCGAAACCGGTCAGACGCCTGCCGGTACTGAACGCACCGAACTCTTCACCGCAATGGAAGTCTGTGTCCTGCCCCCCGGAGATGAACTGGCGCAAAAAAACTGCCTGACACCCCAGGATTTCAGTGGCAGAAACTACATCAGCCTGTCACGCACCGACAGCTATCGTCAGCTACTGGATAAACTGTTCAACGAGCAGGGAGTGGAGCGGAGGATGGTGATGGAAACCCACAGCGCGGCATCGGTCTGTTCGATGGTCAGAGCCGGAGTCGGCGTGTCGGTAGTCAATCCGCTGACCGCGATGGAGTATGCGGGCAGCTGCGTGACCATCAGACGCTTCAGCGCCGAAATCCCCTTTACCGTCAGTCTGATCAGACCGCGCCACCGCCCCTCTTCTGCACTGACGGATGCCTTCTGCGCCCATCTGCAACAGCATATCAGCCTGTTTACTCAGCGACTGGCGGCGCTGTTGGATTAAGCCCGGGCGGTTTGCGGTCGCCCGCCTGAACGACGAAAGGTAATCAGAGATACCAGCAGGCCAGCCACTGCCAGCCCGGCGGCCACTACCGGCACCACCGTCAGTCCAAAGCCAGAGCCGATTACCGCGCCGCCAGCCCAGGCACCAAAGGCATTGCCAACGTTGAAAGCGGATATATTCAGCGTCGAAACCAGATTGGGCGCGTCCTTACCGTGGCGTACCACGTTAATCTGCAAGCCGGGCACAATGGCAAAGGTCGCCATCGCCCAGAGAAACAGGGTGATTTCCGCCAGCCACACCGCATGGCTGGTCCAGCTGAACACCAGCGAGAACAGCGCAATCAGCGAAAAGCTGAGGATCAGGCTGAATGACACTTTCCAGTCGGCCAGCCTGCCGCCAGGAATATTACCCACCGTCAGACCTGCGCCAATCAGAAACAGCGTCCAGCTGACGCCGCGATTGCTGATGCCGGTCACCTGCAACAACAGCGGCGCAATGTAGCTGAACAGCGCAAACATCGCCGCAGCAAAACAGACGGTCATCAGCAGCGACAGCCACAATTTTCCGTTAGCCAGTGCGCCAATCTCACTGGCGAGATGCACCGGTTTTTCGTCCCGATTGCCAGGCAGACTGAACAGCAGGGAAATAAAGGCCAGCAGGCCGATAGCCGATACGCCCCAGAAAGTGGCGCGCCAGCCGAGAAGCTGACCAAACCAGGTCCCCAACGGTACACCCAGTACGTTCGCCAGCGTCAGTCCGGTAAACATCAGCGCCACCGCTGAAGCCTGTTTACCCGGCGCGACCAGGCTGGCCGCCACCACTGAGCCAATTCCGAAGAAGGCACCATGGCAGAGCGCGGTAATTACTCTTGCCAGCATCAGCAGGTTATAGCTGTAGGCCAACGCACAAAGAATGTTACCGACAATAAAAATTGCCATCAGCAGAATCAGCGTACTTTTACGCGGCAACTTTGCGGTCAGTAAGGTCATTATCGGCGCGCCAATCGCCACCCCCAGCGCATAGCCGCTAATCAACCAGCCGGCAGAGGGGATCGATACCGTTAAATCGGCGGCCACTTCCGGTAGCAATCCCATGATGACAAATTCCGTGGTGCCAATGGCAAAGGCACTCAACGCCAGCGCCAGTAAGGAAACGGGCATGTTTCTATCTCCAGATATTCTTCAGGTTTTACCACCAGTCATTCCCGGTAGTAAAAGAGCTCGGACTCCGCTCTAATAGTGACTAAAATTGATCTACATCACAAATATCATTTAGCTTAAGTATGATGGATGCTTACATACCGTTAACATTAAGCATCCGTAACGGCTCTGGCGGCCCTGAGCAGGGGGTCCGTGCGCTGAAAAGTACGTTGCTGTTGCATAACAGGTCCAGTCAGAGCCTGATTTATCAGCCTGACTGTTAATGAATTTTTATCAGTAAAACTCAGATCGTTCTTAGTTTTGTCGTTCAGCAGCGACAAACAATTGTCATTTGACGCAGAATGCATCAGGCTTTGTGTTAAGTAAAAAAGATTAAAGCTTCTTGAGCGTTTGCCGATACCTCGATGACGGATTACCGGGCGTTTGATGTGACGTGCTTGATCAATTCTTTTCGAGGACTAAAAATGCGATGCGCAATAAGCCTGCTATCTCTGATACTGGCCGGGTGCTCAGTTGGGCATTATGAGTACAGCCGCGAAGCGGAAAAACGGGTCGATATGACCGTTACCGGTATTCCAACCGTGTTGGGCATTGGTACATTAGGCACCACCATTCCCCTGACGTCTGAATACAGCCTGACCGCTGCCCATGTGGCAAAATATTCGCTTTATCGGGTCAAAGCCAGACACCCACTGTGCGACCTGGCGGTGGTCTATCACCCCAATCCCAACATCCAGCCGCCACATTTTCGTAACGGACATATTGGCGACAAAATCAACATGTATGGCTACAGCTTTATTTCCGCCATGCCGGTGGCCTCTACCGGCACCAGTCTGATTAATACCGGGCTGCAAAATGACTGGAATAAGCTGGGATGTGTGGTGGTGGCCTCCGATGCGGTGGTGGTGAAAGGGATGTCCGGTGGCGCGGTGTACAACGCATCTGATGACTCCATCGCTGGCGTTATTGTGGGTTATTCTGACCGCATTAATGACTTAAAAACCGGCAAGGCACTGTATAAAAACGTCTCGCTGTATGTCCCTTATGCCAGCTTTAAACAGTGGCTGGATACCGCCATCAAGTCATGATTGCCGGGAAGCCTGTTCGTTCAGCGAAAAAAGCAGAACGTCCGGGCGTTTTCCCGGTCACCGTCTACAGTTGACTGATTGAGCATTCACTTAGAAACGCCACATCATGTCCAGTTCTCTGACCACCCACCTGTTTGCCCGGCTGCGCCTGATTTTCGCTATTGCTGCCGGTCTGGTTTGTTACTTTGTCCTGCCTGCGCAATCAGGGCAATTGCAACGTTTGCTGATAAGTTGGAATGTGCTGGCGTGGATCTATCTGGCGCTAATCTGGTTTCGTATGTTGCGTACTGATGCCGATAAGATCAGGCATATCGCCAGCGTCCAGGATCAAAGTGCCGCGCTGGTGCTGACGCTGGTGATCGTGGCCTGTGTGACCAGTATTGTGGCGATCCTTAGCGAGCTGCCGACGCTGAAACACCTCACCGGTTCGGCGCGCACACTGCATCTGCTGCTGACGGTACTGACCCTGATTGCCTCATGGGCATTACTGCCCAGCGCCTTTGCCATGCACTATGCTCACCAGCACTATCTGCATCGTAGCGACAGCGTCAGCCCATTTATTTTCCCGGAAAAAAACGCCAGGCCAGGATACTGGGATTTTCTTTACTTCTCTTTTACCATCGCCGTGGCAGCGCAAACCGCCGATGTGGCAACAGGCACCACAGAGATACGCAAACTGACGCTACTGCAATCAGTCATCTCATTTATTTTCAATCTGGCCGTTCTGGGACTGTCGGTGAATGTCGGAGCCGGTTTGCTGAACTGATACCCGCTGCCGACCGCTAAGAGAAGAGCAAGCCTGGCCTCGGATCACCGTGACGGGGTCAGAGGCGCAGGCAGATGAGCTTTGGAGACCTTGCTTATTGTTGATTCTGTTGCTTAGCCGCCTCTTTCTGTTTTTTACTCGCCATATGATGCCCCACCGCACAACCCGCCGCCGCCCCGGCGACGCCATGATGTTTGATATGACCCGCCACGCCGCCTACCGCGGCCCCTTTCAGGCAGCCTTTCGCGTCGGCCTGAGAACTGACCGCCATAAGAAGACCGGCAGTGATAACGATTATGGAAAACTTGCGCATCAACTTTACTCCCTGAGAATGAAAACAGCCTGATTAGCCAGACTGTGAGTTGTGATAATCCTGAGCATAGTTGAAGCGGACATTGATCAGGTGCTGCCCGCATAAACCTTAAAACTGTCTTACCGGCTGTTACGATTTCACTGGGGTTGATGGTTCAGGGCCTGGAGATCATACGTGGGTTGAAGGAGTCCGACGGGGGAATTTTCGACTGCATCCGGGTGTGGTTTCGGAAGGTTGTATAACTCTTAAAAATAATTCAGATTTTGCCTTCTTTCGTGGGTGCCTTATGAGGACAGCGCTGGTGAATGTAACTTGCATGAGAAGACTGAAAGCACGTGGTTACATTGAGGTAAAAAGTTATGGCTATGGTGAAGATTGTCCGGCGTAGCGCTAAGACAGTTCTGTTTATCTTGCTGTTCTGTCTCTTTGCCCAGCTGATTGACTCTTCAAAGTTTATTAGCCCGGGAGCAGCTAACAGCTTTTCTTGCTGGTTGCATGGCAGTGCAAGTCAGGAAAATTTCGACGATTTATGGTTTTTTTCTCTGATGTACTGCTCACCCTGCTGGCTACGGCTGTGGCTTATGACATAGTTCTGGTGCTATATCGCAAGGCGATAAAACGCTGGGCGTGGCGGGTGCAGCAGCACTGAATGTTTGATGCAATTACGCGAGGCCCGGCCTGATTCATGAGGGTGCGCCCCCTCATTATGCTGTGCTGCAAAGTTTGCCAGCGCAGACAGCGACTGGCATCGCTCAGCGCTGACAGAAGGTTGTGATGGCAGATATAACTTTTTTCTGATCCCGATCAGCAAAAAAAAAAGGGGCGAATAATTTCGCCCCGATACTGAATGCAGAGAGATTACTTACTGCCGGGCCGTAAAGCCGGGAACAGGATCACATCACGAATCGTGTGGCTGTTGGTAAACAGCATCACCATCCTGTCGATACCAATGCCCAGACCCGCAGTGGGTGGCAAACCATGCTCCAGCGCGGTGACGTAGTCTTCATCGTAGAACATCGCCTCATCATCACCCGCGTCTTTGGCATTCACCTGCTGAAGGAAACGTTCTGCCTGATCCTGCGCATCGTTCAGCTCTGAGAAACCGTTGCCGATTTCACGTCCACCAATAAAGAACTCAAAGCGGTCAGTGATTTCCGGGTTGAGATCGTTGCGCCGCGCCAGCGGTGATACCTCTGCCGGATATTCGGTGATAAAAGTTGGCTGGATCAGATGGCTTTCCGCCGTCTCTTCAAAGATTTCCGTCACCACGCGTCCCAGTCCCCAGCTTTTCTCGACTTTGATGCCCAGCGACTGTGCAATCGCCGTCGCTTTTTCCATATCATCAAGATCGGCAAGGTCGGTTTCTGGCCGGTACTTCAGGATCGCCTCTTTCATGGTCAGCTTTGCAAAGGGCTTACCGAAGTCAAACTCCTCTTCACCATAAGGCACCACGGTGCTGCCCAGCACCTCCTGCGCCAGCGTACGGAACAGGCTCTCGGTCAGCTCGATCAAATCCCTGTAATCCGCATACGCCATGTAGAGTTCCATCATGGTGAACTCAGGATTATGGCGTGGGGAAATACCTTCATTGCGGAAGTTACGGTTGATTTCAAATACGCGTTCAAAACCACCAACCACCAGTCGCTTCAGATACAGCTCTGGCGCGATACGCAGGTACATATCAATATCCAGCGCGTTATGATGGGTGATAAACGGTCGGGCTGATGCGCCACCGGGGATCACCTGCATCATCGGTGTTTCCACTTCCATAAAATCACGGCCAACCATAAAGTTGCGGATACCTGCCATAATTTTCGAACGGACTTTAAAGGTGTTGCGCGAATCGTCGTTGGCAATCAGATCGAGATAACGCTGACGGTAACGGGTTTCCTGATCGGCCAGTCCGTGGAATTTGTCCGGCAGCGGGCGTAAAGCCTTGGTCAGCAGACGCAGTTCATGGCAGTGAATCGACAGCTCGCCGGTTTTGGTTTTAAACAGCTTACCGCGCGCACCGACGATATCGCCAAGATCCCATTTTTTAAACTGCTCGTTGTAGATACCTTCTGCCAGGTCATCACGAGAGACATACAGCTGAATGCGGCCACCCACGTCCTGCAAGGTAACAAACGAAGCTTTGCCCATGATGCGGCGAGTCATCATACGACCGGCGACGCTCACCTCAATACCAAGCGCCTCCAGTTCTTCGTTTTCTTTGTAGTCATAAGCCGCATGAAGCTGCTCTGACAAGGTGTCACGACGGAAATCATTCGGAAATGCCACGCCATTTTCACGCAGCGCACTGAGCTTTTCACGACGCGTTTTCAGTTCATTATTCAGTTCCAGTGCGGCGTCAGCACTCTGCGGTTGTTGTTCAGACATGTCAGTTCCTTATAGTCCTGCTTTCAGACTTGCTTCAATAAATCGGTCCAGATCGCCATCCAGCACCGCCTGAGTATTGCGGGTTTCCACGCCGGTGCGCAAATCCTTGATACGGGAGTCATCCAGTACATAAGAGCGGATCTGACTGCCCCAGCCAATGTCGGATTTGTTATCTTCCAGCGCCTGTTTCTCAGCATTTTTCTTTTGCATTTCCAGCTCGTACAGCTTCGCTTTCATCTGCTTCATTGCCTGGTCTTTGTTCTTATGCTGAGAACGGTCATTCTGGCACTGCGTGACGGTATTGGTGGGAATATGGGTGATACGCACCGCAGATTCTGTCCGGTTTACGTGCTGACCACCGGCACCCGAGGCGCGATAGACGTCGATACGCAGGTCAGCCGGGTTGATTTCAATATCAATATCGTCATCCACTTCCGGATAAATAAACGCAGAGCTGAACGAGGTGTGGCGGCGACCACCGGAATCAAATGGACTTTTACGTACCAGGCGATGTACGCCGGTTTCCGTACGTAACCAGCCAAAGGCATAGTCGCCCATAATGCGCAAGGTGGCCGATTTGGTGCCGGCAACGTCACCTTCAGATTCTTCAATGATTTCAGTTTTGAAGCCTTTCGCTTCGGCCCAGCGCAGATACATCCGCACCAGCATACTGGCCCAGTCCTGGGCTTCGGTGCCGCCGGAACCGGCCTGGATGTCGATATAGCAATCCGCACTGTCGTACTGACCGGAGAACATGCGGCGGAACTCCAGCTCTGCCAGTTTCTTCTCCAGCGTATCCAGCTCTGCCACGGCTTCGTTGAAGGTATCTTCATCTTCGGCTTCCACCGCCAGGTCCAGCAGGCCGGAAACGTCTTCCAGCCCCTGACTCATCTGATCCAGTGTCGCAACAATGGCTTCCAGCGAGGAACGCTCTTTGCCCAGCGCCTGCGCGCGCTCAGGCTCATTCCACACGTCCGGCTGTTCCAGCTCGGCGTTAACTTCTTCTAGACGCTCTTTCTTCGCATCGTAGTCAAAGATAACCCCTGAGAACGCCGCTGCGCTCAGAGAGATCCTGAATTCGGTTTTTTACCGGGTTAATTTCAAACATGTTTTCAGTCTTCTACAATCTGCAATGTAATGGCGTAGTTTACCCGAATTCACGGGGGGTTTGTAGCGTTGAAAAGCGTGATTCGCGGGCTTAATCAGACTGTTGTTGACGGTCGCGCGCGCTCATCCAGCCCCTTTTACAACGGCCATATTCGTTCAATAATCAGCTGCACGCTGCGATTGCCGCGAAACTCGTTGATATCAAGTTTATAGGCCAGCGTGACCTGTCTGACGCTGGGATCAGGCCACTGGGTGGTATCAATATTAAAAGCGATACCGTCGATCAACGGACCGCCGCCGAGAGGTTCCAGCATTACCTTCAGGTGTCGTTCTCCCACCAGACGCTGTTGAATAAGCTTAAATTTGCCGTCGAACTGCGGCTCCGGAAAGGCCTGTCCCCACGGCCCGGCACCGCGCAGCAATTCAGCCGTCGGCAGGGTCAGCTCCTGTGCCAGCAGCTCGCCATCCGACCAGACCACCCCCTGCAACGCTTCCGCATCCAGTAATTCACCCACCAGTTCGCCAAATTGCTGACGGAAGGTTTCAAACTTTGCTTCTTCCAGCGTCAGGCCTGCGGCCATTGCGTGACCGCCAAATTTGAGCATCAGCCCCGGATTCAGGCTATCCAGCCGCTCCAGCGCATCACGCATATGCAACCCGGCAATCGAGCGGCCTGAACCTTTCAGGGTGCCATCGCCGGAAGGGGCAAAGGCAATGACCGGTCGGTGAAAACGCTCTTTCAGCCTTGATGCCAGAATGCCAACCACCCCCTGATGCCACTCCGGATGATACATAGCAATACCTGTCGGCAGTGCCTCGCTGCTGCGTTCAAGTCTGTCACACAGCGCCAGCGCTTCCGCCTGCATCCCCTGCTCTATCTCTTTGCGCGTCTGATTTAACGCATCCAGTTCTGCCGCCAGCATTCGGGCCTGAGCCAGGTCTTCACTGAGCAGCAGTGCCACGCCGATGGACATATCATCAAGTCGCCCCGCCGCATTCAACCTGGGGCCCAATGCAAAGCCAAGATCGTTTGCCGCAAGTTGGCGAGCGTCTCGCCCGGCGATTTCCAGCAAGGCCCGGATCCCCACCCGGCACTTACCGGCGCGAATGCGGTTTAGTCCCTGCCAGACCAGAATGCGATTATTGGCATCAAGCGGCACCACATCGGCAACGGTGCCCAGTGCCACCAGATCAAGTAGCTCAGCCAGATTCGGCAATGTTTCGACACCGCTTTGTCGCAATCTGGCGCGCAAAGCCAGCATCAGGTAAAAGGCCACCCCCACACCGGCCAGCGTTCGGGAAGGAAAGCCGCAGCCATCGAGGTTTGGATTAACGATAGCCTCTGCCTCGGGCAGCGTTTCGCCCGGCAGATGGTGGTCGGTGATCACTACCGCGATGCCTTTTTCATGCGCCAGACTGACGCCAGCATGAGAAGAAATACCATTATCCACGGTGACTATCAGCTGTGCGCCGCGGGCAGCGGCCTGCTCCACCACTTCCGGACTCAGACCATAGCCATCATCAAAGCGATTGGGCACCAGATACTTAACGTTACATCCCCCCATGCTGCGCAGCGCCAGTACCGTCAGGGCGGTACTGGTTGCGCCGTCAGCATCGAAATCCCCAACAATCATGATGCACAGGTTGTCGACAATCGCCTGATGAAGAATCGTTGCTGCCTGCTCAATGCCATCGAGAGAATGGAAGGCATGAAGATACTTTGCGCCACGCTCCAGTTCGGTTGCCTGCTTAACGCCGCGATACAGGTAGAGACGCCGCAGCAAAGGATGAAGATCGTCCGGCAGGAGACAGCCTTCCGCCGCCTCCCGGCGACGGAGTTCAGTTTTGCTGTTCACTGCGCTCAGCCACCCTTCTGGCTGTCAAGCATTTGCTTCATTTCCTGTGGTCCCTGGTAGCCCGGAACCATCATGCCGTTCTGCAACAGGATAGCCGGTGTCCCCTGAATGCCATAAAGCACGCCCAGTTGGTATTGTTTAGCAAGATCGATTTTGCAGTCGGCAGGTGAAACGGCTTCGCCTTTCATGGCGGCATCGAAGGCTTTTTTACGATCGGCCACGCACCAGATCGATTTCATATCTTTTGCTACCTGACCGTTCATCCCTTCACGCGGAAAAGCAAGGTAGCGGACGGTGATACCCAGCGCATTGTAGTCAGCCATCTGCGCGTGCAGCTTGTGACAATAGCCACAGGTGATGTCGGTAAAGACGGTGATCACATGTTGTTCTTTTGGCGCTTTATAGATGATCATCTCATCGCGCAGTGCTTCAACTTTCTTCTCCAGCAGTTTATTGGTTACATTGACCGGCTGGCCCGCGCTGACGTCATACAGCGGTCCCTGAATGAATTGTTTTCCATCGTCGGTGATATATAACACGCCGCTTTCTGACAGCACGGTTTTCATACCGGGCAGTGTGGAAGGCTGGATTTCAATCTGTTGCAGGCCCAGTTTTGTCAACGACTGGCGGATGGCCGCATCGTCAGCATGGGCAAAACCGGTAAATGCGGTTATCAGCAGTGAAAGTAAAAGGTGACGCTTGTTCATTTAATGTCCTTAAAGCCTCATTGTCGGGCTGTTTACCTTCGCGCTAAGCGCGGGGATGATGCTGTTGATGTAACTGACGCAGCCGCTCTGTGGCGACATGCGTGTAGATCTGGGTGGTCGACAAATCACTGTGTCCCAGCAGCATCTGTACGACACGCAGATCCGCGCCGTGGTTCAACAGATGAGTGGCAAATGCATGGCGTAGCACGTGGGGTGAGAGTTTCTCGCTGTCGATCCCCGCCAGTGTGGCGTAATGTTTAATCCGATGCCAGAAAGTTTGTCGGGTCATTTGTTGCGCACGGTTACTGGGAAACAGCACATCCAGAGCCTGACCGTTAAGCAACCACGGGCGACCATACTCAATATACTGCTCCAGCCAGTGCACGGCTTCTTCCCCCAGAGGGACCAGCCGCTCTTTATTGCCTTTGCCAATTACCCGCACCACGCCCTGACGCAGACTGAGATTATTCAACGTCAGGCTGACCAGCTCCGTGACGCGCAGACCGGTGGCATACAACAGCTCCAGCATGGCTTTATCACGCAGTTCTACCGGCTGTTCAGTTCCCGGAGCCTGAAGCAGACGCTCAATCTGAGCTTCGCTGAGATCTTTCGGCAGCCGCTGCGGCAGCTTTGGTGAGGCCAGAATGGCACTGGGGTCGTCTTCACGCAGTTTTTCACGATAGAGGTACTGAAACAGGCGACGCATGGCGCTGAGCAGGCGCGCTGAGCTGGTGGCTTTATATCCCCCCTCGACCCGTTCAGCCAGAAAAGCCTGTAACTGGGCTGAATCCACCCGCAGCAGGTCCGAATCATGGTGGGCCAGCCACTCCGCCAGCGAGGTTAAATCCAGCCGGTAGGAGGCCAGGGTATTCTCCGCCAGATTTCGCTCTGACCATATAGCGTCAAGAAACTGTTCTATCCGATCGTTATCCTGCACCTTTTCCCCTTACTTTCTGCGCTGACGGCGGCAACACTGCCGGGGTGCAATTCTGATATAATCCGCCCCATTGCACCACGAACATTGAGTTAATCAGAAATGAATATTGGTCTTTTTTACGGTTCAAGCACTTGCTACACCGAAATGGCGGCAGAGAAAATCCGCGATTTTATCGGTGAAGATCTTGTTACCCTGCACAACCTGAAAGACGATGCCCCGGAACTGATGGAACAGTATGACATGTTAATCCTCGGCATCCCCACCTGGGATTTTGGTGAGTTACAGGAAGACTGGGAAGCTGTCTGGCATAAACTGCCCACGCTTAATTTACGCGGTAAAGTTGTGGCGCTGTATGGCATGGGCGATCAGGCCGATTACAGCGAGTGGTTCCTGGATGCGCTGGGCATGTTGCATGACATTCTGGCTCCCCTTGCGGTGCAATTTGTTGGCCTGTGGCCAAACGAGGGTTACCAGTTTACCAGCAAAAAACCGCTGACAGCAGATGGCCGCCATTTCGTTGGCCTCGCGCTGGACGACGTCAATCAGTATGACGCTACCGATGAGCGCATTGCGCAGTGGTGTGAATAGATCCTGACAGAGATGGCAGCCCTGCTTTAATCCGTCAGGCAAACCACCAGGCTGGCGGTTTGCCTGACGCAACAATCCTTTCACGGCCTGATCGAATCTCAATCTGCAACTCGCAGGCTTAAAGACTCTGCGCTGCCTCCCCCTGTCCCTGCCCCTGAAAAGTGCGGTTAAGATAAGACTGGCTCTCTGGAGCGCAGTTAAACCAGTAATTGAGGATTACGCCCGTTATTTATGGCCTGGCGCGCCACATATCAAATGTTTGCGCAAATCCCGCCACTCCTCGGCAGACATGCTGTCAGCAACCAGCCACAACTTTTCCTGTTCACCTTTTGCCGAACGCAGTGGTATCAGGATTGCCTGACGGGTTATCCACGGACGTCCGCTGATTTGCCAGCGCCGCTGTCGCCACTGAAACTGTCTTCCCTCAAACAGGGCAATCTCACCTTCCCTGCTGCCGATTCGCCGCTGGCTGCGTACGCATTCAAACACCACCAGCGTCAACAACAGCATCCACACCACCGTGTAACTGGCGGGCCAGGGGGCAAGCAGTAAGGCGATGATCACCATGCCATGCAGCAGCAACGAAACCCACTGCGCACGCCAGGAGACCCGCAGGTCAGAGTGCCACAGGGCCACGTTGCTTGTTTCGCTGCTGAATCAGTTGCACCATGCGCTTCAGTTCTGCATCAGGCGGTTCGCCGTGGTTCATCAACCAGTTGAACAGATCCGGATCGTCACTTTCCAGCAGTCGAACGAAAACCTGTTTATCGCTGTCACTCAATGAATCATATTCGTACTCAAAAAACGGCATGATGGAGATATCCAGTTCACGCATGCCGCGACGGCAGGCCCAGTGAACACGGGCTTTATTATTAATGTCCATTTTATCATCGTCAGTCAGTCAAACATGGCCGTCAGTGTATCGCGTTTTGCACGGGATGTTGATGCAGCAATTTTTAGCTTACGAGCCGTTTCGCAAAGCAGCTGCATTTGTTACAGGGATATCACGCGTTTTGTGCGTCGTTTCCAGGAAACTGGTTGCAAAGCCGGTCGGCTCTTCTAACATGACCGGCAGAGCTTATCTTCATTCAGGAATACATCATGCCGACTTTATCTTTTCCGCCTCGTCAACCTGCGGCTTCATCGCGCCTGCCATTGACGTTGATTTCACTGGAAGAGTGGGCGCTGGTTCAGGTAACCGGCGCAGACTGCATCAGCTATCTTCAGGGGCAGGTGACGCTGGATGTCGCTGCGCTGTCTGCCAGTCAACATCTTCCTGCCGCGCATTGCGATGCCAAAGGTAAAATGTGGAGCAATCTGCGTCTTTTTCATCGTGGTGAAGGGCTGGCCTATCTGTTACGACGCAGTCTGCGCGATGCGCAGATTACAGAGCTGAAAAAATATGCTGTGTTCTCAAAAATCAGTATCAGCGCCGATGACGACGCGACTTTGCTGGGCGTGGCGGGTTTGCAGGCGCGGGCTGCGTTAGCCGGCTGTTTTGACCAGTTACCCGATGCTGAAAACCCTGTGGTGCAGCAGGGTGAAACCACCCTGCTGTGGTTTGCTCTGCCTGCCGAGCGCTTTATGGTGGTAACCAGCCATGATATCGCGCTGACGTTGCAGGATGCGCTGAAAGGCCAGGCGCAGCTCGCCGACAGCGCACAATGGCTTGCGCTCGATATCGAAGCCGGTTTCCCGGTAATTGACGATGTCAGCAGCAGCCAGTTTATTCCACAGGCGACCAATCTTCAGGCGCTGGACGCCATCAGTTTTAAAAAAGGGTGTTACAGCGGTCAGGAGATGGTTGCCAGGGCGAAATTTCGCGGTGCAAACAAGCGCGCCCTCTACTGGCTGGCGGGTACAGCAACGCATCTTCCGGCGGCTAACGACGGGCTGGAGCTGAAGCTGGGTGACAACTGGCGTCGTACCGGAACCGTTCTCACTGCCTGCCGCCTGGATGACGGTACAGTGTGGATTCAGGTGGTGTTGAATAACGATCTTGAGCCTGACAGTGAGTTACGTGTGCAGGGTGATGAAACGGGCAAGCTGACCATTCAACCGCTGCCCTATGCATTAAGCTGAGCAACCTGACCAGGGGCCATCCGGCCCCTGTTATTCAGGAAACGTAGAGATAAATCGCCAGAAAATGGCAGAGGCTTCCCCCCAGCACAAAGCCGTGCCAGATTGCGTGGTTGTAAGGGATTTTTTTCGCCACGTAGAAGATAACCCCCAGCGAATAGATAACGCCGCCCAGCGCCAGCAGCCAGACGCCGCCCGGCGAAAGCTTTAACGTCAGCTGATAAATGACGATCAACGACAGCCATCCCATCAGCAGATAAGTGGTGACCGACAGCGCCTCAAAGCGCTGCACGAACATTAATTTGAACACTACGCCAATCAGCGCCAGGCTCCAGATGACCACCATCAGGGCATGTGCCAGCGGCGACTTCAGTCCAACCAGCAAAAATGGGGTGTAGGTGCCCGCAATCAGCAGGTAGATGGCGCAGTGATCCAGCTTTTTAAGCCAGTATTTTGCCCGCTGAAAGGGGATAGCATGGTAAAGAGTGGAAGCCAGAAACAGCAGGATCATGCTGCCGCCATACAGGCTGTAGCTGGCAATCGCCATGATGCCTGCCTGGGTGTCAATGGCATGGTTCAGCAGCAAGACCAGTCCGACAATCCCCAGAATACAGCCGATACCGTGGCTGATACTGTTAGCCACTTCTTCGGCCAGCGAATAGCCGTGTGCCAGTAACGCTTTATTGGCCATAACACTTACTCCCTGGAATGAAACGGGCTTGCTGATACCGGGTAATATCAGCGCTCAGTACTGTTAATATCGGCCAGTACGCCCGAAAATTGAGCAGGTTCAGCGTATCTGAGAATAATTTCAGAGTACACATGTAAGCTAAAATAAACTGTGAATGGCTGTAACAGCAGCAAATCCGCGAGTTTTCACTAACCTGCACAAAATAATCATCACAAGGCGGCGGAGAAGACTTACTGACAGCAGATCGAGCGTCTGGAAAATGATTTCATTGCCGTCCCTGCGGGGCGGACAACTTTGTGACGCAGTAGCTAAGTTAGCGGTGTTTGTCAGGCTAACGCCCACCGGCCGCATCTGTAAACGTACCGGTAACATAAGAGGCGTCGTCACTGATCAGCCAGCCAATCACCCGGGCAATTTCTTCTGGCTGTCCTCCCCGCCGCATTGGAATGGTCGATGCCACACGATCCACCCTTCTAGGTTCCCCTCCGTCTGCATGCATTTCGGTATAGATAAAACCCGGCCGGCGCTGGGAGGGGACGTTAAGGAGGGGCGCGGTTCCCGCTGTAAGTTTATCCTTAACGGCAGTATCGCTAACTTTCATCGTCCCCATCCTTCACCAGATACGGGCAAAGGTGCAATAGTTAACCTGCGTGACTGGCTTGAAAACACAGGAGTTAAGCCATGAGCAAACCATCAACACCCAATACTATCGATATCGCCGGACAACCGGCCATTATCAACTATGTGCCGGATCTGGGAGCGTTTCGCGGTAAGTTTCTGGGGCTGACCGGCTATTGTGATTTTGTATCGGACAGTATTCAGGGGCTGAAAAAGGAAGGTGAAATTTCGCTGCGTGAATATCTGGAGGATTGCAGCGCTTCGGGGATCGAACCCTATGCCCGTCAGGAGAAGGTTAAAACTTTCACGTTACGTTATCCGGAATCATTTGGTGAGCGACTTAATCAGGCTGCGGCGGAGCATGAAACCTCAGTTAATGCCTTCATTATTGAGACGCTGAATGAACGTATGAAACACGCCTGATCCCTCTACAGAAAAGATCTGAAAGCGCAGTGATGGGCGGCAAAATATCGTCAGTTGCCGCCCGGTGAGCAGCTGGCGATCATGACTGAATTACTGAGCGATCATGACAGCCCGGAACTGTAGTCTATTGCCGGGTCAGCCTTCTGGCTACCATCCAGCCAACCATCGCACCAAGAATGGCCAGTACAAGCGTACCAATGAAGAAGATTTCAAAGTTTGCAGACATCTGATCTTCGCCATGTATGGGGCCAACAAATGTTTGACTGATAAACGGCATCAGCAGGTACATTAAACCCGCGCCACATATCGACCCGGCCAGCGTGGAGAGCGTTATTTTGAGTATTCTCATATCATTTTCCAGAACCAGATTTCCTTAGCATTAGCAAAACTCGACCAGAGTCCGTCTATGCTCAGACCCCACTGGATACGAAAGTAACTGAGTTTCGTTGTCAGCCGGTCACCGTTCCACAGATCGATGTGGTCTCCGCTGCGGTTAAGAAGACTTTCATTTCCCCGTCGCCAGTAGTCCTTAAAGAAGATGATCCCGTGCTGATTTTTGAGCACCTTCTCAAAATTATCAACACTGACTTTCACCATCGGGAAAACGCCCGATATGTTGGCGCTTCTCAGGGCGTTAGCCAGTTCTTCAGCACGCAATACATGCCCTTCGCTTTTAGGGTGCAGCCAACAGAACTGTACCCGCAACTTAGTCACGTCATACCCACACCGCGCCAGTGCTGTGCCAATGCGTATTGCACACTGATCATCAAAAGCTTTATGCCCGTCCTCCCTACGACAAGGATTTTCATCACCCTTAACTTCGGGGTGGGCATTCCATAACGCTGAAAAAGTCATACTCATATGCAGTCCTTTACAAGAGAAAATGTCACTATAATTACAAAAATTCAGCTATGCCAGACTCATTAAAATTGCTGCACAAATTTGCACAATTTTTCTGATGCTGTTTATGCCCTTTCCGCCCTGTGGCGGAGCGGTCTTGCCCTGGAACGGCAAATGCACAAAAAACGGAACGAATGTCGCGCGCAGGTGACGGGGGAACAGCCCACGCGACGGAGGGTCGGGAGGTAATGCCTTTAATTGCCATTCTCCGGCCTTTTTCGCCTTCTCAGCGCACTTTCTCCCTACTTGATGTTCGCCGGGTCGATTGCAGATTGCGTCTGCCAGAATGGTGCTCATGCGTTCTGAGTGGGGAGTGTTAAAGGTTGTGCGGAGTGGTGATCAGGTGGTGGCCGATCATGCGACGATTGAAAATTACTGAAGGAGAACCGCCACAGGATGCGCGGCGGGTGCATCGGGTTACTCGTCTTTGAGCAGGGCGTAAGGAGTGAAACGGATCACTTCCTGTCCCAGCCAGTCATTGATATTCTTCAGTGCTTCCATAACCGGCATCAGTTCATTGATGGCAAAGACGCGCGCGGCTTTTTCAACGTCGCCAAACGATCCTTTCTCACCAGGCATAGCACCCATCAGTTGCGGCGGCACGCGGTGGGCGGCAAGAATATCGTCACGCGTAACAGATTTGATATTCAGAAACTCATCTTTTGCAGAGATCTGACTGAACGGTATCAGCTATACACCATCCTTACCACCGCCCGGCGCATTGATCCGCACGTTTTTGAATGCGCTTTTTCCTCTGGCCTCTGACAGATTTTTTTGCACCACCTTTATACTTTCCTGGTCAACCTGCGCCGCACCGACGTAGAGTATGCAGCCAGCATGTGAGCCATTATCGTAATAGAGTTTGCGGAACTTATCGGCGGAGTGTGACAGGCTGGCGGAAAGCAGCGCGCCTATATATTCCGGCATCCCGTAGATCTCCTGGTGAAAATCAGGATTCATTACGTGGCAGACCTCACCCGCTTTAAACATGTACTCATCCTTCCACTGACGGATAAAATAAGTGTACAGATCGCTGCCGCGGCCTGTGTATTTCGCAGGAACATGGCGCAACGTCAGCGGCCCATTCAGGCGATTACGGCGGCACTCCAGATAGCAGTTGCCATCCGGCTGGAACTGGAGGCAAAAATCTCTGACTGGATAGCGGAAACTGAATAGAATGTCATGGAGTTCAACTCCCACAGGGGAGCCATCATTATGTTCAGATGTCCATTTTGCGGCGCTATGGCCCGCACCCGTACCAGCCGTAAAATAACCGATATGACCATCCGGCAGTATCATCAGTGCCAGAATCTGGAATGCAGCCGTTCATTCACCACGCTTAAGAGCGTGGAACGGGAAGTAAAAAAGCGAGCTGGCACCGCGCCGTGCCGCCTGACTTTATCCCCCGCGATGCCTTCCCGGCTTCACACTATGGCAGGGAACAGTTAGATCTGATGCTTTAAAGCAAAAGCCCCATCCAGCGGGGCTTTTTTTATCGATATGCTCACGGTGTGGACACCGTAAGAACTAAATCCTTTTAGTTCAGTTAGTTAAATATCATTATCAGACACGCCATGTGCCCCTCTTATGTGCAGTCAACATCCGCCGGACTATTCGTATTCGCTCATCGGGACGCAGGAACAGAACAGATTACGGTCACCGTAAACATCATCAAGACGTTTCACCGCGGGCCAGTATTTATTTTCGCTGCCTGCCGGGAAGACCGCCAGCTCCCGGCTGTAGGGATGCGACCAGTCGCTGACGATTTCCATTTGCGTGTGGGGAGCATTGACCAGTGGGTTATCGTCCGCTGGCCATTCGCCTGCCGCTACCCGATCGATTTCCATCCGGATAGCCAGCATCGCATCGATAAAGCGATCCAGCTCGATTTTGCTCTCTGATTCAGTCGGCTCAACCATCAGCGTACCCGCCACCGGGAAGGACATGGTTGGCGCGTGGAAACCATAATCTATCAGCCGCTTGGCAATATCCATTTCGCTGATGCCGGTCTGCTCTTTCAGCGGGCGAATGTCCAGAATGCACTCATGCGCCACGCGACCATCACGACCGGTGTAAAGAATGGGATAAGCAGACTGTAAACGCGTGGCGATATAGTTGGCATTCAGGATCGCCACCGAGCTGGCCTGTTTCAGACCTTCCGCCCCCATCATGCGGATGTACATCCAGCTGATGGGTAAAATGGAAGCACTGCCAAAAGGTGCGGCGGAAACCGCGCCCTGTTGCGTCAGCACCCCATCAATCTGCACCACGCTGTGCCCCGGCACAAAGGGCGCCAGGTGCGCTTTCACGCCGATTGGCCCCATACCGGGACCGCCGCCGCCATGCGGGATACAGAAGGTTTTATGCAGGTTAAGGTGGGATACATCCGCGCCGATGTAACCCGGCGTGGTAATTCCCACCTGGGCATTCATATTTGCGCCATCCAGATAAACCTGACCGCCAAACTGATGAACAATCTGGCAAACCTCGCGGATGGTTTCTTCATACACGCCGTGGGTGGACGGGTAGGTCACCATAATGCAGGAGAGCGCTTCACCACTCTGCTCCGCCTTGATGCGCAGGTCATGCAGGTCGATATTTCCCTGTCGGTCACAGGCGACCACCACCACTGACATCCCTGCCATCTGGGCGGATGCCGGATTGGTGCCATGCGCAGAGCTGGGGATCAGGCAGATATGACGTCCGCCTTCATTGCGGCTTTCATGATAGCGGCGGATTGCCAGCAGGCCAGCGTATTCACCCTGTGCGCCTGAGTTTGGCTGCATGCAGAGCGCATCATAGCCGGTCAGCTGGACCAGCCACTGCGACAGCTGACCAATCATTTGCAGATAGCCACCGGCCTGTTCTGCCGGACAGAATGGATGCAGTTCTGAAAACTCCGGCCAGGTGATGGGGATCATTTCCGCAGCGGCATTGAGTTTCATGGTGCAGGATCCCAGCGGGATCATCGCCTGGTTGAGTGCCAGATCTTTGCGCTCCAGGCTGTGCATGTAGCGCATCATTTCCGTTTCGCTGTGATGACGATTGAACACCGGGTGCGTCAGAATGGCATCGTGTCGTAGCAGGTTTGCCGGGATCGACTGGCTGTCGGCGGCAACCGCAGCATCAAGTTGTTCAATATCCAGCCCGTGGTTTTCTCCCAACAGAACTGAGAACAGCGCAGCCACATCTTCACGCAGGGTGGTTTCATCCAGCGTGATGCCAACAGCCTGATGAATATCGGTGCGCAGATTGATACCGAAACTCAGTGCGCGGTCCAGTACGGCGGCTTTGTCGCTTACCTCGACGGTCAGGGTATCAAACCAACTCTGATGACGCAGCGTCAGACCGGCTTTCAGCAGGCCGGCAGCCAGAATATCGGTCAGACGATGAATACGTGACGCAATACGCTTCAGCCCCTGCGGACCGTGGAATACGGCATACAGGCTGGCAATGTTGGCCAGCAGCACCTGAGAGGTACAGATATTTGAATTCGCTTTCTCGCGGCGAATATGTTGCTCACGCGTCTGCATTGCCATCCGCAGGGCGGTGTTGCCTGCCGCATCGCGGGAAACACCAATAATACGCCCGGGCATTGAGCGTTTATGCTCGTCGCGTGCAGCGAAGAATGCCGCGTGTGGCCCGCCGTATCCCATTGGGACGCCAAAACGCTGAGCGGAGCCGAAAACAATATCCGCGCCCTGTCTGGCTGGAGCCTGCAACAGCACCAGCGACATCAAATCGGCCGCGACCGCCACAACCACTTTTCGTGCTTTCAGTTCGGCAATCAGGCTGGTGTAATTCTGTACTTCTCCGGTGGTGCCGACCTGCTGCAACAGCACGCCAAACACCTCCTGGTGATCGAGGACTTTTTCTGCCTTGTCCACCAGCAGCTCAAAACCAAAAGTTTCAGCACGGGTGCGCACCACGTCAAGCGTCTGAGGGTGAACGTCATCCGCGACAAAAAAACGTCCGGCATTTTTCAGCTTACTGACGCGCTTCGCCATCGCCATCGCTTCTGCCGCTGCGGTCGCTTCATCCAGCAGTGACGCTGACGCGATGTCCAGCCCGGTGAGATCCAACGTCAGTTGTTGAAAATTGAGCAGAGCTTCCAGACGTCCCTGCGACACTTCAGGCTGATAAGGGGTATAGGCCGTGTACCAGCCCGGATTTTCCAGCATATTGCGCAAAATAACCGGTGGTGTCAGTACCGGCGTATACCCCATGCCGATGTAGGATTTGTAGCGCTGGTTCTGACTGGCTATCGCCTTCAACTCTGCCAGCGCCTGATGTTCAGTCAGGGCGTCACCAATCGCCGGTGGGCCTGGCAGTTGAATATCCGCCGGCACAATCGAGGCGATTAGCCCGGAAAGAGAATGGGCACCGATAGCATTTAACATCGCCTCCTGCTGCTGCGAAGAGGGGCCGATATGGCGCTCAGTAAACGCACCGGTGTGTTCTAACTGGCTGAGAGTCTGGGTCATTGCTAACAAATCCTGATTACGGGTTATTCGTCAATGCTGGCTTTATAGGCATCCGCATCCAGCAGTGAATCCAGTTCGGATTCATCGCTGGCTTTAATACGGAACAGCCAGCCGTCTTCATAAGGCGCGCTGTTGACCCGTTCCGGTTCTCCGTCCAGCACGTCGTTTACCGCCACCACTTCACCGCTAATCGGGGCGTAAATATCTGACGCAGCTTTCACTGATTCTGCCACTGCGCAGTCATCGCCCTGGCTCCAACTGCTGCCCACGTCAGGCAGGTCGACGAACACCATGTCGCCCAACAGTTCCTGTGCGTGTTCCGTGATCCCCACGGTGTAGGTCCCGTCTGCTTCTTTACGCACCCATTCGTGGCTGTCACGATATTTCAATTCACCTGGCACATTGCTCATCGCCCACTCTCCTGAACGTTATTATTTAAAGGCATACGCTCTGACAGCGCATGGCCTGGCTTGCAAGTCTGTTATACGACCGGTTTACCGGCACGCACGAAAATTGGTTTGGTTACGCGAACGGGCATTTCACGGTTGCGGATCTGTACAATGGCGGTTTCGCCAATACCCGCCGGAACGCGAGCCAGCGCAATGCTGTACCCCAGGGTTGGCGAGAAAGAGCCACTGGTAATGACGCCTTGCTGAAGATTGCCCTGCGCATCGGTGAAGCGCACCGGCAGTTCATTCCGCAGTACGCCTTTTTCAGTCATCATCAGACCGACCAGTTGTTCAGTGCCTTTTTCACGCTGCGCGGTAAGCGCTTCACGGCCGATAAAGTCACGCTCCTGTGGCTGCCATGCCACCGTCCAGCCCATATTGGCAGCCAGCGGAGAAACCCCTTCATCCATCTCCTGACCGTACAGATTCATCCCGGCTTCAAGGCGCAACGTGTCGCGCGCTCCGAGCCCGGCAGGTTTCACGCCTGCCGCCACCAGCTTTTGCCAGAATTCAGCCGCCTGCTGGTTTGGCAGGGCAATTTCATAACCCGCTTCACCGGTATATCCCGTGGTAGCAATAAACAGGTCGCCGGTCTCTACACCAAAGAAAGGTTTCATTCCGGCCACGGCCTGACATTGTGTCTCGTCAAACAGGCTTTGTGCTTTAGCCTGGGCATTCGGCCCCTGCACGGCAATCAGCGACAGATCGTCCCGCTCGTGAATCTGAACGCCATAAGGTTCAGCATGTTCACTAATCCACGCCAGATCCTTCTCACGGGTAGCTGAGTTGACCACCAGGCGAAAAAATTCTTCGTTGATAAAGTAAACAATCAGATCGTCAATGACGCCAGCGGAAGCATTGAGCATGGCGGTGTAGAGGGCCTTACCCGGTTGGGTCAGTTTGGCAACATCGTTGGCAAGAAGGTAACGCAGAAAGTCGCGGGTACGCGGCCCATGCAAATCGACGATGGTCATGTGCGAGACGTCAAACATCCCGGCATCAGTGCGTACCGCGTGGTGTTCATCGATCTGTGAGCCATAGTGCAGTGGCATCATCCAGCCATGAAAGTCCACCATACGTGCGCCTGCAACCTGGTGTTGTTCAAACAAGGGAGTCTGCTGAGTCATATCGATTCCTGTTCTGATTATTGACGCCTGCACGGCTGGCGCGGCGCAAACGTTACCCTGGGACTGAAGTTACCATCGAATACGGTGATTAACCATAAGTTAAACAGGGTCGAATCATTATGGTGCAACAGAAGGGAAAGATAATTAATCGGAGTTTTTAACTTAAAATATAAATAATCACATTTTTAAATTCTGATTTAGTAGTCTTATTGCAGTTTAAAAGTAGTGAAAAGGTATCTGACAGCTAAAATGACAGCGCGATAAAATCATCTTTGCATGAGGAAATATAATGCGAACAGGGTGGTGAAATTAGAATTTTTCAAATGATGTACCAAAACAGGGCATCACGTTATTCAGGCCTTCAACAGGCAGATGCTGATGATGTTGTCAGATAAGAATAACGGCGAGATGAGGGGGAGATTATACCGTCTGGATAATGCGGTTATTGCCTCCTGGCAGGCAAACCGGCGGGCAGCAGAGGAAGGTAGTTAACGTTGACGGTAAGATGGTGATTGCCGGTCAGGCCATTAGCCCATGTCATCGCTGGAGAAAAGGAATGAACGGAACAGTGAAATATTTTCCGTTCATTTCCGCTGGTTGCAGGATGGGCATAAATGCTGGAGCAATGAAGATTAATGCAGCCATTCCGGCAGGTCGTTAAGCCCCATCGCCTGCTTCAGCAAACGAGGTTTCACCCCCGGAAGTTTGTCGGCCAGGCTGAGTCCAACGTCACGAAGCAGTTTCTTTGCCGGATGGTTGCCATCAAACAGCTCGCGGAAGCCCTGCATTCCAGCCAGCATCATCGCCGCGCTGTATTTGCGGCGACGCTCATACCGACGCAGATAAAGGTGCTGACCAATGTCTTTGCCCTGCTGATGCAGACGTTTCAGTTCACCAACCAGTTCTGCTGCATCCATAAAACCAAGATTCACTCCCTGCCCTGCCAGTGGGTGAATGGTATGTGCGGCATCACCCACCAGCGCCAGACGATGAGTGGCGAAACTGCGGGCAAAGCGTGCCATCAGGGGAAAGGTTTCCCGCTCACTTTCCAGCGTACACAAACCGAGACGCAGATCGGAAAGCACCGACAGTTGCTGGTTGAATACCTCTGCCGGCATTGACTGAAGCCGCGCGGCTTCCTGAGGCGGCAGTGACCAGACGATGGAACAGAGATGCGGGTCGCTGAGCGGCAGAAAAGCCAGAATGCCTTCACCGTGGAAAACCTGACGTGCAACCGCACCATGTGGCTGTCGGGTGCGTATGTTTGCCACCAGCGCATGGTGTTCATAGTCATGAAATGTCAGCGGAATATCCGCCTTGTTGCGCAGCCATGAGTTTGCACCGTCAGCGGCCACCAGAAGCCTGGCTCCAATCATGGTGCCGTCATTCAACGTCACAAAGGCTTCGTTATCGCCAAAAGCCACCTGTTGCAGTTGTGCGCCCGGGATCAGAGTGATATCACGCTGCTCACTGGCTTTCGTCCATAATGCCTGCTGAATGACCGTATTTTCGATAATGTGTCCAAGGTGAGGCAGGCCCTGCTGTTGATCATCAAATGTAATGTCACCAAAGCTGTCCCGATCCCAGACCTCCATAGCGTGATACGCGCTGGCCCGGCAGGCGACAATCTGATTCCAGACGTCCATATGCTGTAAAAAACGCTCACTCGCCGCATTGATCGCTGACACCCGTAATGTCGGTGCATCACTGGCCGTCAGCACCGGGGGAGTTTCACGCTCCAGAACGGCCACTTTCATGCCGCTGCCCTGCAAACCGCAGGCAACGGCCAGACCGACCATACCACCACCCGCCACGATCACATCATACGTTTGCATCTCTGCTCTCTCCTTAACGCTTTACCCAGCCTAACGTACGCCTGGCAAGCAAATTACGCACCAGCGGCAGGGAATCCATCGCCATCAGGCCCAGATTGCGCCCCGCAACCAACGGCGTGTAGTTATTGGCAAACAGTCTGGCCAGGCTGTCTGTAATGCCAATGGTTGTTGCCGCATCTGTCCGACGCCGCTGCTGATACTGCTGAAGGGTGGCATAGCTGCCAGTATCCTGCCCGTGACGAAATGCACCGGCCACCGTTTCTGCCAGCGACATGACATCGCGCAGACCCAGATTAAATCCCTGTCCGGCGATAGGATGCAGCGTTTGTGCCGCATTACCTACCAGCGCCAGACGATGAGAAACATGCTGTGTCGCTCTCTGAAGCTGTAACGGGTAGCTGTGGCGCTGTCCCACCTGGGTGATGTGCCCAAGTCGCCAGCCAAAGGCTTGTTGTAATTCATCACGAAATTGTTGCTCACTCCAGCCATCAACCTGCGCCTGAGATGAGAGCGAATGGCACCAGACCAGAGAACTTCGCCCACCTGACATCGGTAACAGCGCCAGAGGGCCATACCGGGTGAAACGCTCATAAGCCCGCCCACGGTGAGGCTGTGCCGTGGAAACATTGGCGATTACCGCGATCTGCTGATAATCCTCAGCCTGCCACTGAATCCCACAGGAGGCAGCCACCGGAGAGCGCGAGCCATCTGCGGCGACCAGCAGCTGCGCATTAATCACATCCCCATTGTCCAGGGTGACGCTGACCTGCTGCTGACTGCGCACCACGGCTGTTACTTTCGCCGGACAGCACAAGCGAACACCCGGTGCTTTTTTCAGCATCGCAAACAGATGCTGCCCAACATCATGTAACTCCACCACCTGCCCCAATGCAGCAATGCCATAGTCCTGCGCCGCGATGGAAACAAAGCTGGCATGACCACGATCACTGACATGCACATCAGTGATTGGCGTCGCGCACCTTTTTAGGACCGGCCAGAGATTAATCGCCGCCAGTTGCTGACAGGTCCCGTCGGCCAGCGCTATTGCCCGTCCATCGAAGCCTGGATGCGTTCGGCTTGCCGGAGCGGTTGCCTCCACCAGCGTGACTGTCACTTTACCCTGGGTAAGACGAGAAATGGCCAGCGCCAACGTGGCACCGGCCATTCCTCCGCCTGCAATCACTATGCTCATGATGCCTTTGCTGCCGCCATCAGTGCTTCAATCTCATCCGCATCTTTGACCACGCTGTCAGTCAGGTTCTCATTGCCCTCAGCAGTGATGACAATGTCATCCTCCACGCGAACACCAATTCCACGATACTCCACAGGAACATCCGCATCCGGCGCAATATAAAGACCCGGCTCAACCGTAATCACCATGCCCGATTCGAGAATTCTGTCGCGGTCATTGCCGTAAAATCCGACGTCATGCACATCCAGCCCAAGCCAGTGACTGAGCCCATGCATATAAAATTCGCGGTGCGCCTGTTCGGCAATTAACGTTTCCACGTCACCTTTCATCACGCCAAGTTCCACCAGCCCGGTGACCATGATGCGCACCACCTGCTCGTTCACTTCACGGATGCTGGTTCCCGGACGAAACAGTTCCAGTGCTTTATTCAAAGATGACAGCACAATGTCGTAGATCGCCCGCTGTGGCGCAGAAAACTGACCATTTACCGGGAAGGTTCGGGTGATATCCCCGGCATAGCCCTGAAGCTCACACCCGGCATCAATCAGCACCAGGTCGCCGTCGCGCAGCTGACACTCATTCTCGGTGTAGTGGAGAATACAGGCGTTTTCACCCGATCCCACAATGGTATTGTAAGAAGGAAATCTGGCCCCATGACGATTGAATTCATGATGAATTTCCCCTTCAAGTTGGTACTCATACATTCCTGGTCTGCACTGCTGCATCGCACGGGTATGAGCCAGGGCGCTGATACGTCCGGCTTCACGCAAAATCCTCAGCTCTTCCGGCGATTTAAACAGACGCATTTCATGAACCCATGGTCGCCAGTCGGTCAGCGTGGCGGGAGCGATAAGATTTTGCCGGGATCCTCGCCGCAATTTTTCCAGGGCTGCGAACAGCAAATCATCGGCCTGCGTGTAAAGACCCTGCGCGTGATAAACCACGTCAAGGCCGTTCAGCAACTGAGGCAGCTGCTCGCTGATATCGTCAAAGGGCAGCGCCCGGTCGACGGAAAGTTTCTCCGGTGCGGCGTCCTGCCCAAGCCGGCGGCCAAACCAAATCTCTGCATTCAAATCACGCACCCGATTAAACAACACGCTGTGATTGTGATTTTCACTGCTTTTGATCAGCACCAGTACCGCTTCGGGTTCGTTAAAACCGGTGAAGTACCAGAAGTCACTGTTCTGACGATAGGGATATTCACTGTCGTTGCTGCGGGTCACTTCTGGGGCGGCAAAAATAATCGCGGCGCTGGCCGGGACCATTTTTGCCAACAGCGCCTGGCGACGTTGTACGAACTCTTGCTGTGTCATCAACTTCTCCTGAATGCAGTCCATATAATGGCTAAGACCAGCTTAATGCAGAGTATTTTTTTTCACTTCCGGCTTCGGCGCGCTGGTGCGGCTGAAGGTTTCATGGCACAACAGAGCCGCTACCCGAACATATTCAATCACCTCTTCCAGTGACTGTTCCAGTTCATCCTGGTCTTCATCTTCATCATAACCCAGCTGGGCGATGGTACGCAGATCGTCAATCGCCTCTCCGGTTTCACCTTTCACCTGAGCCAGCTTAGGCTGTGATACGCCCAGCCCCAGCAGAAAATGGTTTACCCAGCCAGCGAGGGCGTCCGCACGGTCAAACACGGTAATATCTTCATCTTCAGGCAGATAAAGCTGAAACATAAAACCATCATCTTCCAGCGTATCACTCACCGTCTGATGCAAATGTTGTAGCGGCTGCATCAGTGACTGCGAGAAGGCCATGCCTTCATTAGTCAAATCATGAACCAGCGTTTGCCAGCTGCTGTCGCTGTTGCCGCCGCAGATGAGTCCGCTAATCAGACCGTGCATTTCAGCAGGCGTCATTGCCACACCCTGCTGCGTAAGTGCTGAAGCCAGCGCATCGTAGCCTGGCATTGTGTTTGTTAGTGACATACGTTTTGGTCGTCGTTGGCTGATGAAGTTCATGTTATGCTACCACCAGGTGCCTCAAGGATTCCAGAAAGGGGTTGTTTCTTCCCAGCGTGGTAGTTATAGTCCTCACCCTCCCAACCTGTTGAGTGGCAAGGGAGATTGACGGCGAAATAATCAGTCAGGATGGTTTCATGTCTGCTCAACCCGTAGATATTCAAATTTTTGGCCGTTCTTTAAGAGTGAATTGCCCGCCTGAACAGCAAGATGCGCTGAACATGGCTGCCGAAGACCTCAATCAGCGGTTGCAAGATTTAAAAGTTCGCACTAGAGTCACAAATACCGAGCAGCTGGTGTTCATTGCTGCATTAAATATTTGTCATGAGCTGGCGCAGGAAAAAAGTAAAACCCGCGATTACGCCAGCAACATGGAACAACGTATCCGGATGCTGCAACAGACCATTGAACAGGCATTGCTTGAGCAGGGTCGCATTACAGAACGTACCGGTACCCAATTCGAATAACACGTCAGCGTTTACTGTGTTACAGTGGCGGTGATACAAAATTTCTCTGAGATGTTTGCAAGCGGGCCAGTCCCCTGAGCCGATATTTCATACCAACAGAGTGTGGCGCTCTGTGACCTGTGTGCATGCCCGGCCTGTCCGGGAAGCCTGATGGTTGCGACGACATACTCACCTTGAACCAAGGGTTCAAGGGTTACAGCCTGCGGCGGCATCTCGGAGATTCCCTTCCTGGTTACAATGGCTCATACCTGACCAGTTCTGCTCAACGGTGAGCAGATATAACTTCATCCAACGGCAGTAAATCCTTAAAACATCCTCTGATACGGTAACGCTGATGACTCTCGTTTTATCCGATCGCCAGAATATCCGTAATCACATTCGCCAGTTGCGGCGTGGGTTAAGCTCAGTTCAGCAACAGCAGGCCGCAGAGCAGGTCGCTGAGAGAGCGACAGATTTCGCTGCCGTTCGCCAGGCGAGGAAAATCGCGCTGTTTCTCTCTTTTGATGGCGAGCTTAATACTTACCCCCTGATTGAGCGATTATGGCAACGCCAGCAGGAAGTTTACCTGCCTGTTCTTCATCCTTTCTCCGCCGGTCAGTTGCTGTTTATTCGTTACCAATCCACCACACCTCTGATACGTAACCGTCTGAATATTCCTGAGCCAGTGCTGGACATTCGTAACCTGGTCACACTGAATGAGCTGGATGTGGTGATGGTGCCTTTGGTGGCATTTGATACCCATGGACAGCGCCTGGGCATGGGCGGCGGCTTTTATGACCGGACCCTACAGAACTGGCAACAGCATGGCTTTCTGCCTGTCGGGCTGGCCCATGATTGTCAGCAGGTGGAGCAGCTACCGGTAGCAGAGTGGGATGTGCCTTTACCGGTGATGATTACCCCCTCAAAAATCTGGCACTGGTAAAAGAGCATAAAAAAGGGCGAACCTGCGTCGCCCTTTTACACTCTGAAGCCAGACTCAGTAAAGCAGTCGGGCGCGAATCGTTCCGGGAATAGATTTCATCAGCTGAAGTGCCGTATTCGCCACATCCTGCGGCGCATCAATATCAATGACCACATAGCCCATCGATGGGGTGGTTTGCAGATACTGTGCGGAGATGTTAATGCCCTGTCCGGCAAAAATATTGTTGATGGCAGTCAGCACGCCAGGGCGGTTCTCATGAATATGCAGCAGACGACTCTGGTCGCCGTGCATAGGTAATGAAACTTCCGGGAAGTTAACCGCTGACAGCGTTGAGCCGTTATCGGAATATTTTGCCAACTTACCGGCAACTTCAATACCTATATTTTCCTGAGCTTCCTGGGTGGACCCACCAATGTGCGGCGTCAGGATCACGTTATCAAATTCACACAGCGGTGAATTGAACGGGTCGCTGTTAGTCGCAGGCTCTTCAGGGAAAACGTCGATAGCCGCGCCGGCCAGGTGTTTATCAGCCAGCACTTTGCACAAGGCAGGAATATCGACCACCGTACCGCGCGAAGCGTTGATCAACAGTGAACCCGGCTTCATCATCGCCAGCTCCTGCGCTCCCATCATGTTCTGCGTCGAGAGGGTTTCCGGCACATGCAGGCTGACCACATCACTCATGTTTAACAGATCGGACAGATGCGTTACCTGAGTCGCATTGCCTAACGGCAATTTGTTCTCAATGTCATAAAAGTAAACATGCATCCCCAGGCTTTCCGCCAGCACACCAAGTTGCATACCAATATGACCATAGCCGATGATGCCCAGCTTTTTACCACGCGCCTCAAACGACCCTACCGCCAGTTTGTTCCACACGCCACGATGGGCTTTGGCATTGGCTGCCGGTACACCGCGCAGCATCAATAACAGCTCACCGATAACCAGTTCTGCTACCGATCGGGTATTGGAGAAAGGTGCGTTAAAAACCGGGATCCCGCGTTTCTCTGCCGCAGCAAGATCTACCTGGTTGGTGCCGATACAGAAACACCCCACCGCAACCAGCTTTTCTGCCGCCGCGAAAATCTCTTCGCTCAGATGAGTGCGCGAGCGGATACCGATAAAATGCGCGTCACGGATCGACTCTTTTAATGTTTCGCTATCCAGTGCGCCTTTATGAAATTCGATGTTGGTATAGCCAGATGCCCGCAGATTATCTACTGCGCTCTGGTGCACGCCCTCCACCAACAGGAATTTAATCTTGTCTTTCTCCAGTGATACTTTTGCCATTTCCCGATCCTATTTAGCAGACTTCAGATGTGGCTGATATAGTTAAGCCTTATGTCAAAATATCAAAATTTACGCCGCAGCAATACAAACGATTGCCTGCCAGACATCAGGTGAGAGCTTTGGGCCTGCAAAAATCGACAGATAATCAGGACGTGGCAAACATCCTTAGCAGGAACACCCTCCCGGACGTTATTTTGTGACATAAGTCACCAAATCTCAGCCACAAAAGAAAAGATGTTTTTTTGCAGAAATTAAGCGCTGTCAGGCCAGCAAGATCATTTTACAATGGTTTTCACGCCCGATGCTGTGCCAACCAGCGCAACATCTGCCCCACGAGCAGCGAACAGACCGACGGTCACCACGCCAGCAAGTGCGTTAATCGATTTTTCCAGCGCAACAGCATCCAGAATCTGCAAATTGTGTACATCAAGAATAATATTGCCGTTGTCGGTTACCACATGCTGACGATACTCTGGCAGCCCTCCCAGTTTCACCAGTTCTCGCGCAATATAGCTGCGGGCCATAGGAATAACTTCCACCGGCAGCGGAAATTTACCCAGAACGTCCACCTGTTTGGATTGATCAACAATACAGACAAATTTATCAGCCACCGCCGCGATGATTTTTTCACGGGTCAGCGCTGCGCCGCCGCCTTTGATCATCTGCATCTGACCATTAATTTCATCTGCGCCATCAACATAGACCGACAGTGCATCTACTTCGTTGAAATCAAAAACCTGAATCCCCAGGCTTTTCAGCTTAAGGGTTGACGCCTCTGAGCTGGAAACGGCCCCCTCAATCTGATGTCGCATGGTGGCAAGCGCATCAATAAAATGCGAGGCGGTTGACCCTGTTCCCACCCCAACCACGGTGCCGGGTTTAACATAGTCCAGCGCCGCCCAGCCAACGGCTTTTTTCAGTTCATCCTGCGTCATGATATTTTTACAATCCGTGCGGCTTTAGAGAGGCGACAGTATAAAGCAACCCCACCCCTGTCATGCAGCATTTGTTGACGCTTTGCGGTCGGGCCCACAAAGCGTTGCTCTGATAAGTTCATGTTGTACAGCCCAAAGTGAGTAATCTGTGGCATAGTGCTGGTTCCACACCTGAAAGAGAGTTGAAGCAACTAATGAAACGCCCGGATTATCGAACGCTTCAGGCGCTGGATGCAGTGATCCGTGAACGTGGTTTTGAACGTGCCGCACAAAAGCTGTGTATCACCCAGTCAGCCGTTTCTCAGCGTATCAAGCAGCTTGAAAATATGTTTGGCCAGCCGCTGCTGGTACGCACCGTTCCACCTCGTCCGACGGAACAGGGACAAAAGTTGCTGGCTTTACTGCATCAGGTTGAGCTACTGGAAGAAGAGTGGCTGGGGGATGAAAATGGCGGCACCACGCCCCTGCTGCTGTCACTGGCGGTCAACGCCGACAGTCTTGCTACCTGGTTACTGCCTGCGCTGAAAACGGTACTGACCGACTCACCGGTGCGACTTAACCTCCAGGTTGAGGATGAAAGTCGTACCCAGGAGAGACTGCGTCGCGGAGAAGTGGTAGGTGCTGTCAGTATCCAGCCGCAACCGTTACCCAGTTGCCTGGTCGATCAGCTTGGCGCGCTGGACTATCTGTTTGTCGGCTCGAAAGAGTTTGCCGCACGTTATTTCCCAAACGGCGTGACCCGTTCAGCGCTGCTGAAAGCACCGGCAGTTGCTTTCGACCATCTTGATGATATGCATCAGGCTTTTTTACAGCAGAATTTCGATCTGTCTCCTGGCAGCGTACCCTGCCATATCGTCAATTCCTCCGAAGCATTCGTGCAGCTGGCACGTCAGGGTACAACCTGCTGTATGATCCCACACCTGCAAATTGAACGTGAGCTGGCCGAAGGTGAACTGATAGATCTGACGCCGGGACTGTTACAACGCAGGATGCTCTACTGGCATCGTTTTGCTCCGGAAAGCCGTCTGATGCGTAAGGTGACCGATGCTTTGATCGCCCACGGACATCGCGTACTGCGCCAGGCACCCTGAGGTGCCTGCCCGTGAAACACTGCGGTTTTACTGATTACGTTGCAACTCGAAAACAACATCTACCTGATCGTCGAAATGAATACTCTGCTGCTCATAGGTTTGTGCAGCAGACGTCATTGGCGCGGCATCTGCTGTTTTAAACATGCGGGTCAGCGGCACAGGCTGGTAGTTGGCAACCCGGTAGCGAATACTCCACACCGGGCCAAGCTTTGCATTAAAGCCTTTTGCCAGCACCCCGGCCTGATGAATAGCGTTATCGATTGCGCCCTGACGGGCCTGATCCCGATAGCGGTCCGGTTCAGCCACGCCCAGCTCAACAGAACGGATTTCATTCAGACCTGATTGCAGCGCACCATCCAGCAATTCATTCAGCTTATCAAGCTGACGCAATGTTACCTGAACCTGACGCACAGCACGGTAGCCTTTTAACTGCGCTTTACCATCTTTAAGATAGTCATACTCTGGCTGAGTGCGCAGATTGGCGGCATTAATATCTTTTTTCTCGATGCCATTCTTAGCCAGAAAATCGAAATATTGTGCCACACGGGCATCAGCCTGTTTCTTTGCCGTCGCCGCTTCGGCGGAAGAAACACTGACTTCTATTGCCAGAGTAGCGATATCCGGGGTGGCATCCACGCTGGCCTGGCCAGAAGTAACGACATGTGGGCCATTTGGCAGCTCATCTGCCAGTGCGGCGACGGGTACGTTTGCTAATCCAATAACGGCGGCCAGGGCCAGATTAGTGAGCTTCACTCGGTTCCTCCATGGGAGCTTGATTGAATTAAGGACAAAAGCTGGTATCGCCCGAAGGCCTTTCACCAGCAGATTGTTCCACTTTAAAACAATAATTTGGCATATTGAGTGCCTGTGAGTCTGCCAGGCTATGACCGCTATTTTCACACCGAGTTCACTGACATAAATCCAGCGCCAGCCTGACGGCGATCCACCACATCACCGCTCCGACCAGAAAATTTATCAGTCGCTGGACAGGGGCTCTGTTCAGCAAAGGTGACAGCCAGCCTGCCAGTAGCGCCAGACTAAAAAACCACAGCAGCGACGCACTGACTGAACCAAATGCAAACCAACCGCGTGTCGTAACCGGCAGTTGTCCCCCAATGCTGCCCAGTACGACAAAAGTATCAATATATACATGTGGATTAAGCCAGGTGACCGCTATCACCGTAGCGATAATACGCCCACGCCCCGCCAGCTCTTGCTGCCCGGAGGTAACCATCACCCCACTATTGAACGCGCGACGCATCGCCCCCCAGCCATACCATAACAGGAAGCCAACGCCTGCTAAGGTGACGAATGTCAGCAGCAGAGGAGACTGCATCAGCACGGCACTTCCACCAAAAATCCCGGCGCAGATTAATATCACATCACTCAGGGTGCACAGGCCTGCCGTCATCAGATGATAATGCCGACGCATTCCCTGGTTCATGACGAACATATTCTGCGGCCCCAGCGGCAGGATCAATGCAGCGCCAAACATCATTCCTTCCAGATAAACAGACAGCATCAAAACTTCTCCACTCTCAACAATTGCGCTGAGTGTAATGAAGCAAAATTATTAGCAGAAACAAAAATAACTTATTATTAATTAGTTTTTCTTATAACTAAAGCAACAAAAAAAGGCGGCATTGCAGCCACCTTTGAGTTATTAATTAATCATGCATGAAGTTCATGCCAACGTCTTATTCCTGAACGGCTTCTGGCGACCTGGCAGATTTGTCATGGTGCAAATGTACATCCATCTGCGGATAGGGAATGCCAATGTTATTTGCGTCCAGCGCACGCTTGAAATTCTTCATCAGATCCCAGTATACATTCTGCAAATCACCTGCATTACTCCAGCAGCGTACGACAAAATTGACCGAAGAAGCCGCCAGCTCGTTCAGACCAACCTGCACGCCCATCTCTTTCAGCACGCGTGGTTCAGCATCAACCACGCCCTGCAACAGGCTGATGACCTGATCAACATCCGCGTCATAGGCCACACCAATGATAAATTCGTTGCGGCGTACCGGCTCACGGGAATAATTCACGATATTTCCGGCAATAATTTTACCGTTGGGCACCACCACAATCTTGCCATCGGCTGATTTCAGCGTGGTGGAAAAAATCTGTACGTTGAGCACCGTCCCCATGATGCCGATATCAATAAAGTCACCGGTGCGAAAAGGTCGGAAAGTCACCAGCAACACGCCTGCGGCGAGGTTGGACAACGACCCCTGCAAAGCCAGCCCGACGGCCAGACCCGCAGCACCCAGCACCGCAATCACCGAAGCAGTCTGCACCCCAATCCTGCCAAGCGCAGCGATAAGGGTAAACGCTATCAATCCATAGCGCACAAGTGCGGAGAGAAAGTCGGCGACGGTGGCATCAATATGCCGGGCAATCAGCAGTTTATTCAGGGCATTCGAAATAATACGCGCCACGATCATCCCAAAAATGATGATGGCTATGGCCGCCACGATATTGACGGCATAGCTGAGTAGTAGCGCCTGATTGCGAACCAGCCAGCCCCCCGCGTTGTTAATGCTGTCGACTACATTAAGATCTTCCATTTACCTTTCCTGTTATTGACGAGGATTTGTAACCCGTGATTCATTGCCAGCCAGGCTGACATCCCAGTCCCTAATCGTAACCAAAAATGGCGCATCCTGCCAAATTTCCAGTAAAATTAATAATTTGTTACCGTGCATGACTGATAATTATCACCAGATGAGACAGCATTAGTTTTCATAGCAGACAGCACGCTGATTGAAAGTAATGTCTGACGATTCTGCAGAAGATGGAGAATTAAGCTGTTTTTCAGACAAAAAAACACCCTGTGAGCAGGAACTCACAGGGTGTCAATGACGCGGCTATCAGGCCGTCAGACCAGGCCTGAAACGCAAAGAAGATTACAGAACGTCTACCGCATTCAGTTCTTTAAATGCCTGCTCCAGACGGGTGATCATTGAGGTCTGAGCAGAACGCAACCATACACGCGGGTCGTAATACTTTTTGTTTGGCTTGTCCGCGCCTTCCGGGTTGCCCAACTGAGCTTGCAGATAGCCTTCGTTCTTTTTGTAATATTGCAGGATGCCGTCCCAGGTCGCCCATTGGGTATCGGTATCGATGTTCATCTTGATCACGCCATAGCTGATAGATTCTTCAATTTCCGCAGCAGAAGAGCCGGAGCCGCCGTGGAATACGAAGTCCAGCGAGTTGTGTGGCAGGTTGTGTTTCTTGCTCACATACTCCTGAGAGTCGCGCAGAATGGTGGGAGTCAGCTTAACGTTGCCTGGTTTGTAAACACCATGCACGTTACCAAAAGAGGCTGCAATGGTGAAACGTGGGCTGATCGCATTCAGTTTTTCATAGGCGTAGTCAACGTCTTCCGGCTGAGTATACAGCGCTGAAGCATCCATGTGGCTGTTATCAACGCCATCTTCTTCACCACCGGTGCAACCCAGTTCGATTTCCAGCGTCATATTGATTTTTGCCATACGGGCCAGATACTTGCTGCTGATCTCGATATTCTCTTCCAGAGACTCTTCTGACAGGTCAATCATGTGGGAAGAGAACAGCGGCTTGCCGGTTTTGGCGAAGTGCGCTTCACCTGCTTCCAACAGACCATCAATCCACGGCAGCAGTTTCTTCGCGCAGTGGTCGGTATGCAAGATAACCGGTACGCCGTAATGCTCAGCCATCTGATGAACGTGGTGCGCACCAGAAATTGCACCAAGGATTGCAGCAGCCTGAGGTTTGTCAGATTTAATTCCTTTACCGGCAATAAATGCTGCACCACCGTTAGAAAACTGGATGATGACCGGCGCTTTCACTTTCGCAGCAGTTTCCAGGACAGCGTTGATAGAATCGGTTCCCACGCAGTTCACTGCCGGCAATGCAAATTTATTCTCTTTCGCAACTTTGAAGATTTTTTGCACGTCATCACCGGTGACAACGCCTGGTTTTACGAAATCAAAAATTTTAGACATGTTTTTTGTCCTGTTTCGTCGGTCGTAGTAATGGATTTGGTGCCTGAAAATCAGGCAAATTTTCTATGGCGGAAGTCACCCTCCGCCTCAAAATTATTGTTTTGCACGCTCTTCGAGCATCGCGACTGCTGGCAGTTTCTTACCTTCAACAAACTCCAGGAAAGCACCACCGCCGGTAGAGATGTAAGAGATCTTATCTTCAATACCAAACAGATCGATCGCTGCAAGCGTATCACCGCCACCGGCGATAGAGAATGCGTCACTGTCTGCAATGGCTTTTGCGACAATCTCAGTGCCTTTACGGAAGTTAGGGAATTCAAACACTCCAACGGGGCCGTTCCACAGGATAGTTTTGGCTTCTTTCAGCAATTTAGCCATTGCCAGAGCGGTTTCATCGCCAAAGTCCATGATCTCTTCGTTATCACTGACTTCGGAGACTTTTTTCACCGTGGAGGGCGCAGTTTCAGAGAATTCTGTGCCTACGCGGGAGTCAGTTGGCACTGGAATTTTGAATTCATCGCGCAGTTTTTTCGCAGCTTCAACGAAATCTGGCTCATACAGCGATTTGCCGACATTGTTATCGATAGCAACGAAAGTGTTAGCAATACCGCCGCCGACAATCACTGTGTCAGCGATTTTCACCAGCGAATTCAGTACGTCAAATTTAGTGGAAACCTTGGAACCACCCACCACGGCTACCATCGGACGAGCAGGTGTTTTCAGTGCTTTACCCAGCGCGTCCAGTTCATCGGCCAGCAGGGGGCCCGCGCAGGCGATCGGCGCAAATTTACCCACGCCGTGGGTGGAAGCCTGCGCACGGTGAGCCGTACCAAATGCATCCATCACATAGATATCGCAGAGAGCCGCATATTTTTTCGCGAGGGTTTCGTCGTCTTTCTTTTCGCCTTTGTTGAAGCGAACGTTTTCCAGAACCACCAGCTCACCGGCTGCAACCTCAACGCCTTCCAGATAATCCTTCGCCAGACGCACAGGCGCGGACAATTTATCTTTCAGATAATTAACGACGGGCAGAAGGGAGAACTCTTCGTTATATTCACCTTCAGTCGGACGTCCCAGATGGGAGGTAACCATTACTTTTGCACCCTGTTTCAGGGCGGCTTCGATGGTCGGCAGCGAAGCACGGATACGCGCATCTGACGTAACCTTCCCTTCTTTCACCGGTACGTTTAAATCGGAGCGAATCAGTACACGTTTCCCGGCAAGATCCAGTTCGGTCATCTTAATTACAGACATGGTGAGTCCTCTCGTTGATTCTCTAAATTTTAAAGGCGCAACCCGCGCCCTGGCTGAAGCCGCTTGCGGCCATCGCTAACGTGGTGTCAAGCATCCGGTTAGCAAAGCCCCATTCATTGTCGCACCAGACCAGTGTTTTGATCAGATGCTGACCGCTGACCCGCGTTTGCGTGCCGTCCACAATGGCACTGTGCGGATCGTGGTTAAAATCTATGGAGACTAACGGTAATTCCGTGTAGTCAACTATACCACTAAATGCTCCCTCTGCGGCATTAAGCAGCAACGCGTTGACCTCTGCGGCATTTACCGCTGCTCTCACACTCACGCTCAGGTCAATTGCCGTCACGTTTATCGTCGGGACACGCACGGCAATGGCTTCAAAACAGTCGCTGAATTTCGGAAAAATACGCGAAATGCCAGCGGCAAGACGGGTATCAACCGGAATGATTGACTGACTGGCCGCTCGGGTTCGCCGCAAATCGGTATGGTAGGCATCAATGACCTGCTGATCGTGCATGGCAGAGTGAATGGTGGTGACCGTGCCTGACTCAATACCGAAAGCGTCATCCAGTAGTTTGATAACAGGAATTATGCAGTTAGTCGTGCAGGAGGCATTGGAAACGATTCTGTCGTCAGGCCTGAGGGCCTGTTGATTCACGCCGTAAACCACTGTGGCATCAAGATCGTGACCACCCGGATGTGAAAACAGGACTTTTTTTGCCCCGGCAGCAAGATGTGCCTCGCCGTCGGCGCGGCTGCCGTACACGCCGGTGCAGTCCAGCACCACATCCACATTCAGCTCATGCCACGGAAGGCTGCTAATCTCTGCCCGGTGCAGCAGGCGAATGCAATCCTCACCCACCCACAGAGAATCACTTTGCTGGCGAACAGGCCAGGCGAAACGGCCATGACTGGTGTCGTATTTCAGTAAATGCGCCATACCGGCAGCTTCAGCCAACTCATTAATGGCTACGACAGTGATTTCGTCATGGCGTCCTGTTTCATAAAGCGCACGCAGCACATTACGTCCAATACGACCAAAACCATTTATGGCAATGCGAACCGTCATATCACCCCTGCATCAGAATTCGGTACAAAACTGGAGCGTTAGCCTGAGGCAGACGTTTACGCTTGTACAGAGAATTCTTACGCACTCATCAAGACTTTTAAGCTAACTTTCAGCAATGATAACAATAACTGAAACGGTTCAGCTACAATAGAGATTATCAGGAATAATTGGAATGGATACCTGTCGCAATAAGCTAAAAATCTGACCAGGATCACATTTAGTAATCTCACAGTTTAAAATCTTAACCACGATCCTGGGCTGCGGAGTAAAGTAAATGACGCTAAATGTAACCAGTGTGTCGCCGGATGTTAGTATTAACGAGGCTGGTTACCGCACACTGGCCACGTCACAATCGTGGCGACTCAGTAATCGCTCCAGGGAAGGAGTGCCGGGTTAAGAAATATCCGATCGCCATTGCGGTGATTGCTGCCCTCCTCTCTCCTTCCTCTGGTATTAACCGCACCGGAATATGAATTACAACCTGCTTTGGTTTGTCTGGCTAATCTGGCTCCTGGTACTGATTACATTCAGCCTGGGCTGGGAAACCTCACTGGAACTGATCCGCCAGTTCAAAGGCTTGTTGTTCGGGCTGGCTTCGACCATTGTTGCCGGAGCAACATTCAGGAATTTATTGTTTAATAAGGAAATAACGATGTTTAAACGCAAAGACAACATAATCATCCCACCGCAATCCTCCCTTCCTCCCTCATCAGCAGCTGACGCAATGCCTGAGAGTGAAATCATGGAGCATGAGGAAACGGTTTCTGCCGTCACCGTACACAATAAATCAGATACCACCACTATCCCGGAAACCTGTCTGATTGTGGGGGAAATCAATGCAATCGGTGACATCCATATTAATGGTACGGTCAATGGTGTTATCAATTCTGAAAAAACCGTCTTTGTGCAGAAAAATGGTCGGGTGGATGGAGAGGTCTATGCAAATCGCATCGAAATCAGCGGCGAGCTGAAAGGAGTTTGTCGCAGCCATGAGCTGGCAGTGAATGCGAACGGGCATCTGGACGGCACTATCGAGTGCGAGTCGCTTTCGGTAAACCAGAACGGACGCTTCTATGGTCATTCCAAACCCTATCAGCAGGAGCCAAAGGAAGAGGAAAAAGCATCGGTACAGAAAATTACGGAACCCATGTTTCCGCTAAGTCAGGATTTTCACCTGCGGGAACAGACTGTGGGGTAAAAGAGGAAAGGTTCGCCCGCAAGGGCGAACCTCAGATATCAGAGCAGGCCTTTGGCCATGGCGACCACATTATCCACGGTGAAACCAAACACTTTAAACAGCTCACCTGCCGGTGCGGACTCACCAAAGGTGGTCATACCGATGATTGCACCATTCAGACCGGTGTATTTGTACCAGTAATCGGCAATCCCAGCTTCAATTGCCACCCTTGCGCTGACCGCTTTCGGCAGGACAGATTCGCGGTAAGCCGCATCCTGCTTATCAAAAGCATCAGTCGATGGCATGGAAACCACCCGAACCTTACGACCTTCCGCGCTCAGCTTTTCATATGCGCCAACGGCAAGTTCAACTTCCGAACCTGTCGCAATCAGGATCACCTCTGGCTGACCTTCGCACTCTTTCAGCACGTAACCGCCTCGCGCCACATTCGCCAGTTGCTGTGCGTCGCGTGGCTGCTGTGCCAGATTCTGACGGGAGAAGATCAGGGCTGTAGGCCCGTCCTGACGCTCAATGGCATATTTCCACGCCACCGCAGACTCCACCTGATCACAAGGACGCCACAGGCTCATACCCGGCGTCACGCGCAGACTGGCCATTTGCTCGACCGGCTGATGGGTGGGACCATCTTCACCCAGGCCAATAGAATCATGGGTGTAGACCATCACCTGACGAATCTTCATCAGTGCCGCCATGCGCACCGCATTACGGGCGTATTCCACGAACATCAGGAAGGTAGCGGTATAGGGCAGGAAACCACCGTGCAGCGTAATGCCATTGGCGATAGCCGTCATGCCAAATTCACGCACGCCATAGTGGATGTAATTACCCGCAGCATCTTCGTTGATGGCTTTTGAACCGGACCACAAGGTCAGGTTGCTGGGTGCCAGATCGGCAGAACCGCCGAGATATTCAGGCAGCAGCTTGCCGAAAGCTTCCAGAGCGTTCTGAGATGCTTTGCGGCTGGCGATGCTTGAAGGATTAGCCTGCAACTGCTCGATAAATTTCTGTGATTCTGACTGCCAGTTCTCCGGCAGCGCGCCACTCATGCGGCGTTTATACTCTGCGGCCAGCTCCGGGAAAGCCCGGGCGTAAGCAGCAAATTTCTCGTTCCAGGCAGCTTCTTTCGCCTGACCGGCTTCTTTTGCATCCCATTGGGCATAAATGTCCTGCGGGATTTCAAAGGGCGCGTGGCTCCAGCCCAGCTGTTTACGAGTCAGTGCGATTTCATCATCACCCAGCGGCGCGCCGTGTGAATCGTGAGTTCCTGCTTTATTTGGCGAACCGAAACCAATCACGGTTTTGCACATCAGCAGCGAAGGTTTACCACTGACCGACTGCGCTTGTTCAATTGCCTGTTTGATTGAATCAGCATCATGACCATCCACGCCACGGACCACATGCCAGCCGTACGATTCGAAGCGCTGTGCCGTATCGTCGCTGAACCAGCCCTCGACGTGACCGTCAATTGAGATGCCATTATCGTCGTAGAAAGCAACCAGTTTACCGAGTTTCAGCGTTCCGGCCAGCGAGCAGACTTCGTGGGAAATCCCTTCCATCATGCAGCCATCACCCATAAACACGTAAGTGTGATGATCGACAATATCGTGGCCCGGACGGTTAAACTGCGCTGCCAGGGTGCGTTCGGCAATTGCCATCCCTACAGCGTTAGCAATCCCCTGCCCCAACGGGCCAGTGGTGGTTTCCACGCCAGCGGTATAACCATATTCAGGGTGACCTGGAGTTTTGGAATGCAGCTGACGGAAATTAGCCATCTCAGACATCGGCAGATCATAACCGCTAAGATGCAACAGGCTGTAAATCAGCATCGATCCATGGCCGTTAGACAGCACAAAGCGGTCACGATCGGACCATTGCGGGTTGGCCGGATTGTGGTTGAGGAAATCGCGCCACAACACTTCAGCGATATCCGCCATTCCCATTGGCGCACCCGGGTGGCCTGATTTCGCTTTCTGTACCGCATCCATACTTAACGCGCGAATGGCATTGGCAAGCTCTTTACGAGAAGACATTTTCTACTCCAGGTCGGGTTAAACGCCTCTACACCTTAGCCTTTTTAATCAATACGTTAGGTGGAGAGGTTGTAAAGTCGACCCTCAATGTACATGAAAAACAGGGGCCATGTACATGGAGAAAAGTGCAAAAAAACAGGCGTCTGGTTGCATTTTTCAGACCTCAGAGCTATGCATTCATTGTTAACAGATTAACATGTTGTTGTTTTCTCTCTGCCTTTTAAGGCAGGTATTTGTTTTTATTACCTTGTTATCTAATGGATGGATAGATGAAACTGATTAAATCATTAACCGCACTGACCGTAGCGACGGTTCTTTCTGGCTGCCAGAATATTAACAGCACCGCGCTGATGCAATCCGGCAGTCAGGCATTTCAGGCCGCTTCGCTGAACGATGAGCAGGTTAAAGAGCTGAGCGTAAAGTCCTGTGAGCAAATGGACAGCAAAGCACAGCCAGCACCTGCCAACAGCGTATACAGTCAGCGCCTGGCTAAGATTGCCGCCGCGCTGGGTGACAACATTAATGGTACACCGGCTAACTATAAGGTTTACCTGACCAAAGAGGTGAACGCCTGGGCGATGGCCAATGGCTGTATTCGTGTTTACAGCGGGCTGATGGACCTGATGAACGATAACGAAGTGGAAGGCGTGCTGGGTCATGAAATGGGGCATGTGGCGCTGGGCCATACCCGGCGGGCAATGCAGGTGGCATACGGTACAACGGCGTTGCGCTCCGCTGCATCCTCGCTCGGCGGCGTGACGGCGACCCTCTCACAGTCACAGCTGGGAGAACTGGGCGAAAAACTGGTTAACGCACAGTTCTCTCAGAAGCAGGAAGTGCAGGCGGATGACTACTCGTTTGATTTGCTGAAAAAACGCGGTATCAGTCCACTCGGTCTGGAAACCAGCTTCGAAAAGCTGGCTAAGATGGAAAACGGCACTAACAGCATGTTCGATTCCCATCCTTCTTCACAGTCCCGGGCACAACATATCAAGGACCGGATCGCAGCAGGCAAATAAGCCTGTTCAGCCCTGCTGGCCTGCGCCTTTGTTCACTGCCTGAACGTACAACATATCCAGTGCCAGCGTGGCTGCCGCCAGTGAGGTCAAATCGGACTGATCGTAACCAGGCGCCACTTCAACCAGATCCATGCCAACAATGTTCAGCCCCTGCAAACCCCGCAGCAGTTTGGTGGCTTTGTCGGTGGTTAAGCCACCAATCACCGGCGTGCCCGTGCCTGGCGCATGTGCCGGATCAAGACAGTCGATATCAAATGTCAGGTATACCGGCAGAGAACCTACGGTTTTTTTCACTTCAGCGATAAGGTCATCAACGCTACGATCGTTCACCTGCGCGGCATCGATGACGTTGAATCCCAGCGAGGGATCAAACTCAGTACGGATACCAATCTGCACCGAATGTTCAGGAGAGATCAGCCCTTCCTTCGGCGCGGTCCAGAACATGGTGCCGTGATCAAACGTTGGACCGTTTGAGTAGGTGTCGGTATGCGCATCAAAATGAACCAGCGCCATTTTGCCAAAATGTTTTGCATGGGCACGTAACAGCGGCAGCGTCACGTAGTGATCGCCACCAAAAGTCAGCATCCGCTTACCCTTTTCCAGCAGCTGTTCTGCATGTGCCTGTAATTTGTCACTCAGGTCCTGCGAATCGCCAAAGGCATAGACCAGATCGCCACAATCGATCACCTTCAGATGTTGGCGCAGGTCAAATTTCCACGGCCAGCGGCAGCCTTCCCACGCCAGGTTAGTGGAAATCTGTCGAATAGCGCCGGGGCCAAGACGGCTGCCCGGACGGCCCGATGTGGCCGCATCGAAAGGAACGCCGGTGATCACCCATTCAGCATCACTGTCATAAGGCTGAAAATTAACCGGAAAACGCATAAAACCAAAAGCGTTCGAAACCAAAGAGTTATCGTACTGGTTGCCCAGGGTGTTATTCATAGCAGCGCCTCTTTTGCTGTCAGCCAGCCTGATGCCGGCTGTACGATTAAAAAAAATCCCCGCCGCGTCGTTAAGCCCGACGAGGAAGGGATAGGATTGTGGACTGCCTTAAACTGTTTCAGCATCGGGCGAGGTGACTAATAAACAGAGATGAGTCTCGCCCGACGCTGACGGTGCGGTCGACTATTCATCTTCCAGATAGGTATAGCCATACAGGCCCGATTCAAACTCCGCCATAAACTGCGCACGAAGATCCTCGTCGAGATCGCTCTGTTTGACCTGATTGCGGAAATGCGTCAGCAGCTCTTTCGGATCAAGCTGGACATATTCCAGCATGTCGGCAACGGTATCGCCTTCATCAGAGAGCTGAACTTCCACATTGCCATCAGCAAAAGCAAAGACATCAACCGCTTCCGTGTCGCCAAACAGATTGTGCATATTACCCAGAATTTCCTGGTATGCCCCCACCATAAAGAAACCTAACATCGGGGGATTATCCACATCGTACTGCGGCATCGGCATAGTGGTCGCAATGCCATCGCCGTCCACATAGTGATCGATGGTGCCGTCAGAATCACAGGTAATATCCAGCAGCACCGCCCGACGCTCCGGCGATTTGTTCAGACCTTCAAGCGGCAGAACCGGGAACAGCTGATCGATGCCCCATGCATCAGGCATTGACTGGAAGAGCGAGAAGTTGACGTAAATTTTATCCGCCATACGTTCCTGCAATTCGTCAATAATTGGCCGGTGGGCACGGTTACTTGGATCAAGGTGCTGTTGAATATAGTGGCAAATGCTCAGGTAGAGCTGTTCGGCCCACGCACGCTGCGTCAAATCGTAGGTTCCCTGCGAATAACCGGTGTGGATATCGAAAAGGTCCATCTGACTGTCGTGCAGCCATTCCCGCAGCGAGCGACGGTTGTTCGGCTGATGCATCTCCTGCCAGGTATCCCACATGCTGACAATCGGGCGCGGGGAGTCCTCAGACGGGGCTACCGGCGTGCTGAATTCATTCCGCTCAACCCCGATAATGTTGGAAACCAGCACGGTGTGATGCGCGGTAACTGCCCGACCCGACTCGGTGATCACCGTCGGATGCGGCAGATTGTGTTCATCACAGGCATCACCAATGGCCCAGATAACGTTATTGGCGTATTCGTTCAGACCGTAATTTACCGAGCAGTCTGACTGTGAACGTGTACCTTCGTAGTCAACACCCAGCCCGCCGCCCACGTCAAAGCACTGAATATTGACGCCCAGTTTAGCCAGCTCAACATAAAAGCGCGCCGATTCGCGCACCCCGGTGGCGATGTCGCGAATGTTTGCCATTTGCGAACCAAGATGAAAATGCAGCAATTGCAGACTTTCCATACGTCCGGCATCGCGCATGATATCCACCAGCTGCAATACCTGCGATGCTGACAGACCAAATTTCGATTTTTCACCGCCGCTGGACTGCCATTTACCGGAGCCTTGCGAAGCGAGACGTGCACGGATCCCCAGTCGCGGGATGACGTTCAGCCGCTCGGCTTCTTCCAGCACCAGCTTCACTTCGGTCATTTTTTCCAGCACCAGATAGACCTTATGGCCCATCTTCTCGCCAATTAACGCCAGACGAATGTACTCACGGTCTTTGTAGCCGTTACAGACAATAACAGACCGGGTCATACCGGCATGGGCCAGCACCGCCATCAGTTCCGCTTTCGAGCCGGCTTCCAGCCCCAGAGGTTCACCGGAATTAATCAGCGATTCAATCACGCGCTTGTGCTGATTAACCTTAATCGGGTAAACCAGAAAGTAGTCGCCGCGATAACCGTATGATTCACGGGCACGTCTGAACGCAGCATTAATGGAACGCAGGCGATGTTGCAGGATTTGTGGGAAGCAAAAGAGTGCAGGCAACCGCTGCCCCTCAGCTTCGCGCTCTTTAACCAGCCTGGCGAGATCGACACGCGCTTCCGGCACATCAGGATCGGGGCAGACGCTGATATGACCCAGTTCATTGACGTCATAATAGTTATTACCCCACCAGGCGATATTGTAGGTGCGCAGCATTTTACTGGCATCCCGATCGCTCATGGCCACCTCCTGCATGGAGCGGAGTCCCCCCTGTTCGCCTGCTGACGAACTTTTGATTGTCTTGATGTCGTCAGACATTGCGAGCCTCAACTTTCAATGATGTGGAACAGTCGACTACTATTGCAGGGAAAAACTGTAACAACAAGCCAACAGCACGGCTAAAATTCAGCAGAATAAACTGAAAGGCGGCGTTAAACAGTTTCAGAAGTATAACATCAAACACGTCGCACTCCGGATAACGGCTCAGAGAACCAGTAGCTAATTGCTCTCAGATGATATGAACAGCCTGAAAGCGTCCGTAGCGAAGAGTTTCGCCGCTACAGGTGTCGGGAAAATGAATCACCGCAGCATAGTACTGGCAAAGTTCGCTTAAAAAGAAGGTATTTCACGGAGAAAGCCACCGGGAGTAAAGCAGCAGAGCCTTATACAGTTGGTCTGATGGTATTGCAAAATCAAATCGTGCGTACCCGCGCCGTTGCCAGCAAAATTTGCCGCTTTTACCGGGGAAAGAAACATGCTTTCAATAAAAAAATACTGGCAATCCGCCAGGCGACTACCCTAAAATAGCCGTCCAGATGTTAATCCATCTAAACTGGTTAACTTCCAGGCGTCTTAAGTTATCTACTGTTGATGGCTTTGCCTGAGGGGGCGCTGAAAACAGTCACCCGTTTCTGTCTGAGCGCTGTGTAGTCGATTTCAACCCGTTTCAGTAAGGTAAAGAATAATGGCCAAACACCTGTTTACTTCCGAGTCCGTCTCAGAAGGACATCCTGATAAAATCGCCGACCAGATTTCCGATGCCGTGCTCGACGCCATTCTTGAGCAGGATCCAAAAGCCCGTGTCGCCTGCGAAACCTATGTCAAAACTGGCATGGTGCTGGTCGGTGGCGAAATTACCACCAGCGCATGGGTCGATATTGAAGAGATCACCCGCAATACCGTGCGTGAAATCGGGTATGTCCATTCCGATATGGGCTTTGATGCCAACTCCTGTGCCGTACTGAATGCAATTGGTAAACAGTCCCCGGATATCAATCAGGGTGTTGATCGCGACGATCCTCTCGAACAGGGCGCGGGCGATCAGGGCCTGATGTTTGGCTATGCCACCAACGAAACCGACGTGCTGATGCCAGCGCCGGTGACCTATGCCCACCGTCTGGTACAGCGTCAGTCAGAAGTGCGTAAAAATGGTACGCTGCCGTGGCTGCGCCCGGATGCCAAAAGCCAGATCACCTTTCAGTATGACGACGGCAAAATTGTCGGTATCGACGCGGTAGTGCTGTCCACTCAGCACGCAGAGGATATTTCTCAGAAAGATTTGCAGGAAGCGGTGATGGAAGAAATCATCAAACCGGTTCTGCCCGCAGAGTGGATTAACGCCGGCACCAAATATCACATCAACCCAACGGGTCGCTTTGTTATCGGTGGTCCGATGGGGGATTGTGGTCTGACCGGTCGCAAGATTATCGTTGATACTTATGGCGGTATGGCGCGTCACGGCGGCGGGGCTTTCTCGGGTAAAGATCCATCGAAAGTTGACCGTTCAGCCGCTTATGCTGCCCGCTACGTCGCGAAGAATATTGTGGCGGCCGGTCTGGCCGACCGCTGTGAAATTCAGGTTTCCTACGCCATCGGCGTAGCCGAACCGACGTCAATCATGGTGGAAACCTTCGGTACGGAAAAAGTGCCCACCGAGCAACTGACCCTGCTGGTGCGTGAATTCTTTGACCTGCGTCCCTACGGACTGATCCAGATGCTGGATCTGCTGCACCCCATTTACCGTGAAACTGCGGCTTACGGTCACTTTGGTCGCGAACACTTCCCGTGGGAAAAAACCGACAAAGCCGCATCGCTTCGTGAGGCTGCCGGTCTGTAACCGTCTTCATTTCGCTTCTCAAGGGCACCTTTCTGGTGCCCTTTTTGTTGTCCGCAAAAGCGGCTTGCGTGTAACTGAAGCCCTTATTAAATCGCGGTATCACTCAATAATGTTAACGATTACAGTAAGAAACATTTTATTTCTCTGATAATTAAGAATTTCCAACCTTAACAGCTATCATCAGAATGCGCTATTTTCAGCGCTGTCTGATAGAGAGACACCAGAAAAGCAAGAGAAACTATTTAGTGCTATGACTAACTGGTTATAAAGCGTAAGCGCGTGTGAAAATTCCATTTTCAAGAAAGATCCTGTGTGTAACCGATTACACCATTGTGATCTACAGCACAGTCTTACCTTCCGGGGTTTTCTAACATTCATAACAACAATAAGCAGTACCACTAATATGGAGGCTTCATGCCTGTTAATAAGAAATCAAGCAGAACATCGAATAAGGCCATGACCTTTTTCGTCTGCTTCCTTGCCGCTCTGGCCGGACTGTTGTTTGGCCTGGATATCGGCGTGATTGCAGGGGCATTACCTTTTATTGCGAAAGACTTTAATGTCACCGCTCATCAGCAGGAGTGGATTGTCAGCTCAATGATGTTTGGTGCGGCCGTCGGCGCGATTGGCAGCGGCTGGATGTCTTCACGGCTTGGGCGTAAAAAGAGCCTGATGATCGGTGCTGTGCTGTTTGTCATCGGTTCGTTATGGTCGGCGCTCTCTCCGAACCCGGAAATGCTGATCCTCGCCCGTATTCTGCTGGGCCTGGCGGTTGGCGTGGCATCTTACACGGCACCTCTGTACCTTTCAGAAATTGCGCCTGAAAAAATTCGCGGCAGCATGATTTCGCTCTACCAGTTAATGATCACCATCGGCATCCTCGGTGCTTATCTCTCTGACACCGCTTTCAGCTTTACCGGTGAGTGGCGCTGGATGCTGGGCGTGATCACCATTCCTGCGATCCTTCTTCTGGTGGGCGTTTTCTTCCTGCCTAACAGCCCTCGCTGGCTGGCGGCGAAAGGCGACTTCCGTACCGCACAGCGGGTTCTGGATCGGCTGCGTGATACCAGCGAACAGGCAAAACGCGAACTGGATGAAATTCGTGAAAGCCTGAAGATCAAACAGTCCGGCTGGAGCCTGTTTAAAGACAACAGCAATTTCCGTCGTGCGGTATACCTGGGCATCCTTTTGCAGGTGATGCAGCAGTTCACCGGCATGAATGTGATCATGTACTACGCGCCAAAAATTTTCGAAATTGCCGGTTTCACTAATACCACCGAACAGATGTGGGGAACGGTAATTGTTGGTCTGATCAACGTGCTGGCGACCTTTATTGCTATCGGCCTGGTAGACCGCTGGGGACGTAAACCTACGCTAATTCTGGGCTTCCTGGTGATGGCGCTTGGCATGGGGATTCTGGGAACCATGTTGCACATGGGCATCCACTCAGCTGGCGCACAGTACTTTGCCGTCGCCATGCTGCTGATGTTCATTGTCGGCTTCGCGATGAGTGCGGGTCCGTTAATTTGGGTACTCTGTTCTGAAATTCAGCCGCTGAAAGGCCGCGACTTCGGCATCACTGTTTCCACAGCAACCAACTGGATTGCTAACATGATTGTCGGCGCGACCTTCCTGACGATGCTGAACTCCCTGGGCAATGCCAACACCTTCTGGGTCTACGCGGCGCTGAACCTGTTCTTCATCGTGCTGACGGTTTGCCTGATCCCGGAAACCAAAAACGTTTCTCTGGAACATATTGAACGTAACCTGTTAAGCGGCAAAAGGCTGCGCGATATTGGTCAACGAGACTAAGCATTACTGGCTGGGGAAACCCGGCCAGATTCATTGTATTCCCGCCCACCGCATCGTATTCTCTGCCTGATGAAACCTTTACGACTCCCGATAGCCCTGCAACAGGCAGTGATGCGCTCACTGCGTGAAAAACTGCATACTGCAAACCAGCGCCTGGCGCGCGATAACCCCGAACCCAAACTGGTTTATCAGCAGCGAGGAACAACCGCAGGCACGGCCTGGCTACAGCAGTGGGAAATCCGCCTCAATCCGGTCTTGCTGATGGAAAATCAGCAGGCTTTTATCGATGAAGTGGTGCCACATGAGCTGGCTCATCTGCTGGTGTGGAAGCATTTTGGTCGTGTCGCACCGCACGGGAAAGAGTGGAAATGGATGATGGAAAACGTTCTGGGCGTCGCAGCGCAACGCACTCATCAGTTTGAGATAAGTTCGGTAAGTCGTCGTTCTTTTCCTTATCGTTGTGGTTGCCAGCAGCATCAGCTGACCATCAGACGTCATAATCGGGTGGTGCGCGGCGAGAGCGAATACCGCTGTGTGCACTGTGGTGAACGCCTGTTCGCCGGGAATTTCCCAACGCAGGAATAATGAAAACCCTGACCAAAAAAAGCACGCTGCCCTCTGATTTGTTGCAGCTCATTTCATGTCTTCGCCAACATCTGTTACTCTCGCATCCCCGCACAAATGACAGATATTTGAACTATGTTTCGTAAAATAATCAGCCTGTTCGCTTTCTCGCTACTGTTGCCCGCTTCATTTTCTAATGCCCTCACCACAGGCAATTTTCACCAGAACAGCTTTGCTCAGGCGAAGGCGTATGCGGCTGAAATCAATGCCGATGCACCGGGCACCTTCTATTGCGGCTGTAAAATAAGCTGGAAAGGAAAAAAAGGCGTACCGGACCTCGCCTCATGCGGCTATCAGGTAAGAAAAAACAGCAACCGTGCCAACCGCATCGAGTGGGAACACGTGGTCCCGGCCTGGACGTTTGGTCATCAGCGTCAGTGCTGGCAACAGGGCGGCAGAAAGGCCTGTGCTAAAGACGCGGGCTACCGTCAGATTGAATCCGACCTGCACAATCTTCAGCCTGCCATCGGTGAAGTGAACGGTGACCGTGGCAACTTTATGTATAACCAGTGGAACGGTGGCGAACGGCAGTACGGCCAGTGTGAAATGAAGATCGATTTTAAAAACCAACAGGCAGAGCCACCTGCACGAGCCAGAGGCGCGATTGCCCGTACCTGGTTTTATATGCGCGACCGCTACCAAATCAGTATGTCCCGCCAGCAGACACAGTTGATGACCGCGTGGGATAAGCAATATCCGGTCAGCGCATGGGAGTGCGAACGTGACACGCGCATTGCCCGTGTTCAGGGCAACCATAATCCCTATATACAGCAGGCTTGCCAGCGGTAAAATCACTGTCCTAAACTGAATATCAACTTTTGGCCATGCCAGCGTGGGTGGCCAGTTACTTTTATCAGGATCCTCATGCGCATACCCCGCATCTTTCATCCCGAGCCACTGACCGTCGGCAGTGAAATTGCGCTTAGCGAAGACGCCACAAATCACGTGGGTCGCGTTCTGCGGATGACCGCCAGACAGCCTCTGGAATTGTTTGATGGCAGTAATCTGACTTTTGCTGCCGAAATTGTGCAGGCAGACAAAAAAAACGTCCGCGCTTTCATTACAGAAAGCCGTAGCGACAACCGTGAATCCCCATTGCACCTGCATTTAGGTCAGGTTATGTCTCGCGGTGAGAAAATGGAGTTCACTATTCAGAAGGCTGTCGAACTGGGGGTAAACACCATTACCCCCTTGTTTTCTGAACGCTGTGGCGTAAAGCTGGATGAAGAGAGACTGGCAAAAAAAATTCAGCAGTGGCAAAAAATTGTCATAGCCGCCTGCGAACAGTGCGGCAGAAACAGCATTCCCCTGGTACGCACCGCAATGACGCTTGCAGCATGGTGTGCTGAAGAAGAGTCCGGTTTGAAACTGAATCTGCACCCGAGAGCCAGTCAGAGCATTAATACGCTCCCACAGCCGGTTGAGCGTGTGCGATTATTGATTGGTCCTGAAGGCGGTCTGACTGCCGACGAAATCAGCATGACGTCTGAGTTTGGTTTTACCGATATTTTACTGGGCCCGCGCGTATTAAGAACCGAAACCACCGCGCTAACCGCTATTACCGCATTGCAGGTTCGCTTCGGCGATTTAGGCTAAGCCAGAAATGAGCAAACCGAAAAGCGTCACAGCCGGTCTGAAATTGCAGAACTCATCCTGCGTTAACGGCAGCAATCTCAGACAGCACACTGGAGAAACAGAATGATAAAGCTTGGCATTGTGATGGACCCGATTAACTCCATCAATATCAAAAAAGACAGCAGCTTCGCCATGCTTCTGGAAGCACAGCGTCGGGGTTATGAAATTCATTACATGGAAATGCAGGATCTCTATCTGCGGGGTGGTGAAGCCCGTGCACACACCCGCCCGCTGAGAGTGCAGCAGAATCCGGAAAAATGGTTTGAATTTGGTAGTGAGCAGGATATTGCTCTGGCCGAGCTCAACGTGGTGCTGATGCGAAAGGATCCGCCTTTTGACACTGAGTTTATCTACGCTACCTATATTCTTGAACGTGCCGAAGAGAAAGGAACGTTGATCGTTAACAAACCGCAAAGCCTGCGTGACTGTAATGAGAAACTGTTTACCGCCTGGTTTGCTGAACTGACTCCGGACACGCTGGTCACCCGCAGCGCAGCGCAGATTCGGGCCTTCTGGCAGGAGCACGGGGATATTATCCTTAAACCTCTCGACGGCATGGGTGGCGCTTCAATTTTCCGTATCGGCAAAGAAGATCCGAATCTGTCGGTAATTATTGAGACCCTGACCGAACACGGCAGCTTTTACTGCATGGCACAAAACTATCTGCCGGCGATCAAAGACGGCGATAAGCGAGTGCTGGTGGTGGACGGCGAACCGGTGCCTTACTGCCTGGCGCGTATTCCCAAATCGGGGGAAACCCGTGGCAACCTGGCTGCAGGTGGCCGTGGTGAGGCCCGTCCATTGAGTGACAGCGACTGGGAAATTGCCCGGCGCGTTGGCCCAACGCTGAAAGCGAAAGGGTTGATTTTTGTTGGTCTGGACATCATTGGCGATAAGCTGACTGAAATTAACGTTACCAGCCCGACCTGCATTCGGGAGATTGAAGCGGCATTCCCGGTTTCCATCACCGCTATGCTGATGGATGCCATCGAAACACGTCTTGCCTGAGATGCTGAACGGGGCCGTAAGGTCCCGCTTACAGCTCTCCATTCAGGCTTTCATCTGATATTAAGCGGTTAACACGGAAACAGAATCTTGATATGAATTTACAGCATCATTTTTTGATTGCCATGCCAACGCTACAGGACCCGCTATTTAAACGCTCGGTGGTTTATATCTGTGAGCATAACGAAGACGGCGCCATAGGACTGATTGTCAACAAGCCAATGGAAAATCTGAACGTGGATGGCATCCTGAAAAAATTAAAGATTGCACCGACGCCGCGCGATCCGGAAAACAAACTGGATAAACCGGTTTTTGCCGGTGGGCCGCTGGCGGAAGATCGTGGCTTTATCCTGCATTCAGCCCAGAGCACCTTTGCTTCCAGCATCCGGGTTTCTGATAACACGGTAATCACCACCTCGCGTGATGTACTGGAAACGCTCGGCACACCGAAGCAGCCTGAGAACGTCCTTGTTGCCCTTGGCTACTGCGCATGGGAGAAAGATCAGCTGGAAAATGAACTGCTGGAAAATGCCTGGCTGACCACGCCGGCCAACAGCAATATTCTGTTTAAAACACCGATTGCCGAGCGCTGGCGAGAAGCAGCAAAAAGCATTGGCGTCGATATTCACAGTATCACCAGCGATGCAGGACATGCCTGATGAGTCATATGACGCTGTTAGCCTTTGACTATGGCACCAAAAGTATTGGCGTGGCGATTGGTCAGCAGCTGACCGGCACCGCCCGCCCACTGGCGGCGCTGAAAGCACAGGATGGCATCCCCGACTGGAATAAAATTGAGGCGCTGTTAAAAGAGTGGCAGCCAGACCGTGTGGTCGTCGGGTTACCGCTGAATATGGACGGAAGCGAACAACCGCTAACCGCACGGGCACGTAAGTTCGCCAACCGTCTGCACGGACGTTTTGGCGTACAGATATCCCTGCACGATGAGCGTTTAAGCACGGTGGAAGCGCGTGCCGACCTTTTCTCCCGTGGTGGTTTTCGCGCACTGAACAAAGGCAGCGTTGACTCTCTTTCGGCCGTGGTTATTCTGGAAAGCTGGTTCGAAAACACCTGACCTTAAGCTGCTCTATGCTAAGCCACCAGCCCTGACTTTCTCCTTTCGGCAAGACTCTGTTCAAAGGATTGCATTCCGAATGGTAATCCCGTCTGGAGCACGCCAGCCAGCTGATGCGTTTTACCTTCACGGATTAAACTGGCCACGGCTGGCGTATTCACCAGGATTTCAAACAGCGCCACCCTGCCTGATTTGATCCCCGGCACCAACCGCTGAGCAATTACCGCCTTCAGGCTGCCAGCCAGCTGCGTGCGGATCAGGTTCTTCTCCGCACCGGGAAACACGTCCACCAGCCGCTCAACCGCCTGTGCTGCGCCCCTGGTGTGCAGCGTCGCCAGCACCAGGTGCCCGGTTTCTGCGGCAGTGAGCGCCTGCTGGATGGTATCGATATCCCGCAACTCTCCCAACAGGATCACATCAGGATCTTCGCGCAACGACGCCCGCAACCCCTCACTGAACGAGCGGCAGTGCAGACCAATCTCCCGTTGCTGAACCAGTGAGCGCTCGCTGTGGTAAATAAATTCGATGGGATCTTCCAGCGAAAGAATATGCTTTTCCTGCTGCTGGTTGATTGCCCCTGCCAGCGCGGCCAGCGTGGTGGACTTACCACTGCCTGTTGCTCCCGTCACCAGTACCAGACCATCGTGCAGTTGTAGCAACTGGCTCACCACCGCAGGTAGCCGGAGCTGTTCAGGTTGAGGACAGTGGCGGCTGATAACACGCAGCGCCAGAGAAAGCCCCAGCCGCTGACGAAACAGATTCGCCCGCAGCCGTATACCACCGGGAAACGTCAGGGCAAAATCAATCTGCCCATCCAGGGCAAACTGCTTATGCTGCACGGTATCCAGCCAGCACTCCACAGCGTTTGACAGCATCTCATCACTGACCGGCGGCGTATCGGGAATTTTCTGCAATCGCCCATCAAGCCGCCAGAATGGCACATGGCCACTGCAAAGGTGCAGATCCCCCGCGTTATGCTTTACACTAAGGGCCACTATGTCCTCAATATCCATAATTTTTCCCTGACTATGACCTCGATTGAGCACAACTTACAGCAAGTCCGCGACAGAATCCTCGCGGCAGCAAAGCTTTGCGGCCGCGATCCGGCAGAAATTACGCTGCTTGCAGTGAGCAAAACAAAACCTGCGAGCGCAGTCGCAGAAGCAGCGCTTGCCGGGCAGTGCTGCTTTGGCGAAAACTACGTACAGGAAGGCGTTGATAAAATTGCGCAGCTCAAAAACCACAGGCTGGTCTGGCACTTTATTGGCCCATTGCAATCCAATAAGACCAGGTTGGTTGCTGAGCATTTTGACTGGTGTCATACCGTCGACAGAGTGAAAATTGCCACCCGGCTCAGTGAACAGCGGCCTGACGATGCCACACCACTTAACGTGCTGATTCAGGTAAACATCAGTGACGAACAGAGCAAATCTGGCATTATGCTGGAGGCATTACCTGAACTGGCAAAAGAGATTGACCGATTGCCGCATTTAACGCTGCGTGGGCTGATGGCTATCCCCGCGCCTGAGACAGACTATCAGCGTCAACTGACAATCTGTCAGCAGATGGCCGATGCGTTCAGCGAACTGAAAAAAGTCTTTCCGTCCGTTGATACGCTGTCTTTGGGGATGAGCGATGACATGGAAGCCGCGATTGCAGCAGGCAGTACAATGGTGCGAATAGGCACCGCTATTTTTGGTGCCCGAGATTACGGCACCACTCACAACAATTATTGAGGGAACCCATGCTGACGTTGACCTTTCTCGTTTCAACGGTAATTAACCTGTATGTAAAAGTGCTGCTGCTGCGCATCTGGATGCAGTGGGCAAGATGTGATTTCTACAATCCCTTTTCACAATTTGTGGTTAAGGTTACCCAGCCGGTGGTCAAGCCGCTACGCCGGGTCATTCCTTCCATTGGCCCGCTGGACACCGCCTCGCTTTTACTGGCTTATGTACTGAGCGTACTGCTGTTTACGGTAATGTTCGCCCTGCAAAGCCAGGTGATGATTTTTGACCCGGTCTTCCTCTATTTCGGACTGGTATCATTGGTGAAAGCGGCCGGGGTGCTGGTGTTCTGGGCCATCATTGTCCGCTCACTGCTGAGCTGGGTAAGTCAGGGGCGCAACCCGGTAGACTATGTGCTGATCCAACTGACTGAACCTCTGATGGCCCCCATCCGCCGGATCATCCCGGCAATGGGTGGCATCGATTTCTCCGCAATGGCGGTGATTCTGATCCTCTATATGCTGAACTATCTTGGAATGGACTTTATTCCTGGCTGGTCACAGCTGTAATTCTGTCGCTGTAAAGAGTGCAAACCTGATATGCAAAAAGTTGTGCTTGCCACCGGTAATACCGGCAAAGTGCGTGAACTGGCTGATTTACTCACCTCCTTTGGTTTCGACATTGTTGCCCAAAGCAGCCTCGGCGTGGAATCTGCCGAAGAAACCGGTCTGACTTTTATCGAAAACGCGATCCTCAAAGCGCGCCATGCGTCAGCAGTCACCGGCCTACCGGCGATTGCTGATGATTCCGGACTGGCAGTGGATGCGCTGGCTGGCGCGCCAGGCATATACTCCGCGCGCTATGCCGGAGAAGATGCCAGCGATCGGCAGAATCTTGAAAAACTGTTGCAGGCGCTGGCTGCCGTTCCCGATGGTCAGCGTCAGGCAGAGTTTCACTGCGTGCTGGTTTTTCTCCGCCATGCGAATGACCCGACACCACTGGTGTGCCACGGTAGCTGGCGGGGAGAAATTGCCCGCACTGCCGCGGGTGAAGGCGGATTTGGCTACGATCCGATTTTTTACCTTCAGGAACTGGGCAAAACCGCCGCCGAACTGAGCAAAGATGAAAAACGCGCCATTTCCCATCGCGGCAAAGCGCTGGCACTGCTGCTGGATGCAATGAGTCATGCATAATCTGCCGCCACTGAGCCTGTATATCCATATCCCCTGGTGCGTACAAAAATGCCCTTACTGCGATTTCAATTCGCACGCACTGAAGGGAGAAGTGCCGCATGAAGAGTATGTACAGCACCTGCTGGCGGATCTGGATGCAGACCTTCCTTTGACCTCGGGTCGCACCGTAAGCACGATTTTTATCGGTGGCGGAACGCCAAGCCTGCTGAGCAGTGAAGCAATGCAGGGGTTACTGGATGGGGTTCGATCGCGCCTGCCACTATCGCCGCAGGCAGAGATCACCATGGAAGCCAATCCGGGCACCGTTGAAGCCGATCGTTTCAGTGCTTATCAGCGCGCCGGGATTAATCGCATCTCGATTGGCGTACAGAGTTTCAGTGAGCCAAAGCTGCTGCGGCTCGGGCGCATCCACGGCCCGGATGAGGCAAAACGTGCAGCGAATCTGGCAAAGGGGCTGGGGCTTCGTAGCTTTAACCTGGATCTGATGCATGGGCTGCCCGACCAGTCGCTGGAAGAAGCGCTTGACGATCTGCGCCAGGCCATTGCGCTGGAGCCTCCCCATCTTTCCTGGTATCAGTTGACCATCGAGCCAAACACTCTGTTTGCCTCGCGACCTCCGTTGCTGCCGGACGATGATGCGCTGTGGGATATTTTCGAGCAGGGACACCAGTTGCTGACGGCTGCGGGCTACCAGCAATATGAAACTTCAGCCTATGCCCGACCGGGATATCGTTGCGAACATAACCTCAACTACTGGCGTTTTGGCGACTATCTGGGTATCGGCTGTGGCGCGCATGGCAAGCTCACCCAGCCCGATGGCCGGATTATCCGTACCAGTAAAACCCGCCATCCACGGGGCTTTATGGCGGGAAACTATCTTGACCGTCAGTATCAGGTGGCTGATAACGAAAAACCCTTCGAATTTTTTATGAACCGTTTTCGGCTGCTGGAAGCCGCTCCCAGGGAAGAATTCCGACGTTACACAGGTTCAGACGAGAGTGTCATCCGTCAACAGCTGGATGAGGCACTAAGCAAAGGCTTCCTGACGGAAACAGCAGAAAACTGGCAGGTGACGGAGAAGGGAAAACTGTTTCTCAATTCACTCCTTGAGCTGTTCCTGGCGGAAGAATAGTGCGGCGGTCAGAAGGCCAGGTTGATTGTCTGGCAGGCTTACAGGGCCGGGCGCAAACTAACATTTTTTAAGCAAACTTCTGACGGTAAAGAAATATAATTATTGTCTTTGCCGCTCTCATAACCGCCTGATCTTTAGAGCCTGGCCCACCAGGCGTTATTGTCGCAGCCCCAGTCTGGACATCAACAGTGCGCAGAAACCGGAACGTACATGGAGTACGTTTTAATGATTAATAAAGCGTGCTGGTGGGAGTATTCGCCATCAGCATATTTTAAGATTATTCTTTAATATTCTATGGCGACAAACTGTCTGTTGAAATGCATGAGTGTGAAACAATGACCAGGCTGCCACCCTTTCCTGTCAGGTGGTGTCAGCCAAATAAAATGATTAACAGTGACCAGTCAGCTCAACTGTTTCAAAAAATCCATCCAGCGCAGTCTGCCAGAAAAAACTTATCTGCCGGTATTCGGGATGAACCTGAAGTCATCCCTGGTGGCTCTGATTTAATCCCGCAAACAATGCCTGGCGCTGTTGTTCCAGCCGGGTGACCCGATTGCATACCTCATGACCAAAGTTCTGGAAATCCTGCTCCTGATTGCTCCATTCGGCCTGAATTGACTGTTGCAAACCGCCCAGATTGCCCATTAATGCCTGAAGAGGATTACCACCGTTACCGGTCTGCTTATTGCTCATTTCATTAAGGCTGTCCTGCACCACGCCACCCATGGTGCTTTGCACCAGCCTCTCGCCATCCTGACGTACCTGCTCAATGGCCTGATGGTGGAATGTCAAACCGTCGCTACGGTGTTCAATGATGCGGTTCATCTGCTGTTTCAGCTGCGTATCCAGACTGACCAGACGCTGGCGTACTTTGCTGTCAGCCCCCAGCTTTTCCACCACCACTTTATCCAGCGCGATGCGGCCTCTTTCAAGACGCTGGCGGCCTCCCTGATCAATCCAGGGCAGATCGCGTCTTAGTGCAGCCTGATACTCTGTCGCTTTCTGACGGGTGGCATTATCCACCGTGACGGGCTGTCCGTTTCGTTGTATATCGCCAGCGGGCGTAATCACCAGATTGCCACTGGCCCCTACCACCTGCACCGCCTGTGGCGAGATCACTATGTCATCCTGGGGTTTAACGCTGCACTGATAATCCGCCTGCGCCGAACCTGCTGCCAGTAACAATGCGCCAACCATCATCGCTTTATGCATTTTGCCATCTCCTGAGAAGAAAAATTATGGCCGGCTTACTGATGCATCATCGTCTTAAAAAGCATCCTGCCGGAATGTCTCTCGTCATACTTTATTGTCGCGCTGAAGTTAAACCGTTCAGCCCATGATAACCTCAGGCAGTTAAAGGGCTGAACGATTGTCATTATTACAAAAACGTCGCAGGGATACTCTCATAGCCTGCCCCGGCAGGCGTTATTGTCGAGCCAGTCCGGACACGGACAATGCGCAGAAACCGGAACCTACACGGAGTACGTGAGGATTTTGAGCATTGACCAGGTTCAAAATGGCACTCCCGATGGGCCAGGCTTTTAAACTCCGCCGCTTTTGGCGCTCAGCCCCACCAGACGTCAAAAAGCTCAGTTACCTGAATATTGTTCAACTGACGATCGGACAACCACTTACGCACCAGCTCCCGGTGCTCTTCAGTACATTTTCCGGTCTGTTGCAGGCAAATCAGCCCTTCCCATTGCAGATAACCGCTGCCGTCAAAAGCCAGGCCATTCGGGTCAATCACCTCGTTAATCAGCGCGTCAAGGGTAGTATCAATCGTCTCTTCGCTGGTTCCCTCAGGAAACGCAAAGCCGATGGAGAAACCCAGTTCCTGGAATTCAGCGATATGCATTTTTTTACGCAAACGACGACTGCGTTGGATAGCCATTATTTAATCCTCTCAAACATCAGATCCCACACACCGTGGCCCAGACGCTGGCCACGTTGCTCAAATTTGGTCAGCGGACGCGATGCCGGTCGCGGCACATAATCCCGCGTTTCCGACTGGTTTTTGTAACCCGCAATATCATTCATTACCGACAGCATATGTTCGGCATACGCCTCCCAGTCGGTTGCCATATGAAATACCCCGCCCAGCTTCAGTTTACGCAGCACCAGCTCGGCAAACGGCAGTTGTACAATACGCCGCTTATTGTGACGCGCTTTATGCCAGGGATCGGGGAAAAACAGCTGCACCATGCGCAGTGAGTTATCCGGAATCATGTGGTTAAGCACGTCCACCGCATCGTGGCACATCACGCGCAGATTCTCCACGCCAGCCTCTTCTGCCGCACTGAGACAGGCACCGACGCCCGGTGAATGCACCTCAATGCCCAGAAAATTCTGCTGCGGATTAGCCTGCGCCATGCTTACCAGCGAGGCTCCCATCCCAAAACCTATCTCCAGCACTACCGGCGCGTCGCGGCCAAAAAGGGTTGGCAGATCAACAGGCTCTGACTGATATTCCACTCCCTTCACCGGCCAGAAATGGTCCAGCGCATGTTGCTGGCCTTTGGTCAGACGGCCCTGACGACGCACAAAGCTACGAATACGGCGTAACGGACGACCGTTTTCATCAAACTCCGGTGAAATGACATCATTCTTCATTTTTTTGCCTGTTGGTCAGCACTATGCGGAAAACGGGCATTATGCAAAGTTACAGCAGTTAAGCAAGCCCCGGAAACTTCCGGTTTACAGCTTAGTTGCTCTGTGCTGGAATCCCAGCCTGATTTTCAATTATCCGGGGTTTTATCTGAAATGATGCAGGCGCAGCAGTTTGCAAGCCAGGTTCTTGACTGGTATCAGCGCTTTGGTCGCAAAAGTCTGCCCTGGCAGCTGGAAAAAACACCCTATAAGGTCTGGCTCTCCGAAGTGATGCTGCAACAGACCCAGGTGGCGACGGTGATCCCCTATTTCGAACGGTTTATGGCCCGTTTCCCCACCATCAGCGATCTGGCTACTGCCCCGCTGGATGAAGTGCTGCATTTGTGGACCGGGCTTGGCTACTATGCCCGTGCCCGCAATTTACACAAAGCCGCCGTGCAGGTAGCAGAGAAACATCAGGGTATCTTTCCCGAAAACTATGACGATGTGGCGGCGCTGCCCGGCGTGGGACGCTCCACCGCCGGGGCCATCCTCTCTCTGTCACTGGGACAACATTTTCCGATCCTCGATGGCAACGTTAAACGGGTGCTGGCACGCTGTTATGCAGTGGCTGGCTGGCCCGGCAGGAAAGAGGTGGAAAAACGCCTGTGGCAGATCAGCGAGCAGGTCACCCCAGCCGCCGGTGTCAGCCAGTTTAATCAGGCGATGATGGACCTGGGGGCGATAGTTTGCACCCGTTCAAAGCCGAAGTGTGGTATTTGTCCGTTAAGCAACGGCTGCATCGCCCATGCCAACAGCAACTGGGCAGAGTACCCTGGAAAAAAACCGAAGCAGACATTGCCGGAACGCACCGGCTGGATGTTGATGATGCAGGATGGTGACAACGTCTGGCTGGAGCAACGTCCCCCTGTCGGCCTGTGGGGCGGCCTGTTTTGCTTTCCACAATTCAGCAATCGGGAGGAACTGGTGCAGTGGCTTGCAACCAGGCATATCGACAGCAAAGCACTGCAACAAGAAGTGGCCTTTCGCCACACCTTCAGCCATTTTCATCTGGACATTGTCCCAATGCACTTACGGCTTGCAGGCGCAGGAGCAGCAATGGATGAAGGTGCAGGTCTCTGGTATAACTTAGCGCAGCCCCCCTCCGTCGGGCTGGCAGCCCCGGTGGAACGCCTGCTAAAACAACTACGGCAGCCGCAACAAAATGCGCTGAATCTGCCTGTGACAGAAGAAGAGGAAGAGTAATGAGCAGAACCATTTTTTGCACGTTCCTGCAACGTGATGCTGAAGGACAGGATTTCCAGTTGTATCCGGGCGAACTGGGAAAACGCATTTATAATGAAATCTCTAAAGAAGCCTGGTCGCAGTGGATGAGCAAACAAACCATGCTGATTAACGAGAAAAAACTCAGCATGATGAACCCGGAAGATCGCAAACAACTGGAACAGGAGATGGTGAAGTTTCTGTTTGAAGGTCACGAGATTCATATTGAAGGTTACACCCCGCCAGAAGAATAATCGTCAGGCCTCCGCGTCGGGGCCCTCTCAATACAGGCGAAGCACGACACAATGAATAAAAAGCTGATTAGTTTACTGGTCATCGCACCCTTGTTGATCTCCTGTTCTGGCAATAAAAAACCCACGTTCAATGAAGACTGGGTCAAGGATACCAACGGATTTGACATTCTGATGGGGCAGTTTGCCCATAATATTGAGAATATCTGGGGCATTAATGAAGTACTGATTGCCGGTCCCAAAGATTACGTTAAATACAGCGATCAGTATTACACTCGCAGCCATATTAACTTCGACGCCGGTACTATCACCATTGAGACTATCGCCGGCACCAACCCCGTTGCCAGTCTGCGCCAGGCCATTATCACCACCCTGCTGATTGGTGACGATCCCGGTAATGTCGATCTCTATTCTGATGCCAACGACATTGAAATCGGCAAAGAGCCGCTACTTTATGGCCAGGTCCTCGACAATACCGGACAACCGATTCGCTGGCAGGGACGTGCAGGCAGCTTTGCTGACTATCTGCTCCAGAACAAACTGCAACGACGTAATTCGGGCCTGCACGTTATCTGGTCGGTTACCATCCCAATGGTGCCAAACCATCTGGATAAACGTGCACACAAGTATCTGCCAATGGTGCGGGAAGCCGCCGCAAAATATGGCGTCGATCAATCGCTAATCCTCGCAATTATGCAGATTGAGTCCAGCTTTAACCCCTACGCCGTCAGCCATGCCGATGCGCTGGGTCTGATGCAGGTGGTGCAGCACACGGCCGGTGTCGATGTCTTCCGTATGAAAGGTAAATGGGGCAAGCCAAGCCGCAGTTATCTGCTCGACCCGGAAAATAATATCGATGCGGGCACGGCCTATCTTTCTCTGTTGCAGGACAGCTATCTGTCAGGAATTGTGAATCCAACCTCACGACGTTATGCGGTGATCACCGCCTACAACGGTGGGGCGGGCAGCGTACTGAGAGTCTTTTCCAGCGACAAGAATCGTGCTTTTGCCACTATCAATAACCTGTCGCCTTCAGAGGTATACCAGACGCTGACCACTAACCACCCATCCGCAGAGTCACGTCGATATCTGTATAAGGTCAGCAGTGCTCAGAAAAGCTACCACCGTTACTGAAGCCAACAAAAAAAGGCGGATCCTGCGATCCGCCTGACGATAACGAGCTTCCCTGGTGAGGGTATGTACTAACGCTTTATATTTTTAAACTGTCTGGTGGTTTCTGTCAGTGCGATCTCGGTGGGTAAACGCTCCATCGAACTTGCACCATAAAAACCGTCGCATTGCGGGCAGTTATCGAGAATATATTGCGCGTCTTCCGGACTGGAAATCGGTCCTCCGTGACACAGCACAATCACATCCTTACGCACTTCCTTTGCCGCCTCTGCCCACTGATTAATAAGCGACACACAATTCGCTAAATTAAGCGCGGTTCCGGCTCCAATTTTTCCGCCGGTGGTCAGCCCCATATGTGGCACGATAATATCAGCGCCAGCCTGCGTCATGGCGACAGCATCGGCAGTACTGAAAACGTAAGGTGTGGTCAGCATATCTTTTGCCGCTGCCATGCGGATCATCTCCACCTCCAGCCCGTATCCCATGCCGGTTTCTTCCAGATTAGCGCGGAAATTACCATCAATCAGGCCAACCGTCGGGAAGTTTTGTACGCCGGAAAACCCCATTGCCTTCAGAGAGTCGAGAAAGGTATCAAACTGACAGAAAGGATCGGTGCCATTGACTCCGGCCAGCACCGGCGTGTTTTTTACCACCGGCAGTACTTCTTTCGCCATCTCCACGACGATGTCATTGGCATTGCCATAGGCGAGCAGTCCGGCCAGTGAACCGCGTCCGGCCATACGATAACGACCGGAATTGTAGATGACGATTAAATCGATACCGCCTGCTTCCTCACATTTAGCGGACAGGCCAGTCCCGGCGCCACCTCCGATGATTGGTTCACGGCGCTCAATCATTCCTTTGAATTTATTCAGTATTTCCGTACGGGTAAAAATCACGTTCAGAACTCCTTCTCTGCAAGCTGACGAAAATGTTGCGCTGCCGCCTGGGCAAACTCAGGGGCATTGATGTGGTAAGGCAGACGGACAATTTTACGCCGTGCGCTCGGTTGTAGCTGTGCTTCCAGGGTGGCGATAAAAGCCTGATTAGCCTCTGGTGACCAGAATGGTTGTCCGGGAGCATCCAGCGCAGAGAAGCCGCCTTCGGGGATAAGAAACACGATATTTCCTTCACAACGATTCAGCTTAGCGGCTATCCACTCCGCCATCTGCACATTCTCTTCCGGCGTGGTGCGCATCAGCGTTACCTGAGGATTATGCTGATAAAACACTCTTCCGGCATATTTCTGCGGCACGCTGGCAGGATCAGCAAAATTCACCATATCAAGAGCGCCACAGGACAAAACAGCGGGGATTCTGTTTTTCTCCATCGCATCAAAACGGGTTTCATCACAGGCCAGCACGCCACCAAAAAGCAAATCGCACACTTCTGTGGTGGTGAGATCCAGTAAGCCATTGAGCATCCTGCTCTCCACCAGCTTCTCCATCGCCCTGCCCCCGCTGCCGGTAGCATGAAACACCACACAATCGTAATGCCTGCTCAGTCTCTCACTGACCATCTGGATGCAGGGCGTGGTAACACCAAACATCGTCAGCCCCAGCGCCGGTTTCTCTTCAATATCGCTCTCCACAGCGAACAACACCGCACCGGCAATCTGATGAGCAGCATTGGCCAGTACCTGGCGAGAGATGCGGTTCAGACCGGAAACATCGGTTACCGAATAGAGCATATTGATATCACTGGCCCCGACATAAGCCGCAACATCCCCGGAGGCCATGGTTGAAACCATGACTTTAGGCACACCGATGGGCAACGCCTGCATGCCAGGTGTAATCAGCGCGGTGCCACAGGAACCACCCAGCCCAATGACCCCAATCAGGTCCGGACGGCGACTGAGAAAAATCTTAAATGCCAGGGCCATTGCCTCAATAGCTTTACCCCGCTCTTCAGAGAACACCGCATCGCGCCCCTGAGGGTGAAAATCAGCAATCATTTCGGGGGGGAAATCTGCCTGGGAAGGCGGGCTAACTAATTGAGTTGACAGGTCAACCGTTAAAACTTCAGCGCCTGTTCTGGCGATGCATTCGCTGAGGTAAAACAGTTCTTTTCCTTTAGTATCCGCGGTCGCAACAGCATAAATATAGCCGGTATCTGTGTTCATAGTCGTAACAACACCCTGTTATCAGACGTAATAAAGACTTGATTAAAATACAATAAAGATGCAAATAACGTCAGGGCAGTTTACAACCCTGAGTTATGAGATAACAGTATCACCTCCATCAATGATAAATCAATTGAATGGAATATGCGTCTCACAGGGATGTTAGCTATGCTAATTGACAACTGTTCTGATGGTCCGACAGTTGAGAGCAGATGCTGTCACCTGTCTGTATTAATTAATTGATTAACATTAAATTTTACCGTTTAAATGAGGTTATTGTGAAGCAAAGGGATCCCGCTGAGGCTATGCCGTTAACCGCCACACGCGCCAAAACACGTCGCTTACTGATTGCAACCGCAATGAAAATGTTCGACAGCGGCGCGTTCCCATCCATCACCGAAGTTGCCACGGAGGCTAAGCTATCCCGTGCAACCGCCTATCGCTATTTTCCTACTCAGAGCGCACTGGTTTCTGCCATTGTGACTGAAACACTCAGTCCGATTAAAAGCTGGCGTCCTACCTGTAAGGAAGCATCAGAGCGCATCGACGAACTGCTGAGTTTCGCCTTTCCGCGAATGCTGGAGCATGAAGGAACACTGCGGGCAGCGCTGCATCTTTCACTGACACAGTGGGCACAGTCACGCTCCTCAGGCCACAACGAAAAAGAACGTCTGGTAAGAGGTAACAGGAAAGCGTTACTGCAACACGTCGTTGAGCCACTGAAAAGTGAGCTGCCACCGGAAATGATGGAACGGGTGATTAAGTCGCTGTCACTGGTGTATGGCTCTGAGATTTTCCTGGTGATGAAGGATATCTGGGGATCGGATAATCAGCAGTTGCAGGACATCGGCAAATGGATAGCCAAAGCGATTGTCCGCCAGGCCAGAGAAGACTGCCGGGAAATGGCAGCCAGTTGAACAGATGCGGGGGACGCGGTTAAGGTCCCCCGGCAACACTACTTAATCATATAGCCAAACAGCCGCTTCACGCCTTCAGCATCCGCCTCCGCGTAAACCCCCTGCAATTCCGGCGAGAAACCTGGCAGCAGGTTAAGCCCCTCTTCCAGCGCGAGAAAATAGCGTTGGACGGCTCCGCCCCAGACTTCTCCCGGCACCACACAGAGCACGCCCGGAGGATAAGGCAGCGCGCCTTCGGCAGCAATCCGCCCCTGCGCTTTGGCAATCGGCACCAGTTCAACGTTGCCACGGATAAACTCCATATTGGCATCCTGCGGGTTCATCACCACTTCAGGCAGGCTCTGCTGACGGAACATCGCTTTTTGCAGATCCTTCACGCCATAGCTGACATAGAGCTGATGCATTTCCAGACAGAGACGGCGTAAGGTATAACCCGCGTAGCGTGCGGCGTTCTTAGGGTAAATGGTGGGCAGTACATTGCTCAGCAACGCATCCTCCTGCATATGTTGCTCAAACTGCGCCAGCTTCGCCACCAGATAGGCCATTTTCTCGCTGCTTTCTGCCGGGGTCAGCAGAAACAGAATCGAGTTCAGATCGCACTTTTCTGGCACCACACCATTCTCACGCAGATAGTTGGCGAGAATGGTTGCCGGTACGCCGAAATCAGCATACTGCCCGCTGGCAGCGTCAATGCCAGGCGTGGTCAGCAGCAGTTTGCAGGGATCGACCAGATACTGGTCCTGCTGGTAACCTGCAAAACCATGCCAGGCCGCATCCGGCTCAAAGCTAAAGTAACGCGGATCGGTAGCAATCACTTCGGTCGGCGTCTCCAGCCAACTTTTGCCATCAACCTGGTCGGGAATAAACGGTTTGATCATCGAGCACTTTTCGAGGATCGCCTTACGTGTGGCAATGCCTAAGGTGACACATTCATGCCATAAACGGCGTCCGGCCTCGCCCTGATGCATCCGGGCATTGACGTCCAGCGCCGCGAACAGCGGATAAAACGGGCTGGTTGACGCATGTAGCATAAAGGCATTATTCAGGCGTTTATGGCTACAAAAACGCTGCTGCCCCCGGATATGGTTATCTTTTTTGTGGATCTGCGAGGTCTGGGAAAAACCCGCCTGCTGCTTATGTACCGACTGGGTAACAAAAATACCGGGATCGTTTTCATTCAGCTCCAGCAGTAGAGGAGAGCAGGCCTGCATCACCGGAATAAACTGCTCATACCCCACCCACGCGGAGTCAAACAGAATGTAGTCACACAGATGGCCGATGCTGTCCAACACCTTACGGGCGTTATAAACCGTGCCGTCATAGGTTCCCAGCTGGATAACCGCCAGCCGAAATGGGCGCGCATCTGCGGCACGTTCCGGTGCCGCCTTTCTGATGAGCTGGCGCACATACTCTTCATCAAAACAGTGCGCATCAATGCCGCCAATAAAGCCAAACGGATTACGTGCTGTTTCCAGATAAACCGGCGTTGCGCCAGCCTGAATCAGCGCGCCGTGATGATTAGACTTATGATTGTTGCGGTCAAACAGCACCAGATCGCCACGCGTCAGCAACGCGTTGGTCACCACCTTATTGGCACTGGAGGTGCCGTTGAGCACAAAATAGGTTTTGTCGGCATTAAACACCTTTGCCGCAAATTTCTGCGCGTGCTTGGCTGAACCTTCGTGAATGAGCAAATCACCCAGTTTGACATCGGCATTACACATATCGGCGCGGAAAATATTCTCACCGAAGAAATCATAAAACTGACGTCCGGCCGGATGTTTTTTAAAGAAAGCCCCGCCCTGATGCCCCGGACAGGCAAAGGTACTGTTATCCATCGCCACATATTTGGTCAGCGTGTTAAAGAACGGTGGCAACAGACCCGCCTGATAAGCGGAAGCTGCCGCTTCAAGACGGATGGCATCATCTGCTGCGCCGGTCAGCAGACCGGTCACCTCAGGCAGATCTTTCGCCTGGTCCGGTGAATCAACGGAGATAAACACCGGCAGATTAAAACCGGTATGTCGCAGCAGCGACAGCATTCCGCTGCGCGAATCCGCCACGGAGACGACCACCGCCGCCACATCAGTAAAATCAGTTTTTTCCAGCGTAATGACCTCACGGCCAGTCTGGAGGTGGATAGCCACGGTGGTGCTGGCTGCAATTTTTAAAGGTGTCATAACACAAATCCTCAGGCGTCAAGGATGAGTGGGTGCCAGAGGCACAGCAATAGGCAAAGGCATTGGCCCTCGCCCGGCGAAAGGTGTCAGGGTGGCTCAGGGCTTGTAAGGTTCAGCCCGCACCAATAGACATCAGTAAAATCAGATTACCCTGCTTTTACTCATAGCCATAAGTCAGGCCAGTGAACGGCTCACCGCATGGTGAGAGATTTTTTCAACAAAAGGCCACAATTGCATCGGCAACTTTGCAACCTGATGTGACGGTGATGGCGGCTGTGTGACAGCAGTGTGACTTGCATGGCAGCAACCCCGGATTGCAGTTAAGACGGCGGGCGTCAGAAAGTGCGCAATAATGGCACTTTTCCGGGGCAGGTTCAAGACGGACTGGAAATCAGCCGGGTTGAAAGCTGAATGATAATCATTTGATTTATATGACGATAAAAGTGCCTTTCAGCTAATTATGATTATCTTTTCGCGGAAAGATACAAATCGGTAGCAATTGGACGCCAGTAAACCCGATAAGCGGGTGAAATAACCACCAGCGCCGATAACGAACCCGTTTGAAAATGAGAGGAAGGTGTAACTGGATTGCCTGTTTTAGCACCTGTTGATGGAAAAGAATGCAATCGCACCTGTTTTTGCAATAAAGCCGTTGACGCCTTTCAGACACCAGGGTTTAATGCGCTCCGTTGCCCGGATAGCTCAGTCGGTAGAGCAGGGGATTGAAAATCCCCGTGTCCTTGGTTCGATTCCGAGTCCGGGCACCACTATTCAAAGCCGGTTGGTCAGATTTGCAAGATGCAATCCTGACGGACACGAAGGGGAGCCAGTAAAAACACGACGTAACGCTGTTACTTGTTGTTGAAAACAGGCTCTTGAGAAACAGACTTGTTCGCGCAAGTCTTTTTTTGCGTCTGGTATTTGCAAGAAATCTTTTCAATGTCAAATAATGTAAGTATTTGACGCCATTCCTGAAGCCTTCCTCACTACATCAATTCGGTTTCCAGTATATCCCGCAGACTATCAACACTTTCATCAATGTATTCCAGTGTTGATGTGATGCTAACATGACCCAGCAGTTTCTTCACCGCGTATAAATTACGTTCGGGTGATTTCATCATGTGCGTTGCCACCGTATGGCGGAACCGGTGCGGTGTGATTGTAAACTTACATTCCCAGGATAGGCGCCGGAAGAACGCTCTCAGCGGGTACTCGTTCATCACCTCCGGGTACTTACTTTTTCTCATCAAGTCGAACCAGCCCACATTGAATACCTGATCACCCGACTCCATCCCAGCCTCACCGGCTTTTCTCACCAGTTCCTCCAGCGACGGATACAACGATGAGACAATCGGAACCCGATGTTCACGATGGTTTTTTGCTCCCTCAATGTTCAGGTCAATCCACCGTTCATCAAGATTGATATCGCCCAGCATAGCCGCATAAACCACCACAGCATTCCAGGCCGCGCTTTGCGCCGCCTGTTCTTCAGGCGGAGCGCCAGTAGCTTTTCGACAATCGTGCCGCATACGACACCGTTTCCAGCATATAGTCAGCCATCCCTCCGGGGCGGGCATACGGGCCACTTTCCGTAAGAGGAAATTGCTGCATCAGCGCCATGCAATGCTCCAGCGGAGCAAGGTAATACTGTCGATACATTTCTTTCGGCAGGGACGAATAATCCCAGAGCGATTGCAGCCACTGCTGACGGCGGGTTGTCGCCAGCAGTTCACTGGCAGTCATGGGCAGAAAGTAGCCTGGAGGCAAAGAGGGTTTTATCGCCTTAACGGTCAGCGGAGCATCCGGGCGTAAACGCCCCGGACGGAGAAAAGATTTCAGATTCAACATAGCGGAAACCTGTTAAGTGGAAATTCCGCTACGTTAAACGCTGGTTCTCATTGGGCAATCAACAACTCACAATTCGATTTCGAATTTTTAACCTGTCAGGCCAGCACGCTTCTGGCAAGATCAACAAGGTTCATTTTCCTGTTAGCTTCATTTTTACTGTTTATCAGTTTCAGGAAATAGTCGTGTTCAAAAATAATTTCCCTTTTGCATACCGTTTCCTGTTTTGAGTTCGCAATATTGAACTCAATACTTTCAGACAACGTATGTTGATCAACATGGCGACGATGTCTGATGAAACTAAAACTCAAACCGCAGAATTTTTTATCGTCCTTAATGTCAATTTGCCCATTGGCATTCCAGGTTAAATCTGATCGTCTGGTTAAGAGTTCTTCGATAAATTTTGCATCGAAAAATATCCGTCCTCTCAACCGCTTAGCCTGCATCATGTATGCAAATACCCAGGGTATATTCTGCCGTGTTGCTCCCCTGTAGCGCCAGCCTTCAGCCGCACGGTATTCTTCAAGCATCTGTTTCGCCAGGGCAAATGAAATCCTCATTCCAGTTCCCTTTTCTAACAGGTAAATAACCCGGTCAAATTGCTCAATTAAGGTTTGTTTTATCAATACAGCAAGTTCACTACCCGCCGCTCGCCGATCATCTTTCGTTAGATGCTTATTCTTGCTGGCATATGGGCACCACTCATATTCTTCCTTATCAACACGACCTTTCAACGGTACAGCCACGGCACCGGCAGTCGGGAAGAAGTGCTTCCCATACGGCGCATCACGCTCAAGCATTCCGATAATCTGGATCGGGTTGTCACAAGCCGGGCAAACCGCAAACCATCCCTGGTGACCATTAATTGGCTGATACCAGGGAGCCTGCTTTTTCGTAACCTGATCAAAGTTCTCCTGGGTAATCTTGTGAACCTGCTGTGTATCAAGGGAAATTTTGAATACATCCATTGTTATGCCTCATGATGGACTGCCCCCACGACAGTAGACAGATTCTGTCCTCACGATGAGGCCTGTTCGAAGGCCTCTGGACTGACGCCGCTGAGGTGACTGTGGCGCCGGGCCCTGTTGTAGAACACTTCAATGTAATCGAAGATATCCGCCCGGGCCAGATCCCGGGTTTTATAGATACGTTTTCTGATCCGTTCTTTTTTCAGCGAACTGAAGAACGATTCGGCCACCGCATTATCCCAGCTGTTGCCACGACGGCTCATACTCGGTGCCAGATTATTGGCCCGGCAGAAACGCGGCCAGTCGTCGCTGCCGTACTGACTTCCCTGATCCGAATGTACGATGACCTCGCTATCGGGCTTTCGCCGCCACACGGCCATCATCAGAGCGTCCAGCGCCAGTTCACGTGAGAGTGTGGGCTTCATCGACCAGCCCACCACATTACGGGCGAAGAGATCGATAACCACCGCCAGATACAGCCAGCCCTGCCAGGTGCGGATATAAGTAATATCAGTGACCCAGACCTGATTGGCCCGGACAACAGTAAACTGCCGCTGCACGCGATTAGGGGCAACCACTGAGGGTCGGCCAGCGATACGACGCGGCGCTTTATAGCCGCGTACGGCTTTAATCCGGTTCAGTTGCATAATACGACCCACCCGGTTTTTGCCGCAGGTTTCACCAATTTCATTCAGATCGCCATGAACCCGACGATAGCCATATACGCCACCGCTCAGGTAATATGAATCGCGGATGAGCGTCAGCAGACGCTGGTTATCTTTATCCCGCGCAGAGACCGGATTATGCAGCCACGCATAAAACCCAGCCCGGGCAACGCACAACACCCGACACATCGTCATGACACCCCATACAGTGCGGTGCTCATTGATAAAGCGGTACTTCAGTCGGGCTCCCTTGCAAAGTACCGCGCGGCCTTTTTCAGAATGTCCCGTTCTTCCTCAGTGCGCTTCAGCTGTGCCCTGAGCTTCAGGATCTCACTTTTGGCTTCCAGTAAATCCCGGGCATGCTGTTCGCTGTTATCAGGCTTCATAGCCCGTAGCCACTTGTAGAGGCTGTGCGCAGAAACGCCCAGACGGTCGGATACTTCGGCAACGGAATAACCGCGCTCCATTATCTGACGGACGGCTTCTTCCTTAAATTCAGGTGTAAATCGTGGTATACCCATACGCTCCTCCTATGCTCAAACTATAGGGCAGGATCGTCTACCGGGCTGGGGTCAGTCCAACTGGCTGGTTGTTTAGACTACAACAATAATGCCGTTCCAGTGTCCTGCCGCTAAAAGTGTAAACATCCCGCCAAACCTCACCATTCATTTTTTGATATTCACCTTCACAACATCAATTTCAAATTGATAAACTCCCCACCAAGTCCCCCAACGTCACCATCAACATCATCGGATCCATTGGTGACGGCTCAAACCCCACCCGCAGATAAAAATCTCGCGCTTCATCAGACAGCGCATGAACCAGCATCCCGCGAATGCCGATAGTATCCGCCACCTGAATCACCCGCAGCCCTGCATCACGTATCAAAGCACGGCCAACTCCCTGACCATGTAATGATTTATCCACCGCCAGACGGCCCAGTACCACTACTGGGATCGGCTCAGGCATATTGCGGCGAAAGCGTCCTGGAGCGACATTCGTTGCTACAGCACTGGAGGCTAATGAGTAATACGCCAGCACTTTTGAGTCATCGCAACTGACGAAAGTTCGTGATGCACCAGTCACCTGATTTTTCATCGCCCGCTGTTGTAGCCAGTTATCCATAGACTCCACGCCGCAACAGAATGAGGAAAGTATATGTTGGACGTGTAGTGGCTCAGGGGCGGAGATCATTTTTTCTGCTCCCAGGGAGCAGGTGTTTGCATGGTTTTGCGCAGTGCGGCATTCGGCGAAGGAATCTGATCCAAGCGGGCGAAGAATTCCTGATAAGCATCAGGATCGGCCATGATAATACGTTGCTCAATCAGTGCTTCTTCTGCGGCAGCACGGGCTGCCTCTAACACAAAGTCAGTACGGTTTTTCCCTCTGGCCTTTGCTGCGCGATCGATAAGGTCGCGTTCGGCGGGTTTGATGCGTAAATTCAATGTTTCGCGTTTAACAGAAACGCTGTTCGTCGCTGGCATGATGTTATCCTCCGGCCTACTATCTGGACATTAATCATACAGCAACCGTAACGCTAATGTCATTACGATTTATCGATATCACAGGGAAGCGAACCAAAGGAACAGACCGGGAATTTTTTATCATTTGTGACCCATCATTCTAATCTGTTTATAAAAATACGGGTCACTTCACGGGTCTTGACAACAGACACGGTTAAAATTTATGTTAAATTTCAAACAAATAGAAAGCTAAATGATTCCGAGTCCGGCAACACTATTTAGTTTCATGATGTCCCTGTACGTCCTGAAACGTTAAAAATCAGCAAGTAAAAAAACCTGATGGTACTGAAAAGTTCCATCAGGTTTTTTTGCATTCAGAGTTTTGGTTGGCCTGTTGGTTCTGCAAACCCTGAAGCTCCCCGCCATGCCTCTCACCGACACCACCGTCTGTAATGCCAGACGCAACGACAAACCTTAAAAACTCAGCGACGCACAAAGGTTGTACCTGCTGTGCTGATTAAATCCATCAGCCCTAAGCTCTGGCAACTCAAGTACCGCTTTGACGGCAAAGAGTAAAAGCTGACGTTTCGCGCTTACCCGAACGTTATGTAAGTATCCCTTTAAAACAACCAATCCGCTTTGAGTAATCTTCCGCCGTGCTTATTATGCTTCAGTGAGCAGAAGCGTCATATTTGCCTTCGAAGATTATCAAAACCCAATTCAAATTTGATGCAATCACGACTTCATTGTAAAAAAGGGCTGACGCTCATTACGGAAAAAATTGATTCGCACAAAGCTGATGAATTTCTGTGATCTAAAAAACAGTGTTTTTATATGCTGTGTTTATCACCTCAATGGCTTCATTATCCGAAATACATCAGGTAACTGCTGAATCTGCCTGGCAAGGCCGTAAAAACTCCTTTTGATGATAGTATCAATCATATTATCCCACTCATTAGCCTTCAGGCTTTCGTATAATCATTGCTGCATTAACCCGGCATGATTAATCAGGACATCAACACCACCGCAAGCCTCAACAGCAGCCTGGAGCAATCCTTAACATGAACTTTAGTCGCATTGCTGTGATAGCCGTTCCGGTCAGTTGTCTGTGGCTGATACTCAGTATCTGAATCAGGTATCAGGCACGAAAAACTGACACATATTTCCCATCAAAAGCCACGCTAAATGCCTGACTGCCAGAGTGAGTCAGGATTCATGGCAGCCAGTATGCTGGCGAAGCAGAGCCATCGTGTTATTGTGGCCGCAGCGTTACTGATTCTTGACGAAAATACTTATAAAAAATGAGGATATTATGTCTGCGATTGAACAATTAGCCTATTACCAAAAGAAACTCGCTTACGAAACAGACTCATGGGATCTCTACCTGGCGATGAAAAATGGCGAAAACGTGGTAATCGTGGACGGACGCGCAAAAGAGGCTTATCTGCGTGAACACATTCCCGGTGCCATTAATCTTCCACACAAGGAAATGTGTTTTAACACCACCGCCGGGCTGGATAAATCGAAAGTGTATATCTGTTATTGCGATGGTATCGGCTGTAATGCCTCGACCAAAACCGCGCTCAAATTATTGACCCTGGGCTATCAAGTAAAAGAGCTGCTGGGCGGTCTGGACTGGTGGAAGCGCGATGGTTACAGCACTGAAGGGAGTGAAGGCAGAGAGGGAACGCCGGTAGCCTGCAGCTGTTGATAACACCTGCAAATAATCTGTATCTGACGCCGGAACCCGAAAGGTCGTGAAAAACATACCATGCCAGTAGTCTGTCTGAATCTTTACAGGTTACTGGCAACGGTGAACACCCACAGACCATCGCTACCGACAAAGGTTCGTGATACGCCAGTGGGCTGACTTTTCGGCATACTCTCTGGACATTGAAAATCCTGCAAGCGTAATTTATCAGCATCCCACGTAGCTATTCACAGCCGATCAAGATATGCCGAACGCAGAACCTCTGTCAGCTCTTTAAGCCCCTGGGGTATCTGTCGGTGTCCTGGATAGTAAATGTGCATGGCAGGTTCAACCGGTGACCAGTCAGGAAGGACGATAATCAGTTCCCCTCGCTTTATATAATCAGCAACTCGTTCTTCAAGACAATATGTAATACCGACATCCCTCAATGCCAGTTCAATACCCAGCGTTGTCTCGTTAACGCAAACCTGTCCGGGCACATCAACCACACGATGCTCGTCACCTTTAGCAAAATCCCATCGATAAATAACACCCTGACCAGTGCGGATCTGAATGCAGGAATGACATTGCAGATCTTCAGGAATAACAGGAGCCTTTTTCTGATAAAGATAGCGCGGTGAGGCGACGGCAACCCATCGGAGTTCCGGTCCCAGCCTTACAGCAACAAAGTCCTCCGGCACAGTCCCGCCGAATCTGACCCCAGCGTCAAAGCCACCGGATACGATATCCACCATTTTATCGTCGACGGCAATTTCGACTTCAACTTCAGGATATTTTTCCAGATAGATGGGCAGCAGACGGGCAAAGAGCAGTCTGGCACCATCACTCAACACGTTGATTCTGAGACGTCCCACGGGACGATCGCGCATCCGGTTGATCTCATCCAACGCACCACCTATTTCATTGAAACCAATCTCAAGGCGTTTCGCCAGACTGGTGCCAGCTTCCGTAGGGGCTACCATTCGACTTGTTCGATTCAGCAACCTCACACCAAGCCTGGCCTCAAGATTTCTCACCGAGTGGCTAAGGGCTGAGGTGGTAATGCCGAGCTCAACGGCCGCCAGAGTGAAGCTCCGTAATCTTTCAACAGTCCGAAATGCATTCAAATCGGCAAGATCACCCCTTGATAACTTTGCTACAGGTCTTACAGGCATATCATTGTCCATCACCGTTAAATTAAACAGACGAATTGGGAGGATCGGTTCGTCTCGGGCATAACACCATCCCCGGTGTGTAATACCACTGCCCATCTGTATTGGCTGTCATCCTGCACTCCTGTGCTGACGAAGTTAATCAACTGGCCGGGTCAATTCTGCGTGACGCGCAGCCTTAACTGTTTCGGGCGTGATACGATTTTCCTGCACCTGTTGCACTGTTTTTTCATCTCCACCAACGACATGGTCGATATTATTCATAAGAGCCGTGTAACCTTGTAGTGCAACCAGAGTCTTATCATTTTTAGGAGACAACCCTATCCGGGTTTTGCCCATTCCGGCGTTTGCGTGAAACTCGCTGTCAGTCGCCCCGGGGAGAAGAGCTGTAACGGTAATACCTGAATCTTTAAGTTCTTCCCGCAGGGATTCAGCAAATGAAAAACCAAAAGCTTTAGAAGGACCATATACCGTTTCAAAGGGTGTAGGAAGAGTGGCGGAAACGGATGAAACCACCAGAATTTTACCATTACCATCAGGAACCATATGCTGAACGACTCTTTTCGCCATATGCACGGTGCCCCGTATATTTATGTCCAGCACTCTGAATTCATCTTCCAGACTGTTATCTTTGAATGCACCACCAATTGCCACGCCGACATTCAATACCGCGACATTAACAGGTCTTTTCAGACCAATTGTAAATTGCCAGAAGTTCTCAACGCCTTCGTAAGTCGCGGCGTCGGCCTGATAAGGATAAGCTTCGACGCCCAGCAGGCTTATTGCTTTAGCCGCATCGAAAATTCTATTGCCTGACCCTGAAATAGCAACGTCGAATCCATTTATGGCAAACTGTCTGGCGAGTTCATAACCAATTCCTGATGATGCGCCGGTGATGAGTGCAAGTTGACGAGTTTCAGACATATTTCCTCCGGAGAAAATTAAGCGCATAAATTAATTATTCAGGTTTTAACCATACAAGATTATTAATCACAGATGGATGAACTTCCCTCAATGCAGCATTGAAAAAAATAAAACCTTGAGCACGCGATATAATTAACCCATTGCAATAAAAGCTCTCAGGGGATATTTTTTGATATTTCTTTTCAGCCAGAAATAAATCACCATAGCCTTTTATTTATTTGAAAAAAGAAATCTCACGCTGTGTATCTTGTGTTGCAGAGGGATAATAAAAATACATATTGCAATTAAGCAATGAGATATTTTAAGCAACTCACAGATGTGTTTAGCGATGGAATTTTCAGGGTACACATTCATTTCCCGCGCTCACCCGCCAGGCAAGGTGAGCACTTTTCAACGCCTGAATTTATATCTACCTTTTTTATCACTGAAAGCCCCTTACGCCAGGATAATTTTTTTACCCTTCGCTTTAAGGGCGACAAGCATCTCTTCTGGTGCACGGTTATCAGTGATAACGGTGTCGATTTTTTCCAGCGCCAGAACCTGATTGAACCCTTTTCGGCCAAACTTTGTCGAATCTGTGACCACAATCACCTGCTTTGCCGCCGATGCCATCACACCGCTTATGGCATAGCCTTCGTTAAAAGTGGTGATGCCGTTTTCAGCATCAAGCCCGTCGGCGCCAACGAACATCAGACTGGCTGATACCCCACGCAGAGCCTGCTCAGCAATGCTGCCATGCAGGGACACCGTTTTGTGCCTGACGGTCCCGCCGCACACCACTAATGTGATATCTCTGTTTTCAGCGAGGATAGCGGCGGCGGGCAGGCTGTTGGTGATAACCGTAATATTCTTTGTGGCGACCAACTCTTCCGCCAGCAGTTTAGTGGTGCTGCCGCTGTCCAGAATCACCGTGTCTCCCTCTTTCACCAGCTTTGCCGCCTCTGTGGCAATGCGCCTTTTAGGGTCGGCAGCAAGCTTGTAGCGATCGTTAAGGCTGACTTCGGGATTTTCCGCAACGGTTTCGTGAGCTGCGGGTGACTCGACACGGGCAGCTCCACCGTGAAAACGCGTGAGTAATCCACGTTCTTCCAGAAGGCGCAGGTCTGCACGTACAGTCACTTCGGTTACCCCCAGGCTGGACGAGATGTCATTCACCAGCTGGCTACCCGTACTGTTGACCATTTCGACTATTTTATTTCTTCGTTCAAAGGTGTTCATAAACACTCCTGTTGCGGATCTGCAAATCCTAAAACGAAAGAATAAGAAAGTAAAACAATAATGAGCGTAATGTGACCAGGCCAACATCGCCCGATCGATGACACTGAGCAATATATGCTTATAATTATGTTTTATAAGACATTTTTAAAAACAACGATCGACAGAATCACACAGCAAAGAAAGAAACAAAACGAAAACATAAAAAAGATAACGCAAATAAATAGATCAGGATCACATAACAAAAAGAAAGAAATTGTACTAATCACGAAAAATAACGATTGTTTATTACATACATTCGGAGGGCGTGATGAAGAAAATTATTGATCAACATAAATCGGGTCAGGACTGCGGTATCTGTTCAGTGTGTTCTGCTCATCCTCTGGTCATTGAAGCCGCACTCAGGCTGGACCTTAACAGTGAGCGACAGGTTTTAATTGAAGCTACCTCTAACCAGGTCAATCAGTACGGCGGCTATACCGGCATGAAGCCCGACGCGTTTCATCGCTATGTGCTGTCTGTCGCCAGGGGCGTGGGCTTTCCTGAGAGCCGCCTTATCTTTGGTGGCGACCATCTCGGTTCAAACTGCTGGCAAAATGAAAACGCAGAAACCGCAATGGAGAAATCACGGGTACTGATTGCGGAATATGTGAAGGCAGGCTTCAGCAAAATACATCTCGATACCTCAATGTCATGCGCAGGCGATCCGGTTCCGCTTCCTCCCGCCACTGTCGCTGAACGCGCAGCCGAGCTGTGCCGCGTAGCGGAAGAAACCGCCACTGCTGAGCAGAGAGCACAGCTGACCTATGTCATTGGGACCGAAGTGCCGGTGCCCGGCGGTGAAGCAGCGGCCATTCATGAAGTCCATGTCACCCGCCCGGAAGATGCGGCCCACACGCTGGAAGTCCATTATCAGGCATTTCGTGCAGCCGGTCTGGAAGAGGCTATTGCGCGCATTATTGCGCTGGTTGTCCAGCCTGGCGTGGAGTTCGACCACAGCAGCGTTATTCATTATCAGCCGGAAGCTGCCCGTGAGCTCAGCACCTTTATTGAATCCACCCCGGTGGTCTATGAGGCGCATTCAACGGATTACCAGACCCGCGGTGCATATCGCGCACTGGTCAGAGATCACTTTGCCATTCTGAAAGTCGGTCCGGCACTCACTTTTGCCCTGCGTGAAGCGATCTTTGCTCTGGCTGAAATTGAAAAAGCGCTGGTCGCACCTGAAAAACAGAGCCAGATTCTGGCAGTAATCGATCAGGTGATGCTTGATGAACCCGGCTACTGGAAAAAGTATTACCGTCCGGCCTTTTCTCAGTCGCTGGTCGATATTCACTACAGTCTGTCCGATCGTATTCGTTATTACTGGCCTAACAGCCGTATCAGCAGCGCATTTGAATCTCTGGTGGCTAACCTCAGTATCACCGATATTCCTCTCGGACTACTCAGTCAGTATCTTCCCAGACAGTTTCAGCGAGTGCTGAGTGGATCCCTGCGCCCGGACCCGCATTCACTTATCATCGACAAAATCCAGGACGTGCTCCGTGATTACGCCTTTGGATGTGAACCACAGATAAACCCGACAAAAGAGGTAAGCCATGCATAACTATCGCCTGAGCATCTCCTGCGGGCTGCAATTTGGCAGTGCCGACGAGGCACTTCGCTACATTGGGGAAAAGATGGTGAAAGACGGGATCTGTCGTGATTCTTATCCGGCAGCCCTGTTGGCGCGTGAAGTCGCTTTTCCGACAGGCATTGCGCTGGATGGTCACGCGGTTGCCATTCCTCACTGTGAAGCCACTCACGCCATTGAACCCGCCGTCTGTCTGATTCGCCCCGCATCGCCCGTTAAATTTCAGCAGGCTGACGATGACGGCATGATTGACGCCGAGCTGATTATTGCGCTGGTGGTGACACATCCGGAACAGCAGCTGGATCTGCTGCGTAGCCTGTTTGGCCAGCTGCAACAGCCTGAGTTTATCGAAAGCCTGCTCAGCGCGCCTGAAGAAGAGATTGCTGACGTCTTTAATAGCCGGCTTTTCGCACCGGCAGCATGACAACACCCTGACCCTGCAAACGGAGAATAACAATGAAACGTAAAGTGATCGTAGCCTGCGGCGGTGCCGTCGCTACCTCAACCATGGCCGCCGAGGAAATTAAAGAACTCTGCGAGGAGAACGGCATTTCAGTCGAGCTGGTGCAGTGTCGTGTTAATGAAATTGAAACCTATATGGATGGTGTCGACCTGATATGCACCACCGCCCGCGTTGACCGTCAGTTTGGTGATATCCCGGTGGTACACGGCATGCCCTTTATCTCCGGGGTGGGTATTGATGTCCTGCGCCAGAAGATTCTGACTATTCTCCAGGGTTAAGCCTATGTTTACTGAAATCATGCGTTACATCCTCGACCTCGGTCCGACAGTGATGCTGCCGATGGTTGTCATCATTTTCTCCGTTTGCCTGGGAATGAAAGTGGGAGATGCGTTTAAATCAGGCCTGTTTATTGGTATCGGATTTGTCGGTATCGGGCTGGTCATCGGGCTGATGCTGGACTCTATTGGACCGGCTGCCAAAGCCATGGCGACAAATTTTGACATCAGTCTGGATGTGGTTGATGTGGGCTGGCCGGGGTCTTCACCCATGACCTGGGCTTCACAGATTGCCCTGGTTGCGATTCCTGTTGCCATCGCGGTCAATATTCTGATGTTGGTGACCCGGATGACCCGCGTGGTTAACGTGGACATATGGAATATCTGGCATATGACTTTTACCGGCGCGATGTTGCACCTTGCGACGGGTTCATACTGGGCGGGGATTCTGGGCGTTGTTTTGCATGCTGCATTCGCTTACAAGCTGGGTGACTGGTTTGCGCGCGATACTAAAAACTATTTTGAGCTGGACGGGATTGCTGTTCCGCATGGGTCATCAGCTTACATGGGGCCGGTGGCCGTTATGGTTGACTGGATCATCGGGAAAATCCCTGGCCTGAGGCGTATACATTTCAGCGCAGACGACGTGCAGAAACGTTTTGGCGCTTTTGGTGAGCCGGTCACCGTGGGATTCATTATGGGCCTGCTGATTGGATTACTGGCTGGCTACGATGCAAAAGGCGTGTTGCAACTGGCGGTAAAAACCGCAGCGGTCATGTTACTGATGCCGCGTGTGATAAAGCCCATTATGGATGGCCTTAATCCGATTGCCAAACAGGCCCGCAAGCGTATGCAGGCAAAATTCGGTGGACAGGAATTCCTGATTGGTCTTGACCCTGCCCTGCTGCTGGGACACACCTCGGTGGTATCTGCCAGCCTGATTTTCATCCCGCTGACCATTTTGATTGCCGTCGTGCTGCCGGGCAACCGCGTGCTGCCGTTTGGCGACCTGGCAACAATTGGGTTCTTCGTCGCAATGGCCGTGGCAGTGCATCAGGGGAACCTGTTCCGCACGCTGATTTCAGGCATCGTCATTATGGGCATGACGCTGTGGATTGCCACCCAGACCATCGGACTGCATACGCAGCTGGCTGCAAACGCCGGGGCACTTAAAGCAGGTGGCCAGGTTGCCTCAATGGACCAGGGCGGCTCGCCGATCACCTGGCTGCTTATCCAGCTTATGACCTGGCAGAACGTCACGGCACTGATGGTGATTGGCGTGATTTATCTGTCGGGCGTGGCTCTGACATGGCGACGAGCCCGTCAGGCAACTGAAGCGGCCCCCAACAATCACCTGCCAGAAAACAACCATTTACCTGAATAACTAACTGGGGCACCCCGTCTTTCCGGAGTTAACCCAATGAAATCTGTCGTGATACACGCCGGAGGCAGCGTTACGGTTGAAGAAAAGCCGATGCCTCAAATTGCAGCCGCAGATGAGGCGCTGATTGAAGTCATCTGTTCCGGGCTTTGCGGTTCTGACATTCCGCGTATTTTTCATGGTGGTGCGCATTTTTATCCAATTACCCTCGGTCATGAGTTCTGTGGCCGGGTCAGGGACACCGGTGCCGACATTAGTGACCTGAACGTTGGCGATCTGGTCTGCTGCGTGCCGTTGCAGCCCTGTTTTGACTGTGATGAGTGCCTTCGCCAGCTCTGGTCGCAGTGCCGTCATTACCGTTTTATCGGCTCACGCAGTGACGGTGGCAACCGTGAGTTCATCGTGGTGCCGCGCAAAAATCTGTTCCGTCTTCCGTCCGGTACATCGCCCGTTGAAGGCGCATTTTTTGAACCCATGACGGTCAGCCTGCACACCATTGAGCTTGCGGGTGGTTGTCGTGATAAGGAAGTCATTATTGTGGGGGCCGGCACCATCGGGCTTCTGGCCATGCAGTGCGCACGGGCGCTGGGGGCACGTTCGGTGACGGCAATAGACATCAACCCGGCGCGGCTGGCGTTATCAAAAAGTCTGGGTGCCGACTACGTGTTTAACAGTGCGGAGATGCCCCCGGAAGATATCCGGCAGGCGATGGATAACCGCCGTTTCGGGCAGTTGATCCTTGAAACAGCGGGTGCACCACAAACGGTCGAATTGAGTATTCAGATTGCCGGCCCACGCGCGCAATTGGGTCTGATCGGCACCCTGCACCGTGACCTCACTCTCAGTAGCAGCACGTTCGGCCTGATTCTGCGTAAAGAGTTGCAGGTGCTTGGCAGCTGGATGAATTACTCCGGCGAGTGGCCGGGTGTGGAATGGCAGCAGGCTACTGAGCTGTTCAAGGCGGGCCAGATTGATTTGTCGTCACTGATTACCGTTCAGGGGAACGCGGATCGCTACGCTGGTGCCGTCAGTGAACTTCAGGGCAAACCGATGAGCGGCAAGATCATGCTCGATTTTTCAGTCGATAAAGGAGAACAGGCATAATGTATCTCGTCTCAAATCGCGCCATGCTGATAAAGGCGCAGCAGCAAGGCTATGCCGTTCCGGCCTTTAACGTGCACAATCTTGAAACCGTGCAGGTCATCGCTGAAACCGCCGCAGAAATGGCGTCACCGGTGATTATGGCTGGCACTACCGGCACCTACAATTACGCCGGACTCCATTATCTGGTCGCCATCTGCCAGCAGGCGGCGCAGAAGTATAATCTGCCGATTGCCCTACACCTTGACCACCACGAAGATCTTAGTGACATCGAAAATAAGGTCAGAGCTGGCGTGCGCTCGGTAATGATTGATGCCTCGCACTTTGCCTTTGAGCAGAATATAGAGAAGGTCGCAGGGGTGGTGCGTCTCTGTCATCGGTATGACGCCAGCGTTGAGGCCGAGCTGGGACGCCTTGGCGGGCAGGAAGACGATATTGTCGTGGATGAAAAGGACAGTTTTTTCACCGATCCTGATAAAGCGGATGAATATATCCGTCGTACCGGTATCGATTCGCTCGCCGTCGCTATCGGCTCAGCTCATGGTCTGTATCGTGGTGAACCAAAACTTGATTTTGAGCGTCTGGCTCGCATCCGCAATAAAGTGGCTATCCCGCTGGTTTTACATGGCGCATCGGGTATTCCGGAAGCGATGCTGAGAAAATCTGTCGAGCTTGGGATCTGTAAGGTTAACGTGGCTACCGAACTGAAAATTGCCTTTTCTGACGCGGTGAAAGCCTTTTTCCATGAGAATCCGGGCTCCAGTGATCCTCGCGAATATATGGAACCCGGCAAACGGGCGATGAAAGCGGTAGTGAGGGAAAAAATTCGCATGTGCGGCAGCGCCGGGCAGCTTTAAAGTTGTGCAGCTACGGTAAGCCCCTCACTCGGGGCTTACCGTAACGCAGTAATCGGCAACGATAAGTTTCAGATCCCGCGCCACGCTTTCCCGCTCACCGCAAAAGACAAACGAGCCAAGACAATCCTTGTGACAGAAAAACTCCCCTGACGCCACCTCTCCCAATTGAGGAAGCTGCTGCATCTTCAGCGTCGGCATGCTCTCCACGGAAGGGACAGACAGCCGGGAAACATACAGCGCCTCTCTGGCAAGATGCTTTTTAGGGAAGGTCATATATCCCCACGCCTCGCCCTGCGGTGCAAAATGACGCCCCACTTCCAGCCCCAGTTGCGTAGCAAGGTGTGTGAAACGCAGATCCACTCCCCAGGCAATAGCGATCATCTCTACCGTCGCCGCCCCGCCGGGCCGGTATGCAATCTCAAGTAATTCCGCGCCCTGCCCGCCATCACCAAAGGCTTCAATATGATAAACACCGTCCGGGCCGCCAAAAGCCGCTAATACCTTCTCAGTGAAAGGCCGCCAGACCTGCCGCAGATCGCGCTCCGCCACCGAAAAAAATCCCAGAGGATGCTCATCGAGGTAGTCGATGGGTTTACCGATATATTCTCCCGCAGAGAGAAGCGCCAGCCGCCCTTCCAGCATCACCGCATCAAGCTGATAAACCGGCTGGGGATTGTAGCTCTCAAAAAAATATTGCTGCTCATCCATATCGCGATAGTCATCACCCTCGGCCAGGGTGATTGCGCTGAGCTGCCCGGCATCCGTGATAATTTTTACCCCAACGGAGCCTGCCAGCGAGCGAGGTTTCATCACCAGCGGGAAACTCACATCGCCACGTTTAATCGCCTGCGGGCTGATTTCCCGTGCGGTGAGAATGCCTGCGCGACAGGCAATCTCCTTCATCCTCTTTTTATCGCGAAAGCGGGCCGCCATATCGAAGGTCAGCCCTGGCAGTTGCCAGCGATGGTTGGCCCAGGCCGCAATCCATACGGCAAATTCATCATTCGGAATCACCCGAGTGACTGAAAATGACTCAGCAATCTGGCTGAACACCTCTTCCACATCGTGATGGCGGGCAAAATCCCTGACGATAAAGACGTCCTCGCGATGCAAATCGTCTCCCGCCTGGTTCTTCAAATCTTCAAGAAGATAGATAAACCGCCACGGCCGGTCGGGATATGCTGCCATGATGTCAGTGACCACCTCACCAACATCCAGTTCTGATGAAACGATCAGGATGGTCTGCATCTCTGTGTTACTCATTCTGTGACACCTTGTGCTGGCTGTAACCCCGGCTGCTCTTCACAGCCGGTGAGTGACCATTCTCAATATTCAGGCTGATACTCTGGCGCAACCTGGACCTGGTAATGTGCATTGAGATAATTCACATCCTTCGAAACCTGCTCGCGATCGCCACAAAATACAAAAGATCCCAGCGAATCTTTGTAGCAATAGAACTCTCCTGAGGCGATATCTCCGGCAACGGGAACCTTATACAACTTCAGCGTTGCCATATGCTGTAATGGCGGCAGGTGGACACGGGTAACATACAGTGCCTGAGTCGCAAGATGTTTCTTTGGAAAAGTCATATAACCAAAGGCTTCTTCCCTGCGCTGCACCAGAAGGCCATCGTTAAGCCCCAGCTGCGCCGCCAGATGAATATGTTTCAGATTCAGCCCGTAAACCATCTCGACCATTTCCACGATTGCCGCACCGCCGGGACGCCAGGCAATTTCGAGTAATTCCACCCCCGCACCGGAATCAGCAAAAGCTTCGATGTGGTAAACCCCCTCCGGCGCGTCGAAAGCTGCAAGAACTTTTTCGGTAAAAGGTCGCCAGACATCCTCAACGGTATGATCACAGACGGACAACACACCGACAGGCTTTTCCTGCAAAAAATTAATCGGCTTACCTAAATATTCACCGACGGAAATAAATGACAGACGACCATTAATCACAACACAATCAATATGATAAATTGTGTTTGGATTATATTGCTCGATAAAGTATTGCCGCTCGTCCATATCGCGGTATTCCGGCGACCAGTCAATATCTATATCGGCAAGCTGACTGGCATCAGAAACGATTTTTATGCCCATTGAGCCTGCCAACGAACGCGGTTTGACTATCACCGGAAAGGCGACATCCCCTTTTTCAATATCCTGAAGGGTTATTTCCCGCGCGGTGGCAATGCCAGCCTGCTGCGCCAGCTCTTTCATGCGTTTTTTGTCGCGAAATTTTCTTGCTTCCTCGCAGGTTATTCCGGTTAATTGCCAGAAATCATTGGCAAAGGCAGCCACGTAAACCGCAAATTCATCGCAGGATATGACCAGCGAGACATCATATTGCCGATCGATGTTGTGCAGTACCGCCTTAATATCCGCCAGCGCGGCGAAGTCACGCACAATAAAGTTTTCAGGCCGCTCCTTTTCATCGGTGGCCACACCAAGATAATCCTCTATCAGATAGATGAAATGGTGTGTTTTCAGCCCGTGCATGACCTTAACGGCCTCGACCGTTTTCGCCGCATCCAGCTCGGAGGAGACAATCAGTACTGTCTGAGTGGGTTGCATTTTGACATCCTGTTATTTTTCTTTTAATTGTGTAAAACGTTGTATGCCGGAATGCAGGGCCAGATGGCCCTGCGTGAGATCAAATGCTCTTTATCCATTGCATACGGGAAAATGGCTGCCAGGAATAAAACTGTCAGATGTAGCTCTTCAGACTGCCGCTGCGTTTCACATCCAGCGTCGCGCAGTGGAATGAACCACCAAATGTCTGGAAATGTTTAAACGGACAAAGAATGGTTCTGATACCCCATTTGCGGAAGGCAGAAATCAGTGCTTCTTCATCTTTCTCAACCACCACGGTTTTTTCATCCAACATCAATACATTCACGTGGATCCATTTTGAGGTGATGTATAAGGGATGGTCGTCCGGCAGATTAGAAGCAGGCGGATGCAATATTTCCCAGTCTTTGAAAATGTCAGGGATCTGCGGTACCCAGCCTTTATTAATTAATACGCGGCCCGGTGCCAACGGCAGTATTGTCGTATCGATATGCATCGGACCTGGCTCTTCAAACTCATAGATATGGACGCGATAATCAGGCCCCAGCGTTCTGCGCAGCCACTCGATACCTTTATTATTGGTGACATGACTACGCTGACCAATAATGTCCCGCCCCATTTTCATAAAGTCGGCCGCGTCAAAAAGTGGCTCCACTTCGGTAATGATCGAATTAAACGGAATTTCCTGGTCGAAGTCATACTCTGTTTGCCAGACATCATCTTTCAACATCGGCTTGGGTGCAGAGATCCACTCCGCTCCTCTGGTGAAATAGTCATTCAGGATGCTGCGAAAGGCGAAGGTTTCGAAATAGCGGCTGCGCCATGACATCGGCACTTCAATGATTTTCTTTCCGATAGCAAACAGGCAGTCGCGCGGCATCGCGGAATAGAAGGTTCCACCGGTGGTAAAGTGCGGGGTGACGATCGGCTGATGGTGATTTGACTCGTCAGGGCGGCGTACCCTGATCCCCTCAGCCTGCAGGATTTCGGCAAGGGTATTCACTTCCTGCCTGGCTTTTACGACCAGTTCTTCCGGGAAACGTTGCCCGGAGTACTCGCGGAAAAAACCACTGGTTTCCTTAGGAATAATAGCTTTAAGGCCGGTGTCCCAATCCGGAACACGAATATCATCCATGATCCCGACAATGACCTCTTCGAGTGGGTCCCATTCCGTATAAACTTCTACCGGGCTTTCATCTGTTGAAAAACAGGAGGTCTCTTCTTTTTGAAACTGCATGATCTACCTTGAATGTAATGTAATTTTTTGAACACTTTTCCTTAACATACATAAACCGTCACGCCGCTGAAAATCCCCTTAGCAGCTGAGCGGGTAACAGCAAACTGGCGGCTTAGCGCAGTGTTCTCCTGACAGATGATAAATATAATCATTTGATAGTAATCATAAAATCATCTGGGGTGGTGGGTGGTTAAAGACAGATATGAGTTCCTTAGTAAATTTCTTATCGGAACAATCCTGGTGTGTTAGTAATTATTTTTATTAATCATTACCACAGTATCGACAACGCTACTGAACTGAAGATACGGGCTGGGTTGCGCGGGTCAGGTGGGATCCCGGTGGCATAACCGCCATGCAGGAAAGATGTTTTTTCGCTGAAAAAGGCACGGCAAGACCTCAGGCCGTTCAGCAACGTCAGGGTGCTCAGGCGCTGTCATAACGTGGTGGGCAGGGTTAACGCGGGCGTGATCGGGCGGGACGAAAAGCCCCCGGGACACTGAAAAAACAGCGTCCGGGGTAACTTAATTATCAGGCAGTAAAACGCTTAATCAGGCTGGCGGCGGGATTAAAAACCCACTGCGGCCCCTGCCGGACGACGGATGTCATTGGCACCGTACAGCCAGCCTGGTCTCAATTTGCCAGAAACGGCAGAATCATTACCGGAGTCGGCTGCTTTTTTACCCTCGCTGAGTTTTGGCGTAACCATAATCAGTTCGGTCGCTCCCCACGGGGTCTGCTCGGTCATCTTATAACCGCGCTGGCGCAGCAGTTTTAAGGTATCAAACGACAGCCCGCGCTGCTCATAATAGACTTCATCCGGTAGCCACTGATGGTGGACCCTCGGCGCATCCACCGCTTCCTGCGGCAACATCCCGTGATCGATGATATTCAGCGCCACCTGCAATGATGCAGTAATAATGCGCGACCCGCCCGGCGAGCCCAGCACCAGGAACACGTCATTATTGTGCGTCACAATGGTCGGTGCCATTGACGACAGGGGACGTTTGCCTGGGGCAATCGCATTGTTTGCTCCCTGTACCAGTCCGAACATATTCTTCTCACCAATTTTGGTGGTGAAATCATCCATTTCATCGTTGAGGAAAAAGCCGGTGCCCGGTGCCATAACCACCGCACCGAATCGCCCGTTGACGGTATAGGTGGTGGAGACGGCATTACCCTGTTCATCAACCACAGAATAGTGGGTGGTTTCCGGACGCTCACCATTAACCTGCTTGCTTTCAGGTAGTCGGGATGGCGTCGCATCGGTCGGATGAATACCCCGCCGCATTTCATCTGCATAAGATGTGCTGAGCAATTTATCCAGCGGGTTGTGGATAAACTCAGGATCGCCCAGTGAATTATTGCGATCAAAGTAAGCGATACGCATCGCTTCCGTCATCACATGAACCGAGTCGGCAGAATTAAAGCCCAGCGCACGCATGTCATAGCCAGACAGGATATTCACCATCTCACAAAGCGCGACGCCACCAGAGCTGGGAGGTGGGGAAGAGATAAATTCATAACCCCGGTAGTGACACCGCAAAGGTGCACTTTCAGTGACACGATAACGGGCAAAGTCCGCAGCGGTAATAATGCCACCGCCTTTCGCCGCAGCCGCCTCAACGCGCTGGGGAATCGGCTGCTTGTAAAAGTAATCGGTCCCGGATTGAGAGATATGGCTCAGGGTTTTGGCCAGCTCAGGCTGTTTCAGGTTGTCACCCGGCTGAAGTGGCGAACCGTCTGGTCGCAGAAACCAGCGCGCCGCCTGCGCATCCGTGCGGAACCGGTTGACGGTAGTATCCAGAATATCGGTATCCGCTCGTGTCAGAATAAAGCCCTGGCGGGCCAGTTTTATCGCCGGAGCCATAACCTGCTGACGGCTGAGTTTGCCATAGTGGCTCTGAGCGTAATCCAGCCCCATCACCGTGCCGGGGACGGCCACCGCAGAATAACCATGCAGGCTGGCGTCAGAGCGCACCTTACCCTGCGGGTCAAGATACATATCGGCACGCGCAGCGGCAGGCGCGGTTTCACGGAAGTTAATAAAGGTGTCTTTGCCGTCAGCAAGGTGGATCAGCATAAAGCCACCGCCACCAATATTGCCGCAGCAGGGGTTAACCACAGCCTGAGCATAGCCTACTGCCACTGCCGCATCGATGGCATTGCCACCCTGTTTGAGGATATCGACCCCCACCTGGGAAGCAATCGCCTGTGAGCTGACCACCATTCCGTGGCGAGCTTCAACGGCTGGCGCAGAAGCAGCCTCAACCTGGCCCGCAGCAATAACGCCGGACGTTAAAAGAAAACTGAAAAGAAGATTGCGTGACATGGAATAATTTCTCTTTAAACAAAAAACATGGCGCATCCCTTCGCCATAACAGCATGATTCTTATGCCTTATCAGCTTCACTGACCAGCAGATAGCCCCGGTCCTCAGCACCATCAAGCGTGTGCATCCCTTTGAACAGCGTCTGACTGTCGATCCAAATCCACGGATGTTCGGTATTGGAGACATCCATGATCAGGAATGAATCAGACTTGGCATCATAAGCGCCCAGAGGAGAGAAATGACCGTCGCCCGTCTGGCCGATGGCACTGCGTAAAAAGTTGACGATGACAAAAGAGTTATCCTGCTGCATGGCAGCAATAATCTCTTTCTTCATCTTCTCCTGCTGTGCGAGATCTTTCACCGGCACCGCTTTAACCTTTAATCCGGCATTGCTGAGCAGACGACGCTCATCTTCCAGATGCAGACCATAATCAGACTGCCCGCCAGGCGTCTGCGGTTTACCGAAAATCTCAATGCGTGGTTTGCTGCTGTATTCAACTACGCTGGTCTGAGTGTATCGATTCCAGAATGGCTGCCAGCCGTTTTTCTTTGGAAAATAGGCGCGATCCTCAGCGTTAATTAAGCTGGTGTCTGGCTCAATTTTTTTATTCTCATGCAGACGTAATGTATTCAGCACGATAGTTGCCGAAGCAACGCCACAATAGACTTTATTATTCTGCCCTTCGAACTGAGGGGCGAGAGAAAAGAAATCCTGTTTAACCGTTGCCTGTGATAAACGCTGAATTCCTTCTGCGCTTTGCCAGTCAACAAGCTGACTGAATCCACTAACAGGCACCAAACAAATCGCCAACAGGGCGATACGAGAAGTTATTTTTTTCATTACTGTTCTCAAATTTTATAGCGCGCGCCTCAACCTGCCGCGAAAGGGCATGATGCAGGTGAGATCGGTAAAAACTATTTCAGCAGTTGATAATAGGTAGGGTTATCGTCACACTGCCCACCGCCACATTCCAGCACCGTTGACAGCAGATTCGCCACCATCAGCAAAGCAAAAACAGCGACAACTGCATGCTGGATCAATGGCTTGCGGTCAGGTGCCTGTGTGGCATTTTCAGGCGTAACCATCAGGGTAATGGCCACAACAATCACAATCGCCACCGCTAAAATAAAACTCCATGTATAAAGATGCAGACCGAGGAAAGGAAGACCATAACCTTTATCGCCCGGCACAATATGCAGGAAGATATGGCGGGCAGCGACGGCAGCCAGCGCCAGAGCGCCAATAATTACCATGCCGTAATGCAGCTTTTTATTGCCGAAATACAGGTTAAACAGCAACCCCGATCCGATAAGTAACAAAGCCGCACGTTGCAGCAGACAAAGCGGACATGGCAGATCGAAAAATCTCAGCTGAAAATAGAACGCGCAGAGTAACGCAACACTCACCATAACCAGCATCAACAGATTCAGCGGACGCGAAAAATCTTTTTTTTCTGACAATTGCATAGTGGCCTCTAGAACGAAAGGAGAAGTGCATCGGTGGCGTGATATTTCAACCAGGCGAGAATAATGACAAGGTCGGCAAACCAGAACAGATAAGCCAGTTTTCGTTTACCGGCCAGCGCACTGAAAATGGTTCCGCAACCAATCAGGAAGGGTAAATACATAAACATGTATGACTCCATTAATAAAAGTAAAATGCCATATCATCTTCCTCCGGCGGATAACCGGATAAGGCGATAGTTCCACCCTGTGTTCGCAATCCGATGAACACAACCTGAGGAACAGATGAACGGCGTTAAGTGGTGAGAATAAGTATTGGGTTCCAGTGAGACTAAACAGAACAGTGTTTTATTCTGCCGGAAGGCCGGTAAATATTGTTGGAAGGGTGTATGTAATTACCTGAATATATTGATAAAGATAAAAAAACAAAGCAGAAAAACAAAATAAAAATACAGGCCAATGGATAGAAAACCAGAATAAATTCCAGTCATAATAATTAATTCGACATATTACTCTGTAGAAATTGTTATCACATCAGCTGAATAATGCCTTCCTGCCGATCAGGACATCAAAACAATCCGTAATAATCCCACATCCGGCCACCACCATCAGACGATAGCCAGCACCAGGAAAGATATGTGGAACAACCACAGGGCATAAGAGTGCGCAGACGGGCCTTCCGCCGGAAACCGCATCAGACCCGCATTGCGGCTACTGCATTTTCTGCCAGAAATGGTCGTATTGCCGCCGTTGCATCTGCTCCTCCCACTGCTGCCCATAGACTCGTTTGGCAAAAGGGGTCAGTTTATAAAACACATCGGTAAAAAATACCTCGGTTGCCCTGTCCGTAATCCTGATCGTGCGCTCCGGCAGGCCGCTGGCGGGATGACCATTGAGATCCCAGCTGTCGCTGTGCACCTCGCCATCCACAGCGATATATTCACCGACCAGACAGATCGAATTGCTGTTATCAATGCTGATTATTTTTGCCTGAGTACCACCCTCTGTTTCGCAGTTAAACGGATGCAGTGGAATGATCATGTTATTTTTCCTCTCTGATAGCCCTGACAGAGGCGATACCGGTCACACCTTCAGCTGGCTGCCACAGAAAATGATAATCACCCGGCCCGCTCAGTGGCAGGGTGCTATCCTCAATCACCAGTTCTCCACTGGTGCCAAAGGGCAGTTGAAGATGTATCTCAATCCCCTCACCCACCCGTTTCCAGTTAACGGAAATCTCGCCGTGCACTGAAAGGTAGCGCGCCTTCGCCCAGTCGATTGCGGAAAAAAAGTGCGGCTGAAAACGGACCTGCTTATATCCGGCAGCAGTGGGCATCAATCCGGCAAGATACTGATACAACCAGTTACCCACCGCGCCCAGCGCATAGTGGTTAAAAGAGGTCATCTGCCCGCTGTTAACTTTCCCATCCGCCAGTAAGCTGTCCCATCGTTCCCAGATGGTGGTTGCGCCCTGCTTCACCGGATAAAGCCACGAGGGGCAGCTCTCTTCGGTAAGCTGGCGAAAAGCGGTGTCGGCGTGCCCGGTCAGACACAACGCGTTTAAAATTAACGGCGTACCGACAAAACCTGTCGCAATATGATAATCCGCCTGCCTGACCAGCTCACTCAGCCGCTGGCCTGCCATGTCACGCTGGCTGTCACAAACAAACAGCCCAAAACAGATAATTAACGCATAGGCAGTCTGGCTCTCACGCGCTACCCGCCCGGTATCACTGACATAACGGTGGACAAAAGCCTGACGAATATCGCTGAAAAGACGCTGCCAGCGATGGGTATCTTCCGGTCTGTTCAGCACCGTGGATATGCGGGACAGATGATACGCCGACCAGGCAAAATAAGCGGTGGCAACCAGCCCCTTATCGGTCATGGCTGCCGACGGATCTTCAGGCGGTGCGGAGGGATCAAGCCAGTCGCCAAACTGGAATCCCTTATCCCAGATCAGGGATGCACCTGCGCGTGTTCGTTGCAGCTCCACCCAGGCGCAGGCGCTCTGATACTGTGCTGCCAGCATCTGCTGGTCAGCCGTGCTCCAGTAAAGGTCCCAGGGCGTGAGCACCGCCGCATCGCCCCAGGCGGCCGCGGCATGCTTGCTGTTCCATGTCCAGGGTTCATAATCCGGAATATCCGGGATGTACCACGGAACCATACCGCAGGGGTGTTGATCGCAGATCAGGTCTTTTAACCATCCGCGCATCATGCCAGAGCAATCATAGAGAAATTCTGCCGTAGGCATAAACACCTGAATATCACCCGTCCAGCCCAGTCGCTCATCTCGCTGAGGACAATCGGTCGGAATATCGAGGAAGTTTCCGCGCATCGACCAGATGATATTTTCATTCAGCCGGTTAAGCCTGTCGTCGGAACAGGAAAACCATCCCGTTCGAGGTAAATCGGTATGGTAAACGCAGGCGATAACGTCGAGGGAGTCATAAACCTGTTGCGAAGCTTCGATTTCCAGGTAGCGAAAACCGTGAAAAGTGAAGCGGGGCTCCCACTCGATCATCGCCTCATCGGCGAAAATATAGCTGTCCGCCGCAATGGCCGTGCGTAATGTCCGGGTATATAACGCCCGATCCTGAATGATCTCCGCATGCCGTAATTTGATGATGTCACCCCGGCGGCCACGGGCTTTTAAACGCACCCGCCCCACCAGATTTTGTCCAAAGTCGAAAATTTGTTTGCCGCCATCGCTAATCCAACTTTGCACCGGTTTTATTTGTTGCGTACAAACCACTAATGGGCCATCCGGAGCCTGAAGAGTCTGATAGTTCCGGTGCCCGATGCTGACCGGAAACCAGTGACTGTCGTCAAAGCCAGCAAGTGTCCAGCCCTGCTGCTCCAGACGCGCATCGTAAATTTCGCCTTCATAGATACCGCTGAACAGAACAGGCCCACGATCTGAACGCCAGCTGCCATCGGAAACAATCCGGCTTGTTGACCCATCGGTAAACGTAATTTCCAGCTGGGCGATAAGTGAGAGGTCCTTTCCCCAGGCATCACGTACGCCGCCCCGGCAGCCAATCCGTCCGCGATACCAACCATCCCCCATCAGAGCTGAAATCACGTTTTCTCCGCTGACCAACAGGGAGGTGACGTCCAGCGTAAGATAACGCAGTCGATGGTGGTAGCTGGTCCAGCCGGGAAATAAGGCATAATGGTTAGTGCGTTGACCATTGAGCAGCGTTTCACAAAGTCCATGAGCGCTCAGATAAAGTCGGGCCTTAGCAACAGCCTTTTCCAGGACAAAGCGGTGACGAATAATCGGCGGATGCCTGTCCGTACCCGGTTGCTCATGCCAGCCCGCACCAACAGGAAGCGCCTGCCAGTCGGCTGGACTCAGCCCGCGCTCAACGTAACTTCCTGCACTCCAGTCAGAGTAGCGCCCGTTCTCATCCCGGACACGCACGGCCACCGTGGCCGCTTCGCGGGGAGCGAGGGGCCTGCCGGGCCAGGCCAGCAGAACGGGGTCCCGCCACGGTATCGGGCCATAAATCTCGGTGTTTCCGTCACGGCTGATCATCACCTCATAGCTACTCAGCACTAACGCTTCTTCAGTTAAAACCCGCCACGAGAGACGCGGGCATGGCTCATCAATGCCCAGAAACCGGGTGTGATGTTCAAAAACAGGGGCAGTAAGTTGAGCTGGCAACATAATCATTCCTGAATGCTAATAACGAAGAAAAATACCCTTATTTAACAGCCATACTGGTATTTTCCGTCCTTTTAAAATTAATTCCTTTGAATCTGCTAATAATCAGCAACGCAAATATGCCACCTGTCGCCGTCACCGCCACCAGTAACCATATTAATAATGAAGGGCTGTAATTAATGATGGCCGGTGAGAATAAAGAAATCAGCGCAACGACAAATCGTGATACGGCATAGGTCATTCCCTGCACCGTTGCTCTGATATTTACCGGGAAGCTTTCCTGAATCCACACTTTATAAATTGCCTCGCCCGAAAAAGGCACGCTGATGCCATAGATAAAGAGACAGACAAACATGATGGTGGCGTTTTGCGCGCCGGTAATGGCCATGACTGAAATAGCAATAATCTGCCCAGCCAATCCGGTAAAATACATCCGGTTGCGCCAGGGTGTATCTGCAATACGGCTGAATATGATGGCGCAGAGTAAGCCAATTACAATCATGGGAAAAGAGATGCCGGTAGCCATCTCCTGGCTTGCTCCGCTGACTTTTGTCAGCAGATAAAATTTGAACTGTCCGGTGGTATTTGCCGTGATATTCTCAAAAATGTAATAACCGCCAATGAGAAGTAGAGGAACCAAAAACCCGGAAGCAAAAAGCGCGCGGTAACCCAAGTCTGACGCATTGTCTGGTTCTTTTTCCACGGGAAGTTGTTTTTCAATTTCTCTGATGGGTTTATAAAAACAGCGAAGCAGCCAGGTCAGAGTGCCCAGCACGGCCAGATGTAGCCAGAGTATTTTCAGGCCATATACGCCCAGTGAAGCCACGGCAAAACCAATAGCCGTTACGCCCAGAATACCCACACTCCACATCACCTGAGTGAATGCAATAAATTTTCCCTGCTTCCCCTTTGGGGCACGCTCCGAAATAATTGACAGTGAAGTAGGCAGGTCAGCGCCCGCAGAAATTCCGCTGATAATAATTCCGACAAAGAGAAAAGAAATACTTTCAGCAAAAACGATACAGAACACGCCAACCGAATACATAAACACCGTAATACTGAATACCCTTGTTCGCCCAAAAATATCGGCGAGCCGTCCTCCTATCAGGGCGCCAATCGCAATACAGGCGGTAGAAACCGCAGAGACAGAACCAATAACCAGAGCAGTGGCCTGATAATGTGTTTCCCATAATGCCAGGCTTATTCCTATAGAAACAATTAACCCGGCATCGAGATAAGAAGCCATCCCTGCGAGAACAGTAATTATCCACATGGACCTGTCGCGTTTTTTTTCGGCATCGTTGTCACGCTCTTTCATATATTCACCATTGATAAACAATCATCCTGAAGGCATTGTTTTATGATTATATTGACGAGTCAGCCCACCCGGATTTTATTTCCCAGCCTGGAGATAAGCAGCAATCAGAAGTAACGGATGACGTTTATACCTTCTGATTTCAGGCACTGATTCTCCAGATCAGTGGTAATAATCACGCTGGCAGGAAAGACCCTGCTGATAAAGGTGAGTAGGCAATCAGATAAAGTGAGTTATTCTTTCGAGATGATTAACCATAGCACTCCTTGCATTATGTCCATTGCCTTCCCTGATGGCTTGCACAATTTTTTTGTGATCATCATTAAAAAGCACGAGTTCTTCCAGGCTGGAATCCGGTTCATCGAGATTTAAATAAGGAATATTAACCCGACGATTCCAGACTATTTTATTCATTTCACTAAGAATATTATTTGCGGAAATTTCCCCGAGTGATAAATGAAATTTTCTGTCTGACCGATAAAAATCAGCCACACGGTTTTCGCGGATACAAAAATCCATCTCTTCAACCAACATATTCAATATGTCAACGTCTTTGTCAGTATGAGAATTGGCCACAATAGTGACAAGCTCACACTCCACAGCCTGACGGGCCTGCATAACATGATGGGGAGAATACTCGTATGAAGGCAGAGTCAGACTCTCACGACCCTGCATTTCGCAAACATAAATACCACTACCAGAGCGAATCTCCACCCAACCTGAAAGCTCCAGAACAATTAATGCCTCACGCAAAGTCGAACGGCCAATATTAAGTAACTTCGACATTTCACGTTCAGCAGGTAACAACTCTCCTGGTTGATAACGCCCCTGCCGGATCAGACCGATTAAGATATTTGCTGCTTTTTGATACAAACGTTCTTTTTTCACTTCATAAGCTGAATACATTGGGAATATCCTGTATGAAAACAGTCATTGTGAAAAAACAGCATTTACCTTCAGATACCTGTCCGGGAAATCTGATAATTCTGCGATTAATTCAGGAATTTCATGCATGGTAATAACCTTACTGAGAACCGATGCAGCAGGAATAATGCCTGAAGAAAGCAGTTCAATCGCTTCCACAAACTCATTGGCGCTGGTACGGGAGCCACGAATATCTGTCTCTTTAAAAGTAATCAGGTTAGTGGGCAATAATGTCTCTTCTTTGGGCCACCCTGTAAGCGCGATGCGACCGGCAAAAGAGACATAATCCAGCGTGGAACGAATGGCACTATTGGCCCCTGAAGCTTCAATGACCACCTCAGCCATTCGTCCTCTGGTAATCTCGCGGATTTGTTCGATAACAGCCGTGCTGGCTGGATTAATTTTGTGTGGGATACCGTTCTGAGAAGCATGATCGAGTCTTTTCTGAACAATATCAATCAGCACAGGCGTTGCCCCGTAATGTATTGCCACCATTGCGGCCATCAGGCCGATAGCACCGGCACCAATAATAACCACATGCTCTCCTGCTTTTACCTCCGTGCGATGCAACGCATGCAAAGCAATGGTCAACGGTTCAGCCAGAGGTGCTGTAGAAAGAGGCATATCTTCCGGCAATTTATGCAGTAAATGAGCAGGATGAACAAACCGCTCACGCATACCACCATCAATATGCACGCCAATTACCTTTAAATTTTCACAACAGTTTGGGCGACCAATTATGCAGGGATAGCATTTACCACACCAGATGTAAGGGTCAACAATAACCCGATCGCCCGGGCTGAGATTCTTCGCATTATTGTTAATACTCAGAATACGTCCCACTATCTCATGTCCCAATATTCTGGGATAGGTCACCAGAGGATTTGTCCCTCTGTATGCGCCAATGTCTGAACCACAAATACCTGCGGCTTCAACTGCTATCAGCGCCTCATTATCACCTGGCTCCCCCAAAGACTTTTGACGGATACCCACTTTGTCAGGAGCCTGCAATACCACACAGTCTGTATTCATACCTTAATCTCTGTAAATATTTCCATTTTTACAGGCCGATATTATTAATATGTGGCCTTCTGGCCTGACCACATTTTCAGTTAACAGCCATCATAATTTAAAATAAATTCTTTACTAAGAAAAATGCAGATGAAATCACAAAATAAAAGAAAATAAGCTTAACTTCATAAGGTTACGAAATTAATAATATATTTCCAGCCTGGTCTCCGTTATGTGAGGTTTGTCGATAACATCTTTACAGCGATGCCACTTAAAAATAAACAATGGCAAAAACACAAAGGTAATTTTCAGAAATGAAAAAAACGTTTAAAAAAACATCACATAAGGAAAATATTGACAGATTAGGGAAGGCAGAAAATATTTCATTTCCTGAATAAAAAGCACGGAAAGGTAGTCTGACGGTAGCAGTTTAATTCATTAAGATTCAGTCGGTGTCAGAGGCTTTTATACGACGAATCAGAACCCGCGAGGTCAGATGAGAAACCCGGCGCATCGTGTGCAGAAACTTACAGGCCAGTTGAGGCATCAGGAAGTCGTTTCACTGGAAAGATATCACGGCGTCGAGGAAAACGTTCGACCACTCTGTTGTGCTTAACACAGCAATAAAGCATGACTTATGCAGTTCTCAAAGAAGACTGCGACCAGAGCAAGTCCCTGCGATCTTTATCCACAGGGTGGAACAGACCTGACGCCATAAACAAAAACGGTAAAATTATAACACCATGAGGCATTTGGCCGGGCAACCTCCTTACTGGCAGACATCCCCTGCAATTCTCTCAGGTATGGCAAGCTGTCTAATCAAAACGCCCTCTGTCCAGTGATATTTCACCACTCTCCTTCATCTCCTTCAGTACGCGGCTGATTGAGCTTTTGGATAAGTCAGAACTATTTTCGATCAAATACATCACTGAAAATCTTTTCTGCAAATGCTGTGGAATTTTTTGCCAGCGCTGTACCAGCGCCCGGACTTCCTCAGAAGAGGTGCTTTTGTTCAGTGAAATCACATTCATCAGATCGGTATATTGTGCCGACATAATATTCATAACCTCATCAACCATCTTCTTTTCGTTTACAAATTTCCAGAAGGAATCATAATCAATATGTTTTATTTTCCCGTAGTCAACTCGTTCCAGATACAACGGCACCTCCTGTGACGAAGGTATGAAACCGATGATATAGGGAGCTGACAAAATACTCAGTATCTTATTGTTCCCTTTTATCTTAAGACAAAAGTCACCCTCTAACAGAAGATATACGACACGGGAATCATTTTTATAAAATTTATATCTGCGCTTGCCTCTGGATATCTCATCAGGTTCAGAGTTTTCCGCATCAGACAAGATTGAATTAATTATTAGTTCACTACTTTTAAGAGCGCTAAACATATACTTTCCAACTGTATTAGACCTACAATCGTATATGACCAGACACCATTGCATGATTAGCTTTTTCCCTCCCCCGACTTCAGGTCTGGCTTAAGTAATCATCCGGATATTCCAGCACGATGCAGAAAGAACCCCTGGCTGTATGCCAAATAACGATCGCCAGCGACCTTACCTGGTCAGAAAAAAACGATGATATGCCTTATATGTATACTAAATTGCGAGTTATTTTTATATCCCGACAAGATTAATCTCATAGAAAGCCCCTGGTGTTATGTGTTTGTATATAGGCTAAAGCGACAATTAAGTTATCGCTGTTATATTTTCGGCTACTATTGGAAAGTTAAATATAAATTAACATTTAACTCCAATAGCGAAAACGCCAATAAAAGGCTATGAACTACAACAATATTACGCTTAGTATGCCATTTATCAGGCCCTTTTCCTCAGTTAAAATAAAAATTCCCACACTCATTTTACACTAATTGTTATTAATTTTCCGTAGAGCCATCTCATAATCACTGATGCAACGGTCATGATATTTTGTTAATTTAAAATAAAATACATGTTGATTATTCATACTTTTTTTATAAAAAACCACGCTGACTCCTGAAGCCAGGAAATTCGTTATTATACCAGGAAAACTCTGTTTATCCTCTGCTATCCGGCCCTTAACTACACAAAAAATATTACATGAGAAATTAAACAGCACATGATTACGACATTATTTTTATGAATTATTTAATCCAATCTTAAATAAACCTTACCGACACATTAGATTAACACGCACTCCAAATAAACCCCAAAACGGAATCAGCATGAATAAAAACCATTATGCTATAAATAAGAAAAAAGAAATGAAAGAGATAAAGCAAAATACAATAATGAAGAAAAAATAAAATAAAATAAATTCAATAAATTAGCCACACATGCACTCACTGAGGATGATGAGTTTACAAAACTCATTTAAAAAAAATGCATGAGTAAGTAAGATAACACCGGGAGTAATCAACAGAGCAACATTATCACTCTGCTCAGTTCATATATGTTAAGAAAAAAAACAACAACACGTAATGACAGCCAGTCATACACCAGTGTTAAATTGAAGCCAGACTAATCGCTTGCGTTCAGCAACATTAACTTAATCGGATGATTTATTCATAGTGAAAGCACTTTGCAGTAGTTATTTTTTTGGCACAAATGATTATAAGAAAACATCGGAGGTGATATTATCACAATCTCCATTTTTAATAATCATCGCACCGCAATGATAATGTAAACAGAAAAAAATTCAGGAAATAATAAAAAATTTCAGGCGCAGATTCCTGTTATATTCTTTTTTATAACATTCGCATTCAAATACAGCAAAAAAACAAAAAAAATAGGACTACAAGAGATAGCGATAATAGATCAATCATCAATTAGCATCTGTTCAATGAGATAAAAAAAGAGTATCTTTACGCTCGCAGAATTCAACCTCATGCTAAATACGGATATATCTTCACAGCACATCCTGTTGTCATCACGTGAAGAGAGAACATCAACTCGGTGATATTTATGGAAACAAAGCATAAGCCAGACATAACTTCTGGAACACAAAAGATGTTATCCATCTCAATGGGTGACAACCTCTCTGTGGATAATATAAGCAATGAAAAACATTGTACTTTTTCAGATCTAAAACAATATAAATTGTCAGGGACCCCACTCATTTCTACTGTCATTCCCAAAGAAAAATCGGGAATGCACCCTCTGAAATTTCCGATTAATCCGGAATGTGAATACACATTATTAAAATCGTCACACAGCGTTATTGTCAAAAAAAGTCTGGCACTCGCCTGTGTTCAGAAAATAAAAAAATGTAGATATATCAGTAATGAAAATCTTGTGAACTCAGGTTTTTTGTCCCCAAAATATTATTTCCATGGGACATTTTAGCCCCATGAAAATAGAAATTTTCGTATTATATTCGGTAATAGCCTGTTTTTTTGTTAACAGTGCCCAGGCAGTCAATCTTCAACAGTCAGTACTGGCTGCAAGTCATTGGGATAGTGAATATCAGGCCGCTGTTGAACTGCATGATGCTGAAGGTCAAAAACGCTATCAGGGTTTTGCCGGCCTGCTACCAGAGATCACGCTTAATGGTACCTGGTACAAACAGGATCAACCCGGCGCTTCCTATGCCGCTGGTATCAAACGTCATAACTACAGCCTGAATCTCCAGCAACCGATTTTTGATCTCAGCCGCTATGCCAACTGGCAGCGGGCGAAAGCAACGGCCAACGCAGCTGACGCTACCTTTATGTTGGCTCAACAGAAACTGATTCAGGCTGTAGCTAAAGCCTATTTTTCTGTGCTTTTTGCCCGTAAAAAGCTGGACACATCGCAACAGGAATCAAGGGCCTATCAGTTTCAGTTAAATAAAGCCAGACAGGGACTTGCCATTGGTGATGGTACCCAACTGGATATTGATGAAGCCAAAGCCAGTTATGACCGCTCAATAGCAGAGATGTTATCTGCTGAAAACGATCTCAATCAGGCTGGGATTGATTTTAACCGCCTTACCGGACTGGCAGCCGATGAAATAAAAGAAGGGGATCTGCAATGTCTCTTTCATCCGGTAAACGAGAAAATCGACTCCGCAGTACAACGTGCTACACAGAAAAATTTCAATGTTATTGCTGCCATTCATCACCTGGAAGAAGCAAAAGCTGATGTGACTGCAACCACAGCGGCACATCTTCCGGTGGTATCACTGCAAGCTATATATGGTAATAACTGGAGCCGAGCAGAAGATGGCAATCTGCTGGATGAAGTCTTTGGTACCACATCAAAAACCCGTAATACCTATATTGGCGTCAATGTATCAGTGCCTATTTTTGCCGGGGGAAAAATGTTGTCGCAAAGTTTTGAGGCAGCAAGTCGCCGTAATCAGAATGTTCTTCTGGTAGAGGATGCCAGGCGTAAGGTTGCACAGGATGCCAGAATTTCATGGTTGGGCATGAAAAACAGTCTGGAAAAAATTCAGGCTTACACACGGCTGCAATCTTCTTCGAGAAAGAAACTCGACTCGACAATTTACGGAACCGAAGTGGGTCTGCGAACGTTGCTTGATCAGTTTGATGCTGAGAAGGATTTATTTCGTGCCATACAGGACCGGACCGAAGCAGAAAATAATTTTCTGCAACAGAAAATACAGTTAGATGCCTCAACGGGCGATTTGGATTATTCAACATTGAATAATTATGTCTGTCATTAGTTAAAGGTAAGGTAATTAAACCTATGAGCGATAAATTATTCAGGGATGAAGCGCTGGAAGCTAATCGGTCCAAAGCCGTGGGCAAGGTGGCCCTTTATTGCCCCCCCTGGCGATGGGTTCATATATCACTGGTCATCTTTGTCACAATAATTGTGGTTTTGTTTTGTATTTTTGGTAGTTACACCAAAAGGGAAACAGCTAAAGGTTCACTACGCCCCGTTCAGGGGATGATGAACATCATGGCGGTCAACAGCGGCACCATTACCGATATTAATATGGTGGAAGGCCAGAGAGTAAAAAAAGGGGATATTTTGGCCACCGTTTCTTCCGAAATTGCCACGCAACTTGGGCTGACACGCGTAATGATTGCGCAACAGTTGGAACAGCAAAAAGCGGGACTGGAACTTGAGCGCAAAAATCTCAATATTTTGAATCATGAAACACTCAGAGGACTCGAAGAAAAAAGGGTCCTGCTGTTACAGCAAGCCGATCAACTTAAACGCATGAAAAATCAGCGAGTTCTTCAGGTAAACCTGGCACGTAATCAGGTAAATAAATTGCAACTGATGCGTGAAAAAGGCTTTGCATCTGCAACCCAGGTTGAACAGCAACAATCCGCGCTGCTGGATGCTGAAGCGCGGCTTCTTGAAGTCGATCGACAGCGGGTTGATGTGCAACAACAGTTAACCCAGACAGATCAGCAGCTGCGGGAACAACCCGCTAATTTTCAAAGTAAAAAAAATGAGATTGAGCGACAGCTCGCCACAGTACAACAATCGCTGGTGGAAAATGAATCGCGTCGTTCTGTCAGACTGGAGGCACCAGAGGACGCCGTTGTTGGGTCGGTACTGGTAAAACCCGGACAAATTGTCTCTTCCGGGCAGTCAGTCGCTTCACTGTTGCCGGAAAACGCAGAATTACAGGCACGTATTATGCTGAGCAGCCGGGCTATTGGGTTTATCAAACCGGGTCAGCGGGTGGTGCTGCGCTATGAAGCCTACCCTTCACAGAAATTCGGGCCGCAGTTTGGCATTGTTACTGATGTTTCCCGCGTTTCACTCTCGCCGCAGGAAGTTTCTCATATTACCGGAGATATGCAGGTCCAGGAGTCGTTTTATCAGGTTCGCGTCAAACTTGATCATCAGTTTGTTCGCGCCTACGGCAAGGAGGAAAAACTCCAGCCAGGAGGGGCTCTGGAAGCAGACTTCATTATCGATAAACGTCGTGTATACGAATGGGTGCTTGAGCCTTTGTATGCATTAGGTCGCCAGACGTCTGTTTAACCTGTTTATTTTATTCCGGGCTTAATTACTATGAAAATATTAGAAGACTTACAATTCTCGTGGCGGAAAAAACTGCCTGTACTGCATCAGACCCAGGCCGCAGAATGCGGACTGACCTGCGTCGGGATGATAGCCGGTTATTATGGCCACAAAACCGACATGATTACCCTGCGCCGCTCACATAATACCTCGCAGAAAGGGGCGACGCTGGCTGATGTGATGGTAATCGCCAACAATTTAGGCCTTTCTGGTCGCGCATTACGGCTGGAACTGGATGAACTGGATAAGTTGCAGCTGCCTTGTATCCTGCACTGGGATATGAACCACTTTGTGGTGCTGAAAAAAGTTACAAAAAAATCGATAACTCTGCACGATCCCGCCAGAGGACAATGTGAAATTCCGCTCGACCAGGTTTCTGATTCATTTACCGGCGTGGCGTTAGAGCTTCACCCCAACAGTCATTTTGAAGCAAAAACCGAAAAAACAAGCCTGTCGATGCTGAAGCTTATTGCCGGAGTGTCCGGCATAGGAGCCGCCTTTGCTCAGGTGATGGCGCTCTCCATCGCGCTGGAAATCTTCGGTTTGCTCTCCCCTTTTTATATGCAGTGGGTGATGGACCAGGTGCTGGTTTCCGCCGACAGGGAATTACTGACGCTTTTAAGTTGTGCTTTCCTTTGTGTGGTGGCTCTCAGAACCGCTATTTCAGCGCTACGCTCCTGGGTGACGACATGGTTTTCCAGCCTGCTCAGTGTGCAATGGTCGACCAATGTCTGTACGCACCTGCTGGGGTTGCCGATGACTTATTTTCAGGAACGACACATTGGTGATATCGTCTCGCGATTTGGCTCTATTTCCACTATCCAGAACACACTCACTACCCGTTTTATCAGCTCTGTTCTTGACGGGATAATGGCTATCGTCACCCTGATTGTCCTGTTTTGCTACAACATGACGCTGACTTTAATTGTTCTGGTCACCGTTGCCATTTATACCCTGTTACGCGCCGTCTCCTTCCGCCCATTTCGTCAGGCCAATGAAGACCAGTTAATTGCGGGTGCCAAGGCTCAATCGCAACTACTGGAATCCATTCGCGGGATGCAGGCAGTAAAACTCAATAACAAAGCAGAAATCCGGGTATCAAGTTATGCCGCAGAACTGGTTCAGGTGACCAATAAGGGCATACAGATTCAAAGATTATCGATTTTATTCAGCGTATTACAGGGGCTGGCATCAGGCATCAGCCGGATTGTCCTGGTCTGGTTGGCAGCTATTCAGGTGCTGGATGGCAACTTTACCGGCGGTATGCTGGTCGCCTTTATCAGTTTCTCCGATCAGTTCATCTCGCGAACCACCGGCCTGGTGGATGCCATAATTGAGTTCACTATGTTACGGCTGCATGGTGAACGTCTGGCAGATATTGTGCTGACTGAAAGCGAAGAATACACCGAAAACCAGGTACAACTTGAAGACCAGACCGCAGCCTGTTCCGTAGAGATTCATAACATTGATTTTCGTTACGCTGAAACTGAGCCTTTTATCCTCAAAAACACCAGCCTTACCATTCAGCCTGGCGAATCTGTTGCCATAATTGGCCCTTCCGGTCAGGGGAAAACCACACTGGCGAAACTTCTGTTAGGACTTCTTCGTCCGGAGAGTGGCGAAATCTGTATCAACGGTATCGATATCACCCGGCTGGGAATGAAGTACTACCGCAATCGAATTGGCAGCGTAATGCAGGATGATATTTTATTTGCCGGTTCAATCATGGATAACATCTGCTTTTTTGACGCGGTCTACGATGAAGCACGGGCGATGGAAGTGGCTCAAATTGCCCGGGTACATGAGGACATCATGGCCATGCCAATGGGTTACAACAGTTTAGTAGGTGACATGGGTTCATCTCTCTCTGGTGGTCAGATTCAGCGTGTATTGCTGGCCAGAGCTCTCTATCGTCAGCCACAGCTGTTAATTCTTGATGAAGCCACCAGTCACTTAGATGTTGAAAGAGAGAGTGCTATTAACAACGCTATTGCCAGCATGAACGTGACACGCGTATTATTGCCCATCGCCCGGAAACCATCATGAGCGCAGACAGAGTAATCTGTCTTGATAAAGGCGAAATTCGCCAGATAGATAAAGAGCTCCTGTTTCAACAACGCCCAACGATGATATTGAATTAATACCTTCGCTGAATAAAAAATCAACAATCAGGTGGCTTAGAAGATGCTCCTCCTGATTGTTATCTTTTGATATTTTTTAACCTGAAATCTTATTTTGCCCTTTAATAAAAAACTTATTATTTTCTATTTTATAAAAGCATTTTCATATTTGTTATATTTACAAATAATATACATTAAGGTTACTATTTAAAGCGCCAGAAATAAATTTAAGGCCAGAGAAATTATGAATAACTATTATATCATCAATGATTTTTTGCAATTTTCCCCACTGAGCAACAGATTAACAAAACTAAATGAAAAGAATGTTTATGTTACTCTTAATTCACCGGCCAGTCGGTGTCTGTTAATGCTAATTAAGCAACAAGGCAATATCATCACTCAGCAAGAATTTATGGATGAGGTATGGCAAAAAAAAGGGATGGTTGTTGGAAAAAACACTTACTACCAAAACATATCAATATTAAGAAAAACGTTTAAAAACATTGGAATGGATGAAGACATTGTTATCACCATACCTCGTATTGGTTTAACTCTGGCGCAGGGAGTTGATATTCGTTTTGTTCCTGCTGAAGAAAATAAATCTCTATTAAAATCAAGTAAAAAAACAAGCAGACAGAAAAAAGCATTCCGGATTTACATACGCCACGGGATAGCTTACCGGAATTTCCCTCTGAACCTCCCGAAATATTGTTGCCTGAGCATAACAGCAGTTACATCGAAATTAAGTCAGACGCATCAGCAGAACGTGTGACTGCTCAACCCCTTAAAATTGCAGGAAAGAGATCAAAAATTGGTTGGTTAGTCAGGCCATGCACAAAATACAGAATACTTATTTTTCTTATTTTAATAATAATTCTGACGGCCAGACTGATATTTCAAGCCAGGTCTGAATATGAAGATAAATCGGGAACACTTTCTGACAAAAATTATGTATGCTTATATATGAAAGATAAAAAACAAGATTGAAAATTCAATTACTCTCATAAAAATCACCTGATTGAAAAATTTCAAGCAAACATTAATTAAAAAAAGGCATTCCAAATCCGGATGTGATTTATCGCAAAAATATGATTTATGAAAAAGAAAATTAATTCAGGATAGTTTATATAAATTAAATAAACCTGCAATTATCCATAAGTGTCCTCCCTCTGCTTGTTTTAATCTTATCACCATTTTATTCATTATTTACATTTCTGATATAACTGTCTGAACAGAGTCATCACTCCTTTATTGAGTTATAAATTGACAGGGGTTTATTTTCAAAACCTCAAAAAGAGAACATTTAATAATTGCCATATATCGCTCAACCAAAACTGACTAAAAATATTTAGTCGCGTTATTAAAACCAGCATCTGCGCCAGCTTTAATAACGAAATAAAGATTACAAATAATGCTAATTTTAGTTCCCCCCCCAAAAAAAACCATTTACTCAACCTATCTTAATTAAATTATTTTTTCTGAATATTTCAACACACCCATAAACTTAACTGGCATTCATTTATCATGTAACAATATAGTACCACCGCTGCCAATGTTCCCATTGCAGTAACAACAGACTGGAATCTGTATTTCGTCTTGCATCACATCTCATCAATTAGCGTTAAAGCCTGGTAATGATCAGATCGCCAGGATTAAATTTAAAGGAATAAATAATGAAAAAGATCGTATCTGTTTTAGCATTAATGACCGCTATCTCTTCAGCTTGTGCTGCTGATGGTACCATTAATTTCACAGGGAATATCATTGATGCAGCATGTACCGTTGACCTCAATGGCGCAGGCGCAACAACCATGGATGTTGCGATGGGTAATGTCAGTAAGTCTTCATTTACTGGTGTAGGATCCACTGCCGGCGGTAGTTCCAGTGCGACTAAATTTAATATCCTGCTGAAAAATTGTCCCGAAACGGTGTCCACAGCCACAGTTAAATTTGATGGTACAGCTTACTCAGGTGACAACAGCGTTCTGGCACTGACCGACGAAACTGGCGTAGCTACCGGCGTGGGTATCCAGCTCTCTGACAGCAATGGCGTACTGTCTCTGTTCACTGAATCTGCTGCATATACCCTGACCAGCGGCAGCAATACTAACACTCTGGACTTTACCGCACGCTACATTCAGAAAGCCGCAACCGTAGTAGCTGGTAAAGCTAACTCTGTGGCTACTTTCACCGTTAATTATTAATCTGAACACCATCCATTGCGGATGGTGTTATTCATTATGTTCAGAGGAATGCAGCGTGAGATATGTTCACATATTTCTGTTATCAGTGGTGCTGTCAGTTACAGGGCGTGTAAATGCAGGGGTTATTATTGGTGGTAGTCGACTGGTGTATGAGAGCAGCAAAAAAGAAAAATCGATTAGCGTGGAAAATCCTGATAAATCACCTTTTCTCATCCAGTCATGGATAGAGGATGCCGAAGGTAACAACATCAGACAGGCTTCTCCTTTTATTATTACACCACCTCTGTTCCGGTTAGACGGTGGGCAAAAAAACCTTCTGAGAATTGTCAGAACCACAACTCAGCTTCCTCAGGATAAAGAATCTTTATTCTGGTTAAACATCAAATCCATTCCTTCAAAATCCGAGAATGATAAAAATACGCTACAGATAGCAATACGTTCTCGCCTGAAATTATTCTATCGCCCGGAAGCGCTCAAGGACAGTTCACCTGAAGACTACGGCAATAAACTTCTCTGGCATGCGCAAAATGGTCAACTGAAAGTCACAAACCCATCAAGCTACTTTATGAATTTTTTGTTCATTAAAATTAACGATCATAAAATTATTGATGGCGGTCTGATTGCACCATTATCTTCTGCCACATTCAAACTCCCCGCTCACATTCAGTCTGGCGATATCAGCTGGAAATTAATTAACGACTATGGAGGAACAGGTCAGCTACATCATTCGCGGATTTGATGACCGCCGGGAAATAATCAATCAAATAATGAATGTCTGCTGGACTGTACGACGGGTTATTCATACACGACGGAGTGTGATGATGAATGGGATTCGCAAAGTTAATGCAGGACGCGCGACTCAATGTGTTTGGGCTTTTTTCGTTTCAACAATCGCATATAACTATGCTGGCCATTTTGCTTATGCCAGCGAAACGTTTAACCCCAATTTCCTGCAAACCAGTGGTGGGAATAATATCACCACCGATCTTTCTGTTTTTGAAAAAAAATCACAACCCGAAGGTGTTTATGTTGTCGATATATGGCTGAATGGTTCATTTGTAGAAACAAAACCGGTTAATTTTCACAGCCGACAGGATGCCAGTCGCGCTCTTCCTGAGCCTTGTCTCAATGTTGAATTACTGGCCACCTATGGTGTACGAACAACAGCATTTCCCGGATTAATTAATGATGATAAAAGTTGCACAGAAATTACTGTCATTCCCCAGGCATCTGCCACTTTTAATTTCAGCTTACAGCGCCTGGACCTGAGTATTCCGCAAGCTGCAATGCAAAACAGTGCCAGAGGATTTGTATCATCAGAACAGTTTGACGAAGGAATCACCGCGCTACTGCTTAATTATCGTTTTTCCGGCGCACAAAATAAGGCTTTGAGTCTCTCATCGAGGGACAATAACAGTCAGTATATCAATCTGCGTCCAGGATTGAATTTTGGTGCCTGGCGTTTACGTAACTACAGCACCTGGAACCGCAACTCCCTGAGCGGGGGGAACGGAAAATGGGATACCCTCTACACCTATTTACAACGCAATATCGTTCCGTTGAAAGCTCAGTTAACTTTAGGTGAAAGCACCTCGCCTGCTGAAATTTTTGAAGGTGTTCCTTTTCGTGGTGCTCAGCTCGCCTCAGACGATGAAATGCTGCCAGAAAGCCTGCGGGGATATGCTCCGGTGGTAAAGGGAACCGCGAGGACTAATGCGCAGGTTATTATCCGGCAAAATGGCTACATCATCTATCAAAGCTATGTTGCACCGGGTGCTTTCGAAATCACCGACCTGTATGCAACGGGTGGCAGCGGCGATCTTTATGTGACGGTAAAAGAAGCCGACGGCAGTGAGCAAACTCTGGTGGTGCCCTACGCCTCGCTGCCAGTGTTGGTTCGCGAAGGTTATCTGAAGTACAGCCTGACCACGGGTCAATATCGTCCATACGATAACGCCGTCGAAAAAAAAGCATTTTCTCAGGCAACGGCCATTTATGGTTTGCCCTGGAATTTTACCCTGTATGGCGGAACGCAGGCCGCAGCCAGTTATCAGTCGGTTGCCTTTGGCATCGGGAAAAACGTTGGTCGTTTTGGTGCATTTTCTGGCGATGTCATCAACGCATGGTCGACGGTGAAAAACGCGGCAAGAACCGACGGGCAGTCTTTACGGGTACGCTACAGTAAAAACTTCTATGAAACCGGCACCAACTTTGCCATTGCCGGTTACCGTTACTCAACCCGGGATTATTACTCGTTGCCAGAACTGATGGATACCTGGCGCTCTGGCGTCAGTTCATCGCTGCGGGAACAGGCACGAAATCGCACTGAACTGACACTTAACCAGAACCTGGGATCGACAGCCGGCTCAGTCAGCGTCAGCCTGTTGCGTGAAGACTACTGGAGAACCGAACGGCGTATGGAGTCGATCTCTACCAGTTACAACAACAGCTACAAGGGCATCAGCTATGGCATCGGATACAGTTACAGCCGTAACTCGCAGAATGCCACCCGCACCCGCAGTTACGAAAGAAATCAGATTTTTACCTTCAACATTTCCATCCCGCTGGATCGCTGGTTATCAAATTCATGGGTGAACTATACCGTCGCTCACAGCAAACCGGGAAATACCAGCCATAGCGTTGGGCTTGGCGGTACCGCGCTGGAAAACAATAACCTCTACTGGAATGTGCGTCAGGGCTATACCACTGCGGGTAAAGGTAACAGCGGCAGTGTTGACGGAGGCTATCGCGGGACCTACGGCGAACTCACCGGAGGTTACAGCTATGACCAGGATATGAGGAGACTGAATTATGGCGTGGAGGGAGGGATGATCCTGCATGCAAACGGACTGACTTTGAGCCAGGCCTTTGGCAATACCGCCGCTTTGATAAAGGCACCTGGTGCAGGCGGTGTACAGGTGACTAATCAGACCGGGGTTAAAACGGACTTTCGCGGCTACACGGTTACGCCCAACCTCACCCCTTATCGTCGTGCAAACGTCATGCTCGATACCACAACGCTCTCCAGTGATGTCGATCTGGAACTAAGCACACAAAGCGTGGTGCCAACCCGGGGAGCGATCGTTCGTGCGACTTTCTCCGCTCAGATTGGCGGCAGAGCCATGATGTCTCTTATCTATCAGGGACAGCCCGTTGCCTTTGGCGCAGTGGTCAAAGATGCCGGCGAACAGAATAAACATATTTATATTGTGGGGGATGAAGGACAGGTTTATCTGAACAGTCTGAAGCCTTCAGGTGTTTTGCAGGTGCAATGGGGGAAAAGTTCAGATCAGCAATGTCGTGTGAATTACCTTTTGCCTGAGAAAAAATCAGAAAATGGCATTCAGATGTTGAATGGCGTCTGCCAGTAATCGGAAAATCTAACTATTCTCTGGAGCCGTAAATGAACATATTTAAATTTATCCATCCATTTCCCGTCGTTATTTTATTCATTTTCCCGTCATTGTCCTATGGTGCCAGCTGCGTCATGGGAGCAACTGGAAAAGGGACAACCGGCGCCATCACGCTGGCCGTCGATCCCAGTGTTGCTGTTGGTGAAACCCTGGCTTTACGTTACAGCAAGGGGTTTTCCGGACAAACGCTGGTGATTGGTTGTACCGGCAGCTCTTCTTACCGTTCAGCATCCGTGTTGACGCAAAGTACAACCGTAGAAGGTGCTTATGAAACCGGAATTGCAGGTGTAGGGGTGATTATTGGTGATTTATATAAAACAGGAATGACAGTTCCTTACAGCACCTCCATTTCACCCGCCGCTCTGACTCCCTGGAGTAATCAAAATGAGGTAAGGCTGACCTTTGTCAAAACCGGTGCAATTACGCCAGGTACCGTCAGTAGCAAAATTTACAGTCGCTACTATCTGAACTCCAGTATATTTGCCACCTTCACCATGGGCAGTCTGACCGTTATTCAGAAAAGCTGCCTGGCAGACGTCAGCTCGAAAAACCAGACGGTCAATCTGGGAAGCCCCAGCCGCAGTGAGTTCTCCGGTGTGGGCAGCACCGCAGCCTCTTCTGAACGGTCCTTCACTATTCTATTGCAGTGCGAGTCCGATAATATTCCGGTACAGGTGACATTTGATCCGGTCAGCAGCTCGACGGGTGACGGAATGCTGAGCATCGATGAGGGGACCGGAGCCGCTAGCGGTGTCGCAGTTGAAGTGCTGGACAGTAACAGCACGCCCCTCACCTTTGCTACCGCGAAGACTTATCATAACCTTGCTGAGAAAACGATTGAGATTCCCTTAACGGCTCGCTATAAACAGACCGGCGAGATTACTGCGGGTACGGCTAATGCGGCAATGACCTTTACTATTACGCAAAACTGATGTGATCTGAATTCGATAAAATAATGAAGATTAAAAAAATTTTTTTTATTGATTCAGACACAGACATCCAGAAAGTCTTACCCGTTAGTTAGAAAAAAAACGAAGATGAATCACAATAATTAAAATTAAATGAGTTGAACAGTGGTCACAAAAACACTAAATTTAAATCAGCCCGAAGAATCTCGGGCAATTCAAAATAAATAAGGAAGACCTTTAACCCAGGGTCAAATACATAAAAGGAATCTATATAATGAGAGAACTTTCTACAATTGAAATGAGTGAAGTTTCGGGTGCATACAGCTGGGATACGACAAGTGCTCTTACTCTTATGGGTAGCCTTGTTCTTAATGCAGTCGAATTGGTCGCATCGGCAACTTTAGGGGCAAGCGTTGGCGGAGCTGCCGGAGCATTTGTTGGTGGTAAACATGGAGGCGACGGTGGTGGCCTGCTTGGCTTTGGTACTTTAGGACAAGGTGTTGGTATGATTGGCGCTGGTGTCATTGGTGCTATAGCATTCGGAATTGCCGGAGCCGTCGTTGGCTGGGATACCATATCTGAGTATGCTTCAAGTGCGATTAATGGAATGATTTCTGGTACGCTGAGTTAATACCACAGCATCATTAATATAATTAAAAGAGCCGTCCCTGGCTCTTTTTTTAAAATTAAAAATATTCACTTTGACTCGCAATTATATCGTCACCTTTAATTCAGATAAAAACCAGCAAAATATAAACCTCCTCACGCGCACTCTCATCATTAATGGATGAAAGAATTATGATCGTTATAGCATCATCAACTCACCAGACAAGCCAAAATCATTCAACCAGCAGAGAAAATAAGAAAATTAACACCTTCCAAAAAAACCAATACAATAACTGAATCATCACTTTTCAGTGTCAGATACTATTTTCCAGACAGCAGCCAACAAAAACATTCAATACTCACCAGTAATTTCCCACTATCACCAGATTCACTCCCATCATATTCACCAAAACATATTTAAGACTCTTTGAACCTTTCATGAGACGGTGGGAAACGCAATAATCCACTCCTTTAAAAAGGCATCTTGCCCGGATATCTCCGGGACTGAAGGTTGTTAAAAGGATTTTTACCATGCCTGATATTGTGGTGATTGATGACCACCCTGCGATTTGTTTCGCAGTCAAAACGCTGCTGGCCCCGCTGGCACAAAGTGAAATACGCACCGCCACTAACGGTATTACCGCGCTCACCTGTATTAAACAGCACCAGCCCGAACTGGTTATTCTCGATATTATGCTGGATAAAATGGATGGCCTACAGATACTCCAGCACATCCGGCAGTTAACCCCCGGCGTGCAGGTTATCGTTTATACCAGCCTGCCCGCCGATATTTATGCGCCAAGAGCCCTGCGTGCAGGGGCATCTGCTTTCTTTAATAAAGAGGCGGATATCCGGCAGCTGATCCCTCTGTGCCAGCTGGTATTACAGGGCTATGCCTGTTTCCCACAGGCAACGCTGGCCCAGAAAAAAGAGTCGGCGTCGGCTGCCAGCGAGGAGGATCTGCTGGCCCTGCTGTCCGATCGTGAAATGACCGTATTACGCTATCTCGCCACCGGTATGAGTAACAAAGAGATTGCCGATCGCCTGTTACTGAGCAACAAAACCATCAGTACTTATAAACGACGCCTGCTGGATAAACTTCAGCAGGAAAGTACCGCTGGGTTAGCCGACCTGCTGGCGTTGTCGTCAGAAACAGGAGCGGACAATGCGTAAGCTCTGGTGCCTGCTCTGGTTGTGCTGCCTGCCCGTGCTGGCCGGGGAAAAACAGAACTATCGCCAGCTGGAACTGGTCAGCCGGGAACATATTCAGACCCCCTGGCCGGTGTTGAAACAGAACCAGTGGCAATGGCTGCATCGCAGACGCACGCTCAGTTTTGGCGTGGCCAGGCCAGAGTCGCCCCCCTATGAGATGATCACCGGATACCATCAGTTTGACGGTCTGAATGCCGACTATCTCGGCCTGCTGGCTTACAACCTTAATCTGAAAATCGTGGTGCATTATTATCAGAACAAATCGCTGCTGATGGATGCGCTGAGCCGGGGAGAAGTCGATTTTATTGGCAGCGTCACCTCAGACGAGGCCAGAGAATATGGTCTGATAGTAACCACCCCTTATCAGACGCTGATGCCCGCCGTGGTGGAACGGAAAGATATGCCAATCCATCAGACAACAAAAAAGCGGGTCGCCATTGAACCGCTGTTTGAGGCACGCAAAAGTTTGGCTGGTTATCTCAGCGGCAACCTCGTGCAGCATTATGATTCCCCGCGCAAGGCACTGGAGGCGCTGTCGTTTAACAATCTTGATAGCTGGATAGGCGATGCCATTTCCGCTCGCTATCTGATCAATCAGAACAACCTGATGAATCTACGTTTGCAGGTTCTGTCACAGGAAGAAAGTAATGATTTTGCCTTTGGACTGACCGCCAATAATAAACCGTTGCAGGCTATCCTCAACGCGGTACTGGAACGCATCCCCAAAAATATTCAGGGCAATATTCTCAGCCGCTGGCGGGGAAATGTCCCTTCCCCCACCACCGCCCCCACTCTGCTGTTCACCGCTTTCGAGAGTAAATGGCTACAGGAAAACGCCCTGGTGCGTCTGGTCATTAACGAAGATGCCGGACCGCTTAACTTTTTCGATGATACCGGCCATTTTCGCGGGCTGACGGCGGATATCATCAACACCATAGCGGAACAAACCGGCCTGAAATTTACTTTAGTCCGCTCCGCCACGTTGGCCGAAGCCCTGTCGATGGTGAAATCCGGTAAGGCCGACGCCATCGCCGGCGTGCCCAGAGATGCAGCCTGGTATAACGGACTGATCACCACCCGATCCTATCTGCTTAATTCCTGGGTACTGGTTGGGCATAAAAGCCAGAAACGTCCCGTCAAGCTGCAACGGATTGCATTAATCAGGGGGCATCCTTTAGAAACCCCGCTGCAACAAAGCTATCCTGGTGTGCAGATCCTTCCTGTCGATACGGCGCAGGAAGGGTTGGTGGCCGTGGAAAAAAATCAGGCTGACGGGCTGGTCCTGCCAATGATTGAGGCAAACTCGCTGCTTGCCCAGAGGAGAGAATCCAGCCTGACAATCCTGACCGGGCTGGATACTGAACAATCACATTTTGTCATTGCCGTGGGGAATGAAAAATACACGCTGGCGACCATCCTCGATAAAGCGTTACTGAGCCTGACGCCTGAAGAAATGCATGCCATGATCCGCAACTGGTACAGTGACGCAACCCGCATTCGGGTCAACCCGGAAAATAACGATCTGAGCGCTGGCTGGCTCCCCCCTTTGCTGGTGATGGTCGCCATTCTGTGTACCTCTGTGGCGATATACCATTATCTGCGGCGACAGCAGGCACAGCAGCACCGGCTGACAGAGCAGTACCAGCAGGCCAAAAATCAGGCTGATGAAGCCAGCCGGGCCAAAAGCACCTTCCTGGCGACGATGAGCCATGAAATTCGCACGCCACTCAATGCCATCATTGGCACACTGGAACTGGTGCTGCGTCAGCAGCAACAGCAGCAACCTGTTGATATCTCGCTGCTGACCATCGCTCATGATTCGGCACATTCACTGCTGGCGCTGATTGGCGACATTCTGGATATCTCACGCATTGAAAGTAACCGTCTGGTACTGCATCCCACCCGTACCAGCCTGCGGCAACTGATTGAATCTGTAGCCCTGTTATTTGAAGGCGTGGCGCAGCAAAAAGGACTGAATTTCAGACTGGAAATTGAAAATGGCCTGACCGGCGATGTGCTGGCCGACCCGGTCAGAGTAAAACAGATTCTGTCCAACCTGGTCAGCAATGCGATCAAGTTTACCGAACAGGGCGAAGTCACCCTCAGCGCTCAGTTGATGAGTATCACTGAGCAGCGGCTGGACATTTGCCTGCGTGTTACCGACACCGGGCAGGGAATGGAACCCGCCGTGCAGCAACGACTGTTTCAGCCATTTGTGCAGGGCAAAAATCCGGCGGGCACCGAGGGTGCGGGTCTGGGGCTCTATATCTGCCGGATTCTGGTTGAAATGATGGCCGGAGAAATTACCCTCTCAAGTCAGCAAGGGACTGGCAGCACCTTCACCGTAACGCTTTCCCTTCCCCGCATGCTGGCAAAAGTCGATCCGCCCGCGCAGCCTGCCGCAGCACAGCCTCCACACCCCCTGAAAATCCTGATAGTTGAAGATCATCCCGCCGGTCGCGTGCTGCTGCTTCAGCAGTTGCAACACCTGGGGCATCATGCCACGGCGGTGGCAGATGGTGCTGAGGCGCTGCAATACTGCCAGCATCACCGCTGTGACCTGGTCATCACCGACTGCCACATGCCCAGGCTGGATGGCTTTCAGTTCACTCAAAAGCTACGGCTACTGGAGCAGGAGCGGCAACAGAGCCGCACCCCGGTCTGGGGGCTAACGGCCAATGCCCAGAGCAGCGCACAGGAGTCTTGTCTTCAGGCTGGCATGGATGATTGCCTGTTCAAACCCATCAGACTGAAGCTGCTGAAAGAAAAACTGCAAAGCCTGCGGTGCCCTGCACAGGCCGCCTTCAATCCGGATCATCTGCCCGACGAGCTGAAAGATCCCGCGGTGCTGAGGGAGTTCATGCAGACCATGCTGACCAGCCTGCAACAGGATTTAACCCGCCTGATCGATGAAGCTCAGCATTCGCCGCTGCGCGAGGAAGCGCTTACTGAACTGGGCCACAAAATTGCCGGTGGAGCACGACTTATTCAGGCCGCCATGTTGGAAACCGCCTGCCGCAGGCTTGAGGATGCGCCCTCCGCAGAGACGCTCGCCACCGTCATCCAGGAAACAGAGCGCCTGATCGCCAGTCTGGTGGCTGTGCCGGGGACTACAGATGAATAGTCCGGTCCTACAAGCCGATGAGTCCGCTCGCCGCTTTTATCTCGCCGCTCATCACACTATTCTTTTTCGCACTGAGAGGGAGAAAGGGTTTCTCCCCGGTACAAGAATAAAGGATGCCAATATGAACAAGTTCAACACTCGCGTAATCCCTCTGATGCTTTTACTGACCGCCGGTTTCAGTGGCATGGCCTTCGCCGATTGTGATACCAAAATTTCCGTACTCGAAGCCAAAATCAGCGCAGCAGAAGCATACAATAATACGGCTAAAGCCACTGCACTGAAGAAGGCACTGGCAGAAGTAAAAGCCAACTGTACGGACAGCGCTAAACTGGTGGCGGCCGAGCAAAAAGTGGCCAAACTGGAAGCAAAACTGGCGGATAAACAAGCGAGCCTGGCCGAAGCTCAGGCGGATCTGCGTGAAGCTCAGGCCGCAGGTAACAGTAAGAAAATTGCCAAATACCAGAAAAAAGTGCTGGAAAAACAGGCTGACGTAAAAGAAGCCACCGCAAACCTGGCGCAGGCCCGCGCGGCTCTGGCGGCATTACAGGGGTAATTGCCCCCTCGGAGCCTGGCGTCCTACCAGCACGCCAGCGGGCGTTAATAAACTGCACGCCCGGTGTCACCGGCCACGTTATGGGCCGGTGACATGATCATTACAGGCATATTATGCCAATAAATACTGGCGTCCCGGATGGGACGCCTTTTGCCGTTACAGAAGGAAAAGTGTATTTCACGGATGAACATAGTGCCGCGCCTGCTGGCCAGTCTTCTCATTGATGCGGCTTTGGTCAGTTTTGCCGAAGGCGCGTCACAATACATACTGGTTAACGATATTTATCGCGGGCAAACCGAGCTGAATTTCAGTAAGACAAACACGCCCTGCCTGACCGCCCCCCTGTTGCAGGAGTGGGGAATACGCCAGCAGGAGATGCAGAGGCTACACTTCTCTTCGCCCGCAGGCTGTGCCACCGCCCGTTCGCTCGCCGGGCTAAAGATACGCTACTACTATGACCAGCAGGCTCAGGTTTTTACTCTGTATATTCCGCCTGAGATTGCCAGTCCGGTGACCAATGGCGTGGCAACCAGCCGCTGGGATGACGGCGTTAATGCTGCTTTTCTTGACTATGACCTGAGCTATTCACATTTCACCGGCGGCAGCTATCGCCGCTATCCCCGCCAGCACAGCCTGGATGTCACCACCACCTGGGGTGCCAACCTGGGGCCGTGGCGCTTTCGCTATCAGCCGGTCTACAGTAAGGATGCCTACAGCGACCCTGTCTGGCACACTGAAAATGCCTCAGCCTTTCGCACCATACAGCCCCTGCGTGCCCTGCTGACGCTGGGTGACAACAGCACCACGGCAGATATGTTTGACAGCGTCAGCTATCGCGGTTTCAGCCTCACCACCGACGATCGCATGTTGCCCGATGAGATGCGTCCTCTCTCCCCGTGGATCAGGGGCTTTGCCCACAGTCAGGCACAGGTCAAAATCAGGCAGTATGGTACGGTTATCTATCAGACTACCGTGCCAGCAGGCGCGTTTATTCTGAAAGACATCTACCCGGCTGATGCCACCGCTGATATTGAAATGACCATTAAAGAGAGTGACGGCACGGAAACCGTGCGCACTATCCCTTACTCCGCCATGCCTAATCTGGTCCATGGCGGACAGTGGAAATTTGCGCTTTCGGCAGGAAAATACCGCCCTTACTATACGCTTGACCAGCAGGAGCCCTTTTTCTCTCAATTCTCGCTCAGCTACGGACTGCCTGATAACCTCAGCCTGTTCGGCAGCGTGATGGCAGCAGATATCTGGCAGGCTGGTCTGTTTGGCGTGGGAAAGCGACTGGACCGCTGGGGCGCGCTGTCACTGGACATCAGTTACAGCAACGCGACAGATCCGCGCCGGACAGGGGGCGATCACGGCACGATGACCCGGTTGCGATACACCAAAGCCTTCTCAGAATGGGAATCCTCGTTCAGCCTGACCGCTCAGTACTATCCTGACCAGCGCTATCGCACGTTCAGCGAAGCCGTTGCGCAGCAGACACAATACTGGTGGGACTGGGAAGACGGCGTTTTTGTGGGTGAGTTTGATGCAGAGAAAAAGAACAAAATCGCCGTCAGCTACACGCAAAATCTCGCAGAAGAGGACAATCTCTACCTGACGCTGGCGAGTGAAGCATTGCGTGGCAGGAACAGGCGGGAAACCTCCGTTGAAGTGGGCTACAGCGCCAACTGGCATAAAATTGACTATGCCATTTATGTTGCCTACAACCGCCTCGATGATGAAAAAGAGGAGAGTAAAATTACCTTTTCCTTTTCCATTCCGTTTCAACTGTTTTCTTCACCCCGCATCAAGCTGAATATGGAAAACACCCTGGCAAAAAACGGTGCCGCAGAGCGCAAAGTGGGGATCAGTGGCACCGCGCTGGAGGATTACAGTCTGAGCTATAACCTCAGCACCAGCCAGCAGAAGGGAAAAGGAAGCAGCAAGAATCTCACCCTCGATTATCAATACAACGCCGGTGAACTGATGGCGGTATACACCCGCAAAAAACAGACCAGCACGAAATATCTTGGTCTGACGGGCAGTGTGATGGCACACCCGGGCGGCGTGACCTTCGGACAGGCGCTGGGGGAGAGCCCGGCGATCGTGGAAGTGGAGAAGACCCCCGGCGTGGGAATAATCAATCAGTATGGCACCACCACAGATTCACGGGGATTTGCCATTATCAGCAGCCTGACGCCATACCGGGTTAACGAGCTGTCGCTGGATGCTTTCAGCCTGGCCTCGGGGGAAGAATTGCCGGACAGTGAACGCGAGGTGGTGCCTACCGCAGGGGCAATTATGTACAGCCGCTTCAGAGCGCCCACGCCCTGAAGCGTTATGGCCGGTACGGCGTGTCAACCGGCCAGACTGACTTACGCCTTTGCCTGCGCCACGAAGGCGCTGACAACATCCTGCCATGGGGTGGTTGCCCGACCAGTCAGTTTGCTTAGCGTGTGACTGTCATCAAACAACGCGCCCCTGGCGGCATTGACATCAGAGTCGGCCAGCATCTCCGCCAGCGCGGCGGGCAGTCCGGCTGCGGTCAGCGCCGCCACAAATTCCGCCTGGGGCAGGTTGACATAATTGACAGCCTTACCGCTTTGCCGCGCAATTTCCGCGCTGAATTCAGCCAGCGTATAGGCCGTATCCCCCGCCAGCTCATAGATTTTGTTGCTGCTGCCACTGCCGGTCAGCACCGCCGCCGCCGCATCGGCATAATCTTCCCGGCTGGCCGAAGCGATTTTGCCCTCCTGCGCTGCGCCAATAAACGCCCCATGGCTGATGGCTGGCGCGATGCTGACAGCGTAGTTTTCGGTGTACCAGCCATTACGCAGGATCGCATAAGGAATGCCGGAAGCAATCAGCGCCTGTTCGGTAGCACGATGCTCTCCGCCCAGCCCCATTTCGGTGGTATCGGCGTGAAGCAGGCTGGTGTAAGCCAGCAGTTTAACCCCCGCCTGTCTGGCGGCATCAATCACCGCCCGATGCTGTGTTTCACGCTGACCAATTTCGTTGGAGGAGATAAGCAACACCTTCCCGACCCCATCAAAAGCACGCCGCAGCGTGGCAGGATCGTTATAGTCAGCCTCTCTTACCTGAACGCCTGAAGCCACCAGCTCAGCCGCCTTCTCAGCTGAACGTACCATTGCGACTATTTCTGACGCCGGGACTTTTTTCAGTAACGCCTTAATCACTAAACGGCCAAGCTGGCCAGTTGCGCCGGTTACAGCAATCATAATGCTCTCCTTGAGTCTGAAGGATGATAAGCCTGGCAGACCAGGCTCTGAAACGACGGGCCAGTCGGATGCTGGCGAAATCGTTTGGACCCGAACAGACTATGCCATACACTTACAAAAAGTAAGTACGCACAGGAATGTTAGTATGAAAATAAAAGAAGAAATATCCGCCAGCTCGCTCAGCGAAAAATTTCGCCGGGGTGAACTGCTGGATGCGAAATGTCCTTCACGCGAGGTGCTGAAACGGCTCACCAGCCGCTGGAGCCTTCTGGTGCTGCTGGCACTGGAAGAAGAGACATTGCGCTTTGGTGAACTGCGCAGAAAAATTGGTGGCGTCAGTGAAAGAATGCTGGCGCAGACCCTGCGCCATATGGAGGAAGATGGTTTCGTCACCCGCATCGATCACCAGATGAACCCACCTCACGTTGACTACAGCCTGTCGCCGCTGGGTTACCAGGTGCGGGGGCAGGTCACCGACCTTGCCGACTGGATTGAAATGAACCTCCAACAGATTATGGACAACCGGCGCACCTTTGCGGCTTCATCAGACCAGCACAATGGTTAAAGCCACCTCTCTGTCGCCAGCAGCAAGGCTAAACGCCACAGAGGGTAGCTTTTGAAACAGGCGTGCCGGTCGGTGGCGGCGCTGCGGACGGTTATGACGGCAGCAGATCCGGGTACATCACCATCAGGCGGCGGGTGACACCATTGGTCCAGCCAAAGCCATCCTGAAGGGGATATTCGCCACCGCCCGCCAGCACCGGAGTGGTGCCGAGAACGTTATATTTCTCCACCATCTTGTGATGGCGATGATAAGTGGCGGCCACCACCTGTAACCAGCGCGCGGCGATCTCCTTCGCCAGCAACTCTTCGCCGTAGTGATTCAGCCCCTTAATCGCCATCCACTGCATCGGTGCCCAGCCGTTAGGTTTATCCCACTGTTCACCGCTCTCTTCTACCGTGGAGAGCAGACCACCCGGTGCCAGCAGATGTGAACGAATGGCGGCGGCGGTATCCGTGGCCTGTTCCAGGCTGGACATCCCGACATACAGCGGCGTTACCGAGGCCGCCGAGAACGCGGCTTTTTCCCGTTCACGCCAGTTATAATCGCGATACAACCGCGCTTCACTGTCCCACAGATATTTATCAACATTGTCGCGACGACGCGCCGCACGCTGCTGGAACAGCTCAGCCGTCAGCAGGTCGTTGCGGCCTGCTGCCAGCCGGGCGATGGTGGTTTCCAGCTTATAAAGAAAAGCATTAAGGTCGACTGGCACAATGCTGGTAGTCTGAATGCTCTCCAGCCGTCCCGGCTCGCTCAGCCAGCGGGAAGAGAAATCCCAGCCTGATGCAGCACCCGCACGCAGATCACGGTACACCTCGCTGGAAGGTCGCGCCGAATTCCTGGCGGTTTCCACGTCTTCAATCCACGATTCGTCACGCGGCGTATCGCGGTCGTCCCAGTAGCGGTTGAGGACCGAACCATCCTCCAGCATCACCACATGGCGATATGCCTCATTGGGTGCCAGGGTATCAGCCCCCTCCATCCAGAATTCATACTCACGTTTCAGCTGTCGCAGATAACGATGCGCCTCATTAACGCCATCCTTCTCAAACAGTTCCACCATCATGGCGAAAACCGGCGGCTGTGAGCGGCTGAGATAGTAGGTGCGATTACCATTGGGGATATGCCCGTAGGTATCAATCATCCAGGCAAAGTTGTCTGCCATCTGGCGCAGCAGGCCGGTCTGCCCACTCGCCGCGAACCCCAGCATACTGAAGTAAGAATCCCAGTAATAGGTTTCGCCAAAACGACCGCCCGGCACCACATACGGCTCCGGCAGGGGCAATAATGAAGAAAATTCAGAATGCTTTTCCGGCTGACGGGTTAATACCGGCCACAGGGCATCAATGTGCTCTGCCATCGTTCTGCCGGGATCGGAGACATAGCGGCTGTCGTGCGCCCTGGGAAGATCGAAGTTCTCCAGTACAAACGTCAGCAAATTAAAATCATCCTGCTCACGTTGCAGGTAATAACGATAAAGAATGCGTTCCGGTTCAGTTTTAGGCGCACAGTCAGCGAAGGTTTTGCTGTCGCTGAATATTCTTGCGGACTGAACGGCTTCGAAAAGTTCCTGATAACGGTCCGCTGGGGTCAGGATATCTGATACGGGCAGACCACGAATGCTTTCCGGTTGCGGCTCAGCCACGCAATCCGGACCTGCTTCATAGTCGTGATACCAGGTTTCATAATCCGTCTGGCTAATGTCAACAATCTGGTCATTTTGATTAAAAGTGATAATAACCTCCAGATGCCAATGACGTTTGACAATGTTACAGAGTGAATTTCGAAACAAGCGATCAGTATAGTACCCTCGTCTCACAACGCAACCCAATGATTTTATTACTTCTGATGAGATAATATGTCAAAAAATGAATGTCTGTTCCCAATATTTCCGCCCTGATTTTATTTTTTCACGCCCTGTTATGCCGGGGAAAAATAAATAACAGATTGCCGTTATCTTTCAGTGAAAAATAATGGCCTGACCATTTACATTGCATCTGAACAGCCGGATACTGACGCGGTCAGAATGGCTTGCAGGCCTTGCTACGTCTGACATCAATAACTTTATCTGATAGCAAACCAGTATGTTCAACCACAACCAGGGGACTCTCGTGGCACCGGTAGTAAATAAATCCGTGGCGTTGCACCCGGAAAATCTCGCTGAAGAAGATGACAGTTTAGTTTCACCCGCCGAAGTAAATAATCCAGCCATAAATAAAAGTTATATTACCCGTGGCACCCGCAGATTTACCCATGCCACGCTGGCGCTGTTCTGCGCAGGACTTTCCACCTTCGCCGTCCTTTATTGTGTCCAGCCCATCCTGCCCGTGTTTTCGCAAAGTTTTCATCTTACTCCCGCGCAAAGCAGCCTCTCTCTCTCCGTCACCACGGTGATGATGGCGCTGGGCCTGCTGGTCACTGGCACGTTATCAGATGCCATTGGACGTAAATCGGTGATGTCGGTTTCGCTGCTGCTGGCGGCGCTGTTTACCCTGATGTGCGCGGCCATGACCAGCTGGCAGGGAGTGCTGGCAATGCGCGCGCTGACCGGGCTGGCGCTGAGCGGCGTGGCGGCAGTGGCGATGACCTGGCTTAGTGAAGAACTGCATCCGGTCTTTCTTTCGTTTTCGATGGGCCTGTACATCAGCGGTAACTCAATTGGCGGGCTGGTGGGGCGTCTTTCCAGCGGAATGCTTGCCGACCACTTCTCATGGAACGTGTCGCTTCTGGTGGTCGGACTCTTTGCACTGGCCGCTGCCGGGCTGTTTTTCCGCCTGTTGCCCACTTCTCAGCATTTTCGGCCCAGCTCCCTGCGGCCACGCAAGCTTTTAATCAACTTTATGTTTCAGTGGCGGGACATGGGATTACCGATGCTGTTCCTTGTCGGTTTCGTGTTGATGGGCAGCTTTGTCACCCTGTTTAATTATGTCAGCTATCGCTTTTTATCTGCCCCCTTCTCCCTGAGCCAGACCGTGGTTGGCCTGCTGTCGGTGGTCTATCTTACCGGCACCTGGAGCTCGCCACGAGCGGGAATGATGACCGTGCGTTACGGCCGGGGCGTGGTACTGATCGGCGCACTCTGTCTGATGTTGACGGGCCTGATTGCCACCCAGTTCACCACGCTGTTTCTGGTCCTGCCCGGGCTGATGCTGTTTGCCGCCGGGTTCTTTGCCGCCCATTCCGTCGCCAGCAGCTGGGTCGGCCATCGCGCAAGGCGCGCCAGAGGTCAGGCGTCCTCACTCTATCTGTTTTTTTATTATCTTGGTTCCAGCGTGGCAGGTACGCTGGGCGGCGTGTTCTGGCACGGCTTTGGCTGGCCGGGCGTCTCGGCGTTTATCGCCGTGATGTTAATCGCCGGTCTGGTACTTGCCAATCAGCTGCGAAAGATTCCGGTTCTGGTAAAAAAAGTGCGCTGAACAGACAGGGCGGTGCCCGCCTCCGCCCTGTCTCACCTGCGGTGCCAAAGATTTACTTCCCGTCCGTCACCCCTTACTCTGTCGCCATTCTGATTAGCCGCCGTTGCCGTCCGGAGTCACCATGAGCGATGTGGAAAACCTGCATGCGATGATTATCTTCGCCAGAGTGGTTGAAACCCTGAGTTACACCGAAGCCGCAAAACGGCTGGGCCTGTCCAAATCGTCGGTCAGCAAGGAGATCTCCGCGCTGGAAGTGCGGCTTGGCACCCGGCTTTTACAGCGAACCACCCGCAAAATAGCCGTCACCGATGTCGGTATGACCTGGTATCACTACTGCGCACGCATACTTAGCGAAGTCAAAAGCGCCGATCTGTTTATCCGCCAGTACCATGAGGAACCCACCGGCAGCCTGCGTCTGGTGGCCCCGGTAACCTTTGGCTGTCAGTGTATTGTCCCGGTACTGAACAGGTTTGTCGCCAGCAATCTGCACGTCAGCGTCGATCTTGACCTCACCGACCGCCCGGTGAATCTGGTGGATGACAATATCGATCTGGCCATCGTGGTGCGCCGTGAGCGACCCGAGCACAACCCCTGTCAGAAACTCATTGATATCAGCTGGGGGCTGTATGCTTCACCGGCGTATCTGCATCGTTTTCCGGCTATCAACACGCCCGACGATTTGCCGCGTCATGATTTCATTCTGTTTCGTGGCCCGGCCCACACCATTTCCCTGCCGTTTCGCAAAGAGAAGCTGAAGCGGGATATTGATGTACGCAGCCGTTTTCGCGCCAACAACAGCACCGCGCTGGTCAATTCCGCTATCGCCTGCACCGGCATTGCCTATCTGCCGGACTACAGCGCACAGGAAGCGGTGAAAGCCGGAAAGCTGGTGCGCATTCTGCCGGAGTGGGAGATGGATCTGTATCAGTCGTGGATTTTAAGTAAGGGCGACAGCTTTATTTCACCGCGCGTCAGGCTGTTTATCGAGGCATTGCAGGAGGCGTTACAGCAGCAGTAATCAGGGGCGGAAAAAACGCTTCCGCCCCCTGTTGATCAGTAGTAGTTACCGTGACGGTAATCCCAGGTGCTGAAGGTGTCAGAAAGCATCGACATGATTTTATCCACGTCCAGACCTTTACGGATCAGCACCGGGCAGGGAGTGATATTACGCTCGCCTTTCTGCTCCGGCACCAGTTTGCCGCTCTCATCAACCATGGCTACCATCACGCCCTGCTCGTAGCGAGTCTTTTCAGACTCATTTGGCTGAATAGACTTCACATAGTCGTTAGCGGCGATGATCAGATCGGCCTGCGATTCAATGCGCTCACCGATGCCTTCAACCAGACCACGGTTGCCTTTACCTGATGGGTTAGCCGAGCTGGCGAAAGAGAATTTACCGTGGTTTTCCCACAGCTCTTTTGCCAGTTTTTCGCCCGGAATACCAAATTTGATCACGAAACAGCTGGTCTGACGGCGATCCATCATCAGATCTTTAGATCCATCGTCCGGGATGCGCGCCACGGCTTCCTCTTTCCACGGCAGGATGCAGCCCAGCAACACATCTTTATCCCAGTGCTGTTGATACAGCGCTTCGATCTCAGGATTCAGCTGCGCCAGCTCTTTCAGCTGCGCCAGTGAGCCACACAGCACCACGCCGGGTTTATTGCGGTTACGCTGCTTGGCATCAAATTTACGCTCCAGACCTTTCGCATCAGAGGTCATGATGATGTAGCCGACCTTGGTAGGACACACAATCATGCCACCATCGGCAGAAAGAATTTCAACCGCTTCTGGTTGTAAGCCGCCGTTCCACTGAATTGTCTTATTGCTCATAATCATACCTTGTCTTAAAAGGGTTAATTTTGCGGGCCAGGCATGCTGATTTTTCCTGCATCAGAAGATGCGGTGCGACGCCTGCCACTGAAAACCGGTTGCATTCATCCTAACCTGTTACGCCTTTTAAGCAACAATAAAGCAACGGATTGCATTATTGTTTCCATCTGGAAACAAATGTTGCGAGGTCAGGCGGGGATCAGCCGTTCAGACTTCAGCTGGTCGAACAGGGCGAAAAACGCGTCTCGCGTACACTGGTAGCCGGTAAAGCCTGCCTTGCGACTCTTGCTGATATCCGTGAAAACTTCTATTGGCCGACCCAGGTCAGCATCGGTATGCCACCAGGAAACCAGTTTATCGATATCCGCCTGATGCAAACCATATTTTTCCGCAATCGACCGCCATTCAGTCGGTGCCGTCTGCATACGATCGGCCAGCGGCTGTACCTCAGCGGGAAACGCCGCGGCCTCAATGCCGAAGTAGTCAGCAATCTGGCTCCACATCCACTTCCAGCGGAACACGTCACCGTTAACCACGTTGTAGTCCTGGTTTTGTGCGGAAGGCGTGGTCGCTGCCCACTCCAGGTGCCGTGCCAGTAAACGCGCATCGGTCATGTCGGTTACCCCCTCCCACTGCGCTCGGGAACCGGGAAAAATAAACGGCTGACCGCTCTCTTTACACAGGCTGGCATACACCGCCAGTGTCTGGCCCATATTCATCGCGTTACCCAGCGCAAAACCGATAATGGTATGCGGGCGGTGAACGCTCCAGCTGTAGCCATACTTTTTCGCACCGGCAAAAACTTCATCTTCCTGGGCGTAGTAGAAATTATCCACCGGCTGGCGGCCCTGTTCTTCGCGAAAAGGCGTCACCGGCACTGCCCCTTTGCCATAAGCATCGAACGGCCCAAGGTAATGCTTCAGGCCGGTGACCAGCGCCACATGCCCGCCTCGCAGGCTGTCACCCAGCGCGTCGATGACATTGCGCACCATCGCACCGTTAACGCGAATATTCTCCTGCTCATTCGCCTGACGCGACCAGGCGCTGAAAAAGACGCTGTCCACCGTCACCGTCTGCAAGGCCTGGCGGACGGAGTCGCCGTCGGTCAGATCGGCGGTCAACGCTTCACATCCGGCGGGCACCGGTGTGCGACCACGGGATAACCCCGCTACCTGCCAGCCATCGGCAATCAGTTGTTCTGCCAGTGCCGTGCCAATGACTCCACTGATCCCGACGATCAACGCACGCTTTTGCATACTTTGTCTCCTTATTGAAGTGCAGAAACAAAGCTTAATAGAGAATTTAATTCTTATCTCAGGTATAAATTCACATCATTAGAGAATATGAGTCATCAATTATGAACGGTCAGGATCGCCTGAAGGGGATCACTCCCTTTGTTGCCAGCGTGGAATCCGGCAGCTTTACCGCCGCCGCCAGTCAACTGCATCTCACCAGCTCAGCGGTCAGTAAAAGCGTGGCGCGGCTGGAAGCCAGACTGGGCTCCCGCCTGTTTGAACGTACCACCCGCAGCCTGACACTGACCGATGCCGGGCTGGCTTTTTACCAAACCTGCACCCGCGTGTTGGGCGAACTGACAGAAGCAGAGTCCGTGCTGGCGTCACAACGAACCATTCCGGTTGGGCGACTACGAATCTCGCTACCCAATACCTTTGGCCGGATGCACGTGATGCCACTGCTGACTGCATTTTGTCAGCAAAATCCGGAAATGCAGATCAACCTGTCGTTTTCCGATCGCTTTGTTGATCTGTTTGAAGATGGCGTGGACGTGGCGGTGCGTATTGGCGGGCCTGCTGAATATCCGCCATCGCTCGGCTATCGGTTTCTGGGCAATGAACGGCTCATTTTTTGCGCCGCCCCGGCCTGGCTGGAAAGCCACGGTGAACCTGCATCGTTGCAGGCATTAAGCCAGCACCGGGCAATTGTCTACGACAGAGTGGATGGCAGCACCAGTCCGTGGTATCTGCCTGCGCCGGATGGCCGTATCGCCACCCGCACCGTCGCGCACCGGATGGCGCTGGGTGATGGTGAGGCGCAGGTGGCGGCGGTGGTCGCCGGGCTGGGCATTGCGCAGATGGCCACCTGGCTGATGGCAAAACAGCTGGCAGACGGTGAGCTGGTGCAAATCCTGCCAGAACTGACGGTAGATGGCCTGCCGCTCTCGGTCATCTGGCCGCGCAAAAAGCAGCTGACGCCCAAAGTACATGCGCTACTGGCCGCGCTGGATAACCTGCGTATCACCTGAACCCCGGCGGTTTTACTCCTGCTCCGGCGCAGGCAAGGCGTCCGGCAGTGTCGGCACCACCGGGCTGAACAGTCGGAGCCTGTTTTCCGCCAGCTGCGGGCGACCAAAGTAGTATCCCTGAAACAGGGTGCAGCCTTCGATTTTCAGCTGCTCATACTGCTGAATGTTTTCCACCCCTTCGGCAGTGATCTGGATATCCAGGCTGCGGCTCATCCCCGTAATCGCGCGAATGATAGCCAGCGCTTCCCGACTCTCATGCATGTCATTAATAAACGACTTGTCGATTTTAATTTTATCGAACGGAAACGAGCGCAAATAGCTGAGGGAAGAGTAGCCGGTGCCAAAATCATCCAGTGCGATGCGAATGCCCAGCGCCTTCAGCTGTTGCAGGACGCGAATATTATTCAGCGAGCTGTCCAGCAGTACCGATTCGGTGATCTCCAGTTCCAGCCGGTGTGCCGGCAGCCCCGATTCGGTCAATGCCTTTTCCACCACCGACACCAGCGAGCTGCTTTTAAACTGCAATGGCGACAGATTTACCGCCACGCTTTGCTGTTCAGGCCAGCCCGAGGCTTCCCGGCAGGCTTCAAACAGGGCCCATGCTCCCAGCGCGTGGATCAACCCGGTTTCTTCCGCCACGGGGATAAAATCTATCGGCATAATCATGCCTTTGACCGGGTGATGCCAGCGCATCAGCGCTTCATAGCTGACCACCTCGCGTCCGTGTGCATCGGTAATGGGTTGATAATAAAGTTTAAGATGGTTGCCGGTTATCGCTTTTCGCAGATCGGTTTCTATCATCCGCCGTCTGCTGGCCGCCTCGCCCATCGCCATAGAAAAGTACTCAAAACGGTTACGCCCGTTGCGTTTACTCTCATACAGAGCCATATCCGCGCAGCGTAACAGTTCATCCGACGTGGCGATGGCATCACTTCCAATGGCGATACCAATGCTCAAGCCGATCGACAGCGTATGCCCATCAATGGTGAACGCCGGATTAGTGACATCAATCATCAGCTGCGCGACGGTTTCTGCCTCCGTTGAGTAGTTCAGTCCGGGCAATACCACCGAGAACTCATCACCGCCCTGACGTGACAGAGTATCTTTGCCGCTCACCGTGCTGGCTAAGCGGCGGGCAACGGCTCTCAGCAGACCGTCCCCCACCTGATGGCCCAGCGCATCGTTAACGTTTTTTAAAGTTATCCAGATCGAGGCAGAGCACCGCCGTCAGATTACCGGCCGCACGATCACGCCACAGGGCATCGTTCAGACGCTGACTGAACAGCGCGCGGTTAGGCAGACCGGTGAGATTATCGTAATGAGCCATATGGTGAATACGCGCATCGGCGTTGCGCTGATCGGTGACATCATCCGCTATCAGCAGGATATAGTTGCTGCGCACATCATTGCCTCGAATGATGGTGGCCGAGGCGCGGATAATCTTTTCCCCCCGGCCGGTAACCAGCAACTGCTCATTTTTATTGACTCCCGCACTACGCTGTACTGTCGATGTCAGCTGCGCAAAATAGCTGCCCACCTCCGGCGAGGTGCAGTCGGCCAGTTTTCTGCCGTTACACTGGTCTTTGCAGATGCCGAGCAGCTGTTCTGCTTTGCTGTTCAGCAGCAGAATTTCGCGGGAGACCAGGTCCTCCACCATCACGCAGGAAGGTATATTGGCAATGATGGTGTCAAGGAAGGTCGAGAGCGAGGCCAGCGACAGGCTGTTCTGCTCCGCCAGCTCTTTCGCCAGCAAAATTTGCTGTTCATATTCATGCGCTTCGGTGCAGTCGCGGGTAATCTTCGAGAAGCCGATTAGCTCGCCACTTTCATTATGCACCCCCTCAATCACCACATGTGCCCAGAAAGCACTGCCATCTTTGCGATAGCGCCAGCCGTGATCCTCAAAGCGTCCTTCGCTGCGCGCCAGCCCAAGATTAGTATCAGGCACACCGGCCTGGCGATCCTGAGCGCTGTAGAAGCAGGAGAAGTGTTTGCCGACGATTTCATCGGCCGTGTAGCCTTTGGCACGACGTGCTCCGGCATTCCAGTTGATGACAAAGCCGTTGGTGTCGATCATATAGATGGCATAGTCAACCACGCTTTGTACCAGAAAGCGGTACATCACATCGTTATGGTTAGTCATTCTTTTCCGCCTTAGGGGGCTTATCGCCACTCAGAAGAGGGTCACAACATGCAGCCCGGCCCGTGAGCAGCCTGCATAGCGAACACCCCCCTGCAAGGCTGAGCCATTGAGGCCAGTTCCTGAGAGAGGTCGCTGAATCAGGAAAATTCACCTGAAAACGCTCAAAGGGTTATCGACCACCCGCAAATAAAATTCAGGATTAATTCTGGAAATGGGGGGCAGGCAGCACGATTTAATTCGCCATTTTCCCGACGGATTAAAGAATTATCCTGCACTATCCATCGTCGTTTTTTTTAATTGCATTTAAACCAGAATGAATGGCTGACTATTTTGCTTTGAGCAGATTTACTTTCTGATACCTCATCAACCGCAGAAATTGTGCGGAAGATAATGCCGGAAATATAAGTGTTACAAAGATAAGAACACGGACATTTGCCGATACAACCCTGGCAAGACCATTAACATTTTATCGCGTTATATAGCTGTGCTAATGGTGTGGAGTGCCTATGTTTAAATCTTTTTTCCCCCGACCTGCGCTGTTTTTCAGTAGTGCCGCCATCTGGTGCGCGATAGCGATTCTGGTCTGGTTTGAAGGCGGCAGGAACTGGCTGTCTCACTTTTCAGCTTTTGCCCATTCTGCCCCGCTGCCGGTTAACGCACTGCGTTTTATCGCGCCCTCTGAAATTGCTTTTTATCTCTATTATCTTGCGGCTTTTCTGCTGTTTGCCGGATTCTGGCGCATCTACAGTCCGCATCCGTGGCAACGCTGGTCGGTGGCTGGCTCTGCGCTGATTATCTTTGCCACCTGGTTTTCGGTTCAGGTGGGTGTGGCAATCAATGCCTGGTATGATCCGTTTTACAACTTAATCCAGCGGGCCATGACTCATCCCAACACTGTCAAAGTGGAAACGTTTTACAGCCAGCTGGCAGGGTTTCTCAGCATTGCGCTGATTGCGGTGGTGATTGATGTGCTGAATATGTTTTTTATCAGCCACTACGTCTTCCGCTGGCGTACGGCAATGAACAATTATTATATGGCGCACTGGTCCGAACTGCGCGGCATTGAAGGGGCTGCCCAGCGTGTGCAGGAAGACACCATGCGTTTCTCCTCCACGCTGGAAGATATGGGCGTCAGTTTTATCAATGCCATCATGACGCTGATCGCTTTTCTGCCCGTGCTGGTCGCCCTCTCGGTGCACGTCAAAACCGTGCCGCTGCTGGGCGACATTCCCTATGCGTTGGTGATTGCCGCCGTACTGTGGTCGCTACTGGGCACCGGGATGTTGGCGGTGATCGGCATCAGGCTGCCGGGCTTGTCATTCCGCAATCAACGGGTGGAAGCGGCTTATCGTAAAGAACTGGTTTATGGCGAAGACGACCCGCAACGTGCCAGACCGCCCACGGTGCGCGATCTGTTCCACAACGTGCGTAAGAACTATTTTCGCCTGTACTTTCACTATCTGTACTTCAATATTGCCCGCATCCTCTATCTGCAACTGGATGCGGTCTTCAGCCTGTTTGTTCTCTTCCCGTCAATCATTACCGGTGCCATCACCCTGGGGCTGATGACCCAGATTACCAATGTGTTTGATCAGGTGCGTAGCTCCTTCCAGTACCTGATTAACTCCTGGACCACGCTGGTGGAATTGCTGTCAATCTACAAACGTCTGCGCAGCTTTGAGCAGCGGCTGAACGCCCTTCCTGGCCCGCATGATATGGCAGCATAACGCCTGCGAAAACCGCCGGGCGGCTTTATTCCGCCAAACCGGCAAAGACCCGTTCGACGGCAAAAGCACCGGGATCTTTCACACCGTGGAGACTCTGCGCATTCAGAAAGGATGAGCGTCCGGCGCGGGCAGATTCCATCTGTGCGGTGCTGTCAGCCCCTTTTCTGGCTGCGGCGGCCACGTCGCTGAGCGATGCTCCCCGTTCCAGCGCGGCGAACACCGGGGCCAGCGCATCGATCATCGTACGATCCCCAGGCCTCGCCCCACCATAATGCTGCATACGCGCCAGTCCGTCGTTCAGCGCCTGCGCCAGTGATTTTCCCTCTGCCAGCTGTTGCCCTGCCGCCGTAAACATAATCGACATCAGCACACCCCCTGAGCCACCCATCACCACCGCCAGTTCGTCACCCACCCATTTCAGCAGGCTGTGCAGCTCATTTAGCGGCAGTTGTCTGTCCCGTAGCGCCTGTAATACTTTTCCGGCACCGAGAGCAAAGGTGGAACCGGTATCCCCATCGCCGACTCTGGCATCCAGCTGGTTCAGTTCACTTTCCAGAGCCAGCAGCGTACGGCAAACAGTCTCAACAATGTGGGCGACGGCGTCATTCTCTGAAGGAGCAGCCTGATGACGTTGCGCCAGCTTTTCACCGTTGACCAGCGTCGGTTGCCTGACATTCACCACCGGATGCCAGCCACTGGTTTCTACCGGGGCGCAGAGCGCTTCGCTGAAATAGTCCGACAGCACCAGGACGGAGAGGGAGAACCCTTTCATGTCCAACGCGCTGACCAGCGTGGCCGGCCCAATCAACTGCTGCACATTGTTGCCCAGCGGCGAACAGAGCACCTGCCTGGTCAGCGCCGCCATTTCCAGCATCGAGCATCCGCCAAGATTATTTACCAACAGCGCCACTTTTTTATCCTGTGAATACGCCATCAGTTTTTCCGCCAGCAGGGCAACGATTTGCTGACTGTTCTGCGTGTTCAGCGTCGAGGCACCCGGCTCTCCATGAATGCCCATGCCTAACTCGCTGCATCCCGCTTGCACCCGCTCATCGCGTTTTTCCTCGGGCATATGGCAACCGGATAAAGCCACACCAATACTGGAGAGGGCGTTGATGGCATCATTCGCCACAGCTACCACCTCTTGCAGAGATTTTCCCTGCGCAGCGGCATAACCAGCGATTTTATGCACCAGTGCCGTTCCGGCAATACCGCGCGGCTGGGGATTGTCCGGCAGTGAAATATCGTCACAGACCATCACCAGCTCAACCTGGTAGCCCAGCGCCCTGGCTTTTTCCGCCGCAAGGCCAAAATTAAGCCGGTCACCGGTGTAGTTTTTGACAATCAGCAGGCAGCCTTTCTCGCCGGTGACATTGATAATGGCGCTGAGTACCGCATCTACGCTGGGTGAAGCAAAAATATCGCCGCACACTGCCGCCGTCAGCATCCCTTTGCCAACAAAGCCAGAGTGAGCAGGCTCATGCCCTGAGCCGCCGCCGGAAATCAGCGCCACCGCATTTTTGTCCCAGTCATTGCGGACCACCACGCGGATGTCCGGCCCAACATCCAGCAGGCTGATATTGTGATAACGGCTGCTGAGCAGCGTTCCTTCGATGGCCTCGCTGACCAGTCGATTTTTCTGATTCATAAAAAACTGACTCATGATGTTTTCCCTCTGGCAACAGGATAAAAATATCTGCGTCAGTAACTGTAGTTTGCATTGTTACGATGAGCGAGGTGGGATATTCCGTTAAGGAAAATGCAGGAGTGCTTAATTATTATAAGCACAAATGAAAAAAGATTTAAAAATGCTACCCGGATAACATTATTTCCATTTCATTACGATTTTATCACCCTGAAAAACGGTTGATTTGCGCAATTCCCCGGTTAAAAGAACTCGTAATAAAAGAGCGTATGTTATGATAAATAAGGGTTTTTATTTAAAAAAAACGGAATTTATCTTATTTTTCCTGTTATTTGTTGTTAAGAATTGCGATTGCTATGAGATTTATTATAAAGTTCCCCCATGATTTCAAAAGCAAGAAACTGATAAAACATTTTACCCTCTGCATCAGGCTTTACTGATGTTGTTATGAAATGAGCGTCATTACGATAAAAAACATATCTTACTGCCAGTTATATCTGGAGTTTTTAATTACGCCAACACCAGGGCGTTAATCCGTGCAGGTCGTAAGACCTGCTTTTTTTTACCGCCTTTCGCCTCGCAGAGGCCTGGTCAGGACGGGCAAAATATCTACCTTAGTACATTGATCGCACCCACCAGCCGGGTTGCCTGATGCGTCATCAACTCAGAAGCCTGCGCCCCTTCTTCCACCCGAGCCGCATTTTTGTGGGTAATATTGTCCAGCTCTTCCACCGCAAGGCTGACTTCACCCAGCGCCCTGCCCTGCTCGGCGGTAGCGGCACTGATTTGTGCAATCAGCGAAGTCACGTTTTGCACCTCGCTGACAATGTTTTCCATCGTTTTTCCCGCATCATTGACATGATCGCTGCCGGATTGAACTTTTGCGACGCTGTTTTCCACCAACGTTTTGATTTCACTGGCGGCTTTAGCACTGCGCTGGGCAAGACTACGAACTTCCCCTGCTACCACGGCAAAACCTTTCCCCTGTTCCCCGGCCCTCGCCGCCTCGACGGCAGCGTTGAGCGCCAGAATATTGGTCTGAAAGGCAATGCCGTCGATGACGCTGGTAATACTGGCAATTTTCCTCGAGCTGTCAGCAATCTCTGCCATCATGCTGACCATGTCCTGCATCACCTTACCACCCTGCATGGCCGCATCGCGGGTATTGTTTGACAGGCTGTTAACCTGCTCTGCCATCTCCGTATTGCTTTTGACCGTAGCGGTCATTTCATTCATCGTCGCTGCGGTCTGCTGCACATTAGCGGCAGCCTGTTCAGTGCGGCGGCTGAGTTCACTGTTACCCTGAGTAATGGCATCACTGGCGCTCAGCACACCGACGGCCTGTTCACTGACATCATCCACCAGCCAGCGGAACATCAGGCCCAACTGGGCAATCGCACGCAGGGTGGTGCCGACTTCATCCACTCGGTCCATCTGATCAACCGTATGCCTCTCTCCCGTCGCCACCCGCAGCGCCTGCTGACACATCTGCTCAATCGGGCGCGAAATCTGCTGCTCAAGCAGAACCGACGTCAGCAGCAGCAATATCGCCAGCACGGCAGCCATTATCCCGACAGCCTGGAGATGCAAGCCCAGCGCCCAGGCAGCGGCAACGCTCAGCGGCAGCAGTGCCAACAGGGGAGAACGGATACGCCAGCGCAGCGGCATGGTTTTGCCAATCGAAGCCCAGCGCAGCAAACCGGTGCGCACCAGTACACCTTTCTGAAAGCGCCAGCCTTTGCGCCTGCCTTCACTGAAACCACGATAAAGCGCCTCCGACTGTTGGATCTCCTGCGGCGAAGGCCGGGTGCGCACCGACATATAGCCCTGAATCTTACCCTTGCGTACCAGCGGGACAGCATTCGCCCGTACCCAGTAGTGATCGCCATTCTTACGTCGGTTTTTCACCAGTGCCGTCCAGGGTTCTCCCTGTTGCAGGGTCGCCCACATATCCTTAAAAGCCTCGGGCGGCATATCCGGGTGACGCACAACGTTATGAGGCTGTCCGGTCAGCTCATCTTCGCTGAAACCACTGACGGCAATAAAGGTATCGTTGGCCCAGGTGATGTGGCTTTCAGCATCGGTGGTCGACATCAGGGTGGCGTGCTCGTCAAACACATATTCCTGTTGTGTTACGGGAGAGTTCGTGCGCATTACATGAGTCCTTGCTGCGATTTTCAGAATTGAATTGCGGGAGAATGATTTACGTTGTTACTGTTTTCGGCGCAAACATCGCATTCTTTAACATTACCTCGCGATAATGTAAGCAAGGTCACAAAGTTCGCCAGACGTGCGACAGATAACTGCACGGGGATCGAACGCAGGGTAATGACCATGAAAAAATCAGGTCATTATTCTACAGAGAAATTTCAGGATGATTGGGGGTATCTTTGGCGGGATAGCCAACCCCGGATATCACCAGGGTCGGCGTTCAGCTCTGAGTCAGTATTATGGCGGTCAGGAAGCGCCAGGCAGATGCTTCAGTTTCGCTTCGTAAGCCTGCGCCTGCTCACTGTCAAACTGGTTTTCCCACTTGGCGATAACCAGTACCGCCAGCGCATTTCCCACTACGTTAAGAGCGGTACGCGCCATATCCATGATACGGTCAACCCCGGCGATAAAGGCCAGGCCTTGCAGTGGGATCCCCACGCTGCCCAGTGTCGCCAGCAGCACGACAAACGAAACGCCAGGCACACCGGCAATCCCTTTCGACGTCACCATCAGGGTCAGCACCAGCACAATTTCCTGGCCGATGGAGAGGTCAATACCATACAGCTGGGCGATAAAGATCGCCGCGATGCTCTGATACAGCGTGGAGCCATCGAGGTTAAATGAGTAGCCGGTCGGTACGACAAAGCTGGTGATCGACCTGGGCGCACCATAGGCTTCCATCTTCTCCATAATGCGTGGCAGCACGGTTTCCGAACTGGAAGTGGAATAAGAGAGGATCAGCTCATCCTTCAGAATACGCATCAGCGTGGTAATGCGCAGTTTGCAGATTCGCGCAACGGCACCCAGTACCACAAAGGCAAAGAACAAAATCGCGGCGTACACCAGGATAACCAGCTTCGCCAGCGGCCACAGCGAGGCAAAACCAAAGTTAGCAATGGTCACCGCAATCAGCGCAAACACGCCTACCGGTGCGTAACGCATAATCATATGCGTCACTTTAAACATGGTTTCTGAAGTGGAACGGAACACATTCAGCAAGGGCTCACGCTGTTCAGACGGCAGTGAAGAGAGGCCCAGACCGAACAGCACCGAGAAGAAAATGATTGGCAGCATGTCGCCTTTGGCGATCGCCGCGAAAATGTTCTGCGGTATCAGTGACAAAATGGTGGCGACGAGACTGTGTGCGCCACTTTCGACCTGTGCCGTGGTGGCCTCGTATTTAGAGATGTCCACCGTTGCCAGCGTTGACATATCAATGCCATTACCCGGTTGAAACACATTCGCCAGGGTAATACCAATAACAATGGCAATGGTGGTAATCACTTCAAAATAGATGATAGTTTTCAGGCCGATACGTCCAAACTTCTTTGCGTCACCGACCCCGGCTATACCGACAATTAACGTGGAAATAACGATAGGCACCACGATCATTTTGATCAGGTGGATAAAAATATCCCCGGCCGGGCTAAGGATGTTAGTGATTAACCATTCACGCTCAGACGGTTGGTTATGCAGTATTGCGCCGACGATAATCCCCAGTACCAGTGCCGTCAATATTTGCCAGGCAAGGCTCAATCTTACAGCTTTCATAATAATGTTTTCCTTTACAAAACCCGTTCTCCGCATGAGGCATGCAGAGTGAATTACTCTCAGGGAGGATGAGCCGAAATCGGCCAATTCGCGGATAATGGATGGTTAATTACTGATTTTCAGGCCCAAGATATCTACCATTTTAGCGGGTATAAATGCAACCCTGTGTGATATACGGCTGCCAGGATATCGACTGGCAGGATATCGACTGGCAGGATAAAACTCCGGATTGTTCGTCACCCACTAAATCATTGTTATAATTGGCAATATTTTAGTCTTTTTTCGCATAGCTATGCAATATATCTGTCACTTTCAGAACCACAACCCGATTCAACTGGCTAATTTTTAACCAGCAAAATCTCTCAGATAGTCTAGCGGTGGCAATAACAGGGCTACATTTTGCCTGTTAAGCATCATTTCAGCCCCATGCCCGATGACGACGACGTGATCTGTGGCGCAAAAAGCAAACAAAGCCCACCGACTCGCTTCATTTAACTTTCAGCTGACATATCATTAACAACTTCAAGGAGATCAGCCATGAGCCAACAACACCGTCATCCCGTTCCCGCCACGGTTGCGGAAAACACCCTGATTAATGCCCAACAGTACTCATCGATGTATCAACAGTCGGTGCAGGACCCCGATGCATTCTGGGGTGAACAGGGCAAAATCCTTGACTGGATTAAACCTTATACCACGGTGAAAAATACCTCCTTTGCACCAGGCAACATTAATATCCGCTGGTTTGAAGATGGTACGCTGAATCTGGCCGCCAACTGCCTTGATCGCCACCTGCACCATCGCGGCGATCATCCGGCGCTGATTTGGGAAGGTGACGATGCCAGCGAAAGTAAAACACTGACGTTCCGCGAGCTGCATCGCGACGTGTGCCGCTTTGCTAACTCACTGAAATCGTTGGGTGTGAATAAAGGCGACGTGGTGGCGATTTATATGCCGATGGTGCCGGAGGCCGCCGTCGCCATGCTGGCCTGTGCACGTATCGGTGCCGTGCATTCGGTTATCTTCGGCGGCTTTTCACCCGAGGCCGTCGCCGGACGAATTATCGATTCCAGTGCAAAACTGGTTGTCACCGCTGATGAGGGTGTGCGGGCAGGTCGTAGCATTCCGTTAAAGAAAAATGTCGATGACGCGCTGGCCAATCCCGAGGTAAAAAGCGTCACTCAGGTGGTGGTTTTTCGCCGCACCGGCAAGGATACAGGCTGGCAAAGCGGCCGCGATATCTGGTGGCATGAGCTGATGAACAGCGCCAGCGCTCATCACCAGCCAGAGGAGATGAACGCGGAAGATCCGCTGTTTATTCTCTATACCTCTGGTTCCACCGGGAAACCCAAAGGGGTGCTGCATACCACCGGCGGCTATCTGGTTTATGCGGCCACCACCTTCAAATATGTTTTTGATTACCATCCCAACGATATTTACTGGTGCACCGCCGATGTCGGCTGGATAACCGGTCACAGCTATCTGCTGTATGGGCCGCTGGCCTGTGGGGCCACCACGCTGATGTTTGAAGGTGTGCCTAACTGGCCAACCCCTGCGCGGATGGCACAGGTGGTGGACAAACATCAGGTTACCCTGCTTTACACCGCGCCCACCGCGATCCGCGCCCTGATGGCCGAGGGCGATAAAGCGATTGCCGGGACGGACCGATCCAGCCTGCGCATTATGGGCTCCGTAGGTGAACCCATTAACCCGGAAGCCTGGGAGTGGTACTACAACAAAATTGGCAATGGCCGCTGCCCGATTGTTGATACCTGGTGGCAGACTGAAACCGGGGGTTTCATGATAACGCCGCTACCAGGTGCCACAGAGCTGAAAGCCGGTTCTGCCACCCGCCCCTTCTTTGGCGTCCAGCCCGCGCTGGTGGATAACGAAGGCAATGCGCAGGAGGGTGCCGCCGAGGGCAACCTGGTGATCGTTGACTCCTGGCCGGGTCAGGCGCGCACGCTGTTTGGCGATCATGATCGTTTCGAACAGACCTATTTTTCCACCTTCAGCAATATGTATTTCAGTGGCGACGGGGCGCGCCGGGACGAAGATGGCTATTACTGGATCACCGGTCGCGTTGACGATGTGCTGAATGTTTCCGGTCACCGTCTGGGGACCGCTGAAATCGAATCGGCGCTGGTTTCGCACCCGAAAATTGCGGAAGCCGCCGTGGTAGGTATCCCGCATAACATCAAAGGCCAGGCCATTTACGCCTATATCACCCTCAACAGCGGTGAGGAACCCTCGCCGGAGCTGTACAGCGAAGTCCGGAGCTGGGTGCGTAAAGAGATCGGGGCCATTGCCACCCCGGACGTGTTGCACTTGACCGACTCTTTACCGAAAACCCGTTCAGGAAAAATCATGCGCCGTATTTTGCGCAAAATTGCCAGCGGCGATACCAGTAATCTGGGGGATACCTCTACCCTTGCCGATCCGGGCGTAGTGGAAAAACTTCTCGAAGAGAAACAGGCAATTAACATGCCCTGAATAAGGGGACAGCCTCACCGGCAAGCCAGGCAGACGGCATTCCGCTGCCTGGCTTTTTTCTAAAACAGGCGCAAAACCAGCGGACGTTGGCCGCCAGCAATCACGCGAAATCCGGCAGGTTCTGCCAGTGTGCATCCTTCGTCGTATTCATCCGTTCAGCCAACAGGGTGCCCACCGTCAGAACACTGAGTTGCAGATAACACAGCCCGTAAAACCCTTACCTCTGGAGGCTCTGTGATGAATAGTCTTATTTATCAACGGCTGGAAAAGAGTGCCCGCTTTAAAGAACTGGTCAGGAAACGCCAGAACTTTGCCACCCTGCTCTCCGTCATCATGCTCATTCTGTACGTCGGCTTTATTCTGTTAATCGCCTTTGCGCCTGACTGGCTGGGAACACCGCTGAGCGCCGGAAGTCACGTTACGCGCGGCATCCCCATCGGTGTCGGGCTGATTGTGGTCTCGTTTCTGCTGACCGGTATTTACGTCTGGCGGGCCAACGGGGAATTTGATCGGCTGACCAGAAAGCTGCTTGATGAGGTGAAAGGATGAAACGACACGCTCTTGTCGGCGCGCTAACCGTTCTGCTACCGGGCTACGCCCTGGCAGCCGATGCTATCAGCGGTGCGGTTCAGCAGCAGCCCATTAATCGGGAAGCCATCGTGATGTTTATCATCTTTGTGGCAGCCACGCTGGGCATCACTTTCTGGGCGGCAAAACGTACCCGGTCGCGTAGCGATTATTACACCGCAGGCGGCAATATAACCGGCTTTCAGAATGGCCTGGCGATGGCAGGCGACTTTATGTCTGCCGCCTCATTCCTGGGTATTTCAGCGCTGGTCTATACCTCCGGTTTCGACGGGCTGATTTATTCACTGGGCTTTCTGGTGGGGTGGCCGATCATTCTGTTCCTGATTGCCGAGCGCCTGCGTAACCTTGGCCGCTACACCTTTGCAGATGTGGCCTCTTACCGTCTGAAACAGATGCCGATCCGCACGCTTTCCGCCTGTGGTTCTCTGGTGGTGGTGGCGCTGTATCTTATTGCGCAGATGGTGGGCGCGGGCAAACTTATCCAGCTGCTGTTCGGGCTGGATTATCAGGTCGCCGTGGTGCTGGTGGGTATTCTGATGGTGCTCTACGTGCTGTTTGGCGGCATGTTAGCCACCACCTGGGTACAGATTATTAAGGCGGTGCTGCTGCTGTTCGGAGCCAGTTTTATGGCAATTATGGTGATGAAAAGCGTCGGCTTCAGCTTCAATAACCTGTTTGCTCAGGCGGCGATGGTGCATCCGAAAGGCATTGCCATCATGCGTCCGGGTGGCCTGGTGCACGATCCCATTTCGGCGCTGTCACTGGGGCTGGGGCTGATGTTCGGCACCGCCGGTCTGCCGCATATTCTGATGCGTTTCTTTACGGTAAGCGATGCGCGGGAAGCGCGCAAAAGCGTATTCTACGCCACCGGTTTTATGGGCTATTTCTACTTTCTTACCTTTATTATTGGCTTTGGCGCCATTCTGCTGGTCGGTGCCAATCCGGCATTTAAGGATGCTTCCGGCGCGCTGATTGGCGGCAACAATATGGCCGCCGTTCATCTGGCGGATGCCACCGGAGGTAGCCTGTTTCTCGGCTTTATTTCCGCGGTGGCCTTCGCCACCATTCTGGCAGTGGTTGCCGGTCTGACTCTGGCGGGCGCGTCGGCGGTTTCGCACGATATCTACGCCAGCGTCATGCGTAAAGGCCAGGCGACAGAGCTGGAAGAGCTGCGGGTTTCTAAAATCACCGTGGTAATGCTGGGCTTTGTCGCAATCGCCCTGGGGATTCTGTTTGAGAAGCAGAATATTGCTTTTATGGTCGGACTGGCGTTTTCCATTGCCGCCAGCTGTAACTTCCCGATTATTCTGCTGTCGATGTACTGGTCGAAGCTGACCACACGTGGCGCGATGGCAGGTGGCTGGCTGGGGCTGCTGACGGCGGTGGTACTGATGATCCTTGGGCCAACCGTCTGGGTTCAGGTGCTGGGCAACGCCCGAGCCGTTTTTCCTTATGAATACCCGGCGCTGTTTTCCATGATTACCGCCTTTGTCGCCACCTGGCTGTTCTCCATTACCGACCACTCCGCGCAGGGCGCAGAGGAACGTCAACGCTTTCAGGCACAGTTTGTACGGTCACAGACCGACGTGGGCATCGATCGCGGTAAAACGCATTAAGAAAAGAAAGGTGCAGGCAGTAGAGGGGCGGAATCATTCTCCGCCCTTCGCATCAGAAATGCAGCGAGGCACCGACATAAGGACCATCGGCAATGACGTTATCTTTGCGACCGTCTTTACCATTCAGCGCCATATACTGGTAACCGACATGCACATCAACCAGTGAGATCGGCTGGAAACTGACGCCAGCAGACGCTTCCTGATAATTATCAATATGGCTGGAAAACGCATCCGGCGAATAGTAGTACTGGCCGTAAATGTTAAACATTTTGCTCACCGGCACGCTGACGCCCAGCCCGGCGGCAACAGCATAGCCATCTTTGCTGTTGCGCGGATTAGTGGAGATAGCCTTCACGCCCGGTGTCAGGAACACATCTCCCAGCGCCACGTTATAGCCCAGTCCGACGCTGCCCATGCTGCCATCATGGTCACTGCGCAACCAGTTACCGGTCAGCGCAAAACCAGGGGAGGTGGTGCCAAGCCCGGCGTGCAGATTGGTGTATTCACGGCCCACATCCACGCCACCTTCAATTGCCTGCGCCGATCCCGCCAGTGCCAGTAGCGCCAGAGCGCCTGCGGTAGTTGCCACTGCTTTCATCTTATTCTCCTGAAAAATTAACTCACGCCGCTTGCCGACGGCCTCGCCGAGAGTAAACCATCATCAGCTGGAATAACATGAGAGTCGGGCTGATTTACTTAACATTAAAATTCAGTGGGTAACAGAATATGTCTCAGACGGTTGCCCACATCAGATGGCCAATCGCCGGGGCCAGCACCACCGTGACAATCCCGGAAAGCATCATCACCAGGCTGGCAACCACCCCTTCCTGCTGGCCGATTTCGTAAGCTCTGGCGGTCCCGGCACCGTGAGACGCCGCGCCAAATCCGGCCCCTTTTGCCATGCCCTGCTTTACCGCCAGGCGCAGAAACAGCACGTCCCCCACCGCCATACCAAAAACCCCGGTAATCACCACAAACAGCGCGACAAGATCGGGCTGGCCGCCGAGCTGCTTCGCCGCCGCCAGCGCAAAGGGTGTGGTAATTGAGCGCACCGCCAGGCTGCGCTGAACCGCTTCCGGCAAGGTTAACAATCTTGCCAGCCATACCGAGCTGCACACCGCAACCAGCGTGGCGGTGATCACCCCGGCGGTGAGCGACAACCAGTGACGACGAATCACCGGCAGGTTTTCGTAAACCGGCACGGCAAACGCTAGCGTCGCCGGGCCCAGCAGCCACATCAGCCAGTGACTTTCACCGATATAGTTCTGCCAGGAGATGTGCGTCACCAACAGCAACGCCACCAGCACCATCGGCGTCATCACCAGCGGCATCAGTAGCAGCCGGTGCCAGCGGCGATACAGCCGTTTATTGAAAAAGTAAATCAGCAGCGTGACGATCGGGCAGAGTGTGGTGATAATCAGATCATTCATGGTTGCGACCTGATTTACGCTCTGCCAGCCATATTTCAAAACGGTAAACGCGGTCCACCACCAGCGCCGTCGCGCTTAAGACCAACAGTGTACTGATGCCAATAACCAGCAGAATACGCCAGCCCTCAACCCGCAGCAGATGTGAATAATTCACCACGGCCACCACTGCCGGAATAAAGAACAACAGCATTTCGGCCAACAGCCAGCGCGATCCGGCTTTCACCCAGTTCAGCGGCATGACCCGCAAGACAATCAGCGCCAGTAACAACAGCATCCCCACGATATTGGCGGGTAACGGCAGATGCAGCCAGTCCACCAGCTGCTGCGCCATGATGAAAAAAGCGATGTATAAAACCACCTGAAGCGCAACCTGAATACGTTGCCACCACCCCGTAGCGGGTATTGCCAGCGCCATAATGCCTTTCCTCTGATAATGCATCCGCAAAGTATAAAGCGGTAACAGAAGGTGAAAAAAATGACTTAATATTATTTCAACTATGCATAAAAGGAATGTTTATGGACGTCCGCGCGTTGCGTTATTTTGTCGAAGTGGTCCGCCAGCAAAGCTTTACCCGCGCCGCAGAACAGCTGTATGTCACCCAACCGACCATCAGTAAGATGCTGCGACAGCTGGAGGATGAACTGGGCTGCACGCTGCTGATCCGTGAAGGGCGCAAACTGCATCTTACCGATACCGGGCAGGCAGTGTATCAGCGTGGCATGACCATCCTGCAGGAGTTCAAACAGCTGGAAGCTGAGATCAGTGATATTAACGATTTGAAGACCGGCGAGCTGAGACTGGGCATTCCGCCAATGGTCGGGATGCAAATTGCCGGATCGATTTCCGCTTTCCGTCAGCGCTATCCCGGGGTGGAGCTGAAGATTTCAGAATTTGGCGGGCTGACGGTGCAGCAGGCAGTGCTGTCCGGTAGCCTCGATATTGCCCTCACCGCGTTGCCGGTGGCTGACGATTTACCGCTCAACGCCCTGGCATTAATGAGCCATCCCCTGTGTGTGCTGGTACCACGCACCACCGAATGGCTGCGTCGTAGCCATATTCCGTTGGTGGAACTGGCCGGGCACCCCATTTTGATCTACAACGAGGAATTTTCACTTAACCGCCAGTTGATGCGCGCTTTCCAGGCCAGCGGCTTTACACCGCAAATTGCAGTACGCAGCGGGCAGTGGGATTTCCTCGCGGCGATGGTCCAGGCGGGAATGGGCGTGGCGATCCTGCCAGAACCTATCTGCCAGCGGCTGGATACAAGCCAGTTGTTGTGGTTACCGCTGGAGTCCGATTTGCAGTGGAAACTGGGCCTGATCTGGCGCGAGGGAAGCTATCTGTCGAAAAGTGCCCAGGCATGGATCAGTTGCTGCCGTGAATTCTGGCCCGGTGATACCCCTGCGCTGTCGGTATAAAACGTAGCAGAAACAGGGGCAGCGGAGAAGGCAAAAATTCGCTAACCGCCTCCGGTTACGCACTCATTTCTCCGCAGGCCATAAACACCTTTCTTAGAACGACCACGGGAAAATTTCAGGTCAAGGCTTCGCAACATCATTGGTTATATTCACCCCATTCTTAATATTGTTACTAAGATTATTGCGCACGGGTAAAGCATTAACAGGAATGGTGAATTTATCCATTACAACAGAGGGCACAGGATAACGGTCGTGAATTATTTAAGGCGAGTGGGCGACGCAGTCAATTGTACTTTATTAAATTAAATGACGATTAAATAATACTATTCAAAAAAACAGCCAGGTGAATCGCGCACCAGAAGGTGCGCGCCTCTCTCTACGCTTCCTTCTCTATCAGCAATGCCTCCAGCAGGTCGAGTTCGTGCTGTATCTTTTGCATGGTCTCGTTACTGATCTTCTGCGTCGCACGCAGATGATAGAGCTCTCCGCGCTCCGCCCGCAGGGCAGTCAGCCGGAAACGACGCTCCAGATTCTCCGCGTAAAGCGCCTGCTCCAGATCCTCTTTACCTTCCACCCGTCGACGCAGATTACCAATCACCCGCGAGCTGATCTCTTTCACCAGTTCAGGGTCAATATTCTCCTCGGTGTCGGCAATCAACCGCTCTTCCATTTTGTGCAGGCTGTCGATGGCGATACCGGCCATTACCGCGCGGGCCATCTGCGTTTCGTGACGATGAGCGGTTTTATCCATGCCTTCCACGCCACGCAGCAACAGCGGTAGTATCACCACACCAACCAGCAAAGAGAAAAGAATCACCCCTGTCGCCAGGAAGACCAACTCATAACGCGCCGGGAATCCCTCACCGGTCGGCAGAAACAACGGAACAGAGAGCACACCGGCCAGGGTGATTGCGCCACGTACACCGGCGAACGAGGCGATCAACAGTTCGCGTAATGAATAACTGGTGAACTCCATCGGGTGCTTTTTCAACAACCGCTGGCTTATCAATCGCATGGTCCACAACCAGGCAAAACGCACCAGCATCAGGGCGGCGTAAACCATCACGACCGACAACACCAGCATCCAGAAATCCACATTCGGATCGGCGTTTGCCTCGGTGACGGAATTTTGCAGAATGTCGGGTAATTGCAGACCCAGCTTCAGGAACACCATGCCGTTAAAGACAAATTCCAGCATCTGCCAGACGCTGTTAGCACGCAGGCGCATTGCCAGCGGAGCCTGACGAATAATGCCCGAGCGGGTGATGGTCATCCCGGCGGCCACCGCTGCCAGAATGCCTGAAAAACCAATATGTTCCGCAATCAGATAGGATGCAAACGGCAGCAGCAACAGCAGGACGGTCTGCGTGGCAGGATCATCACCGCTCCAGCGGCTGAACAGGCGCAGCGACCGCCCATACAGCCAACAGATAACGATCCCGGCCACCAGACCGCCAACCGCCACCTTCACGAACTCCAGCGAGGCACCGGAAACGGTAAACACCATCGTCCCCATCGCCACCGCCACGGCAAATTTCAGTGAAACCAGACCTGATGCGTCATTCATCAACGCCTCACCCTGTAAAATCGCCATAATCTTTTTGGGGATACGCCCTTCACCTACGATACCGGAAAGCGCCACGGCATCGGTGGGTGACAGCACCGCCGCCAGGGCAAAAGCAGGCAGTAGCGGAATACCCGGCACCAACCAGTAAATCAGATAGCCGATTCCGACCACGGTTATCAACACCAGCACCAGCGCAAGGCCAATAATTTCCCGGCCATGCCGCAGGAATTCACTGGTCGGCGTTTTCCAGCCATCAGCGAATAGCAGCGGAGGGATAAACAGCACCAGAAACAGCTCAGGATCAAAATCCACGTGCAGTCCAAAGGTAGGCCAGGCAAGGAGTGCACCTAATACAATCTGTACCAGTGGCAGTGGAATTTGAAAGGGGATGATGCGGGCCGCAACGCCAGACAGCGATACCATCAGCGTCAGTATCAGGATAGTAAAGAATATTTCCATGTTGTCCTTAAAAAAGCTCTTCCAGTGTGTGCCACAATCCTGCCTGGGGCAGGCGCAGAGGAATAGTAAAACAAAAATATAAGCCGTTTAAAAACAGGATGTGCGCAGATGCGGAGAAAAAAGAGGAAAATGACAGAGAACAGAGGCCGGATGCCCGGCCTCTGGAAGAAGAGTTAAATCGCCCAGCCTCCTGCGTAAAAGGCCACCAGCGCCACGGCAATCACCACGGTGCCCAGGTTAAGCTTGCGCCATTCTCCGGCGAAAATACGACCAATCACCAGTGAACCAAACCCCAGCATAATGCCGGTCACAATGTTACAGGTCAGAACGATAAACACCGCAGCCAGCAGGCCGGACATCGCATCGACAAAATCACTGAAGTCAATTTTCGACACATTGCTCAGCATCAGTAAACCCACATACATCAATGCGGGGGCTGTGGCATAGGCCGGAACCAGGTAAGCAAGCGGAGAAAGGAACAGGATCAGCAGAAATAACACGCCAACCACGATAGCCGTCAGACCGGTTTTGCCACCGGCTGCCGTACCCGCCGCCGACTCGATGTACACCGCTGCTGGTGCGCCGCCTACCAGGCCTGAAAACACGCTGCTCAGCGAATCCGTGGTCAGGGCTTTGCCGCCATTGATAATCTGCCCTTCTTTGTCCAACAGATTTGCCTGGCCCGCTACCGCACGAATGGTGCCGGTGGCATCAAATACGGCAGTCATCACCAGCGCCAGTACGCTCGGCAGTACCGCAGGTTTCAGCGCGCCGAGAATATCCAGGCTGAATACCAGTGAATGACCCTGAGCATCTGACAGGGAAGGCATGGCAAACAGCCCCTGATATTTCACCGTTGGATCAAAACACAGGCCTACAACCGAGATGACAATCATTGTCAGCAGGATACCGCCCGGCACGCGCAGTTTCTCCAGGCCAAAAATAACCGCCAGCCCAAGCAGCGACATCAGCACCGGAAAAGAAGCAAAATTACCCAGCGCCACAGGCAGGCCGGGTGCCGGATTTTTTACCACCAGCCCCACACCATCAGCGGCAATCAGTAGCAGAAACAGGCCAATACCCACGCCAGTTCCGTGCGCCACACCCATCGGCAGGTTGCGTAAAATCCATGCGCGAATACCGGTGGCGGAAATAAGGGTAAACAGCACCCCCATCAGAAAGACCGCGCCGAGCGCCACTGGCACGCTGATGTGTTGTCCCAGTACCAGGCTGAAGGCGGTAAAGGCCGTCAGTGAGATCGCACAACCAATCGCCATCGGCAGGTTGGCCCACAGCCCGATAATTAAAGAACCAAAACCGGCCACCAGACAGGTGGAAACAAATACGGCGGTTGGCGGGAAGCCCGCTTTGCCCAGCATTGAGGGCACTACAATCACCGAATAGACCATCGCGAGGAAGGTAGTCAGACCTGCTACCACCTCCTGACGAACGGAACTGCCACGTGCAGAAATAGAAAACCAGGCATCCAGCGAACCGCCGGCCTGAGAAGAAGGAGTAGACATTGAGAAATTCCCCTGAGATTTCTTATCATTTATGGAAAGGCAAACGATTATCCTGCCTTTATCAATGCACTTTCAACTCCTGACCGTGCATAAGTTAATGTCAGAACGCTGGCTCTTAACAGAAAAGACTCTACCCATCCCGCAAAGCGTATCCTAATAGCACTTTCTTATGGACACAGGGGCACCTGGCAGGATGAAAGTCTGATGCTACGGGAAATCAGTCCAGATGAACTTCGCCGCCCTTCTGCACTGCACGTTGCCAGGCGGCACGCTGTTTAACTTTCCCCAGCCACGCCTGAATAGCCGGGGAATCAGCCGCACCACCACGACTACTAAGCGCCTGCAATGGAAAACTCATCTGCACATCAGCAATACTGAACCGCGATCCGGCAAACCACTCATGGCCCGCCAGATGTTGCTCAATAAAATCACGGTGGGTGGCAAGCTGCTTATCCAGATAGCCCTTCCCGACCCCTTTAGCAAATGCGTTGCCTATCGGGCGCATCAGCCAGGGCACCGGCGGCTTACCCAGCCGACTGAAGATCAACTTCATCACCAGCAGCGGCATCAGCGAACCTTCGGCATAGTGCAGCCAGTAACGAGACTGCAAACGGGCATCCTCATCATAAAGTGTCAGTCGGTTTTCGCTGTCGTATCGTTCCTGAAGGTATTCAAGGATCGCCCCGGATTCCGCGATAGTGCGGTTACCGTCAGTAATCACCGGGGATTTGCCCAGCGGGTGAACTTTTTTCAATGCCTCCGGGGCCAGCATGGTGCTTTCTCGCTGGTAAAGTTTGATTTGCCAGGGCAACTCCAGTTCCTCAAGCATCCACAAAACACGCTGTGAACGGGAGTTATTCAAATGATGAACAGTGATCATAACCGGTCCTTGTGTGAAACGAAGAACCCTCAGTATAGACGTCGCTAGTCGCTGGCAGGCTCCAGCAGGATCGCCCCGGTCCCGCGCGCGCTCAACTGGTCATCAGGATTGCGCAGCGGACAATCGGCCATAGACAGGCAACCACAGCCAATGCAGCCATCAAGATCTTCACGCAGGCGGGTCAGCGTATTGATGCGATCGTCCAGCTCTTCGCGCCATTTTGCCGACAGCACCGCCCACTCTTTTGGTGACATGCGCTTACTCACTGGAAACTGCATCAGATGCTCGCCAATGGTTGCCAGCGGAATACCAATACGCTGAGCGATTTTAATAATCGCCACCCGCCGGAGCACGTCGCGGTTGTAGCGCCGTTGATTACCGCCGTTACGGAAGCTGCTGATTAATCCTTTGCTTTCATAAAAATGCAATGCCGAAACCGCCACCCCACAACGCCGGGCCACATCTCCGGGGGTCAGCTCACGTTTGTTCAGAGAGTGAAGATTTTTTTTCATCTTTACGCTTTACCTCAAGTTAACTTGAGGAATTATACTCAGCAGCCATTACGAAGGCGAAAGAAAGTTACCCATTATCCAATGACCAACAGGCCAGTCGTCAGAAACCAGGGAGAACACAACGTATGCATGATCAAATCATCAACACGCTCACCAACTGGATCGACAGTAATCTGGATAAAACACTGTCTATCGATAAGGTGGCGGAAAAATCCGGCTATTCGAAATGGCATCTGCAACGTATGTTTCGCACCGTAACCCGGCAGACGCTGGGGGGCTATATTCGCGAACGTCGTCTGACCCTGGCCGCAGAAGCCTTACGCCAGACCCAACGTCCGGTTTTCGACATCGCCATGCAGTATGGTTACGATTCACAGCAGACCTTCTGCCGTGTTTTTCGGCGGCAGTTTTCTCTGACGCCCACCGCCTATAGTCACACCATGCGTCGCCGCATTGTTACCCATTGAGCAGCCCCATCCCGAACTCGGCTGACATTTCCGGCGTAAAAAACCACCTGATTACGCCTTAAAAGTGTTCAGTTTTTGAAAATGGCTGATATAATGTGACCTTCGTCACACTTCTTTGACTGACTGGTCAGTTCAGGTGAAAAGCATTCCTGGCAACTTTCTTACCTGAATTGTGATGAAAATCCACTGTCAGGCCTGATTTGTCGCGGAGTTTGCAAAAGAAATGGGTACCCTAACCGCCAGCCTGGTGTTAATGAGATGGGAACTGTTAAGTGCAGTAATGATGTTTCTGGCCAGCACCTTCAACGTGAAATGCCGTCAGGCAAGCCATAACGGTATGGCTTTTGTTTTCACCGGCGTGGGCATCGGTATGTCCTGCTGGTTCGTCACCGGCCTGCTGGGTATCACTCTGAGCATGGAAAATCTGCTCAATTTCTGGCACATCACTAAAGATGTCTTTGTGGATGTGATGAGCCACACCCCAACTGACTACCCAATGCCGTAAAAATTTCCCGCCGCGCTCTGAAGAGGGCGGCGGCAAGACTGACCTGTGATTAAACTTTTTTCAGCATCACCGGCAATGCAGTAACAAGGCTGCCCGCCTTTTCGGCGTTTTGCGCTTTGCGGTCCTGCTCCCACATGTTGCCCATCATTTCATTCAGCCCCTGATCCAGGCCAGTCACCAGGCCTGCGCCCGGCGTGAAAGTCAGTTCGCCAAAATAGATTTGTCCTTCATTGATATACCAGTCAACCCGGACATAATCGAAGTCCGCCGCCAGCTTTTTACTTAATTCCAGCGCTTTTTCCAGCGACGGCATCTCGCTACTGGTATCAAACCCGGTATCGCGAATTTTGTAAAAACAGGTCTTGAGGTTATTTACATAAAAGCTCATTGACAAAGGTGCCGCGCCGACACGGTTATAGATAACCTGCAAAACATACTCAAAATGGCCATTTTTCTTATTAAACATGTGGAATTTATAATCCACTGCGGCGAATTTACCGTCGCCGACATATTGTTCAACCAGGATGCGTGGCTTGATATAGCGATAATGAATTTCGCGCGCTTCCAGAGAAAAATCACGGCTTAACCACTCTTCGCATTGCTTAATCAGCAATTGCTTTTTTATACAGTCCGGCTCCTCAAGCACAATTTCGACCATTCCGGAGCCATGATTCGGTTTGATGACTGTATTCTTTAATGACTTCAGCTCCAGCAACGTAATCGGTTGCGATGTTTCATGTATCATAGGAATCAGATACTTGTCACCAATCGTTTTTGCTATGTAATCTCTCACTAAAATTTTATCTGAAAGAATGCCATAACGAACATGATCACCCGTAACAAATTTACGATGCAGTATTTTTTCATTAAATAATTTCGGCTGATATATATTTGGCAACCTCTTAAATTTACGAAAATAATTGATTCTGTCCTGATAAACCCACGGCATTTTCTTAAAAATATACGAGATGCTTTTTCTCAATTGTGTTTTGAGTTTTAACATTTTTGCCTCAGTTTGTATGTTTTGTAGTTGAGTGAGGAAAGTTGTATTTTAAGAATGACACCATTCTTAAAGAAATAATTCATTACGGTCAGAGACAAAATCTCAGTAATGAGCACGCTCCAGGCTGCTCCTGTTAATCCCCAATGCTGAATGAAGTACCAGTTGGTCACCACGCTTATCATTACCAGCAAAATAATTTTTATCAGCAGATAATTGAACCCACCTTCTTTCACCATATAGCGATAAGCGACGGTGCCCATTGCCGAAAAACAGGTTGCCAGTGACAACAGCGTAACCAGATCGCCGGACGCGGAGTAATCATGCCCGTACAGGGAACGAATCAGATGCTCCCCTGACAATGCCACCAGCAGAAGCATCAGTAATGATACCGCCATAACATAGCCATTCAGCCTGGCGGCCAGCTGTATCGCAACCTCCTTACGCTCCCTGAAAATTTCAGCAAAGCTGGAAGTAATAAGAGCCACCGGGATAAATATCCACGAGGCAGAAATCGTATTTGCAGCGGTGAACAGCCCTAACTGATGGGCAGAACCGACGCCGACCAGGAAAAACTGCGCCAGCCTGACCTGAACGGAGATAAACACGCTGGAAATCGCCAACGGCAATCCGGCGTGCAGCAGATAGCGCAGATAGTTACGCTGCTTCCGCTTTGGTGGCGAGCTGATGCTGTTGGCCTGATAAAACAGAGTGCGCTTAATCAGGTACGGTACCAGCGTGACCGACACGACAGACAGAGACAACCACAATGGGCTGAGCCTCAGCCAGGCAATGGTAAAGCTGATGGTAAAGCTGATGGTAAAGCTCAGTATCATTCCCGTTGCGTTAGCAAGGGTATTCATGCGCGATTCCAGTCGTGCATTGTTATAGACGCTGAAAATATCCTGAGTGACAAAAATGGCAGACAGGAAAGATGCCACGGTGAAAATCAAAAAATTTTCCCGCATCATCAACCAGACATAAATTAATACCGGCACGGACAGTAATAATAACAATGTTATACGTAGCTGCTTAGCAACAGCCATCAGGCGCGTCCCTCGATTTACACTCTTACTGATACTTTTAAACAGAATGGTTTCCGTACCGAATATAGCAATTGTCTGAATAATAGAAAAAAGCGAGGCAGAAAATGCTATTTGTCCGAATACAGATGGCCCAAATGATTTAGCCACATAGGACGTTACAAATATCACACCGAAAACTGAAACCACTTTTTCAGACATCATCCAGGCGGCGTTTGATACAACACTGTATTTCATTGGAGCATCCTTTGTCGTACTTAACTTAATGCCAAACTGCGTACATCCTTGTCTGGAAGAGAAAAAAATTACGTCAGACACCCGAAAAAAAAGGAATCTGAAAATAAGATTACAAAAAAACCAGACCGCTCTTATTTTTAGTTTTTATTGCTGCCATACGCTCCGTTCAGGAATATTCCGATCTCAGTCGGACTTAATTCAAGTGAAGCATATTTAAAACACCTGACTAATAAATAGCAGAGACACAGGAACTATCCTGGGGATTATTCTTAATTACGTTCAGCCAATGCCTGACGACGTGAAAAGAATTTATAACAAAAAACGAAATATCGAAAGTCAACTGGCACCATGACAAATAAAATAGGAGAAATCCCATGATGATATTTCTTCATAATACCTTAACGTAAAGCATTCAATTCAAATCGCGTACTTAACGAGACTGAACTAATTTATGGATTATTTAGATCCATTAATTAATGAAATCGTTCTCATCACATTATAGTTAAGAAAGGTAATAGCATTTATGAGAAAGTCACGATATACCGAAGAGCAAATCACCAGTGCTATTAAAGCATCGGAATGTGGCGTTAAAGTGAAAGAGATTTGTGAAGAACTGGGGATTTCTGAAGCCACCTTTTACAGCTGGAAAAAGAAGTATTCTGGCCTTTTCTCAGAGGAAGGCAGGAAAATCAAAGACCTGGAGGATAAAGTTCACACGATGGAGCGCGAGCTGCAAACTCTGTCCTCAGATAAGGAAATGCTGCAAAGCGTGATGAAAAACTTCTTTACTACCAATGAGAAACTTCAGGCAGTTAATTTTTTACAGGAAACCTTTGAGATCGGCACCCGACGCAGCTGCCGGTTGATGGATATTAGTCGCAGTGTTTATCACTATCCTTATAACTTAGAAAATCATTAATTGCGGCTGGCATAAATGTCTTCTTTGACAGTATGAATTTTAAATATTCTGGTTATTGTTCTTAAGTTTAGTGCCTTTTTTGAACGACATATTTTCTGTATTGTTAATCATTAAACTCAACGTCCATCCGGGCGCCACATCCGTCGCACGTCAAATTTAACCTGCAATATCAGTAGAATAGAAGCACATCTCTCTCAGTAGCTGAGAGAGATGTGCTTATTACTACATTAGCATCACTGACGATTATGTCTCTTCTGGCGGCAGATAAGATAATCTGTTTCCTGCTATGTCTACGAACTCTGCTGTGCCCTGCGCGCTCTCATGGCGAGAATATGCGTATTTACGGCCATAACGTCAGGAAAGGCGATGCCCCTCTCACCACTAACCGAAGATAAAACTCAGTAAAAACACTTAACGTTTGATTCATTATCCAGCAATGACTAAACAATGATGACTCTTTTATCTCTCTGTGGTTAATGTGTTCGGAAAGATAATAGCCATTATTAACCAGAGCGAGACCAAAGAAATTTGAGTTAATGATGGCTCACAGGGACGAAGACAGTCTGGTTAATTCTGCGGGAGGAAATGAGTAGAACAAATTGACTGTCCCTGAAAAGCAAAGAATAGGATTAGCGATTATTCTGATAGCGGAACAATTGTTCCTTGTGGCAGGCAAACCATGACTGCCACTCCAAAGAAACTGATATCGTAATTGTGCAAAAATGAGGCAAACGTCACAAATTTTTGCCCGGAAAAGTTCCGTTCTTTGTTTATATCCCGGCGAGAAGGGTGCCTGATTCATTTAACGGCAGCGATTTTTCGAACCAGTGGTTGCGGTTTGATTCGCGTGGCCAGCACCACCCCAACGACCAGGCAGCCAATACCAACACTGGTCAGCAGTCCAGGCCAGCTGTGACGTAATATAAAGGTATAAGCCAGACCGGCGAGTATCTCGAAAACAATCAGCGGACCCACCAGAACCGTTGGCAGCCGCTGGCTGGCTTCATTCCAGCACAGCGCTCCCAGCCAGGAACAGAACAGACCAATAGCCAGCATCAATGCCAGAAATATTGCCGGTCGTGGCCCAAGCGGCAGGGGAAAATCAGGACGACTGAAGTGCAGCTGCATATTCACCAGCAGATACCCCATCACTGCCAGGGGTAAGGTGGCGATTCCCTGAGCAGTAGCCCAGGTGGTGGCTTTGCTGCCCGGATGTTCACGCAGCCAGCGGGCGTTACGCAGGGGATACCATGTCCAGCAAACCATTGCCGCCAGCGCCAGCAGGATGCCGCTGAGATAACGCAGCAAATCGTTTTGCTGCCCCATTGCCTGCCATTCCGCCACGTTAACCAACCCCAGTCCGGCAGCGATCAGCACCAATACGGGAACTAACTTCAGCCAGGGTAACCGGCCATCTTCACCGCCATACAGTAGATTCGCGCTGATGGAGATCACTACCGGCAGCGTGCCAATAATCATGGTGGATACCGGTGCGCCAGTGCGCTGGATGGCACTGGCCAGGCAGGTGTAATAAAGAAGGTTGCCAACCAGCGCCAGCTTCAGGGCTTCAATCCAGTCGCTGCAAGCCAGCAGTTTCAGGCGGTGGCGATCGCGCCAGGCAAGCGGCAGCGCAATCATGCCAAAAGCAACATAGCGCCCGACAGATTGCAACGCGCCGGGATAGTCCGGCACCAGCAGCGGGCCAACGAAGATCAGTCCCCACATCAGCCCTGCTGCCAGAGCAAAAAGTACACCTGCTAACATCATCGTCCTGCCTGTCTCAATTCAGAATAGTTTTCAGCCCAGACCACATATCATGATGACATTTCCGGTGAAAAATCATCACAACATAATGACACTGCGCAATATTCCCGCTCCGAAAACAACATAATAATTTGCCTTTAGTTGCCCTAATTTAAACACCTCATCAACCATTTATAAAGACAGCTAACGACAAATTTATCATTTATCTGATGTTGAAGATTGGGGTGTTTCACTGGGCTTTTGACCCCTGGAATACTTAACATGTCTGATACCACTTTTTTACCTCATCCGGAGAGCAGTCTCACATTCTTCTTATCCCTGGTTTCGGGCAGGCTCAAGCCGGGTAAACTGTGGTATGACCGTGAATATCGTGTTAAGTATCTGATGCGTTCGCTGATTTGGCCCGCCCAGACTCATCGTCTGGTCAATGCCATTACCGCCGAGCCGGTGATGCGCAGTATTCTCTCCGTCCAGCACACCTTACCCAGTAAGATTCACCGCCCTTATCTCTATGGGGGGATGCCGGTGATGCAACGCGTGCAGGCCGTCATCGATCATTATGATTTCATTAAAAATCTGTCGTCGCCGCGCCTCAGAGAGGCGATGCTGACGGCGCAAGGCGTTGAGTTGTTGCAGTTCGACGGTAAAAATGGCGAGCACTTCAGCATTACGCTGGCCTGCACCGGTCGCTGTGAACGTGAAGGAGAAGTTAATCTGTTCGTCAGCGTCGATGGCGAGAAGCTGGCGATGCTGACCTTTGCCGTTGTGTGTCAGAACGGAAACCCGGTGGTGGTGATCGGCGGTATTCAGGGGGCACACAGAGACACCCCACATGAACGTATTCGCGAAGCGACCAAAGCCTGTTATGGCCTGTTCCCCAAACGGTTGCTGATGGAAACACTGCTGTTATTTTGCCAGGCAACCGGCGTAGTGCAAATCCAGGCGGTCAGTGATCACGGACATATTTTCCGTAGCCTGCGTTATCGTCTGAAGAAAAAGAGCCTGTTTCACGCCAGCTATAACGAGTTCTGGGAGTCACTCCATGCCGTACCGCTGTCGGCTCAGCTCTATGCCATCCCAATGACATTTCCGCGCAAGCCGCTGGACGAGGTGGTCAGCAAAAAGCGTTCGGAATACCGTAAACGTTATGAACTGCTGGACAGGCTCAGCCAACAGTTTGTCGGGCGGCTTTGAGTGCCGCGCGACTTATTTATTCTCTTTAACCACATCATCAATCCGCCAGCCATGACGATCCCGGTGCAAAGTGACCAGCAACAGTTGCTGATCGCTGGGATCGTTGCCGAGAACGACATCCCCTGACGCAGTATCGCCATCAATGGTGAAACGACTGACGCTGACGTGATCAATCCAGGCATCGCTGTAATCCTGATCCTGCAAAAAATAGTCATCCTCCATGCCATCCGGACTTTTGATCAGCACGTTGATTTTTTGCAACAACCGGGGCGTGACATAGTCGTTCAGTAACGGATCATGCTCATCTATTGGGCTTTCTTCTTTATTCAGTGCAGCAAGATACCAACTGTAAAAATTTTTGCTGGTAGTCTGAGGATCGCTATTTTCCGCCGCACTGGCGTACAACGCACACAGCGCCAGGCCCAGCGCCAGTAACCATTTTTTCATTCGTACCATCTCTTCCCAATTCATGCTTTCAGTAACTGCCCCGTTGCATCCATGCTCTCTGTAACAGGACCCCCGCTAATTTACCCTTTCACACTATTTTTTGAGCGGATTTCTGCAATTTATTTAGTAAATTTTTATCCTGGCGTGTCGGACAGCCAGCGACAGATACATCTGGTAAGAGAAGCGGGTTGTTCCAGCGGCAGCATATGCCCTGAATCATCAATGATTTCCAGCGTGGCATCAGGAATAAGTCGATATATTATTTGCGACTCCTCCAGGCTGCGCATCCTGTCCCCGGCAGCCGCGATCACCAGCGTCGGACAAGAGATTTGGTTTAACAGATGTGTATCGCTGTGACGGTCCATCAGTAACTGACGGCAATATGCCTCTTTGCCCATCCGCAGACTCATCTGCCGGATTTGTGACTGCAACCCGGGATCACTGGCATGGTCTGCACTCAGTGACAACGCGATAGCCTTTTGCCCAAGGCCATGAAAAGCCCCCTGGCTACCCGACAGTGATTTTGCAGTGGCGACTTTAACAGCACGGGTTTGTGGGCTGTCCTGCTGGCTGGACGTGGCAATCAGGATCAAACGCTGCACCCGCTCGGGAGCCTGTCGAATCATCTCTCGGGCCACAAATCCGCCCATTGAGAATCCGACCAGCGTAAAACGTTCAGGAGCCTGAGAAAGGCACCTCGCCGCCATCTTCTCCAGCGAAGCGTCGCGGGATAAATCACCATAAATCAACGGCCCGTATCCTGCCAGGTCGGCTACCATCTCCTGCCACAGCCCGGCATCACACATTACGCCAGGCAATAAAACCATCCCCGCCATCTTATTCTGCCCTGTATAAGCCAGCGGTGATGATAACAGTCCTGCAACAATTTTTTCAGTGGATTCGTCTGACGTTGCTTTACTGGCTGGCTACGATCTGAGGAAAGTGACGTTCTGTTTCGCCCGCTCATCCACCTGAAGCGAGAACACATCAGGGCGCGAGTAGTGTCCGGAAACGTCAAAATCATAACGCGCACGGACCAACTCAGCGCTGTCGATTTGCACCACCAGCAGGCCGCTAACGCCAGTCATCGGCCCCGCCAGCACCTCGCCCAGCGGCCCGACGATCATACTGTTGCCATTAATTAATGCGCGCTGTGGCTCCCAGCCCGCCACCTCTATGCCCAGTTCGGCCGGAGAAGGCTGAATCTGGCAGGCGGTGATCACAAAACAGCGCCCTTCGTGCGCAATGTGCCGCATCGAAGCCCGCCAGACATCGCGTTCATCAACGGTGGGCGCACACCAGATTTCCACTCCTTTGGCATACATGGCTGCGCGCAACAGTGGCATATGGTTTTCCCAGCAAATAGCACTGCCCGCTTTACCCGCGGCGGTTTGCACCACCGGCAGCGTCGAGCCGTCGCCCTGCCCCCAGATCAGACGCTCGGTCCCGGTTGGCATCAGCTTGCGATGCTTCGCCACCAGTCCCACCTGCGGGGAGAAAAACAGCGAACTGCAATAGAGCGTGCTGCCGTCACGTTCGATGACGCCGATAACCAAATCGGCGCCACTGCGTGCAGAAAAAGCCGCCAGCTCGTCACACTCCGGGCCAGGAACGTCAATGGCATTGGCGTAATAATCAGCAAATGCGTCGCGCCCCTCCGGCAGTCGGAACCCCAGCCAGGTACCAAAATTACTGCCTTTCGGGTAGCCCCCCAGCAAGGCTTCCGGCATCACCACCAAGCTGATGTTCTGACGGCGGATCTCATCTTCATAACTCAGGATCTCCGCCGGGGTGGCGGCTTTTCCGGCGGGATGCGACCCCATCTGTAATGCGGCAACAACGGATAGCGACATGATGATTCTCCTGTGATTTTTTCACCATGCTGAGATAGATTGAGTCATCAATCAATCATTCCGGGACGCTAAGTGATATGAATAAAATTGATATCAGCAGACTGGATCTGAACCTGCTGAAAGTGTTTGAAGCCCTGTATGAGGAAGGCGGCGCGGGCAGGGCCGCAGTGCGTCTGGGACTGACGCAATCTGCGGTCAGCGCGGCGCTGGGAAGATTACGTCTGGTCTGGCATGACCGGCTGTTTGAACGCACCGGACGGGGTCTGCGCCCGACCGCCAGGGCCAGCGAACTGAAGCAGCCCATTTCTGACATTCTCAATCAGTGCCGCCTGACGCTGTCAGCCTTTTCTGCTGAAACATCCGGCTGGCAGGGACGCACGGTGATTCTGGCCCTGTCAGATGATTTTGAACTTGCCTGGGGCAGTGCGATCATCGCCGCTGTTCGCCAGCAAATGCCGGGATTACGCATTCAGTTCAGGCAAACTTATGCGCAATTGGTGGAGGAGATGCTGATACTGCGCCAGGCCGATCTTGCGATAACTTCCGGCGGAATCAAATCCCCTCTGCTGAGCCGACAACTGTCAGGAACCGGCCGTTACCGCTGCCTGCTGGCCGGTAAGCCTGACGGTCCTTTTGAACTGGCCGATTTCCTTGCCAGACCGCATATTCTGGTCTCTTCAGGCGGCTTCATCGGTATTGTCGATGAGAAGCTGGCAGAGCTGGCGCTGACCCGCCATGTCATTGCCTCGACCACGCATTTTGCGGCCTTGCCGTGGATGATTGGCGAGACAGACGCCATCGCCACCCTGCCCGCCCATGCCGCAGAGGCGCTGGCAGAGAGAACCGCCCTGACGGTGGTGGACTGCCCTCTTGCTTTGCCGACGTTTTCCGTGGATCTGGCCATGCGTCTGGACAACCAGCGCGATCCGGCGGTGAACGGCGTCCGAAATCTGCTGACCGCGCTGCTCACATAATATCGAGCAGCTGAACAGTCCTTACCGTTAAGCGATGTGCCTCGCAGAATTGAATTACCTGCGCCTGTATCGTCAGGAGTGGTCGAAATATAATCATTTACACAACGGAAAAGAACTTATGGACAAGATCTTTCTGGCCACACTGCTGGCCGCTCAGGCCGGGATGGCCTCAGCCGCATCATCCCAATCCCCCTCGCAGCCCACAACAGATAACGTTTTTACCAAAGAGAAACAGATAACGGTCATCGCATCCCCTGATTGTTGCACAGAGGCAGACAATCAGGCCGGTGCGGGTTTTGTCACTGAGGATATCAGCGTCGGCCCTGTGGGTAATCTGCCCTGGATTGAGGCCCCGTGGTCTGCCAACACCATTACCAGTGAGATGCTGACCAATCAGCAGGATAACAGCGTCAGTGAATTACTCAGGTATGCGCCCTCCAGCCAGATGCAGGCGCGTGGCGGCATGGATGTTGGCCGGCCACAAAGTCGTGGCATGCAGGGCAGCGTGGTGGCTAACAGCCGTCTCGACGGACTGAATATTGTCGCCACCACGGCGTTTCCGGTAGAGATGCTGGCGTGGCTTGATGTGCTTAACAGCCTGACCGGCGCGCTGTACGGGCCTGCCAGCCCGGCCGGACAGTTTAATTTTACCGCCAAACGTGCTGGCGCAGAGACGCTGAACCGCATCACCGTAGGCTACCAAAGTCGCAATAGCTGGCAGGGCCACGCAGACTTTGCCGGGCATATTGATAGCGTAGGTTATCGTCTGAATCTGCTGAATGAAGATGGCGAAGGGAGTGTGGCTGACAGCACGCGGCGTCGCAAACTGGCCGCCCTTGCGCTGGACTGGAATATTCAGCCGGGGACGCAGCTCCAGCTGGATGTCAGCCACTATCAGTTTATCAAGAAAGGCATGACGGGTAGCTTCAGCTACGGCGACACTATCCCGTTGCCCGCCGCACCCGACAGTAAAAACAAAAACTACACCCTGCCCACCAGCGGTAGCGTGCTGACCACCGATACCGTCAGCACCCACCTGCTCCACTATTTTAATGACAGCTGGTCAATGACAGCTGGCGTGGGATATCAGCAGGCGGACCGGGCGATGCGCTCGGTTTCCGGCACGCTGAGCGACAGCAATGGTACGCTGTCGCGCTCCCTGAGTGATTCAGCCGCAGCCGGTCGCTTTCGGGTGCTGAGCAACATGCTTACGCTGAATGGGCATCTGCAAACGGGCAGCCTGACGCATGATCTGGCCCTCGCCACCAGTGGATATATCTGGTCCATATACGCGGCGAAAGGGGCCAGTCAACGTTACAACCTGGGTGAAACGTCCTTCTTTGACCCCGCGCCATTAGAGGAACCGGCAGCAGGCCGCATCATCAGACAGGGCGCACGTTATAAATCCAGCGAGAACAGCCAGCAGAGCCTGACCGTGGGCGACACCCTCAGATTTACCCCGCAGTGGTCAGCGATGATCTATCTCAGCCACAGCTGGCTGTCCACCCGCAACTACAACCGACAGGGCCAGAAGACCAAAGAAATCAATGATAATGGTTTCAGTCCGATGGCCGCGCTGCTTTACAAAATCACCCCTTCCGTCATGGCTTACATCAGCTATGCGGATTCACTGGAACAGGGTGGCACCGCGCCGACCGGACAAAACATTGTTAATGAGGGACAAACGCTTAACCCCTATCGCAGCAGGCAATACGAAACCGGACTGAAAAGCGAATTTAACGACATTAACCTGGGGGCAGCGCTGTTCTGGTTGCAACGCCCGTTCGCTTATGTCGATCCCGCTGATAATCGCTACAAAGAACAGGGCGAACAGCGCAACAGAGGCGTGGAGCTCACCGCCAGTGGCAATGTCTGGCAACAGCTGAATATCTACAGCGGCATCACCTTCCTCGACCCGAGGCTGAAAAATACCCTGTATGACAGCACCCGCAATAAACGGGTGGTTGGCGTGGCAAAAATACAGGCTAATGTCCTGCTGGAATACAGCCTGCCCGCTCTGCCCGCCTGGGTGTACAGTGCCAACCTTCACTACACCGGTAAACGAGCGGCGAACCAGGTCAATACTTACTGGACAGCCAGCTACACCACCCTGGATCTGGGTGCACGCTATACCTCCAGGCTGAATAACCTGCCCACCACCTCTCGGCTGAGCGTCAAAAACATCAGCAATAAACATTACTGGGCTTCTCTGTTTCCTTCGGACAGCGACGGCAACGGCGGCTCCGCCAGCGCATTCGCCGGGGCGGGCAGGGAAATCCGCGCCACCGTAACCGTTGATTTCTGAATAGCAGGAGCACCCGATGAATATTCTGCAACACCTGAGATATGCGCTGATGGCGGGAGTGATGTTGTTCTGCGGCTTTGCGCTTGCAGGCAGCGAAAACCACAGCGAAATACGCGTTGCCACGCCGTGGCCTGCGCAAAGCACCATTATTGCCATGCTGGGCTACAGCCGGAATATCGTTGGTACCTCGGCGGTGGCACAACGCATTCCTCTTTTTCGTCAGATCTATCCCGACATTATTCGGGTCCCGGTGGTTGGTGTGACCAGTGCGCACGAGATCCACCCTGAGCAGGTGATTGCCCTGCGGGCACAGCTGCTGATTATTCCGCAAAACATGCATCTCTCGCAGGCCGGGGGGCTGGCCCGCGCCGGTATCAAAACGCTGGCGCTGCCGGCCAACTCTCTGACGGCGCTACGTCAGCGGGTTACCCTGACCGCTCAGGCGCTGGGGCCGGATGCACAAGCGCAGGACAGGCGTTATCAGGCTTACTTTGACCGTAATTTCAACCTTGTCAGGCAACGGCTGCGTCATTTGCCTGACACCGAGCGGGTGAGGGTTTATCACAGCATGGGCAGCCCGCTCATCACCAGTGGCCGCCCTTCACTTAATCAGGACTGGATGGATGTGGCGGGTGCGGAAAACGTGGCAGAAAGCTGGTTTCCGGCGAAAAAAAACGGTGCAGGAGAAGTGCCGCTGGAGAAAATAGTGGCGGCTAATCCGCAGGTGATTGTGGCGATGAACGCCAGGGATGCCACCGCCATCAGAGGGAACCCGGCATGGCAGGGAACCTCAGCGGTACAGCATCAGCGTGTTTATACCAATCCGCAGGGATTATTCTGGTGGTGTCGGGAAACCAGCGAAAGCGCGTTGCAAATTCTCTGGCTGGCAAAAACACTTTATCCACAGCACTTTGCTGATATTGATATGGTGCAGGAAACCAGAGCGTTTTATCGCCGCTTTTTTGCGGTCACGCTCAGTACAGCGCAGATTGAAAAGATACTGCATCCTGAATAAATTCGTTTTCTGGCTCATGAAAAAATATCAATATTTCTTGATTGTGACCTGAAAAATTCGATAATGAGGCACGGTATAAAGTGATGTGATGATCGTCCGGAAAATAAAATGAATGCCAAAAGAAAAATTGGTGAATCACAGGTTATCGATTTTTTCTCTGCGGTATTAAGAGATAAATTCAGTGACAGATATAAAAAAAACGAACCCATCAGCATCGGAAATTTTTCTGGTTCGCAGGACAGAAAATTTGCTGATTTTTTTGCCGGAACCGCCTCTTCCAATATCCTGATTGAATTCAAAGAGTTTGAAAGCGATTATACAAAAGAGTGGGATAAACCGCTTCGTCAGACGCTTTGCCGGATTATCGATACTGATACGGCGCAGTTTTCCCGTCGTTGTCATTTTATCGCCTGGCGGGAATCTGGCCCCGAGGTGCAAGTCAGTATCGCGCCCTATATTGATAAAGTCTGCCCTCAATACAACACCATCCCACCGTTACAGGCTTTTGATAACATACCGCACAAGGATTTCATTAATGATTTCCTTGATGACGAAAAGGGCATAACGCCTGAAGAATTTAAAGATTACGTCAAATATATGGCTGACATTGCGGGCGGAAAACACGCCGGAGAAAATGTCCCGTTCAAATCTATTCTTTACAGTTATAAAGCCGGGGAAATGGTTGCTACTTGTTTTAAAAATCTTGGTGAATTAAGAAGCCTGATTACCCAACTCTTTCCAGAAAGAAAAATGAAAAGAAAAATTTAATCAGCCGCAGTCTGGAAATAGTTGCAGCAGACTTTTTTTCGATGAATATATCCCGCTTTTCTGCCTCAGGCATCAGGCGGGCAACAACCGGTCAGCAGAGCCGTATCTTTGTCATATAAACCCGGCAGAATAGCATCACACTGACGCCTCAGGACTGCACCCCCTGGTAAATTTAACGGCCGGGTACATACTACAGGCAGGCAGAAACCCTATCAGGAGAGACACATGCGTCTGGCTTCATTCAATGTAGAAAACCTCTTTGATCGTGCGAGGGCCATGAACCAGGGGGAGTGGCAGTCAGGTAAACCGACTCTGGAAAAGTTTGCCCGGCTCAATCAACTGTTGGGTGAAACAACCTACACGGCGACGATCAAAAAAGAGATGGTCTCTCTGATGAATGAGCTGGGCCTGCAAAAATCGGATACCGGCCCCTTTGTGATCCTGCGGCGTAACCGCGGCAAACTGCTGACCCGGCAGAAAGAGGGGGCGGGCATCAGCATTGTTTCCGACGGGCGTGCTGACTGGGTAGGTTCTCTGGAACTGCGTCGCGCTCCGGTCGATGAAGTGGCGATGGGCCTGACCGCTCAGGTAATGGTGGATTTACATGCCGACCTGCTGACCGTGGTGGAAGCGGAAAACCGGCCCGCTCTGCTGGCATTTAATAACGAGATGCTGCCCGCGCGTAACGGTCAACCTTTTGAGCACGTTATGGTTATCGATGGCAATGACGAGCGGGGAATCGACGTCGGTCTGATGACCGCTGCGTCTTTCCCTGTTGATACCATGCGCAGTCATGTGGATGACAAAGATAAAGCTGGCGCGCTGATCTTCTCCCGCGATTGTCCTGAGTTTGCCATTCCACTTCCCGGAGGGGAAACGCTGCTGGTGATAGTGAATCACCTGAAAAGTAAAGGCTACGGCGGTAAAAGCAGTTCAGACAGCCGCCGCCGCGCCCAAGCGGAACGCGTAAAAGCGATCTACCAGCAACGCATTCAGCAGGGCATTACGCTTATCGCCATCAGCGGCGATTTTAATGATACGCCGGACAGCGAACCGCTGGCACCCCTGCTTCGTGACACCGACCTGAAAGACGTTTTTACCCACCAACAGTTCGACAATGGCGGATATCCCGGTACCTGGGGGAGTTGTACTGCTGCCGGTAAAATCGACTACATTCTGCTCTCGCCTGCGCTGTGGCAGAAAGTGGAAAAAGGCGGCGTCTGGCGCAAAGGGATGTGGCCCGGTGTACGTCCGGTGAAATGGGAAACCTATCCGGAGCTGAAAAAACCGGTCAATGCCGCATCCGATCATGCTGCTGTATGGGTTGATTTAGCGCTCTGAACGGTTTTCGGGGAAGGCCTGTTTTCCCGGCTACAGCTTGCTATATGGAGTTATCCGGTCGCAGCGTTATCCCTGCTGTCAGCGCAGACTGGCTTTTCATTATCCTGTGCTACGGTCAGACAGTTGTTTCACAGGGAGCAAGCTGACCACCCTTTTTTGCTTTTTTTGATAATTTGAGAAAATACAAGCCGGTCCATAATTACGACAAACAGGGCAACAGCCAGCACTATCTGATCATTGCTTAAAGACAGGCCGAAAATATCTGATGTTTTTCCAACCGCCCAGCCCAGAAACGCGCCAGTAGTAAGGGCCATCACCGCCCTGAATATCAGGTTTTTACCCATCCCTCTTCCTGTAACAAATAGCACTTATGTCTGCTCATTAAAATTTATCCAGCAATACAGTGTTCACTTATCACTGGAAATAAGATGCTCTACCCACAGCCGTTTTATCAGCCCTGTTTATCACACCGAGGAGAAACCGCCGCCTTCCTGTCGGCAGAGCCCTGCCGGTTATTTATCGCTGCGTTTTTTCAGGGTGATCTGGCCCAACGTCTGCCACAAACGGGCTTTGTCACTGGCGTTTAAATGCTTCTGATTCAGTGAGTTCATAAAAGCCTTTTTATCGTTAAAGCGCTCTCCACGGCTTAACCTGGTGCCAATTCCGCTAAGAATGCGGGTGCTTAACAGGCTGATTTTTGAACGTACCTGATCCAGAGGTTGTGGCTGCCAGCCTGTTTCCACGGTCGACAGCCAGTCTGCGCGATAGCGATACTGAATCGCTTTGGCGGCATCCATCTGTGCCTGAATAAAAGGTTTCACCGACTCCCCGTCCAGGCCCAGCTTCTCCGCCTCAGAGACGGAGGCGGAAAGTACCTTGCTTTCCTGGGATAAATCTTCAATGGCAAGGTGATTATTTGCTTTATATCCCGCCACGTCTTTCATATAAGACAGACGCTGGTTAATCAGGGAAACCACCTCGTCGTTGCTGGCTGGCGCGGCCATCGCGGCGACAGAAAAAAACAGTCCGGCCAGCAGTACGCTTGCGGAAATCTTCGTGTCCATTCAACTTCACCTTTATTTCATTAACAGCCTGTTTCACCAGGCATCGTTCTTCTCAGCTGTTCCACACAGCCACGGCGTAACAGCATCACTTATACCGTCAGTGAGTGAGGACTTTGCGCTACCCGGTTCCCGCCTCATATCTGATCTGCGCCCGACACGGATGCTGAGACTGCCTTAATCAGCACCGGCGGTTATCAATACGCCACCGGTTTTATCACCTGATACCCCGGCTGATTGATATATTTTTCCAGCACCTGTTCCGACCACCGGTTTTTGTCCACCGGCTCGATGGTGACAGAGACAAACTGACCATCCACGCCCAGTTTTTCAGTGATAAGGTTGCTCAGAGCAGCGGAGAGATCCGCCAGATCGATATGTTCTTCAGGGCCCTGATGAAAACTCAGATTAATATGCGGCATAGTGTCTTCTCCTGATTACTGGCTGAAGCTCTGGCAATAAAGGTAATGGGCCATGGCGATTTCCCCTGCCACTCGCGCCGTGTTAATCAACACCGCCTTATTAGCCTCGGCAGAGCGACCGGCGGTCATTTCCTCGGTCGCTTTCATGATGAATTTTGTTACTCCGCTACCGGTTATTCCATTCTGTCTGGCCTGCAATATGGCGCTGTCGATCACCTGCTGAATTTCCTCACTGTTAATCGCGTCCTCTTCGCGTGTGGGAGTGGCAATAACCAGTCCCGCAGAGCCAGGCAACTGACGATTAATCTCAATGGCGCTGGCAAGATGCTGAGTGGAATCAATACGCATCGGGCTTTTAAAACCGCTGCTGCGACAATAAAAGGCCGGGAAATCATCTGTCTGCCAGCTGACAACCGGCACACAATGCGTTTCGAGATATTCCAGCGTCAGTCCCACATCAAGAATGTTTTTCACCCCCGCGCAGACCACCGTCACTTTTGAACGCGTTAACTGAATCAGATCCGCTGAAATATCCATCGAGGTTTCAGCACCACGATGCACCCCACCTAATCCTGCCGATGAAAAAAACGGGATACCGGCCAGCTCTGCAATAATCAGCGACGAGGCCACGCTGGTCGCCCCCATTGCTTTTGTTGCCAGAATAAATGGCAGGTCGCGACTTGAAACCTTGGCAATATCTGGCGTGGTGGCAAATTTTTCTATTTGCTGATGATTCATCCCCACCAGAATTTTGCCATCATCAATGCCAATGGTTGCCGGAACCGAGCCGCTGACCCGCACCGCCGCTTCAACTTTCAGCGCCGTGGCCACGTTGTCAGGATAATTAAGCCCGTGGGTAATGACGTTAGATTCCAGGGCAACGACCGGACGCCCCTGCTCAAGCGCATCTTTGACTTCAGGTTGATATTCCAGGGCCAGCTTTTTATTCAACATACTTTTTATCCTTGTGATGAATAGCAGGGGGTAATTTTTGCAACAGCTCGTCGATACCCTGGGATTTGAGCACGGCATAATGATCGACATTCAGCTCAATCAGCGTCGGCGGTTGCAGGCTGAAGCCGGGCGCATTATCGAGGAAGGAGTAATGATCCCCCTGCGCTTTAACAATGGTGACCGGGGCGTTCAGTTGACGATTTTGTAGCTCATCGAACGCATAGCTAAAGTCATAGGTGATTTCAACAATACGCATGATCCGCTCGACGATCTCTTCATGCAGCAAGGGAAAACGCTGACAGATAAAAGCCATAAATGCTTCACGCGTCTGGCATTGCGCTAGGCAGCGCGCCAGCAAGGGGCCATCGATTTGATGGGCGAAGACGGAAAATAAAATCGCCAGAAACACCGGATTATCAAAAGCGGCTTTATGCTCATAGCGCTGCTCACGCTCCATCTGGGTAACAGGAGCCCCCGGAGCCAGCAGGCAGAGCGTCTCAACCTCTTCCCCCTGCGCTTCAAGCTGTGCCGCAGTTTCGAACGCCACACGGGCGCCAAAGGAGTATCCCCACAGGGTATAAGGCCCTTGCGGCTGCACGGCTTTGATTTGCGCAATGTCCGCCAGCGCCATCTGTTGAATGGTTTGCAGGGGCGCTTCCCCTTCATTAATGCCGAGAGCCTGAACGCCGAAAAAAGCACGCTGGTCAGGCAGGTTTTCAGCCAGCTGCTTGAGATTCAATGGATAGCCTCCCAGCCCCGGCCAGCAGAACGCCGGACGCTCGCTGAAGGCGTTAAGTTTGATCAGCCGCGAGCAGTCCACGTCAGACTGCCTGCATGCGGCAACCGCTGCCGCCAGGCCTGAAATAGTGGGCGTCTGAAATATCACCTGTAACGGCAGTTTGATATTGAAATGCCGGTTAATACGATTAACCAGTGCCACGGCGGTAAGGGAATTTCCCCCGCCCTCAAAAAAATCATCGTTGGCAAAAACCGTTTCCCACTTCATCACCACACACCAGATTTTACCGACAGCCTGTTCCAGCGCAGTGCTGAGCGGTTTTTTCTCACCGCTATCCGCTGTCTCGTGCAATTCCGTCCGCGCCTTTAGCGCCTGAAGGTCAATCTTTCCATTGGCGGTATGCGGCAGGTTGTCCACAATGATGACTTTATTCGGCACCATATATTTCGGCAGCTGCGCCGTCAGGTCTTCTTTCAGTAACTCAACCGGGCCCTGCATATGAATGCGATCCTCATTCATTCCCTCATGCAGATACTGCGCCTCGCTTACAGGCCCGCCAAGGCAAAAATATAAGCAATCCATCGGCAGCTTGTTCTCCGTCAGAATGCTGCGCAGGGTTACCGCCGCTGGCAGATCATGCTGGCTTTTCGAACTGTAGCCGGAAGACATCATGCCCAGCAGTTGGTCATTTGATTGCAGCCGATGCATTTCACGCCCGGCAAGCGTGTAATGTTCATCAGGGTCTGCGCCGTTGCACACCACGCTGATACCAAACGGTGCCCGTTCAAACACCCGTTGGTTAATGGCAATCACATCCTTTTTTTGCAACATGCTGTTGGTCAGAAAATGCAATGCGCCCTGACGAAAAACATAAAGTCCGGGTTGCAACCCTCCAGTGGGTTGGTGAATTTGCAGATAGCGTTCAATCTGCGCCGCGTCAGGTCTGGCCGGGCGACGACTGACCAGATAACCGCCCAGGTAGTCATCATACTCTTTACCCTCATACCAGACGGGCAACTCGCCTCTCTGCGAGGCTGAACGCTCAGCGTGCAGGCCGAACTCAGGAAGCAGTTGATCAAAAAGCCCCAGCATATGGCCCGCTTCCATCTCCAGCACTTCGCGCAGATTATTTTTATACACCGGCTGAATGGCATCACGGTTGCCGATGAAATGCAGTTTTATCCAGGGCTCGGTGGTTGCCACCAGTGGCGCAACCGGCACCAACAGATGCTCAATCGGGTGATAGTAATAAACGCCGGTCGGCAGCCCTGCCACACCACTCAGTTCAAGATAGAGCTGTGTCGCGTACAGCGCGCCCGGTGAGGCATAGGCATATTTAGGCAGCAGCCTCTCCTCATTAATAAACTGCCCGAAATAACGCAGCATTTTGCCGAAAGCCTCCGCAGTCAATGTGCGCTGGCCCGGCGGTACTTCGCCTGCTGGCGGCTGGCAGCTCAGCACCCTGATCAGCCGTTGCTCGGTGAGAGGGGTACCGCCTGCAAAAAAACGGTAGGTCTTGCGACCAAAAGCGGTTTTGCGCTGCTCGCGGTCAGGCTCCTTAAAGGCTAAGGCAATGCTTTGCGCCCGCTGCTCAGTAGAGAGCTGGCGGCAGCCCGCATTAGAGAGTTGCGCCCGGACCTGAAACTTACTGGATTTGGAGATATGGTGGCTGTCGTGATTGCCCTGGTCCATCAGGGCGGCCTGCCGCTTATCCAGTTCAACGCAGGCAATCAGCGTTTGAAAACCTGAGCGAGGATCCTGTTTAACTATCACTGCGGCGGTCTTAACCCAGTGATGGTTTTCAATCGCCAGCCGGATTTCATCCAGTTCCACGCGGTAGCCACGCAGCTTAATCTGGTTGTCTGCACGCCCGACAAAAAAGGTATTGCCGCTGCTGTCCTGACGGACGAGGTCGCCGGTCCTGTACAGGCGATTGTGGCCGGGAGTGGTTTTGCCCGGCAGCGTAATAAACTTCTCGCGGGTCAGGTCGGGGCGCTGCCAGTAGCCTTGCGCCACCTGTAGACCTGAAATGTAGAGTTCTCCCGTCTCACCGGGCTTAACCGGCGCGCCTGCGCTGTCCAGCACATGGTAAAGGGTATCAGCGACCGGCCTGCCTATCGCAATCGCATCCGGATAACCTTCAACGGATTCAGGTTCGAGGGTAAAGGAAGAGGCATTAATCGTGCATTCGGTTGGACCATACAAGTTAGTGAGAGTCGCCTGCGGCAAACGCTGAAAAAATTCTACGGCCAGATTGCGGGTCAGAATTTCTCCGCCGCTGAACACCTTTTTCAGCGTCAGACAATCCGGAAAGAGCGGGTGCCCGACCAGTGCCTGAAGCAGAGTGGGCACACACTGCAAGACGGTTATGCGATGATTTTGCAGCGTTTCAATCATCGCATCGGGGTCGCGATAACAGTTTTTGGCTGCCACCACCAGCTGACTGCCAAAAGCAGGTGCCAGTATTTCCCACTGCGCCGCATCAAAACTTACCGGTGTTTTTTGTAAAATCCGGTCTTGATGATCAAAACCAAACTCTTTTTTCAACCAGGCCATCTGATGAGAAATATTAGCGCCGGTCACCACCACACCTTTCGGTTTACCTGTACTGCCAGAGGTATAAATCATATAAGCCAGCGGCTCCCGCTGAACAGGTAACACCGGAGACAGCGCGTCTGTGGTGGCGTCCTGAAGCTCGTCACAGCTGATAATCTTCACCCCCGCGCCTGCGATATGCGCCAGCTGAGCTTTCAGATGCGTTTGTGTTAATACCACCTTAATGCCGGAGTCATGCATCATATAGCGCAGACGTTCGGCAGGATAATCCGGCGCGAGGGGAAGATAGCCACGCCCGGCCGCCAGAATGCTCCAGGCACCACAAATCATCTCCACGGAGGGGTCGCAATAGAGCCCGATAAACTCCACGCTTTCATCAATCATTGAATGCAGAGTGGTGGCATTGCGCCTTATCGTCTGAAAAAAATCACGATAATTCAGCGAACTGCAATCATCTTTCACCGCGATATTTTCTGGCCGGTGAGCAGCCTGTTTCTCCAGCATAGCCAGAAGACCGTCAGAACTGGCGCAGATAACTGGTTCTGGTAACGATTCAGCAACAGGGCTTTTGAAAGTCATGAGAGGTGATCTTTCTGAATGTTATAGTTCACCTAGAAGATACTTTTTTTGTAAATCGATGTCAAGTGTCTTTTTATGAAGATACTTTCTTATGGCTGGGGTGGCACTAAAAAGTCAGCCGCTCACCGACCGTACATGGCCGGTGAAAAGATTATTTTTCTTTGGCTAACAGCCAGATACGTAATAGTGAAGCCAGCTGTTCACGCTGTTCGGCGTTAAGGGGAGACAAGATGTCATCTTCATTAGAGACATGCTCAGATATAGCTTTGTCTATCAACTGCATCCCTTTATCCGTTAATGACAGATTGCAGCTGCGCCTGTCAGCTTCACTGTACACGCGCTCGATAAAGCCCCGCTGAACCAGCCGCTCCACGCGCGTACTCATCGCACCGGAGGACAGCATCAGCGTCTGATACAGCTCGGTGGGCGTGGTGGGTGTATTAAGCCGCCTGAGCGTCGCCAGAATATCAAATTCAGTCTGACTTAAATTATTATTCTTAAATGTTTTTTCCAGATTTTTCTCTACAATCCGGCTCATTCTGCTCACCCGGCCAAGCACCCCCATAGAAGAACAATCCAGGTCGGGGCGTTGCTGAAGCCACTGGACGAGTAGCCTGTCTACATGGTCGTACTGCATGGTCTTCCTCATAAAAAGAAACTTGAAAAAAGCGGAGCATGTGATTATCTTTTTCTTAAATATCTTTTATGAAAGATATCTACATGAAAGATATAATCATCTTAACATCTTATTGTCGTTTCTCAAGGACGCATCTATGTCTGATTACCGAAATGTCCATGTGTTGCCTGATTCGCCCTGGTTATCCTCTTTACATCTTCAGGCTCGCGATAAAACGGCAAGCCTGAACACCTTTGTGCACTCTTCCAATCTGATTATCCGGTTGTTATTAGAAAGTGCAGCGCAATATCTGCCTTACAGCGATAAGACGGTTATCACGCCGACAGGGGATGTTTTCCAGGGAAAAATGCTTAAAAACGGCATTTGTGGTGTTTCGGTAATCAGGGCCGGAGAAAGCATGGAGGCTGAGTTTCGGGCCATGTTTCCGGGCTCCTCCATTGGTAAAATACTTATTCAGCGGGATAAAGAGACGAAACAGCCCCATTATTTCTATTCTCATCTTCCCCCCTCTCTGGACAGCATGTCGGTCATGCTGTTTGAACCCATGCTGGCAACCGGCGGTTCGTTACTGAAAGCAATCGAGGTGCTGAGGGAAAGTGGCGTGGCTGTTGAAAATATTATCGTCGTCAATCTGCTGGCTTCACCGCCCGGCATTGAAAGGGTGACGAATACATGGCCCACATTGAAAATTGTCACCTCCTCCCTTGAAGAAGGGCTGACCGAAGCCGCGTTTATGCGTCCCGGGATCGGAGATTTTGGCGACCGGTATTTCGGAACCTGGCCTGGGGCTACTCATGAATAAATTTACGACATTATTTAATATCCTGATCACGGCACTGGCCCCGGTCATCTGGGGCAGCACCTATATCGTGACCACCCAGACCCTTCCTCCACATATGCCCATACTGGCATCGGTAATCAGGGCGCTGGGTGCGGGTCTTATCCTGTTACTTATCTGCCGTATTCGTCCGTATGGCATCTGGTGGCTGCGTATTGCGATTTTAGGATTTCTGAATATTGGATTGTTTTTTTATTGCTTATTTACCGCCGCTTATTTTCTGCCTGGCGGGCTGGCCTCGCTGGTGATGTCCTGTCAGCCGGTTATCGTGATGGTTGTCGGTGCGGTGGTTTTCCGCCATAAGCTGAGGATGGTACACGTTATATCAGCCGTGATTGGCGTAACAGGTATCAGCCTGCTGGTGTTGAACAGTGCTGTGGTATTAAATTTTTACGGCGTGGTGACCGGGCTCATTGGCGCGACCAGCATGGCGCTGGGCATTCTTCTGACCAAACACTGGGGCCGACCGAAAAATATGTCTTTACTGGCCTTCACCGGTTGGCAATTAACGCTGGGCGGATTAATGCTGCTGCCCGCTGCGCTGACGCTGGAGAAATTACCTTCGACGCTGACCTTTACCAATATGCTGGGTTACAGCTGGCTGACGCTGGCCGGTGGCGTACTGGGCTACGTTATCTGGTTCCGCGGAATAGAAAAATTGCCGCCGGTGACCACGTCCTTCCTGGGATTTATGAGTTCCCTCGCCGCCTGCGTTCTTGGCTATGTCATTCTGGGGCAGACATTTACGGGCTTACAGCTGGTGGGCTGTCTGGCAATTATTACCGCCATCTGGCTTGCCCGTCCGCAACGTGAAAATCCGCCCGCACGGGCATCGCAGCCTGAAAACATAACGCATTCCGTTAAACGGCGCTGCTAAGCTTTCCTGATAAATGCATGTCTGAGAGTCATATAATGAAAGATAATCACATCGTCGTGATGTTTGACCTTGACGGTACGCTTTTCGATACCGCACAAGCTATTCCTCTGGCGTTTAATGCCGCTTTTCGCACTCTGGGGTTAAGTGAGCTTCCGCCTGCAGAAATAAAAAAAACCATCGGATTACCGTTGGAAAAAGCCTTCTCCGGCCTGATGAATTTACCGGTGGATCAGCCCCAGGTGGTTTGCGCGGTGAAAGAGTATCAACAGCAGTTTAAGACTCTTATTCTGCCCTTAGCGAAGGAGCTGCTTTTTGCCGGTGTTACCGTGGGCCTTGAAAATCTTAAATCATCGGGGTTCCGTTTGTCGGTCACGACAAATAAATTTGCGCACAGCGCCAATACCCTGCTGACCGCAGCCGGAATTTCTCACCTGTTTGATATCGTGGTCGGCGCGGATGAGGTGACCCTGAAAAAGCCGCATCCTGAGTCCGGACAGAAAATACTCGATTTCTTTCAGGTAGATAATTCGCAAGCCATTATGGTGGGTGACACCACCCACGACATTTTGATGGCAAACAATCTGGGCTGCGCGTCGATAGCAGTAACCTACGGTATTCATGACCAGCAGACGCTGATCTCTGCCCAACCCATCGCGCTGGCAAAGTGCTTTGATGATGTGGTCGAACAGTGTCATCAGATAAAGTCATTACGATTTCCCGCTTAATATCCGCCCCTCTGACTATTTCAAATATCATTGGGCTGTTTTATTACCTGTTAATCACAGAGCTGATTAACGGCTATCTGTCAGGGCGGGCAGGCTGCCAGCCCCACCAGAAGGGAAGATCGCATATCACCAACGCTCGGCAAGACATGCATAGCATCCCTGTTTTGCATTATGGATCTGAATGTAAGCGATCCTCTGGTCGCTGAAAAAACGTTGAATCAGACCCTCTGCCCACTCTCCGTCACAGAGATCCGCCTGTTTCAGAAAATGGTGCTGGTCATATGCCCGTAACGAAAGGATTCGACCTGTCAGCACTTCCGGCAAGGCGTTAGCGTAGACGCCTTGCTTCGTGCATCCTTCCCAGATGTAAATTGCGTGGGAACCGTAATATGGCGTATCCGCAGGCTGATAGATATGGTTGACCAGAAGCGCCGTTTCTCCGGCAGGAATTTCACGCAATGAAATTCTATCCGGATAGCCGGGATGGCTGTCCACCGTTATTCTCACTGCACCCTGTTTTTTCAGATCGCACTCGCTCTGACCAAAAAGATGCGTAAATTCTGCGGCTTTAAGACCTGAAATTTTATATCCCATCATTATCTCCCGTGATGACCAGACAGATTCTGGCCTGCACTGACGGATTAAACTCGCTGTTTCAGGACATCGAAGCAGAAATAATCAACGTTTCTGTTATGTTAATGTCTGGTGATCACCCCCTTTCATGGCCCTTTTTGTGCCAGAAGATCTGTTCGAGGTAAAAATTGAGGTTATGAAAGCGGAGAAGATCAATACCGGCCTGCCGGATAAAAGTGACTGGATAGCGCGTATCTCCCCGCCGAATAAACCAGAGTGCATTGAGGCTTATTTTTCCGGTCACGGCTACGACCTGCATCGCCATGATACCTGGGCAATTGGTCAGACTCTGGCGGGCGTGCAGAGTTTTCATTACCGCCGCACTCTGGTTCACAGCCTGCCAGGCAGAACAATGGTGCTTCATCCCGACGAGCTACATGATGGTCATGCGGGAACGGAGAAAGGATTTCGCTACCGCATGGTCTATATCCAGCCCTCGCTGATACAGCATGTATTGCAAGGCTTACCTTTGCCATTTATCGCAGGCGGTCTTTCTGATCATCCGGGACTGTTTGCCGCATCAAATGCTTTACTCAACCCATGGCAAAGCGCCGATCCGCTGGAAACCGATGATGCCCTGTTTGATCTCGCCCATGCCCTTGCCGCCGCATCGGGTGTCCGACGTGGCCGAAAAAGTATTGATTACCGCTCGGCTGAACAGGCCAGAATTTATCTGCTGGACAGTCTTGAACATCCCGTAACGTTAGAAGAGTTAGAACAAGCCACCGGTCGTGAAAGATGGTCTTTATCCCGTGATTTCAGGGTGCTTTTTGGCACAAGCCCTTACCGGTATTTAACCATGCGACGACTGGAACTTGCGCGGTGCCTGATTTCCTCAGGCATTCCGCTGGTCCATGCCGCGATAAGGGCAGGATTTGTTGATCAGAGCCATATGACCAGACATTTTAAAAAAACCTATGGGCAGACGCCCTGGCGTTGGTTGCAGGTTCAGCAGCACTCTCCTGCTGAACATCGCGTTAACCTGCACGATCGTACAAGACGGTGGTAAGAGGCCTGTCTTATCCTGGCGTCTCCGGATATTTAAACAGGCTCTTATTACTATGCGTAGCACAAATGAACGTCCTGATTCTCCCCAGGTGGTTAACTTTCATCACAAACTGAATTTGTTAACCGAACACTGGCAGCCCCGGATAGTGGCTGAAATGAATGATTATCAGTTTAAAATAGTCAAAATTCTGGGTGATTTCGTGATGCACACACATGCCGATACCGACGAAGCCTTCATCGTGTTAGAAGGTCAGCTTCGTATCGATTTCCTGGAGGGGCACGTTGTGGTTAATGCGGGCGAGATGTACGTTGTCCGGGCGGGTACAGCCCATAAACCCCGCGCAGAAAGCGAGGTCAGGATGCTGATGATCGAGCCTGAAGGCGTGACCAATACCGGTGATGAAGGGGGCGAGCGAACAGCACCCAATGACGTCTGGATATAATCCTGTCTGATATTTTAATGATTAAAATATTATCGAACTGCTAAACCGGCACCTGATATTTTTATTAAAGCCATCGTTAAGAAAAAAGATGGCTTTATTTATTATCAGAACAAGAAAAAAACTTCTGATAATTTAATTCTGTCAGCCCCAGCGATTTATTTCATGGGGGCTGACAGAAACTCTGGCAACTGTTCTGCCAGCATGGCGAATCTGTCTGACTCTGGATACTGTCCACTACTGACGCTATCCGGCAACATCATAACCGTAAAACTCCGGGCCACGGCGATAGTAATACCCGCAATGCTCAGGGCATCAGGAGCACTTTCCCGCAGGCTCTCTTCCAGCGTCTGCCACGCGCCATGAAGTTGCCCGGTCACCCTCTCCACCCACGGCTGATGCTGCTTTTCCTCCGGCCTCAGACGCCGTTCGTAAACAAGCTGCACCGCCTTCTCGCAGGCTGCCAGAGCAAGCCCCGTCAGGCATAAATCCCGCACGCCTTCCGGGCCGGATGCTGATACCCGCCCTGAAGTCTGAGCATCTGATGTCGCGAGGTAATCCATTATCAGCGTTGAGTCCATCAGGACCTGGTGGTCATCGGTGATCAGCGTCGGGACTTTAACCACCGGGTTAATTTTTTTAAATGCCTCAAAATCAGCAAAAACCGACAGCGGACGATGTTCAAACTCTGTACCCAGCACCTTCATAAAGATGGCAACACGTCTGACATACGGCGAATCCAGCATTCCGATCAGTACCATCGCTTTACCTCATAATATGTTGATTAACAGACTCAATCACCTGCGCGCCAACACGCAGTATAGTAAGCCGCCTGGAAGTTAACCGTTGCCGGGCAGATATTTCACCGCTGAGCATGAATACGCCTGCACACAGACCTTAAAGAAAGAGCAAAACCTGCGGCAATGACTTATTACCTGGCAGCGGTAATTCCGGCTTGTTTTTAAATCAATGGCGTCAGATCTGACTTTACGCCATGCTGCTATGACAACGTCAACTCGCATCAGGATCAAAACGCTATGCTCATCAGGACCGCCCCGCCCTCCGGAAGTTTTTTCAACTGCGCTGACGCCGGTGACAGCAGGGCAGAATTCTGGCGGGATGAGTATGTGGAAAGTCGTCGCGCCTGTCACAGCCGGGCATGTTATAAACCTCACAGCCATCCAACCTTTTCCGTTGGTGCCGTTGATGCGGGTGGCAGTCTGTTCACAGGGACATCAGCTGGCCCCTGTGCGTTGCGCCCGGGGATGATGGTGTTCATTCCGGCAGGCGGCGTTCATGCCTGTAATCCTTTACCCGATCGGCCCTGGAGCTACCAGATGATGCATCTGGATACCGGATGGTTAAGCGAGGTTATGGCTGAAATAGCGGCTGTTTCAGGCAAATTCTTCAGTGAAAGTGAAATCCGCATCATTGATGATGGCGCTGTCTATGGTCGCTTCTGTCAACTGAATACCCTGCTATTTTCATACGCCAGCGCAGAAGAAAAAAATGCCGCGTTGATCGAATTTATTGGCGATTGTGAGTGTGATATGGATGCGGTGAAAACCTTTGCGGTGACCCCGCCGTCGGCCAGGCTGGCGCTCAGAAGCGTTATTGAGGCGTTACAGCAGGCCAGGCCGTGGGCGCTGGCCGAACTGGCCGATATTGCAGGCATGAGTCGTTATCAACTCATCAGGGAGTTTCACGCCGCCACCGGCATGACACCACATGCTTATCAGCTCAATGTGCGTATTAATCAGGCTCGCCGTTGGCTTCAGTCCGGTCATGACATCGCCGATATTGCTTACCGGCTGGGTTTTGCCGATCAAAGCCATTTTCAACGGGTTTTCAAGGCACATACCGGCGTCACGCCGGGCTGCTATCGTATCTGAAAAACCTGCAATTTTATTCAATACAACGCAGAACCGGGACTGCATCCTGTTAAAAATTTTAAGAGGATAATGCAGTGATGGAGCAGTTTTTATTAGTGGCAGCCGCACATTTCCTGGCGTTACTGTCGCCCGGCCCGGATTTTTTTCTGGTTGCACGCACCTCAATCAGAGCCGGCTGGCGTCATGCCGCAAAAGTTTGTCTGGGTATAGCCACCGCCAATGGGGTGTTTATCCTTGCGGCTTTCAGTGGTATCACCCTTTTCCGTCCTGAAAGCATCAGTTTTATAATTATTCAGCTGGCAGGCTGTAGCTGGTTATTGTATGTCGGCATACTTTTTATTCGCTTTGCTGGCAGCAGTGGCCTCGCTGAGCATGACGTCAACCGCATGACAGAATCTGCCGATATACTGCGTGACAGTCGGGCATTCGGCATGGGCTTCCTGTCTGCAATTCTCAACCCTAAAAACGCACTGTTTTATGTCAGCCTGGCAACACTGATTGGTAATTCTCATACTGCGCCGGGTTTGAAAATCGCCTATGGCGTGTGGATGTTTAGCGTTGTGCTGCTGTGGGATTTATTGATCGCCATCTTCATTGGCAATCAGCGGGTACTGCACTCTTTCTCGCAGGCATTGCCCTGGCTGGAACGTATTTCAGGCGTCATTCTGATTGGACTGGCACTGGGTGTCATCGCGGTCAATGTCATCACTCTGGTCTGACGGGCGGCACGATCTCCATCAGCCCATCAGCCCATCAGCAGGTGGAAGCACTGATTAACTGCCCTTTTCCCGCGTCGGTATCCCAGACCACTAAAACCTCGGCAAAGGGATCGGCCGCAATGACTAAATCGCCATCTGGATTCCAGATACCCGATTTACCGGCGCTGAGGAAATTATCTGACGGCCCGGTGCTGTTTGCCATCATTACGGTCATTCCGTGTTTTTTCGCGATAGCTGGATAATGAACATATGCAGCGTTAACACCGTTGTTTGATTTGGCAACACTGGCGAGGTACAGCGTGGCTCCGGCTTTCGCGGCCTTCTCCGCATGGCTTGGCTGGAGTGATTCATAGCAAATGGCCGGAGCCATCACCTGCTGTTCAGCATAGAATAATTTATCTTCTCTGCCCGCCACGAAAAAAGGCAGTTCATCAGCGTGTAAATGCTGTTTAGCGTAAAGGCTGCGTGGCGCATCTGGCTGGAAAACGATCATACCTATCTTCACTCCCGACGCATCCTGCACGGGTGCGCCAGCAGCGATCACTATCCCATGTTGGCGGCTTAAGTCCTCAAGCGGGTTCAGTTCTGGATCTGTCGGAGCGATAGCCAACTGCCTGGCAAGGCCCGGTTCATAACCCGTCAGGGAGAGTTCAGGGAAAAAAATAACTGAAATGCCGTTAGCAACCGCCAGTTCTGTCAGCTGTATATGCTTTCTGAGGTTTAACCCGACATTACCTGCCACGGTAGATATTTGCGCAGCTGCCAGCTTCATCGCGACTCCAGACCTGAATAATTCTGCTTAAGATATCAGCACTATAACATTCTGATAACCCATCGAACATTTGCTGCAGGTGCAAAATTAGCCAGCCGCGATGCTGCATCGCGGATTGTGGGCCCGCTCATCATTTCAAATCGCCAGCCTACGTCCGGCATACAGGTATGAGCGGGCTAAGCATTTTACGCCACCAATGTGATGGCGTAGCGGTTCTCAGCTCTGCGTCTGTTGTTCCAACAGCGCCCGCACGGTCTGATGGCGATGCCAGTAAAGGCCCAGCGTGTGCTTAACCTTCTCAATCTCCTTTTTCAGACCAGGCAAGCGGATCTCACTGCGTTTTTTTCCCTGAGCGTTCGGTTGCAGATGCTGCACATACAAAATATCTCTGCCGAAATTGCGAATAACGTTAATATTTTTGACATTATCCCAGGCTAACAGCTCAGCCGTTTTCGGCGTCACAATACCCTGCCAGGTGATTTCAATCTGCGAGCCGTCTTTTAAGGTAAAAGGCATATTGGGGAAATGCTTCAGCACCAGCGCGGTCTCTTCTTCACCAGTGGGCTGATAGCGCCAGGCCAGGCTTTGTTCATGAACAGCAGAGAAATCACGCTCATATTTTTGCCACAGCTGTCGCTCAATCTGTTCGGCAACAGGCATCAGATCAACCCAACTTTCACCCGGCTGTTCAGAGGCAACAACGACATAACGGGCTTCTTCGACGGTATAACCAACATTACGCATCCTCTCCACCAGCGGCGGGTGTGAATCAAACGGATGCGGCACATTCTGTTCACGCATGATGCTGATAAAGTCGGGTGAGTTGACGTGTTGAGGCAGCCCGTCAGCTATCGCTTTATGGATCCCCAGTTCATTCTCATGCAGCGTTTGATTCTCAAAAAGGGTGTGTTCGACTTCATTACGATAGCTGGCATAAGCCGAAATTTTGATCAACGATTCAACAATCGCTTCGGGTGAAACCAGCGTTGACGCCCTTCTGTCAGCCACAAATTCACGCTCACGACTGTTACGCTGCCATGCCAGTTCAAACAGCATGCGATACAGATAAAGCGGATAGAATACGATCAACGTCGCCAGATTCTCGCCCATCAAATGCATGTAGAGATCGAAGCGGTTTAGTTTGGGCCCGAGCAATGCGCCTGAAGCAGTGTCACCTTTATGCAGGTGAGTCAGCTCATGTACCATGACGCCATCAGCCTGCGCCGTGGTCAGCTGCCGCAAGAGTGGCAGACTGACATACAGTTTGCGGCCACGGAGCTGTTGTTCATTGACACTCAACGGCGCTTCTGTCACGTAGAAGTTAGTGTCGATACCGGCAACAATATGGTCAGGGGGGGATGTCCCGACCCTGGCGGCCAGGGTATCAATTCTTGACCAGAGTGCAGGCGCTGCCTCACGGGTCACAATCTCACCTTCAATACTCTCTTCAGGCGGGAGCTTTTTAAAGATACCTTTGATCATATAGTACATACCGGCCAGCGCCAGCAGTCCTACCCCAAACACCAGCTTTGGATAGTAAGTTTGCGTGAAGAAAGCGGTTCCCCAGAACGAGAGCCATACCAGCATTGCGCCCTGCACCACCACTTCCAGTGAACACGCGAACATCAGAAAGCGACGCGCCAGCGTCAGGCTAAGTGCCTGTCCCCTTCGGTCTTTGAAGGCCAGCGCACCAAACAGCAATACCATCAGCAGTACCACGCCGCTACCGAGCAGGGTCCAGCGTGCGGCTTTATCCATCGTGTAGAATTGCCACAGTTCGGATTTTGGCGCGCAAACTGCATTTTTATAGCTGAGAAGTTGCTGGGCTACCGGGCCGCAGACGCTGTCAGGTGGATACTGTTGCAGAAAATTCGTCAGGTCGCTGACATCCTGATTCTTTGCTCGCGCATCATCAATAAAGATTTGTGTGTATTGCTGATTGAGTTGATTGCTACCGTATTCGGCAAAAACCAGAGTGATAATCGGAATAAGGAAAAGCGTGAACAAAAGCCAGAAGAAGACCTTAGCATAACCTTTTTTCAAAGCCGTTAATTTGTTCAAAGTATTAAACTCGCTAACTGTAAGTGGGAGGAAAAGCTGCTTGTCAGGAAATACCGGAACAAACTTCCCACTCAGGGGAAACGGCGTGAGATCCTTCTCTGCATGCTTCAGTTAAATTAATTTAATAATTACCGCAACTTGATTATAAAAAAGTAACGTTAACATTCCGGAAAAATACGGAATAATTTTTCAGCCGCTACTACCTGTCATCGAGCGGCTGTGAATAGCGCAGGTATATCCCTACCAGCGCATACCTTTAAACGGGCTCCAGCCCTGCTCACCTTTTCTTTCTTTGAGATAATAAGCATAGTTGGTGGCAATGCCATACAGTGCATTAAACCCAACTCCCAGACCGAAATCGAGATGCTTTGGATAAGCGATTCCCAGCATGGCAAATGCAATCCCCAGCACAGTATATACGGCTATCATAATCAATATCAGCGTTATATTTTTCTTCCATAACCCAAGTACAAACAGATAAATGGGACCAAAAAAGAAAGCAATAAGATTAAAATTTATTTTCACCTTAGCTTTGAAAGGGAGCTGCGCTAGCGCAGGCTTGTAACCCGGCGCAGAAGGCGCACCATGCAGGTCAAAAAAATCAAACCGAGCCTGCCACTTAGCACTGTAACTTTTCCCTGCATGGGCTTTTTTAGTACTTTCCATTTGTTGATCCATTATGACCTCAGAGTATTGATTGTTTTTTATGCTTATGATTTTAAATGACTTTTATTTTATTGATAAATAAATTACCGCGCAGATAACACTTATAAGCAGGGCAGGCCATTGCATGGGAATATAAAAAAAGTGATGGCGTAAGCCAGAGCTATCAATTCTTCTGTTTAATAAAAATCCCACCAGGGTATTAATCGCTGAACCGATTCCTGCACCCAGAAGAACCTGTTCCAGTGATGTATTACCCTGCCTGACCGTAGGGTCTGGAAATAACCACATGGACAACAGAATCATCAATATGGGAGTGAGAAGTGTCAGAATACCGGCACCACGATAGATAATCATTAAAGAAGTTCTCGTCAGAATGAGAAATATATGTTAATTTTTTGTGAATTATACATTGAGCTTTTTAAAATTCAAGGGTGAAGACAATGATTGTCTGGAAGGGCGTGGGTTTTTTCGTTGCTGCATTAATTGCTGTTGCTTACGTATTTTGCAAATGGACTATTAATATCATCTGGCAGGATGGTTATTTCTCAACGCATTAATGGGCAACAGGCGTAACATTTATCCTTTCCGCCATTTTTTGTACGGTTTTTATTTTGCTTATAAAGCAGGAAAAAACCCTGGACTACATTGCCAGGATGACCAACAGCTAACCAATGATGGCACCTGAAAAAACGCACAGTTTCTTTTTTATCCCGGTCATTTACTGGCCGGTGATTCTGTTTTTATCCGGTCTGGGCATATGTATTTATGACCTGATGAAGTAAGCCACTACCTGTAATCTGCATATGGTGTGTGCCATCTTTATTCCGGCGTAACAAGAACATTAACCATAAAGAGGGAGTTTAAAGTGAAGTTAAAAAAATCATTAAACGTTATCGGCACACTTTGTCTGTTGGTCACACTTACCATCACGACGGTTGAAGCATCGGCTGCTGAAAGTCAGTCATCTACAACAGCCAACAGCGAAGTCCTGACACTGCTTGAGGGTAAGCTGTCTTTTAAACTTCAGGGTTATGACGTTCAGCCGGTTCCGGGCAATGGTCCTGGCAAAATGTATGTCAATAAGCAGGCTAAGCGCGTGCTGATCATTGGCGAAGAGGATGTTCCGTTAATTTCCCGTAGTCTCAGTGAACAGGAGGCTCTTGAAAGTATGGAAGAATCTATCAAGGAGCGGCAAAAACAGGCTTCACCAGCCTATACCGTAACCAGCGAAAAAACTGAAAACGTTAAGGGTCTGAAGGTGTATCACATTGAAGCCACCAGTAATATGGGCGGGAATAATGTGCTCCAGGATACGTTAATAGCTACAGCTGACAATAAATTCACTGTTATTCAGGTTATTTCTAATCCTAAAAATAAGGCGGGTCACATCAGCGCGGTGAACAATATCCTCGGTAAGTGAAATATTTCCGGCCTTATAAGGAGAGGAATGCCCACCACATTCAGATCACAATCTGGCTCGCCCTGGCGCAATATCTGATACTTCAGGTAGGCAAAACGCATAGATTTGTGCCGGGAGAGTCTTACAAAGAAAAGCCCCGAATAACGGGGCTTGCAACAGATACGCTAACGGCTGCTAATAACCTGGAATATCGAGATAACCATCTGATTTTTTTTAAAAAACCTGAATCAGAATGGAATATCGTCGTCAAAATCCATCGGTGGTTCATTGTTTGCCGGTGCGCTGTTCTGCTGGGGTTGTGGTCGCGACTGCTGACCACCACTGAACTGGTTTCCGCCCTGCGGCTGCTGTGGCTGACCCCAGCCATTGTTGTTGCCCTGACCACCGCCAGCCGGCGCGCCGCCACCCTGACGGCCACCCAGCATCTGCATGGTTCCACCCACGTTAACTACAACTTCGGTGGTGTATTTCTCCACGCCAGCCTGATCGGTCCACTTGCGGGTCTGAAGCGAACCTTCGATATATACCTGAGAACCTTTACGCAGATATTCGCCTGCAACTTCGGCCAGCTTGCCGAACAGCACCACGCGATGCCACTCGGTTTTTTCTTTGGTTTCACCGGTCTGCTTATCACGCCAGCTTTCAGACGTAGCCAGAGTAATGTTGGCAACAGCACCGCCATTCGGCATGTAACGGACTTCAGGATCCTGACCCAGGTTGCCCACCAGGATCACTTTGTTTATGCCTCTGCTGGCCATGTTCGCGTCTCCGATAAATGTTCTGCGTTAAGTCTAAGCCGGAAATTCTAACATTGTATACCCGCAAATCCTATCTTCCGATCGCGATCGACAGGGACAGATGCCGCTTGCAGTGTTACATCTTGCCGCGCAGGCAGGCTCGTAAATTTTCCCCCGTCATCGCCAGCTGTCTTCCCGACCTGACATCCGACCACGCCACAGAACACTGTATATCCATTCAGGTTTTTTTGTGCCATAATGACAGGCTTCATTCTGGCCGTGCCAGACAGGCATGGTGAGGTCTGCGTTAATCCGGGAATTGTGAATGGATAAGATCGAAGTTCGGGGTGCACGCACCCATAATTTGAAAAATATCAACCTGATCATCCCTCGCGACAAACTGATTGTGGTCACCGGCCTGTCAGGTTCAGGTAAGTCTTCGCTGGCGTTTGACACGCTCTATGCAGAAGGACAACGTCGCTATGTGGAGTCGCTGTCGGCCTATGCGCGTCAGTTTCTTTCCCTGATGGAGAAGCCGGATGTCGATCACATCGAGGGCCTGTCCCCCGCAATTTCCATAGAGCAGAAATCAACCTCGCACAACCCGCGTTCCACCGTGGGCACCATCACGGAAATTCATGATTACCTGCGCCTGCTGTTTGCGCGCGTAGGGGAGCCGCGCTGTCCGGATCACGATGTACCTCTCGCGGCTCAGACGGTCAGCCAGATGGTGGATAACGTGCTGTCGCAGCCTGAAGGACGCCGCCTGATGCTGCTTGCTCCCATCGTCAAAGAGCGTAAGGGCGAGCATGCGAAAACGCTGGAGAATCTCGCCTCACAGGGCTATATACGCGCGCGTATTGATGGCGAAGTGTGCGATCTCTCCGATCCCCCCAAACTGGAGCTGCAAAAGAAGCACACCATTGAAGTGGTGGTGGATCGCTTCAAGGTGCGCGAGGATCTGCAACAACGCCTCGCAGAGTCCTTTGAAACGGCGCTGGAGCTATCCGGTGGCACTGCCGTCGTTGCCGATATGGACGACAGCAGTGCGGAAGAGCTGCTGTTTTCTGCCAACTTTGCCTGCCCGGTCTGCGGCTACAGCATGAGCGAGCTGGAACCACGTCTGTTCTCCTTTAACAATCCGGCAGGAGCCTGTCCGACCTGTGACGGACTGGGCGTCCAGCAATATTTCGATCCGGATCGGGTGGTACAAAACCCGGAGCTGTCGCTGGCCGGCGGGGCCATTCGCGGTTGGGATCGCCGTAATTTTTATTACTTCCAGATGCTGCGTTCGCTGGCCGAACACCTGTCATTTGATATCGAAGCCCCTTTCAACTCACTCGATGCCGCCACACGTAAGGTGATCCTGTACGGTTCAGGCAAAGAAAATATTGAGTTTAAGTACATTAACGATCGGGGCGATACCTCGGTCCGCCGCCATCCGTTCGAAGGCGTACTGCACAATATGGAGCGCCGTTATAAAGAGACGGAATCCACCGCCGTGCGTGAAGACCTGGCGAAATTTATCAGCAACCGCTCCTGCACCAGTTGTGATGGCACGCGTCTGCGACGTGAAGCCCGCCATGTATTTGTTGAAAATACCAGCCTGCCAACGATTTCCGATATGAGCATCGGCCATGCAATGGAATTTTTCCACAACATGAAGCTGAGTGGTCAGCGGGCAAAAATCGCCGAGAAGGTGCTGAAAGAGATTGGCGATCGCCTGAAATTTCTGGTTAACGTTGGCCTCAATTATCTGTCAATGTCCCGCTCGGCGGAAACCCTCTCCGGCGGCGAAGCGCAGCGTATCCGTCTGGCCAGTCAGATCGGTGCCGGTCTGGTCGGGGTAATGTACGTGCTGGATGAGCCATCAATCGGCCTGCACCAGCGCGACAATGAACGACTGCTGGAAACGCTGGTGCATCTGCGTAATCTTGGCAACACAGTGATCGTGGTGGAGCACGATGAAGATGCGATCCGGGCCGCAGACCATGTGATTGATATCGGCCCTGGCGCGGGCGTGCATGGCGGTCAGGTGGTAGCGGAAGGAACCGTAGAGGATATCATGGCGGTGGAGGCCTCACTGACCGGTCAGTTCCTCAGCGGCAAGCGGGGCATTGCCGTACCGAAAGAGCGTGTTAAAGCCGATCCTAACAAGGTCCTGAAGCTGACCGGCGCGAAAGGCAACAACCTGAAAGACGTGACTCTGACGCTGCCGGTCGGTCTGTTCAGCTGTATCACCGGCGTATCGGGTTCCGGCAAATCAACGTTAATTAACGACACGCTGTTCCCGATTGCGCAGCGGCTGTTAAACGGTGCCACGCTTGCCGAACCCGCACCTTATCGTGAAATCAGCGGTATGGAACATTTCGATAAGGTTATCGATATTGATCAAAGCCCGATTGGCCGTACGCCGCGCTCCAACCCGGCAACGTATACCGGCATTTTTACTCCGGTCCGTGAGCTGTTTGCCGGTGTTCCGGAATCGCGCAGCCGTGGCTACACGCCGGGACGTTTTAGTTTTAACGTTCGTGGTGGTCGCTGCGAAGCCTGCCAGGGTGATGGCGTAATCAAGGTAGAGATGCACTTTCTGCCCGATATTTACGTGCCTTGTGACCAGTGCAAAGGCAAACGCTACAACCGCGAAACGCTGGAGATAAAATACAAAGGCAAAAGCATTCATGAAGTGCTGGAGATGACCATTGAGGAAGCGCGGGAATTCTTTGAGGCCGTTCCGGCGCTGGCACGCAAGCTGCAAACGCTGATGGATGTCGGGCTTTCCTATATCCGCCTGGGTCAGTCGGCCACCACCCTGTCGGGAGGTGAGGCACAGCGCGTTAAGCTGGCACGAGAATTGTCCAAACGCGGCACAGGCCAGACGTTGTATATCCTTGATGAGCCGACCACCGGCCTGCATTTTGCTGATATTCAGCAACTGCTGGAAGTACTGCATCAGTTGCGCGACCAGGGCAACACCATCGTGGTGATTGAGCACAATCTGGATGTGATTAAAACCGCTGACTGGATTGTTGATCTGGGGCCGGAAGGCGGCAGCGGGGGTGGAGAGATCCTTGTATCCGGCACGCCGGAGACGGTGGCAAAATGCAAAGCGTCACACACCGCGCGCTTCCTTAAGCCGCTGCTGTAAAAAAAGTGATTAAGCCGGTCATTTTCTCTGACCGGCTTAAAAATATAATCCTTAAGATGTGGCAGGCATGACCGTTATTAAAATAAAATCCGAAGAATAGGTTCTTAACAGTTAACCATTGAAAATCATGATACATTCAGGCGGAATACGGCTTTATTTAACACGCTTTATTTCTTTTAATTTTCCATCATTAGCCTGATACCATTCATTATGTATCCTGTATCTTCATACGTTCGCATCATCATCTGCCATACCGGCTGACGAAAATTGTCAGAGCCGCAGCAATCAACTTGTAAAAATATTATAACAGTAGCTGACAGTCCGACATCCTTTGACAAAGAAAAAACAAGCAGATTTTTTCGAGAAAATTATCTGAATGGCCCAGCTTCTTAAAAAGAAGTAAAAAAATTCATTTCATTGCCAATAGCGGTTAAAATCGATCAATTTGCAAAAATGAAAAAACCTAAGCGCAACCGACGCGGTATATTTATATGACATGCCAGGAAAAGGAGATACTTCTGTTGCCTCTTCTTTCATCGACTCAACACCATTCAAAGCCAGTACGGTACACCATAAGAACGACATTATAGTCGATGGAAACTCATCCGAAGAATTATATGGTGCATCAAAGCTGCCTGTATTCCATTATCTTATCAATCATCCAGATATTACGTCAGATGACGGAGTATATAAGAACATCATTATCAGGAGGGATGGGGAACTTTTTTTCAACAGACCATGCCGATACCTTTATGTCAGGAAAAAGCACCCCATTATTTACGCCTGAATAATTGCGGGCATTTTTACCCGACAGAAAAATATAATTTATTGAATAATACAGAACAAAAAAAATTCATTCTTACATCATTTAATCCGATTTTGAAAAAATACGGAGAATGTGCTGACCTTCATCAATTCATAAATATCAAAGATCTCGAATTCAGCAGAGACCAAATCATCAATCAGTATAAGCTGGCTTTCGGAAAAAAAATGCCACCGTAAAAAATAGCGAAGGCTTTAAACAACCATAATTGATTAAACTGGAACCAGGTTACAGGCGCGAAATATACAGCCGGACAACGCTCTGGTGCCAGGAGTCTGGTGATGGAAGAACGAAATGCCAGAAAATGAACATATTACTCAGGTTCCGGCACCAGAGTACAAGCGCATCAGCTTAGCGCTACACTATATGTTTACACTTCAGCAGGATCAGGCAAGATTTAAACAGATTCCGGCATGTCAGCTTTGCCAATCGCTGACTATCCTTACAGTTCTCTTTTCTGCGTGACCAACAAAGCACTTTTAATCACTGGAGATACCATGAATATTACTCATGCTTATGCAGCCCAGGACGCAAAATCGAAGCTGGCCCCGTTTGAATATCAGCCACGCGAACTGCGTGAACATGACGTGCAGATTGAAGTGATGTACTGCGGCGTCTGCCACTCCGACCTCCATCAGGCCCGCAACGAGTGGAAAAACACTATTTTTCCGGTCGTACCTGGTCATGAAATTGTTGGTCGGGTGACCGCCGTGGGCAGCCATGCGCATAAATATAAAGTCGGGGATTTGGTCGGCGTGGGCTGTCTGGTTGACTCCTGTCGCACCTGTGACAGCTGTAAAGAGGACCTGGAGCAATATTGTGAAAACGGCTTCACCGGCACCTATAACGGTCAGGACCGCATCACCGGTGAAACCACCTACGGCGGCTATTCCACTCAGGTAGTGGTGACCGAAGATTTTGTGCTGCGCGTTCCGGAAAACCTCGATCCCGCAGGTGCAGCACCGTTGCTGTGTGCTGGCATCACCACATACTCTCCGCTGCACCACTGGGGTGCCGGTCCGGGTAAAAAGGTTGGCATCGTTGGTCTGGGTGGCCTGGGCCATATGGGCGTTAAAATTGCCCATGCGATGGGTGCCCATGTGGTGCTGTTCACCACCTCCCCATCAAAAATTGAAGACGGTAAACGTCTGGGTGCCGATGAAGTCGTTATCTCGAAAGATGCCGATCAGATGGCGGCGCACGCTAACAGTTTTGACTTCATTCTGAATACCGTCGCGGCTCAGCACGACCTGAATCCGTTTATTAATCTGCTACGTCGCGACGGAACCTTAACGCTGGTTGGCGCACCTGAACACGATCATCCGTCACCACAGGTTTTCAACCTGATCTTTAAACGCCGCAGCGTGGCAGGTTCGCTGATTGGTGGTATTAAAGAGACCCAGGAGATGCTGGATTTCTGTGGTAAGCACAATATTGTTTCCGATATTGAGATGATCAAAATGAATGAGATCAACGAAGCCTATGAGCGCATGTTGAAAAGTGATGTGAAATATCGCTTTGTTATCGACATTGATTCCCTGCGCGGCTAAACACGAGGGGGCGGTGTTATCGCCCCCTGCATTCGGTCAGACAATTTTTTCGGCATCCGGTCCAGACCCACACTTAACATTCAGACGTTTAATTCTTACTCGTGCGGCATATCAGCTGTTTCCCGTAGCAGCTTTAAACAATGGACGGTAAGCATCCACGTTCTTTTTTGTCACTACTGTCGCCGGAACCAGAATTCTTTTTTCCACGGTTTTACCCGAGGTAATGGCATTCAGCGCTTTCAACGCTTCCGCTCCCATTTTCTCCGGGTCCTGCTGTAATACCGCCGCCACATAGCCACCATCAATGCCGTTAATCGCTTTTGCGGTCAAATCCCAGCCAAAGACCTTAATATCACCCTGGCGGCCCTGGTTTTCCACAGCGGCTATTGCCCCTAATAATGCAGGCTCCCCGGTGGCGTAAATTGCCGTTAAGTCCGGGTTACCGGTAATCAGATTTTCTGCCGCCGTCATCGCGCTGTCCTGAATATTACGACCATCCACGACATCAGCCACGCTGATATTTTTGTTGCTGCTGATGGTATCGGTGAATCCTTTCTGGCGATCGTTCTGAATAGCCGAGTTGAGCGCGCCGACAATCCCCAGTCGCACTTTGCCGCCCATATTTTTCTGCGCATAATCCAGGAAAAATTTACCGAGGATTTTTCCTCCCTCAATATTATCCACACCCACCTGAGCAGCCTGCGGGCCGGATGGCAATACGGCATCAATCGCCACGACCGGAATATGCGCAGCCGCCGCCTCTTTAATGGCTGGCATAATGCCGTTGACATCAATAGCGTCAACCAGAATCCCCTTCACGCCCTGCTGAATATAATTTTCGATAGCATCGTTCTGCGCAACAGGATTGTCTGTCGCATTGAAGATCACCAGATTTTTACCGCTGGCTTTGGCGGCTTCCTGTGCCCCCTTATTCATCAGATTGAAGAAAATCGCCTGCTGATTAATCTGCACTAATGCATAGTCAGGTGCTGCGGCCATCGCTCTCGAGATACAACCTGCTGATGCCATTAACGCCGTTGCCAGGGCAATGACACGCAGTTTTCCGGTGTTGAATTACATTATCTCTGTCCTCTATTGGGATGAAATTTTACCCTTCAACCTGAGGCCATAGTCATATTTCTGGCGTAAAGTATTGCTGTCCGATCGGAGATATTCTGCAATCAGAAAGATATTTACTGATACGCCTGGCTACGGCATCAACGGTTATGGGAATTTGCACACGTTATATTTCGGGTTGCATCTGTGTTGGCAGGACAAATATCAGATTGAAAAACGGCGATTGCCCGTTAATAAAGCAAGGCCGTCAGCAAAACCTTGAGTAAACATTTTGACAGCCGGTCCATGCTGCTGCCTGGATAAAATGTTCACTGTCGGCTGGGAATCGCTTCCCGGTAGTGCAGGTAAACTGGCTATTACAATTCTTCGTCGCTCATTTTTTGTCAAGCGCTATTTTAATTCCGTTGCCTGAAACGGCTGACCAGAAAGTACTGTAACCCCAACGCTTGTCTGTGTTACAGATAGCGCTTATTTCCTGCATGGCGTGACTGATGATTAAAAAACGCGTTCTGTTATCCGATGTGGCAACGCTGGCGGGGCTGTCAAAAACGACGGTTTCGCGCTACATGAACAACAGCATTGTTCTGCCGCAGGAAACCATTGCCCGCATTGAGTCCGCCATCCGTCAGCTTGATTATCGCGGCAACAGCCTGGCGCGCCGTCTCAGCAAAGGAGGCAGCGAAACGCTGGGACTGGTGTTACCGGATATCACTAACCCCTTCTTTGCCGAACTGGCCGACGCGGCAGAGGAAACCGCTTCCGCCTGGGGTTACAGCCTGGTGCTGTGCATTACCCGCAACAATCTGGAGAAGGAGTGCCAGTTCGTCCGCTGGCTGGATACCTGCCAGGTAGACGGCCTGCTGTTTATCACCAACCGGCCTGATAACGGGCTGCTACGCCAGGAAATTCACCGTCACCAGCGGATCGTTCTGCTTGATGAGGACATTCCCGGCAGTCTGGTCCCCAAAGTGTTTGCTGACAACGTTCAGGGCGGTCTGATCGCCACGCAGAAGCTGATTGCTGCCGGACACCGCGATATCGCTTTTGTGGGTGGCCCGGATGAACTGATGAGCGTGCGTGAACGCTATCAGGGATTTTGCACCGCGCTGGAGCAGGCCGGTTTATCGGTTTCGCCAGAATGGGTAATGTACGGCGACTATCAGCGTGAATATGGTCAGCAGGCACTGCACCAGCTGTTCAGCCGCGATCGCCGTCCCACTGCCGTGTTTGCCGCCAGTGATTTTCTGGTGCTGGGACTGCTGGATGGCCTGCGCGATCTGGGATTAACCGCCCCACAGGCGCTTTCGCTGGTTGGCTTCGATGACGCCAACTATGCTGACTTCACCCAACCTCGTATCTCCACCATCCGTCAACCCGCACGGGAACTGGGTAAGAACGCAGTAGACCTGATGCTGCGGCTGTTGAACGGTGAAGAAAATCTTCCTGCTGAAATCCGTCTGCCAGTCACCTGGATTGGCCGCGATTCCATTCAGTCGCCCGCTTACTGAGCAAAAATGGCGCAACTTACGCACGATAATGGCGCAAAAAATGCGCGGTGCTGTATCAGCACGTCAGGTCAGGTAAACCGGTTTACCTGACGGGTTAAAATTTTACCTCATGGTTACAGCATCTTATCTCTCATCCCCCTCTCCCCCGGCGCAGTCTGGCACAGAAGCTGCTTGATACTTTTCGGCGAACAAATATTCAGGGTTTTGTCACGATGAGCAGGGAGAAGTTTCGTTATTCAGGTAAACCGGTTTACAAGATGTGGATCCCGGAGAACGAAGCTTTTCCCACCATCACCGTTTAATACGGCCTCAGGTAATGGGAGAAGATAATGCAACAGCCCAAACCCGTCCCGGCACGGGTAGAAATGGTCAATATTACCAAGACTTACGGCTCGATTCGCTCGTTGCGTGGCGTTAATCTGCGGCTGGGCCCTGGCGAAGTGCTGGGGCTGGTCGGCGACAACGGCGCAGGAAAATCGACCCTGACCAAAGTGCTGTCCGGCGCAGTGGTGCCCACCAGCGGCGCGATTCGCATTGATGGCACAGAACAGCACTTCAGCAACCCTGCCGATGCCCGTCGTTGCCATATCGAAATGGTCTACCAGGATCTGTCGCTCTGCGACAGCGTGGACGTGGCGGGCAATCTGTTTATGGGCCGCGAGCCGCTGAGGCATCGGTTTGGCATTCCCTTTCTCGACCAGGCAAAAATGCATGACGATGCCCGTGAAATGCTGAAAGGACTGGGGATCTCCATTCCTGATACCCGTCTGCTGGTACGCAATCTTTCTGGTGGCCAGCGTCAGGCGATTGCCATCGCCCGCGCCGCCGCTTTCGAACCGAAGGTGCTGATCATGGATGAACCCACCGCCGCACTGGCGGTCGCTGAAGTGGAAGCCGTGCTGGCACTGATCAAGCGCGTCAGTGCACGGGGCGTCAGCGTGATCCTGATTACTCATCGGTTGCAGGATCTGTTCCTGGTGTGCGATCGCATCATGGTGATGTACGAGGGGAGCAACGTGGCCGATCGTCAGGTAGCGGAAACCAGCCTGAGCGACATCGTTAACCTGATTGTCGGTGAGAAGTTCACCGCGCAGTCGGCTGCCGCGCATTAAGGTGAACAGGATGAGTATGATCAATTTAAGCAGTTCCCGTGTTATCCCGCACTCGCTGCCGCGTCGCATACTGCATAACCACTCCGGCGTGGTGAGCATCGCGCTGTTTTTTATCTTCTGCTGCGTGGTGTTTTCGCTGATCACCAGCCATTTTCTCAGCACCACTAACTGGCTGAACATTATTCGTCAGAGTGCGCCGCTGCTGATCGTCGCCACCGCCATGACGCTGGTGATCACCACCGGCGGCATCGATCTGTCGGTGGGCTCAACCCTCGCGCTGGTCGGTGCGCTGTCAGCTATTGCGCTCAACAACTGGGGAATGCCGTGGCCGGTGGTGCTGGCAGGCGGCCTGCTGCTGGGAGGACTGGTTGGCGCGATCAACGGTTTTTTTATTGCTTATGAGGGCATTCCGGCCTTTATCGTCACCCTTGCCACGCTGGCCGTGGTGCGTGGCGCGGCGCTGCTGATTACTCAGGGCTATTCCATCCCCATCCCCGCCGACAGTGCATTCGTGCTGATGGGCCGCGCCTGGCTGCTGGGCATCCCTGCGCCAGCGCTGATCGCCATAGTGGTGCTGATCGCTGGTCATATCGTGCTGAATCATATGCGTTTTGGCCGTTATGTCACGGCGATTGGTGCCAATGCTGAGGGGGCGCGCCGCAGCGGCATCAATACCAAAGCGATGACGATGCGTGTTTACATCATCAGCGGTATGGCGGCGGCACTGGCGGGGATGGTCATTACCGCCAGGCTTGGCAGCGGCTCGTCCAATCAGGGCGAAGGGTTCGAGTTACAGGTGATAGCCGCCGTGGTGTTGGGCAGCACCAGCCTGTTTGGCGGCTTCGGCACCATCATTGGCACTCTGCTGGGAGCTATGTCGATCGCCATAATCCAGAACGGCCTGATCCTTTCGCATATCTCGCCGTTTTATACCCAGATTGCCACCGGCACCATCATCCTGCTGGCTATCTGGCTGAATACCCGCATTCTCAACCCGGCCCGAACGCCGTCAAAAGGATAGCCGATGAAAGGATCGATTTTTCGCCATGCCGATCCGCTACCGGTTGGGATCAACAGCGGCCATGTGATGACGGTGCTGGGGCCAATACCGCTAAGTCAGATGGGCGTGACGCTGATGCATGAACATATTTTGCTGGATGCGTCAGGCAAATGGGTGCCGCCCTGCTGCTGTAGCGATCGCCATCTGGCGGAGATGCCGGTGCGGATCGAAAACCTCGGTGAGCTGTCGCTCAACCCGTTAATGAGTCGTGATAACTGCCAGCTGTTCGACGCGGATCTGGCGATTGAGGAGCTGATCAAATTCCGGGCGCTGGGCGGTGAAACGGTGGTTGATCCGACCAATATCGGCATCGGTCGCGATCCAAAAGCATTGCAACGCATCTCGCGCCTGAGCGGCCTGAATATTGTGATGGGCACCGGGCTGTATCTGGAGCCATCCCATCCGGACTGGGTGAAGACCATCAGCGTTGAACAGCTGGCACAGAAACTGATTTACGACCTGGGCGGTGCGGATGAAAAACCTGAGGTCATTGCTGGCGTAATCGGTGAGATTGGGGTTTCCAGCCGCTTTACCGCCGATGAAGAAAAATCACTGCGGGCAGCGGGTCGGGCCAGTGCAGCAACCGGCGTCCCCATAGAAGTTCACCTACCGGGCTGGGAACGGCTCGGTCATCGGGTGCTGGACATTTTGCAACAGGAAGGTGCCGATCTCCGTCACACGGTGTTGTGCCATATGAATCCCAGTTTTGCCGACAAAGTTTATCAACGCGAACTGGCACAGCGCGGGGCGTTTCTGGAATACGACATGATCGGCATGAGCTATTACTACGCCGATGAGTCAGCCCAGTCGCCTTCTGATGAGGAAAATGCCCGCGCCATCCGAGAGCTAATCGACGACGGCTTTATCCATCAGATTCTGCTGTCGCAGGACGTGTTTCTGAAAACCATGCTGACCCGCTATGGCGGCCACGGCTACGGCTATATCCTCAAACATTTTGTTCCCCGCCTGCGTCGCCACGGCATCAGCGGTGAACAGCTTGAAACCTTAATGATTGCTAATCCGCAACGTGTATTTGGCGGGTAAAGGGAGAAGATAATGCAAAAGAAAATTCTGCTGGTGGGTGAATCCTGGACCAGCACCTCAACACACGTAAAAGGGTTTGACCAGTTCGCCACCGCCACCTGGCACAATGGTGCCACGGATTTCCTCGCCGCGCTGGCCGACAGTGAATACGCTATTACCCATCTCACCGCGCATGAAGCACCGGTCAGTTTTCCGCTGACGCTGGCGGAATTACAGCAGTGGGACGCGATTATCCTCTCTGATATCGGTGCCAATACGCTGCTGCTGCATCCCGATACCTGGCTGAAAAGTCAGCGCACCCCAAATCGTCTGGCACTGATTCACGATTATGTTGCAGCGGGCGGCGGCCTGATGATGATTGGCGGCTATTACAGCTTTCAGGGAATCAACGGCGGCGCACGTTATCGCCAGACTCCGGTTGAAAAAGTGTTGCCGGTTCGCTGCCAGGCCTGGGATGACCGCATTGAAGCGCCGGAAGGCATTTATCCGCAGATTGAAGAAACTCATGCGGTTTTTGATGATATTCCTGACAGCTGGCCCTGGCTGCTGGGCTACAACGAGGTAGAAATGCATCCGGAAGGCAGGTTGCTGGCAACGGTAGCCGGAACAAGCCACCCGCTGGTGGCCGTGCGGGAATATCAGCAGGGCCGCTCTCTGGTATGGACCAGCGATATGTCCGCCCACTGGCTACCCGCTGAATTTGCTGCCTGGCCCGGCTATCGCCAGCTGTGGATTAACTGCCTGAACTGGCTGACAGCGAAAGCCTGACGGCGACACTCATTTCTCAGCCATTCAGGAGAAGCCGACATGACTCAGGACACCCTGCAACTGGCCCGGCATCTGCTGGGTTTTAACACCGTTAACCCGCCTGGCTTCGAGTCCGACTGCATGGCGTTTTTTGCCGGATGGCTGAGGGAACGGGGTTTTGAGGTCACGCTCAGCGCCTTTGGCGAAGGCCGCAGCAATCTCATCGCCACCCTGCCCGGTTCACAACCGGGCAGCCCGCTGGCCTTTACCGGTCATCTGGATACGGTGCCGCTGGGCAATCAGCGCTGGCAGTACGATCCCTTTGGCAGTGACTGTACTGATGGACGCCTGTACGGTCGCGGCAGCAGTGATATGAAAGCTGCCATCGCCGCGTTTGCCGTCGCCTGTGTTACTCACCAGGCGGCGATCCGCACCGGGAGAGGCGTGGTGCTGCTGATTACCGGCGGCGAAGAAACCGGCTGTGATGGCGCGAAAGCCCTGATTGATGCCGGGAAATTACCGGATGTGGGCGCGTTGATCGTCGGTGAGCCCACGGCAAATTACCCGGTAATTGGTCATAAAGGGGCGCTGTGGTTGCGCTGCGAAACGCGCGGGAAAACCGCTCACGGGGCGATGCCGGAACTGGGGATCAACGCCATCTATCTGGCGGCGGAGGCACTGGGCAAAATCCAGCATTTCGTTCCCGGCGCAGCCCACCCGCTGATGAAACAGCCGACGCTGAATGTTGGTCGCATCCGGGGCGGGTTAAACATCAATTCTGTCCCCGACCACGCGCAGTTTGATGTGGATATCCGTACCGCCCCGAATCTGCAACACGCCACTATCCAACAGAATCTGACCACCACACTGGGCACCACGGTCACCATAACGACCCTGGTGGATCTGCCTGCGGTGCTGAGCGCAGAAGATAACGACTGGATTAACCACGTATTTCAGCGCTGCCAGCCGCTGCATCCGACGCCGCTGACGGCAAAGATTGTGCCTTACTTTACCGATGCTTCACTGCTGCTTCCGGCGCTGAACCATCCCCCCTGTATTATTCTGGGACCGGGGGAGCCCACGATGGCGCATCAGACCGACGAATACTGCCTGCTTGAACGCCTGTCAGAAGCGGAAACGCTGTATGGCGTGCTGATTTGCGACTGGCAGGCAGGATAAGCACCGGTATTCAGGTCAGCGCCTGCCATCTGGCTGGGTTTAATGGGCGTTTTTTGTCGCCTGCTGCCAGGAGGCATCCACCAGATAGTAGATTTGCGAATCCTTCAGCGAGCCATCAAGCCAGACGGTGCTCCAGTGCGACTTGTTCAGATGTTCACTCGGCTGCACATCGTCATGTTCTTCACGCAGTAAATCCGCCAGCGCGGGCGTGGTTTTCAGCGCCACCGCTGGACGCCCGTCAATCTCATACACCTGCGCAAACAGCACGTCATTGACTTTGATTTGCGTGGCTTTCCAGTCGCTGTGCACGCTTTGCTCCGCCCCCGGTTTATCCATGCAATAAGAGAGAAGATCCGATACGTTCATCCTGTTTATTCCCCTTGCAGTGTGGCGACAATGCGCCTTGCGCCAGCGTGCCGACGGTGTTCACCCAGCCAGATGCCCTGCCATGTTCCCAGCACCAGACGACCACGATTGACCGGCAACGTCAGGGAAACGCCAATCGACGAGGATTTAACATGGGCAGGCATATCATCGGCACCTTCGTAATCATGTTCCCAGAGAGCGCTTTCCGGCACCTGCCGTAAAAAGTGTTGCTCCATATCGCGGCGCACACTGGGGTCACAATTTTCATTCAGTGTTAAGGAGGCAGAGGTGTGTTGTAGCAGTAAGTGCAGCAGCCCCACCTGCACATCACTGAGGCGACGCAGTGCGTCGGTGATTTCATCGGTCACCAGATGAAATCCACGGGATTTGGGGGCTAAAGTCAGCGTTTGCTGATACCACATGTTTATGCTCCTTAAGCGAAAGCTTCCTGTTAAGTGTGGAGCAAAAGACGAAAAGGTAAACCCTGAACTGATGACATAAACGGCTCACTTCGATGTAATGCCATCTTCCACACCGCCATTTGCAGGTCGCTTAACACGGACAGCCAGACGAAGGGATAAACCTTTTCCATCGGGCGCTACCGCTACGGTTTTAATTAGGGAATAAGGTTATCCGTAACGACACTGATGCTCGTCGTGGGAATGACACAGAATCTGTGACACGCCCACGGATGTATGACTGCTACTGTGCTGACAAGCCAGTAGACTGTTCAAATATCAACCTTCCCTGTTTTCTTTGATATTCCATGCTGACTGCGTTTCCGCGCCTCTGCTTCCGGCGGCTGACTGTTCCCAATACTGTATTTTTACCTTTGCGGCCTGGAACTGGTACGTTATGCCGATCAGGTCACGTTGGGTTGCTCCGTTGAACAGGACGTTAGTGATAAGTACTTCCTCAAGTGTTATGCGGCAATATTCAATCTGGCTTCCTCCTGCCTTACAGACTGATATTTCTACCTTGCTGATGTGCTTGCCGTTGGAGATATAACGCATCACTCCGGGCGTGGCTTTGTCAATTTTCGCCTGAACGTTAAGGTCCCGATACTGCACTTTACCCGCGCCACCACCACCGCCTGTAGCCATATTGCCGGGCTGTGTCGCGCCCCATGTGAATGAATCAACGCCGATCCAGCCCTTGTGATTCGCATCCTGCGATTCACCCGTGATCCCTTCAATTTTAAGGAATAAATCAGTGGACATAGGGGATGTTTCTCCTTTTCAGTACGCTCATAGTTTGATTAAATTCCCTAATGATTATTATGTTCTCACGAAGGGACGCAAATGGACAACTATCTCGACCGCAACAAAGACCGCAATTACTTTCTCACGATGGCAAATCTTGAGGCAGCAGCGCTGGCCTCCACTGCGAATTATGTTTCTAATATTCATCTCAAAGATGGTCTGGTCAGGATGAATTTTCAGGATGAAATAACCGGTTTTATTAATGCACAGATAAGCACCATCCAAAAATCCAGCTCAGATGATGAGTGCCAGCAATGTATTCAAAACCTTAAAAAAGAGCATGAGAGTCTCAGCTTACAGGACAGAATGTTAGCTACCGGTGAAGCCGTGCTTCATGCATCGGTTCAACTGGTGAACAATGGTAAGGTATGGGGATATGTAATGAATGGCGTGGGGATAGTATTAAGTTCCCTTCAGGTGCTGGCCGGATTGGGTGTCTTCACTGCATCTGTGGGAACAGGGGCTGTTGTCGGCGCAGGATTTGGAGCGCTGCTGATGTTACATGGAGCCAATGGCATTGAAGAATCAGTTCTTAACCTCGTAAACGGTAGAGACGATAATGAAGGTTTCCTGAAAAAGAAATATATTCAGGCGGCTGAGTTTATGGGATTCGACCAGAATGTTGGTGAGATTGCTTACAGTTCGATGGATTTAGCGCTGTCACTTTATGGCATAGTCAGACTGGTGAGAAAACCCCAGGCGTGGAGACTGTTTTATTATCTCAACAGCGATTTTATCAGAGGTTTTCATGAAATGAGCAGGAAAGAGCTGTTTATTGAAGTTTATAACGATACCATGTCAATAAAATCCATATATGACTCAAATCAGAAATGATTTCTGCGCAGAAACCTAAATGCTTTATATGCGGTTTTCATTGGTGTGAAGACATAAATTATACCCGAAATAATAGCCAGTGTGATCGTGTAGGCGATCACCTCATCCCGATTACCTGTGATTGCTGTGTATAGCCATATCGCAGCAAACATAGTTAACAGTCCGCAAGAACCAATAAAACGCCTCTTTAACTGGATTAGCATCCATTCGTAGGGGTGCCCGTCAATTTCATACGTCTTCCGCATAGCTGAAATTTCTTTGGTATTGAAGCCGTTCTCAGCCAGTTTCTCTTCGTAATGTATGTTGTTCATTTTTCTTACCAATAATCGCCTAATTCATTAGCCTTACTTTACATCAAATCATTTAAGCCAAAAACTTATAAATTTTCTTAAAACGCAGGGAAAGTAACAGGCGTTGAGCTTGAGCAGGATCGTCTTTCCAGGACCATACCTGAAACAGAGGAAATGCGCCGAACCGGGATCTCCAAAGGCAGTCAATGCTTTCGCGGAGTGACCGTAGCGGATTTAGTAAGGCAATGAGAGATGAGCGCAGGATCAAAGAAATCATCGAAGGAAGTCAGAGGGTTATATTGCGTGCCTTAACGTGAAACAAGTTCGGTAGCCACGCCAGTGTGCATAAAAAATCCGAAAACGGGTGAGCGTTTCCGGATGCTGACACAGCCGAAAGATCGGTCACCCGCACCTTAGCCGATCGGCACTACTTCCGCAGGAGCCGCCGGTCGGCTACATAACCGCCGCAAAGGCTTCCGCCACCTGATGAACATTTTTGCTGTTCAGCCCGGCGACACACATCCGGCCGCTGGCTATCAGGTAAACGCCGAATTCATCACGCAGGCGATCCACCTGTGACGCGCTCAACCCGGTATAGCTGAACATACCGCGCTGCCGAAGCAGATAATCGAAATTTCTGTCCGGCATCGCGGTGCGCAGTACATCCACCAGCTGCTGGCGCATCGCCAGAATACGCAGACGCATCGCTTCCACTTCCGCCAGCCAGCTGGCTTTCAGTGCCGGATCGTTCAGCACACAGGAGACCACCTGAGCACCAAAATTAGGCGGGCTTGAGTAGTTACGACGTACGGTCGCCTTCAGTTGCCCCAGCACGCGTGAGGCTTCTTCAGCGCTGTCACACACCACCGACAGGCCGCCCACACGCTCACCATACAGCGAAAAAATTTTGGAGAAGGAGTTGCTGACTAATGCAGGCAGGCCAGCTGAAGCTACCGCTCGAATGGCATAAGCATCTTCGTCCATGCCTGCACCAAATCCCTGATAGGCAATATCAAGAAACGGGATCAGTTCACGCTGTTTCAGCACCCCGGTGACGATGTCCCACTGCGCATTGGTCAGGTCCGCCCCGGTCGGGTTGTGACAGCACGGATGCAGCAGCACAATGCTCCGTGCAGGCAGCGTCTCCAGCTTCGCCAGCAACTGCTCAAACCGAACCCCGTTACTCTCTTCGTCATACCACGGATAGGTATTTACCTGGAAACCCGCGCCAGAAAAGATAGCTACATGGTTTTCCCAGGTCGGATCGCTGACCCAGACCTGAGAATCGGGAAAATACGCTTTGAGAAAGTCTGCGCCAATTTTCAGTGCCCCGGAGCCGCCCACCGTCTGGATGGTGGCAATGCGTCCTGCGTGAAGCGCGGGGTGTTGCTCGCCAAACAGCAGCGGTGCAACGGCACTGCGATAAGGCGGCAAGCCGTCCATTGGCAGATACAGCGACGCATTGTGCGCCTGCGCATTCAGGCGGGCTTCCGCGCTGGCTACCGCGTTCAGCTGTGGGATTTGCCCCTGTTCGTCGTAATACAATCCGATGCTCAGATTCACCTTGTGCGGTCGCGTATCCTGCTTAAAGGTTTCCATCAGCGAGAGAATAGGATCGCCGGCGTAGGCATCAACGTTTTGAAACACGGTACATATCTCCATAATTGATTAGGTGAGGCGGGCGCAGCCTGCTGCAACGCTGTACTCTGGTTAGCTGAGCGCCTCAGACGAAATAGCGGCCCGGACGGTGATTCATGGCGATAATCAGGTTCAGGACCACCGCACCGGCAACGGACGCTGCCAGCATTGGCAATGACACCACAAACAACGAAGCCAGCACCACGCCGCTGTCGAGAGCCATTTGCAATTTACCCGCGCGGATACCGTACCTGTCCTGGAGCCACAACGCCAGAATATTCATGCCGCCCAGGCTGGCCTTGTGCCGGAACAACACGATAAACCCAACCCCCATGACAACGTTACCAAACAGCGTGGCGTAAAACGGATTCAGCGCAGAGAAATGAATAAAAAGCGGATGCAGATGGGTAAACAGGGAAACCAGCCCCACCGCGCAGAAGGTTTTCAGCGTGAAAGCCCAGCCCATTCTGCGCACCGCCAGCCAGTAAAAGGGTAAGTTGATCGCAAAAAACACCACACCAAAGGAAGCATGGGTCAGATAACTCAGCAGGAAGGCAATGCCCGCCGTGCTGCCGGTTAATCCGCCTGCGCTTTTTAACAGCGTGACGCCAAAGGACACCAGCAGCGTGCCGAAAAGGATCGCCAGCGCATCTTCAAGCAGGGAATGGGGAATTTTAACGGGGATGGCATTATCCATGGTGCTGATTCTCAGAGAAATAATCACAGAATCAGCAAAATTCACACCAGGCTGGCAGGAAAAATTGCGACCTCAACGGCCTCCAGCCTAAGATACTGAATGCAAAAATCTTTATTTTTAATTTTCGTGCAATAAAGATGCAAAAAACAACTAAATAACGCATATAAGACCATAAACACGCACAAAATCCGCATATCACAGCCGTGAAACGCACTGATTCATTGCATGACGCACTAAACTGGTGCACGTCAGGCAGGCTGAGTCGGGATCATCATGCCGTTTTCTTTCAGGCGAGTGAGCACCACCGACGTTTTCACATGTGAAACGCTTTGATGACCGGCGACTAACTGGCTGATTAACGCACTGAGCCCGGCCAGATCGGCCACCGCCACCTTCAGCAGGTAATCAGCATCGCCGGTAGTCTTCCACGCATCCACGATAGCAGGCTGCTCTGCCACCATGCGGTGAAAGCTGTCAACATAGTCGGCGGTGTGATTAATCAGGCGCACTTCAATCAGGCCAATCATACTCAGCCCCAGTGCATCAGGCGATAACCGGGCATGATAACCGAGGATCAGGCCCGCCTGTTCAAGACCGATACGGCGTCGTGAACATTGCGAAGCGGAAAGCCCCACCAGGTCGCTCAGTTCCTGATTGGTCAGACGACCATTGCTCTCCAGCAGCGTCAGCATCTTAAGGTCATACTCATCGATCTGGGTCATTATCCATCCGTCAGCTAATCAGATTCTCAGGCCGGACAGATAACCGCAAATTTTGCCCTGTTGTCCAACACTATTTTCCCGACTGTCGGCAGGCGGGATGACAAGGGAAAGGCCAGCAGCACGCTAACGCGCTGCGCGGTAAATGCAAAAAACCGGCAGGGACAGCCCATGCCGGGTAAGTGTTCAGTTCATAACATCAGATGCGGGTCCAGGGTTTGGCATCGCCACTGGCCGCGCCGGTGGTGCTTTCCAGCCCAGGCTCGACGCCGGCAGAAATCCACCATTTGGCCAGATAATTGCCGCCTTTATGGCTGACCCGCTCGCCCCCGGAGTAGCTTCTGTTCGCCACCCACTGTGGATAGAGCGGCGTAGTGTCCGCCTCATCACTACCCTGATCGCTATCAGTTCCGTCTTCTGAGGCGGGTACAATCATCAGGCCAACCGCATCGCTTACCTGATAAGCGCCAGTCAGGCTGACCGAAATCTGGCTGAGCGTCTCCTGAGCCACCTCGGGGAATCGCACCAGGGTACGCTGCTGCCGGGGCGTTGACAGGGTTTCTCTTGCCGTCGTCAGCCAGTGAAAATTGACGTTTTCTGTATCCACACCTGACGGCATCAGAACTGAAAAAGCCAGTTCACTTCCGGCAACAGCCTTAATGCGCATCTGCGCAATCGGTGCGACTTCGATGCCGTGATCATCTTTATCCTGCGTATCATCATCACTTTGGTCATCGCTGGCATCATCCAGATTAGCGTCCAGCCACGCCAGCGCTTTCGTTACATCAGGCTGATAGCCCACGCCATCGCTGACGCCAGCGTTACTGCCGGTTTTAGCTATCAGATCACGCATTTCCAGGCCGTCGAGATAAACACCAAATTTGCGTTTAGCGTAAGACTGAATCAAAGCCAGCGCCCCAGTCACCAGCGGTGTGGCACTGGATGTGCCATTAAAGCCTGCGGTGTAGTTATGGTTGTTGCCGGGCAACGTCTGTAAGCCACTGTAACCGGTGGTGGTCACCTGATGCCCCCAGGAGCAAATTAGCGAACTGACATTGTTATAATTGGAAAAGGCCAGACGACGCCCCGTGTTGCTGGCAACAGCGCCTGCGAGGAAAATACCGCTGTCGCCATAATCGGTTAAAAAGCCTGCCTGCGGGCTAAGATCGGTGCCCCCATTACCGGCAGCCAGTACCACCACTACCCCACGCCGGGACAGCTGGTTCAGCCTGTCCCAGATGCTTCTCGAATGTATCCACGGCAGATAGCGTCCATTAACCACCAGCTGGATATTCAGCCCTACAATATCGCCGGGCTGCGCGTTCTGAACGATGAGGTTAAGATCGCCGGTATCATAAAAGTTAAACTGGCTACCATGCGCAATGCCGGTGACCCCAAAGGCGTTGTCTGTCGCCGCAATACAACCCGTTGCCGCCGTACCATGATTACAATCCTGCGTTTCGGCGCGGCTGTTTATCACATTGATACTACCCTGCAGGTCTTCATGATTACGGTATACACCGAAATCCAGAAAATGGATGGTGGCAAAGCGCCCGGTTTCACCTGCCTGCCACGCCGCCCGAACATTGAGACTACGGCCACTGTTCAGATAGGTCTGGAGATGAGAGAAATCAGGGGTGCCGACGCTGCTTCGCCCCAGCGTCGTTGCCGTGCCCTCTGCCAGACGCGGCGCGGAGGTTTCTTCCAGCAATTTTGGAGGCAGCAGATCTGTGGTATCCGGATTGAGTGAGCAGACGTCAATATACGCCAGCGTTTCCAGCTCACTGGCTATCAGTTTTAACTCGCCAAAATCGCCGCTGGCCACCACCTGGTACAAATCGGCAAGGTGCGGATTATCATCGCCAGGAAATACAGCAGCAATCGCATGGCGGTTAGTTCTGGCAACATCGGCCAGATGTTGTTTTTTGAATGCCGCAAACAGTGGCGTGGCGGCATCGTCCTGGTTATAAAAATGTTCAACGCCGCCCGGGAAAAACTGAATCTCCAGAAAATAGTGACTGATGTTGTCACAGCTCCGGGAAGCATCTTTAATCGTGCTGGTTTCGGCCAGCGTCTGAATACTTTTTAGCAGTCGTGGTTGAGCATGGATGTGCAGCTTACGGCTCAGAACGCGCGGTTGATTGTCACCATCCAGAATATCAGCTCTTAATTCAAATTCACCTGCGGTCTGTCCGCTGAATTTAACGGTGATACCCGCACTCTGGCTACTTTGTTGCGCGACCAACACCTGATTGCAATAAAGCGACAGGGTAATGCAACTGACCGGCAGTTCAGAATGGAGCCGGGCATAAATACAACCATCAAATTTCAGGCTGCGGTAAACTTCAAGAAACTCTTTCATTACAGTCACCTTGAGATAAATATTATTTTTGCTTCTTCAGCAATAAGTCCGGCAAAGAGAATAAACACTTGATTTTTATCCGAAGTGAAAATAATTAATTTCTGCGCCGGGTATAGCGTGCATTTTTGATAGAAAATATTTTTTAATATTCCTGTAGCGATAAATATAAAATAATCAGATTTGCATCCACGGCAGAGAATTACCGGATGCCGGCCCCGTGGTAGTGGGCAATCCAGGTTCAACTCCTGCGGCTATCCACCATTTCGCCTGATAATTAGCCCCTTTATGACTTACACGACTTTGCCCCTGATAAATAGAGGTGGGATTCCACAGTGGATATTGTGGGGTACTGTCGTCACTGTCGCTGTCCGCTCCGCCTTCTGATGGCATGACCAGCACCGGCCAGCTGCGCTGTGCCACAGCGCCAACACGATTGGTTACCATCAGCGTAATATTCACTCTGGTGGTGGTTGCCACTTCCGGCATCAGGATTTCGGTATCAACGCTATTGGCAGAGGTGACAACAGCCTTAGCGTCCGCCTGCCAGTGGTAATTCAGCGAGGCTCTTTCCGCATCAGAATGTGGCTGTACGGCACTTAAGGCCACACGGCTTCCTCCGGCTACTTCCAGCGCGATAGTGGCCGTCCGCACCCCGGACGATATTAATGACTGGCTATTCTTTTTCATACTCACACGAAGACCTTTTCGGTAGTTGGAAAATGTTTTTTGCATATGGCGGAATTTACCGCACGGTTCAGTGCAAAAAAGAATGTTGTTCAGCAACCCGCAAAGCTTTACCAAAAAGAGATCGTCTGGCTAATGAAAAATAATTAAAAACGCCAGGTGAAAATCAAAAAAAGCAGGATTTTATTATCGCCCGGTTTAAAAAGGTAATTTTCGGAACATGATTTGATGTAAAAAATAATCTTCAGGGCGCGGTGATGAGAGGTTAATAATAAAATTTCTTATACAGGATTATCGACGCAAACTGCCGGAGGAGAAAACATAAATGATAAGCGAAATCATCCCTGGTGGTCTGGCAGGAGAGAGATAATAAACATTACGCTTAATTAAGTGAGAAAAGGCTCTGAGAATCGATGCTCAGAGCCATCAGACGGGAAACGCCTGCGGCGCAGACGACTTACTCTTCGTCGTACTGCGGTCCGGCATAATTATCAAAACGGGACCACTGACCATTAAAGGTCAGCCTTACGGTGCCGATCGGGCCGTTACGCTGTTTACCCAGAATGATTTCCGCAATGCCTTTCAAATCGCTGTTTTCGTGATAAACCTCATCACGATAGATAAACATGATCAGGTCAGCATCCTGCTCAATGGAGCCGGATTCACGCAGGTCGGAGTTGACCGGGCGTTTATCGGCACGCTGCTCAAGCGAACGGTTTAGCTGCGACAGCGCCACTACCGGCACCTGTAACTCTTTCGCCAGCGCCTTCAGGGAACGGGAGATTTCGGCAATTTCCAGCGTACGGTTATCTGACAACGACGGCACCCGCATCAGTTGCAGGTAGTCGATCATAATCAGGCTCAGGCCACCATGTTCACGAAAGATACGCCGTGCTCGCGAACGAACTTCTGTCGGCGTCAGGCCGGAGGAGTCATCAATAAACATGTTCTTTTTCTCCAGCAGAATACCCATGGTGCTGGAGATGCGCGCCCAGTCTTCATCATCTAACTGACCGGTACGAATACGGGTTTGATCCACCCGCGACAACGAGGCCAGCATACGCATCATAATCTGCTCGCCGGGCATTTCGAGACTGAAGATCAACACCGGCTTGTCCTGCAACATCGCCGCATTTTCGCAGAGATTCATCGCAAAGGTGGTTTTACCCATCGATGGACGCGCGGCGACGATGATCAGATCGGAGCGTTGCAGACCCGCCGTTTTTTTATTCAGATCCTGATAGCCGGTATCCACGCCCGTCACACCGTCGTGCGGCGTCTGGTAAAGCGATTCGATCCTGGAAATGGTCGCCTCAAGGATCTGATCAACACTCTTTGGCCCCTCATCTTTATTCGCCCGGTTTTCCGCGATCTGAAAAACACGGGATTCGGCGAGATCGAGCAGATCTTCGCTGGTACGCCCCTGTGGATCATATCCCGCATCGGCGATCTCATTGGCAACGGCGATCATCTCACGCACCACCGCACGTTCACGCACAATGTCCGCATAAGCGCCGATATTCGCCGCACTTGGCGTATTTTTAGCTAACTCCGCCAGATAGGCGAAGCCACCCACCATGCTCAGCTCACCTTTGGTTTCCATTGATTCCGAAAGGGTGATCAGATCGATGGGCTTACCCTGCTCCAGCAGGCGCTGCATTTCACTGAAAATCATCCGGTGTGGCCGACTGAAAAAGTCCTGTGCCACCACCCGTTCGGAGACGTTATCCCAACGTTCATTGTCCAGCATCAACCCGCCCAACACGGATTGCTCCGCTTCCAGAGAATGGGGCGGCAATTTCAGCCCTTCCATTTGCCGGTCACGCGGCTCACGGTTTTCAGCGGATTTGTTGGAGGGTTTATTTCCTGCCATAGTGATGAGATACCAAAAATCTGAGGGGGAGAAGTGCGCAAGTATACCCGTTCGCCCCCCTTTCGTCCTCTCTCAATGATGCACAATCAACAGGAGTGATCATGGCAAAACGTATACAAATCAGCCAGCATGGCGGCCCGGAAGTCATGCAGATGATTGATGTGGCGATCCCCGAGCCGGCAGCGGGTGAAGTGATCGTGGAGAATAAGGCGATTGGCATCAATTACATCGATACCTATATACGTAGCGGATTATATCCGACACCCCTACCTGCCGGATTAGGCACCGAAGCGGCAGGCGTGGTGATAAGCGTTGGCGCAGGCGTCACTACATTTAAAGAGGGCGACCGCGTCGTCTATGCACAATCAGCCTTGGGTGCCTACAGCGAATATCATGCGGTACACAGCGACAAGCTGGCGCTGTTGCCTGATGCCATCTCTTATCAACAGGCGGCCGCATCGTTTCTGAAAGGGCTGACGGTGCATTACCTGCTGCGCCAGACGTATGTCGTCCAGCCGGAGGAAATTTTCCTGTTTCAGGCAGCGGCAGGCGGCGTGGGGCTGATTGCCTGTCAGTGGGCGAAAGCGCTGGGTGCCCATCTGATCGGAACGGTTGGCTCAGCGGAAAAAGCCGCGAGGGCAATGCAAGCCGGGGCGTGGGCGATCATTAACTATCGGGAAGAAAATGTCGCGCAGCGCGTCAGCGAACTGACCCAGGGAAAAAAGGTGCGGGTGGTGTATGATTCGGTGGGCAAAGAGACCTGGGAGGCCTCACTGGATTCCCTGCAACGTCGCGGGCTGATGGTCAGCTTTGGTAACGCTTCCGGGCCGGTCACCGGCGTGAATCTGGGCATTCTGAATCAGAAAGGCTCGCTGTATGTCACCCGCCCGTCACTTAACGGTTACATCACCACGCGGGAAGCACTGCATACGGCCAGCAACGAGCTGTTTTCACTGATTGCCAGCGGCGCGATCCAGGTGGATGTCCCCGAACATCAGATGTTTGCACTGAGTGACGCACAGCAGGCGCATAAAATGCTGGAAAGCCGTGCCACTCAGGGCTCCTGCCTGCTTATTCCCTGACGCCAGAAACGAACAGGGCTTCCCACAGGAAGCCCTTTTTTCTTTTTTTAGTTCGCGCTGTTTGTAGGGTCAGCGGCAATGAATTCATTTAAATTCAGCGGGAATTATCCTGACAGAATTCATAAGTAAAAAATATGTTTAACTGGAAAAATCACTGAACAATATCTCAGGTTGTGATCCAGACCGCACCCGCGGCGTTAATAATATCGCCAACAGATTGAAATCACCGGATTAATCTGTCCCGGGATTTCGACTGAGGTTTCTGAAAAGCACGATAAATCCACACCGCTATCACCGCCAGCAGCAACCACGGTAGCATTTTGATAACAAATGTAAGCATACCGCCGACAACCATTAAAATGGTGGCGACAATCAGCGCGGCAATAATGGCAGGCACCGTAATGCCAATCACCAGCAACATCACAAAAAAACCAACCACAAATAAGATTTCCATCTGGACGCTCCGCAATAAGGTACAACACCTCTGTTACAAGATACGTGCCAGCTTCGTGTCAGGAATAACGTGCTGATTTTAATTGATATTAATTACGCGCTGAAGATGATAGTGGTGAAATTCACCACTATATGGTGAGGGTTTAACACGCATTCTGTTCCCCGGGCCGCGGTCAGACCGTTGTTGGCATCTTATCTGCCACCAGGGCCAGCGCCTGTTCCAGCGTTGTGATGCCCGCGCCAGGTTTGTGGGCATTTTCGCTCAGATGGCGTCGCCACTGCCGTGCGCCGGGGATCCCCTGAAATAAACCCAGCATATGGCGAGTGATGTGACCCAGATAAGTTCCCTGCGCCAGTTCTTGTTCAATGTACGGATACATTGAACGAACCACCGCCACCGGATCAACCGCCGGTCGATCGCAGCCAAACAGCTCAGCATCCACCCTCGCCAGCAGGCCGGGATTCTGATAAGCCTCGCGCCCCATCATCACGCCATCAACATGTTGCAGATGCACTTTTGCCTCTGCCAGCGACTTCACACCGCCATTGATTGAAATTGTCAGGTGGGGAAAATCCCGCTTAAGCTGGTAGACACGCTGATAATCCAGCGGCGGGATTTCCCGGTTTTCTTTCGGGCTGAGTCCGGACAGCCAGGCTTTACGCGCGTGAATAATAAACATCTCACAGCCGCCTTTTTCGGAAACCTGACGGATAAAATCACACAGGAACTCATAGCTGTCCTGCTCGTCGATGCCGATGCGGGTTTTAACCGTTACCGGAATAGCGACCTTATCGCGCATTGCTTTAATCCCGTCAGCGACCAGCGCCGCTTCGCCCATCAGACAGGCACCAAAGCGTCCGTTCTGCACACGATCGGACGGGCATCCAACGTTGAGATTAATTTCGTTGTAACCACGCGCCTCTGCCTGCACGGCACACTGCGCCAGCGCGGCAGGATCAAATCCGCCCAGTTGCAGGGCAACAGGCTGTTCCTCCGGATTCCAGGCCAGATAATCCCCTTTGCCATGAATAATTGCGCCGGTGGTGACCATCTCGGTATACAGCAGCGTCTGGCGCGTCAGTTGACGATGGAAATAGCGGCAGTGGCGATCGGTCCAGTCGAGCATCGGGGCGACGCTGAAGCGGTGAGGGCCGTATTTTGGCGCTAAGCCGCTATTTACACTGGATTGGTGGGGATTACGATACTCTTTATTTTCGTGCATTTTTTATCTTTATGTCGTATTTTTTCTTTATCAGCACCCCCAGCAGCACCCCTTATTTATGGGGTGCTGAATGAAGGTAAAGGAAAATCATGGCCTACTATAGCATAGAAAAACGGCAACGCGCCGATGGTACTTTACGCTACCGCTGTACGGTGGGAGTTAAAGAAGGTGGGAAATACATCTGGAGGGAAAACCGGACATTCAGTAAACAGGCACATGCAAAAACGTGGGGTGCTGGCAGGGTTGCTGAACTGGAAACAAATGGGGTGCCGACTGCCAATGACATAAATAAAATGACTGTTGGTGACCTGTTAAAACGCTACATCAATGATCCCAATCTGGGTGGCAAAGCCGGACGCACAAAACGCTATGTACTGGATATGTTGCTGGACTGTGACATATCCGAAATGCCCCTTGCAGACCTGTCAACAAGCCACGTTATTGAGCACTGTCGCCAGCGTAACGGTGCTGGTGCCGGCCCTTCCACCATAAACCACGATGTGAGTTATCTGTCTTCCGTTCTTGCGTCCGCTAAACCTGTCTGGGGTATCGAATACACAACTAATCCTGCAACCGATGCAAGACCGCTACTGCTCCAGATGGGGCTGATCGGCAAATCCAGACGCCGCAGCCGCCGCCCGGTTAGCAACGAATTAGACAGATTGCTTGCAGGGCTGGAGGCCAGAAGCGATCACGTCGCGGCAAAAATACCCTTCGTTGATATTCTTAACTTTTCAATCCTGAGCTGTATGAGGGTAGGCGAAGTATGCAAAATTCGCTGGGATGATGTGGAAGAAAAACAAAAGGCGGTGCTGGTCAGAGACAGAAAAGATCCACGCAAAAAGTCTGGCAACCATATGCTGGTTCCGCTGCTCGGAGAAGCCTGGAATATCGTGCAGCGACAACCCAGAAACAGCGAATTGATTTTTCCCTATAATTCCCGCTCTGTCACCGCTGGTTTTCAGCGCGTCAGAAAAGCGCTGGGTATAGAAGACTTGCGATATCATGACCTGCGCCGCGAAGGAGCCAGCCGACTTTTCGAAGCAGGGTTCAGCATAGAAGAAGTGGCCCAGGTAACCGGTCATAGATCGCTTAACGTACTGTGGCAGGTTTACACAGAGCTGTATCCGAAGTCACTTCATGAAAAATTCAACATCCTGAGCACAAATGGAATTAAACAGACTTGAAGTCGTTTATGATCCTTCCTCAATCGGCGCTGTTGGTAATTCCTTCGTTCCATCCCCCGCAGCAATGTAAGCACGTAGCGCTTTGCGGTAAGTCGTCCAGGTTGCTTTTTCGGCTTTCACATATTCTTCAGTGTTCGTGTCGTTGTAATCGTCATCATCAATGCGTTGTTGCAGTGCTGTGATGTGCTCAGACGCGGAATCGTACTCTGTCTGAGCCTTCTGTAAATTTTCAATCGCGGGATCAGGCTCTGGGTTTTTCTCAAGGTGCGGGCCTGTCTCATCAAACAAGCCATAGTAGCCATCAGGGGGATTGAAGAAGGCTGTGTAATCTTCATCGCTGATGGGTTTTAGGTCGTCAGGCAGCGATCCCGCTTCAACGTATGGCTTCTGCCCTTCCTCATCTGCCGGATAAAATCCCAGAGTTTTTAAGCTGTACATATTTTTCGACATGTCAGAATCCTATTGCGATGTAGTTGATGCGCACTGTGCTGTTTGTCTGCCTGTTAGTCCCGTTAAAAACGGCATAATCAAATCCCGTTATTCGGTTGCTGTTATAGTTGATTACCATAATGCTGATGCCTGATTGATAGGCTATAACGGGAATACAGGCAATGCAGACGTTTGCGAATGTGTTCGGGTAATTGACAGTACCTTCACCTGACGCATTTGTTGTGGTAACAACAGAATCAACGACCACACGCATGTTCCTGTCGGTAAAAGGCAGTGTGAAACTGTTGTAGGTACTGATCATTCCGGCGTTAGTCAGAAATGCCTGGGCGCTTTTTTGTCCCGTGCCGCCCTGCGCTACAGACAACGCTGTAGTCAGACCGGATAGAGATGTGATGTCGCTGTTAGCGCCGCTGGCCGCTTTGCCGTTGATGCCATTGTTGATTGTTTGCTGCATTGCAGGCCAGCTGGGGCCGGTCACATTCGTGTTATCCGGCAAATTAACGGTTATGTTGCCTGATGCAGTGTAGAACTGCTGCCAGTTGGCCTTATCCAGAATCATTCCCCGCGTCATCCGGGCAACGTCATCCAGCACTTTTTGAGTGATGGCAACCTGAAGCGTAGCGGGAACAGCGTACCAGGCTACGCCGCTGGCATCCGGGCCGGTGTACGCCGTGCCAATGGTGAGAGATGTATCTGACGCGATTGCGGAAACCACCAGAGTATAAGGAGCGCCACCGATGATAACGCCGATGAAATCACCGGTTTTCAGATCAGTGGTAAACGCTGTTCCGGTTCCGTTAACCGCTGCTGAATTATTAGTTACTGCGAGTGTGCCTGCTGACATGCATTTCTCCGGGCAATAAAAAACCC
>NZ_JBZCHT010000008.1:0-177429 GCF_058241465.1 Erwinia papayae
TAATGCGGCTGCTGTCAGCGGTGGAGTTTCACCTATGATGTACGGCGGTAGTGAAACAAAAGCTAAGAAGTGGGAACAGAAAGACAGCTATGTAGAAACTGTCCGAAATATTCTCCGCACAATAGCTTTGGGTGATCTTCCTCCCGGCTATGCGTTAGGCAATCTTGGTAGCGGTGTAAGCATCCCTAACTGCAACTTTAGTACCGGCACGGTTCAGGATTATATCCATTACAATTTTAAGGGTGGTCAGTACATCAACGGCAGTCAGTTCAGCGTTATTGTCGGGGTCGCTCAGAATACCGGGCCTACTACGGTTACTGTTGACGAGTCTCTATGCACACACCCGCAGATGGCTGCGCGTGCATTGTGGAGTCGCAATACCTTGGAACCGGGTCAGAAGACCGAAGCTTATTTCGTTCTTCGAAACGGCCAGCGCCAAGTTCGCATTGACGATGGTGCGCGTCCTAAGCTTGCGGAGTAATTATGATGGATAAAATAAAAGATATTTGGGTTAATTTAGCACCAAACAAAAAACGCTGGGCCTTATGGATTTCCATCCTCGTTGTGTTAGTCCCTCTCCTCATCCTCCTGATGCCGGAGAACAATTCGCCTCGTTCTAAGGCAAATAAAGAAAAGGTCATTCAGAACGTATTAACAGATTCGGATACTGCTGGTGTCAGTCAGAACGCTATTGCAGCTCGACTACGCTCGCTGGATGAAAGCATCAAAAGTACCAAACAGTCTGTTGAGAACTTGACAAAGACACTTGACCCCGATGCTTTGAATAAACGTTTGAACGCTATTGAAAGCGCTCAAAAAAGCGAATCTGCTGCCCGCGCTTCACTGGCAACTCGAATTGACAGTATCAAAAATGGATATACCGTAAGTGGTTCTTCAAATAATAAAAATATCTACGCCGCACCGAAAGAAGGTAAGCCTGTGAGTCCTACGGACAACGAAGGTAACACTGATACTCTGCAACGAGTTTATGAAAATGATTTAGGGCCAGACCCTACTGACTTTTCCGCAGATGATAAAGATACCAAAAATGGAAAGGATCAACAGGCAAATGAATCCATTCCTGACATTGTTACTGTCCAGCAAGATATAAAAGAAGAAGAGAAGCCGAATCCTGATGATGATCCGGCCTTTCAAACATATCTTCCCGCCACCAGTATCATGAGTGGTGTATTTATTTCGGGGATGGATGCACCTACCGCTCAAAATGCACGTAGTGATCCTTATCCAGCACTAATTCGTATCAAAAAAGACGCGATTCTGCCCAACCGTTTCCGTTCTGATATTCGTGAGTGCGGGTTGTTAGCTGCGGGTTTTGGTGATCTATCTTCCGAACGTGCCTATTTCCGGTCAGAAGTTATTACGTGTATTCGTGAGGATGGTGCTGTATTTGAAGCCAAAATTGATTCTTACGCTGTGGGTGAAGATGGTAAAGCAGGTGTTCGTGGTCGCCTAGTGACCAAGCAAGGACAGTATCTGGCAAAAGCACTTACAGCAGGTTTTCTGCAAGCAGCATCTCAGTTGTTTAGCGTCCAGTCCATTCCGACTATCAACGTTAACCGCGATGGAAACTCTAGCAGCAGTCCTTATCAGCAGGTAATGAGTAGTCAAGCGATGCAAGGTGCTGCAATAGCGGGTGTAGGTGGTGCGTTGAATCGTCTTGCTGACTTCTACATGAAAATGGCTGGTGACTTATTCCCTGTGATTGAGATTGATCCAGCTCGCAGTGTTGACTTCATTGTGCAAAAAGGCGTCGCTCTGAAATTTAACAAAGTTAATAATGTTGGGGGTAAATAATGAGCATGAAACGAATGGTTTTAGCTCTGTTTGGAGTAGCGAGTATCGCTTCCCTTACTGGATGTTCTTCGCTGGTGGGCGGAAGTTCTGAGTACGGCTGTAAAGGTATGCCCGATTCAGTCACTTGCATGAGCGTCGGCGAAGTATATGAACTTACTGATGGAGATAATTATAAACAACGAGTCAGTGAAGTTTCACAGCAGCAAATGGCAGGGAAAGAAGTCAATGTAAAGCATCAAACTGCCGGTGGTGAAGTTTCTGGCCCATCGGTAAGTGGGGGCGCTCCCTACGTCCCTGTTCCTCAACCGACTGCGAACCCACAACCGATACGCACACCATCACAGGTCATGCGGGTACTTGTTGACCCATATGAGTCTTCTGACGGTGATTTAAATGTGCCGGGGTATGTCTATACAGAAATTGAGCCACGTCGCTGGGAAGTCGGTGCTTCTCGCGCTGCAACTGTTCAGCCGGTGATCAGGCCGATGCAGGCTCCGGTCAGTTCTGAGCCTATTGCTGAAAATTCAGCCAGTACAACGCAGGCCAAGAATACGTCCCAGAATGCTCGCGGGGGGAAAAATCAAGGCTCTAATACCCGAACGATGATGCCAAACCGTTAATTTTGGTCAAAATCAGCAAAAGGAAGGGGGTTGTCAGAACAATCCCTTTGCTATTTCTGCGGCTTATAACCTATCATTGCCAGTGCAGTGTTCGCCACACCACATTGCTTAGCATACAGCAGCAACGTCTCCCCCCGGACGTTGAGGAAACCCCACCAAGCTGAAAATATGCAAGCAGGAGTTCACTGTAAAACCCGCCTGATTATCAGGCGGGTTTTTCCCCCCCAAAACGTCCCCTTTTTCATTACTACTTTCTTAAAAAGATGTGAAACAATGCGATTTCTATTCTTTGAGAGAAAGCACTATGTCATTTAAAAAATGTTTTTTTGCCGCCTCCTTGCTCGCTGGATTTGTTTCTACTGCATTTGCCGGAACTGGCTCACCAACCGATACAGTTTTCACAGAAAATGCATTAAAAGCAGCACCTAAAAATTCCGTCCAACCTAAAAGATTCGTTGTGCCAACAAACGGTCTTATTGCTTTAGACATTGATGGAAAACTTAATGTCATGACGTCCAATGGTCGTTTTGTCTTGAAAGGATATCTATACGATACATGGGCAAAAAAACCACTGGAGAAGTTTGATGATGTAGCTAAGTATGCATCCATCATTCCAATGAAAGAACTGAATCTGAACATCGCCGATTTGCAACCTGCTGTGTGGGGTAGTGGCCCGGAAAAAGTAATGATTTTTATTGATCCAAATTGCCCACATTGCCATGCAACTCTTAAAGAACTCGCTGATCTTGATCCCAAAAAATATACCGTGAACGTTATTTCACTCGGTGCTCTTGGCGAAGACAGCAAAAAACGCAATCAGGAATTGTACTGTGCAAGTGATCGATATCGTGCTGACCGCGCAATTATATCTGGTGATAATAAAACGAAATTCGATCAGGTAAAAAACTGTGACCAATCAGCAATGATTCGACGCAACATTACGGCTCAGGTGCTGGGTGTCAGTATGATTCCATTCATCATTCGTGATGACGGCAATTACAGCATTGGCAAACCAGCTCAGGGCTTAAAAGCATACCTTGAAGCTAAGTAAGTTTTGTTCTGAGGGGAATTATGAGCGAATCAATCATTGTCCAGCGATTGAAAAATATTAAACGTTTTTCAGATGTATGTCCGGTAAGAGCATACGATGAAAGAAACCGCATCTTTATGCTAGACAACAAATGTGTAGGTTTCGGCTTCGTTTGTCGCCCTCTATCAGGAAGTAGCGGAAAAGAGATGCAACAACTTCAAACGTTGCTTTCATCCAACTTTCCGGCGAAAACGATTGTGCAGTTTGACTTGATCGCAAGTCCTAACATCGTTAACAAAATTAATCAGATGGATTTCCTGCGGATAAACTGCGGCGACCCTATTCTGAAAAATGCGATTATCAATCGCTCACGCTTTCTTCTCCACAGTACAGACTATCCGATGAAAGGCACGGGCACTCGCGTTCGTGACTGCCTCATGATCTGCACAGTTAAAATACCTGTTAAAGCAGAGTATGATCTCAAAGAAGAAGAACTGAATTTAGTAAATGAATTCAGGCACAGTTTTGATACTTCTCTCGGAATTCTCGGGCTTTCGCCTACTCCATTGACGCGAGAGTCATACATTGACATTCTCTCGTCCATTCTCAATCAAGGGGAGAATGCAAGCTGGCGAGATCGCTCCCCTGTCCAGGTTCAAGATGATTTAATCATTTCAGAGCAGTTACTCGACCCTGACCGCTCATTCTTCGTTCGATCTAAGTACATCGGTATTGGCAATCCAGAAGATGAAAATCAGCGTGGTGAAAGGCAAACAAATACCACATTTGTTAAGACCCTGAGCGCAAAAAAATTACCTAGTCGATTTTGGCCGGGGCAAGCTCAGTATTATCTGGGTGATTTGATGAGTGGCGCTACTGGTATTAAAAGTTCATGTATCATATCTATGAGCATGATCTTCTTCGACCAACAAAATGCAAAAACAAAATTCACGCAGAAACGTAGTTGGGTCGTACAGCAAAGCGATGGGCCAATGATCAAATGGATACCATCCCTAAAAACACTCCGTGAAGGTTATGACATACTCAGTGATAAAGTGGACAATGGTGAACCGATCTGCAAAGCGAAGTTTTCCGTAACGATTTTCTCTAACTCAAAAGACGGCGTTTTCCGCGCAGCACAGGAAGCAGCCAGCTATCTCAATACGTATCAGTTTAAAATGATCCCTGATACAAACTTTGTGTGTCCGATATTTCTTTCGACACTTCCAATGTTCAATGAAGCAGCAGCAGAAAAAACAATGGGTCGATATCGCACACTTGCTCTTAGTGAAGCTCTTGTACTCACGCCGCTATATGCAGATTGGCAAGGAACTCGTAACCCAGCACTGATGCTAACTTCGCGATCCGGGCAAATTCAGATGCTCGATCTTTTTGACTCTGACACAAACTACAACGCATGTATTGCGGCAGAGTCGGGGTCTGGTAAATCATTCTTAACTAACTACATCATTACAGCGTATCGCAGCCTTGGTGCTAAAGTCTGGTGTATCGACGTGGGTGATTCATACAAAAATATTTGCGAAACCTACGGCGGTGACTATCTGGACTTCCACCCTGATAAAAAACCATGCTTAAACTTCTTTGAGCTAGTCGAAGACTATTTCGGTAAAGATCCATCAAACGAAGATGGTAATGGTGAAGAAGACCTGATCATTGGGCTACTAACGGTTATGGCCGCACCACAGGAAGGGTTAAGTGATTTCCAGACCGCCCGACTGAAAAAGCATGTCGCTCAACTTATCATGGAGCATGGTAAAGCTACTACCATTGATATGGTCGCTGCTTCGTGCCTCCAAGATGACGACCAACGTATAACTGATATCGGCCACCAGCTATACCCATTCACCAGCGCCGGGCAATATGGCCGATACTTTGTTGGTAAAAACAACATTGACTTCAAAAATCCGTTCACAGTTCTTGAGCTATCACGTCTTGAAAGCTCAGAACATTTGAAGCAGGTTGTCTTATTGCAGCTCATTTATCAGATCCAGCAGGACATGTTCCTTGGCGACCGTTCACAAATGAAAATTGTTGTTATTGACGAAGCATGGGCGCTGCTGAAAGGTAACATTGGTGAGTTCATTGAGAAAGGCTATCGCCGCTTCCGTAAATACAAAGGTGCGGCTATCACAATCACTCAATCTATCAATGACATCTACAAAGATGGTGTTGGTAAAGCTATCGCAGACAACTCCGCGTTCATGCTATTACTTGGTCAGGGTGAGTCTGCGATTAACGAGGCTCAGGCTGGTAAACGATTGGCGTTGGACGATGCAGGATATCGTTTCCTTAAAACAGTACGTTCAAGCAGCGGGGTGTATTCAGAAGTTTTCGTTATTTCAAAATCAGGACAGGGTATTAGCCGACTGATTGTTGACCCATTCTCCCTCCTTCTCTACTCCACTAATCCAGATGATGTTTCGGAGATCAAACGTAAAAAAGAAACAGGTTTGACAACCGAACAGGCCATTAACGACATACTTAAAGACAGGGGTATTGCCTGATGTTAAAAACGGCAGCTATCGCTTTAGTGTGTGGGTTTATCGGAGCAGCCCTTTATGGGCGCTTCTTCCCCGCTCAATCACCTTACGACTATATCGCTGTTGCAAAATATACAGACAAGGCTGGAAATTTGCTCCCACCGGCGCAACTAGAACTCGTCAAGCGACGCGCTGACCAGATGGCTGAATCTGGCTTCATTATTCTTAATTCATCATCAATGTACGCATTCCCGGAAGGAATAGCTGTGCCTCAATCGATAGTAACTGACACCAAATAACGGGGGTTAATGGTGGTGAAAGAAATACTCAATGTGGTGTGGCGAAAAGTATATAAGAAGAAGAGGCCGTGGAAAAAACAGGCCGTATTGATGATAATCGTTGCCGTCGTATCGGCCCCAACCAGCCTGTACCTTATGAATCGCTATCAATTTGCAATCGATCCACAAAATAATCAGTGCCTTCCTCCTTATCGTATTTACCTCGTCGATAAATTTGATAAAACACCTGTTCGAGGAAAACCGTTCGCTTTTACATCTAAATATATTCGGGTCTATGGTAAAGGTATTAAAATCGTTGATGCGGTTCCGGGGGATTTTGTTTCAGTGACCCCGGAAGAAACGACTGTAAACGGTTCGATGGTTGGTGAAGAGTTACGACTCGCTAAAGAATCTGGTCACAGCGAACAAGAGCTAACTCGTAGTGGGAAGATACCCAAAGGCCGAATTTGGTTGATGGGCCGCACGAAGCTCAGTTTCGATTCTCGGTACTGGGGGTCAGTGTCTCAAGAACACATATTAGGACGGGCATATCCACTATGGTGAAAAAAGATTTTTACAGAATAACTATTCTTGCAGCCGCTGTATTCTCTAGCACGGCGGTATTTTCCAATGAAAGCATGAAGCCACCTACGCGGCCAGAAATATCTATCCCTGCCACGAGCATCCCTCAGCGTCCAGCGCCATTATCAGAAAAAGACAAGCTTGATCTTGATGAGCTGGTGAAAGTAGCAAAGAAGAAGCGAGGTGAATATGAAAAAAAATCCCGCGAAACTGCTATTGCTAACCATAAAAAAATCGGGGAGATGCCTGTTCCAAAATCAGAGCATGAATTCATAACAGATGCGGTTACGGGCGCAATTACAGATGCTGATATTGCAGACGGAGAGCAAAATAAGATAGTAGGAGATTTTTATTACGTACTCGTTTCATCATCACTATCTGATGATGAAATCCGCAACATACTTTCACAGTACAAAAATCGTAAAGATGTAGCTCTTGTTATCAGAGGTGTTAAAGACAAAAAAAACATTCTGAAAGAATTAACTCATTGGCAACAGTTGGTACTCGATTCAGGTAGTAGTACACCGATAAATCTTGACCCTACAATTTTTAAGAGTTATAGCGTCACTTCTGTACCAACAATAATCCATGAAAAAGACGGTAAGCTGGTGGCCCGTGTTTCCGGGATATCAAACATAGCATACATGAAAGATAAGCAAGGTGATTTAGGCACCGCTGGGCCGACAAAAGATATCAGTGAAATCAGCTTATTGGATATCATTGAGGAACGAATCAAAAACCTTGATTTTGACAAAATGAAAAATGAGGCGCTTGATAATTATTGGAAAAAACAGAAATTTGAAAACTTCCCTGATGCTCTGAAACGCAATCAAAAAACCATTAATCCTAGTGTAGTAATTCCACAGGATATACTCGCACCAGATGGACAGGTTATTGCCAAGAAGGGCCGCATAAACCCACTAGAGGTTATCCCCTTCCGCCTAAAACTCATTTTTTTTGATGCACGTAGTGACTGGCAAAGAAAAATCGCTAAACGTGAGAATCAGAATGCCAAGCCCGGCATACAACCTATTCTCATTACAACCAACGTATATGGCGACGGCTGGCAAACATTTAAGGATGCAGGTGAAATTTACGGAAGTAGGTTATATATGATCCAGCCCGGAATGTCAGAGCGATTTGGCGTTACATCATTACCAAGCATTGTAACATCTAACGGAACACAGTACGTCGTGGACGAATACCCTAAAGATGAGGCCGAAAAATAATGAGAGCGAAAGAATCGCGTTTAAAATTTGCGTTAGCCACTCTAATTACAATGTCAACGTTTGTGTTCTCTGCTGGCGTTATCGCTGATGATTCCACAGATACTCAGGCAGAAAACGAAGTTTGTCGTGATAACCATGTGTTATCTACAAAACTTTTTACTGATGTGTGCTGGGCCTGCATATTTCCCATAAAGGTTGCTGGAGCCACACTCGGGCCATCAGGAGAAGTGCCTGATGATGCTGCAACAGGAATGGTCTGTGCGTGTGCTGATGGCCTCGGGGTGTACCATCCGGGGATTCTTTCTGCAATGTGGGAACCTAGACGTTTTATTGAGCTAACCAGAACGCCGGGGTGTATGTCTTCTCTTGGAGGAGCCAAACTGGATCTTGGGAGTGAATTACAATACGGCACTCAAACTGACGGTGCTCAGGATGAACGTTTGAGAGCGTCCATTAGTTTCTATAACGCGCATATGTATGCAATGCCATTGCTCCGAATGTTAGATCTTTATCTGCCGGGAGATTGTAACGCAGACCCATATTCAGATTTCGATATCATAAGTTTCACAGAAATAGATCCCACATGGAATAACACAACGTTAGCCTTCTTTCAAAATCCAGAATCAGCCGCAGTATCCAACGTCATTGCCCAACAGGCATGTGCGGTTGAAGCAGCAGCACAATTTGCAGGATCTCAGCCTCAATCAACATTATGGTGGTGTGCTGGTTCATGGGGAGGACAGTACCCTCTTACAGGATCAGTAAGAACTATGGATACACCGCGAACGACAAGCCTCGCAGCAACACGTCAGTTAGCTGTAGAGCATCGCAGGGGGCTTGCTTATCGTTCCGTAGGAAATGATGTGGCATGTCGAGCAAAGATATATCCAACAATACCTAAGCAACAGTACAAGCTAAATATGTTTTACCCTACACCTGAAACTAAAAAGGGACATAGCATTGGCGAATCACCTTACAAATGGCAAGGAGGTATGTTCCGATACCCTACGGGTATGGGGCAGGATTCAACCTACATGATTTTCCAGTGGAGTGATTGTTGCAGGACTCTGTAAAGAAGCCTTCGGCCAACCCTTCGTCGTTCAGAAAACAAGTTTCTGGACGACTCACGGTTCCAGATAAAAATATCAAGCGATTAACAAAAAAAAGCCCCGGAATCGGGGCTTTTCACTTTAAGTCGGCATTTAATCTTCTAAATTTTCTGCTTTCTCCACCGACTCAACGACGCTCACATTTCCAGTATTATCTTCTTCACCGGCGATACTTTGAAGTTGCTCGACAGAACTCTGCGCATGTGCCTTGATTGTTTTGGCAAGTGTCTGAATGTTGCTTGTATGGAAGGATTTGGTATCTTCCACTTCCTCAGCGGGGGCCAGTGCGTTTAAATACGCTTTATCCAGAATGGAAATAATGAGGTCATAATTTTTGAATAGTTTAATGAGCTTGGTTGCCTCGGGAGTTCGAGTTGAAGTGGTGAACTCGCGAGGGTTAGTGTAGTTGACTTCTGATACATCACCAGCAGCGTTTAACATCTCAGTAAATGCCGTGATGCCCAGCTCGATCTCTTTCATCGGCGTATCCAGCGCAGCATCAATGGCTTTCTTAGCTGATGCCGCGACCCCACGTTGTCTGAGTTTCTCAAGCCGTGTCGTATTAATCATGATATTGAACAAAGCCTGAGATGTTGCATTGAAATTACGAGTATACAGCCGAATAGCTTCCTGTGTTTTCAGCGTGAATTTATGTTCGATTTCAGGGTTAGAGAACGGAATCTTCTCTACATTTCGAGTACGGCGGTCTGGCTTGTTTGTCGCATTACCGCTCCCCTCTTTCTGCTGCTGCTTTTTATTTTCTGCCATGTTAACTTCCTCACGTTATGGTTCTTTACTTCACAAGTATTTAGACACGCAGAAAAGTAAAAGTCACTTAAAAAACAGGACGATTTGCGGTGGAAAAACCATTTCCTGTTGCGTCAGATTCAATTCTGGATTAGTCTATTTGTACCTAGCTGATGGCACTCAGCACAACATCCTCATAAATTTCATAAATCCTGATTTAACCTAGCGTGTAGACACCGCTTAACTTCAAAAAGAAAGTTTCTTTTTGGTCAGGATTTTGCGCGCCCGTTGTATGGCTCCGAGCACATCCGATGTGATTCATGTCCTTTGACTGATCATGTCACTTTGCCACCCCACCGAGGGTGTTTTTGGTTCTCAATCCAAACCAATAAATTGAAAACTTCTCATAACCTCCTGTGCGTAACCCGCCACTGTGGCCGGACTTCGTGCTTATAGCCCGATACCAGTCAACACATCAATAACCTGATCGAGAACGTATGCTTCCTCACGTTGCATTCGCGTTTTATCGTGTGGTCTTAGATCTGTGGCCGGACTTCGCTAACATAACTGTTTATTAAATATATAAGGTATAAATTATGCTCAACGAAACAATGGCTTTGATTTCTCTCGCTATGTTCGCGATGTTATTTTATCGCTTTACATACATCCGTTTTCTGGCTCCTATGTGGATCATCTTGTTTGTTATTCTCAGCGGTCGAGCTGTAACAGCATATGGTTTAATTACTATCTTGATGTTTGCAGTTGTGCTGATGTTTTTCATTCTCGATGCTATTCGCGTCGCTCAGAAAAAAGCAGCTAAGAATCGTGGTAAGGATACGGAAGATGATGCTGTATCTATCTTCGATGAAGTTGAAGATGATGATGACAGTGCATTTTCTGACATCCCTCGCCTGTCTGCCTTAGAGGATGACGAGTCACCTAAGAAGGCTGCAAGACCTAAGAAAACAAAGCTCACGGTTTATGAAGGTACACTGATGAGCCACGGCTTTGCCCCTTACAATGATGTAGCTGGCAATGACAAATCATATTTTGTCGATTGTGATGGCAAAAAAGTTTGGGGAATTGGTCTGAAAGACGCTATCAAAAATTGCAGTGCAGAAGTTGGTGATACCGTTCGTTTCTGGAAAGAAGCGGAAGTTAGAACCAAAAAAGCCAGAGTTTTTGATAATGAAGGCAATGTAACCGGATGCCGCAATCTGTCTCAGGACAAGAGGCGCGGTCTGTGGGTTATGGAAGTCGTTTCTGAGTAATTTGTACTTAACTTTACAAGTTTACTTTAAATATAAGCCCGGACATTCGTCTGGGCTTTTAACTTTGAAAGGTTCAATAATGTCTAATATTGCATATGGTAAATTAGCCGAAGAAAATGGGTTTAAACTCCCGGTTACTGTTTGTAAAAGTCATCGTGGATATTATATTGGCACATTCCAATATGACCCCGATAGCGAATACTACGGCCCTGTTTCGAGAGAATCAGAGGAATACTATAAAACTGAGGAAATAGCTCAGGCAGCTTTAAATGATAATGATTGGACTCAACGCTTATACTTCTAAAAAATTACAACTTATATAAGGTGATGTATGTGTAATCAAACTGATCACAAAGAAACCTGCCCTTACTGCCACCATGTTAGTCCTGTTAAGGACTTCACAGAGGCAGATAACACTTACACTCTTGATTGCGAACATTGTAGTTGGCATTACTGCAATGAGCCTGACTGTCCTCAATGTGAAGCTCAAGCAGATAAAATAGCGTTAAGAGAATTAGGTGTGTCCTGCCGGAAAGAAGCTTTTTTGAAAATTGCACAATTAAGGCTGGAGTTGTCCCGGATTTCCAAAGGTTCTCCAAGTGTGTTTTCTCATCTTTTTGTCAGGAAAAAACTCGAAAGGATTTTTATGGATTATATTCATCTGACAGACACGTCCTTTTCTAAAGGTGCGTTCTATCAAATAATGCTCGAATCAGTTTATGTGCGTTACTTGAATATTTCTGCTTCCCTTCGTTCCGGTGTCTGAGTTTCATTTAGGCTACGTACATCACTTAAATTATACAAAATAATGAGGTATCCCATGACTTTAGTTTATGGAAACACAGTAGAGCCAGGTGGAATGCTGCTTGACGATGACACTACTATCGAACAATGCCATGAATGCGGCGCTGATTGCATGGTTCGTCGTTACGAAACATGTGATGGTGCTATCAATCAACGGTATTCGATTAACTGTCCAGAGTGTGGTTATCACGAATGCAATGCTGAAATATGCTTTATTTGTGATATGCGTTTCACTATGAGCGAAGAAGAAGAAGCCGATTTCTATCTTGATATTGAGTGTTCGGTTTCAACGCTTACTGATGCTTTGGTCTACTTGAGTAAAGTAGAAGGTTCATTGTTGTCGGCAAAAGCCATGCTCAAATTTGGTGATTACACTAGAGCCAAGGCTATGATTCCGGGTGAACAGATAAATTACTGTTTATTCCTTAAATCATCTTTGCCTAAGACACCTTTACTGGAAAGCCTAGTATCTTCTATTAACTTACTTTCTTGTGAATTGGCACCAGTGCTTTACGCAGACTGATACCTTACAACCTCCATAAACCCGGCCATTGGCTGGGTTTTTTTTACCTTGACCAATGTGAATATGTCCTTTAATCTTATCTATGCGGTTTGTCCGCCTAACATCCGGCATACGCCCTTAAAATCACCTTACCAACTTCGGCCACCAGCCATTCCAGACAAAAGCCAGTCTTTCGTCTTCACGGCGTTCCTACGTCTACACATACAGAATTCGATGGCCCGATGCCTTAATGGCTTCGGGCTTTTTTGTGCGTCGAAAAAGGTGTTTTTCCTCTTTTGAGGAATTCCGTGTGTTCAGGCACTTTCTCCTGAATGTTTTATTCACAACTATATAAATCCCTCTAAATTTATTAAATATCTAAATATATAAGGAATCTATCATGAACATTAAAAGTCTGATTTCAGAAGGTGTCATTGATCTGGATGGTTATATTCAGGTTGAAGCTTGTAAATGCCCTTCCTGTGGTGCGTCAGCAAATTATCGTTTTTTTGATAGTTGTAATGGCGGCTGTGTTAATCAACAGAAAGCTACTGAATGCCCTTCATGTGGTTATCATTCCTGTGATGATGAATGTTGCACTGTTTGTGAGGAACGTTATCGTAAAGAGAATAGCGATGCTATTGCTACATACTACGGCATATCCAGCCCTTCTCTCGCCGCTCTTTTTTTGGCAAAAATCGAAACTGACCTTATGGTTATACTTGCTAAACTTGAAATTGAGTTACCTGATGAGTCTGCTTGTGATGATATCCCTCAGTCTATTATTGAGGATGTTCACAATTGCGCTGATCTGATAATTAATTTCGATAAGACCGACTTTGTTAAACATCCTTTATCACGCGAAATCAGAAGTTCTGTTTATCACCTTCTGGGTGAGTTAAATGAACTGATTTTTTGGTCTGATAGCTTCTAACCTGCTTTCCAAATGTATAAATCTATTAATTTATCATGAGGTACATATTATGTTCTCTAAAGCCACTTTGATCGGTGTGGTTGGTATCGAGCCAAAATACAAAGCTGCTATAGACGGGAAAGATTCATTAATCGCTTTCCGTCTTGGTTGTGAAGTATTCACCAATTCAAAGAAAATAACTGAATGGTACACAATTAAAGCTTTCGGTCGTGTTGCGGACTATCTGCATCAAACCATTAAGAAAGACTCATCCGTGTTCCTGGAGGCTTCAATTCGCAATAAACGCTGGACAGTAAATGGTGTTGAACGTCAGGGTATTGAATTTCATGTTTTCACAGCTCGTGTTATGTCTGATGCTGATACAACCAATCATGCTCAAACTTCCACGGTTTCAATCCCATCGTCTGATTCACCTGAAAATCTGTTTTTCCCTGTAATGGATAAGTCAGATAATCCCGCTGTAGAACAGCCTAAGCAGCCTCCAAAGCCCTTAACTGCTGAGGAAGCTCGTCAGGTTGCCAGTCGCTTTCGTCAGACGTTTGAAGCACAAAAACAGCGAATCGCTGATTTAGCCACAAATGCACCCGCCAAAGATAAAGAAATCGAACCTGAAAAGGTTTCTGTTTCATCCCCGGCTATTGCTAGTGGTCGTGCCCCTGCCATTAAAAATTGCGCATCCGTTCCTGCTACAGAAATTCCTTCGGGAAATACTGTAACTGAAAACCTGCTTAAAGCACGAAATGCTTTAAGCAAAAATTCTGGACGCGCACTGAATAGTAGCAATGGTCACGCTCATGTACGTGGTGGATGGTCAAACGTTCGATGAATTTTGATCGCATTCCGAAGCCCATGAAGCCACTCTCTGAGTGGCTTCGGCTTTTCTAAATCAGTGTTAAAATTTTATAAATATATAAATTAAGGATCTTATCATGGGTTACAACAATAAAAGTCGTAGTGCGTACAAAGGTCAAAATAACAATGGTCACAACAAAAACAGCAATGGAAATGAAATTGCTCAGTTAGATGCTGTTACCAGACATCTTGTATCACTTGAAAATGATTTTAAGGCGGCTGCAACGTGGAATCCCACTCTTTCTTTTGCGAAAGAGAGTGTTTTCGCTAAGCATGTTATCAACAACAGTCCCTACCTCACTAAGTTGGCTGTACAGAACCTCAAATCATTCGAGGTTGCTTTCCTACAGTTAGCAACAAGCGGCCTTACACTCGACCCAGCACAGAAGATGGCCTACCTTGTCCCTCGTATGGGGCGCGTATTCCTCGATGTGTCTTATATCGGTTTGAGTCGAATGGCAACCGATGAAGGATTGTGTGAGGATATTGTTGTAGAACTCGTGTTTGAAAAAGATGACTTTAAATCCAATGGTCGTCGCCAAAGCCCCGAACACAGCTTTGATCCCTTCGCGGATAAAGGCGCTCTTTTACTTACCACTGCTGACAAAGGTGATGTCGGTGAAAGAGGTAATTTCAGAGGGGTATATGTCGATTACCGAATGAAGGATGGACGCAACCTTGTTTACTTTCTGACCAAATCAGAGCTGGCCTCTGCCCGTGCTGTTTCTGAGTCATGGAAGAAGGTTGAAGAGCGGGAGATGTCTCCCTGGGTTCGCTTCCCTTGGGCTATGGTGCGTAAGTCTGCTATTAAGCAGACCATTCATCAAATCCCCGGCAATCGCACTCGTGTCGCAACCATCATCGATTATCTGAATAAAGATGGCGGTGAAGGTTTTCGTGATGTGAATGCAACTCCAGTACAGGCTGCTGAGTTTGAAATGTCTGCTCGTCATGCTGCACAACGGCACGATGTTCAGCAAAACCAACCCCCAGCCCAACCAACTCCATCCGGTAACGTTTACGATGGCGAGGTTATCAAATCGGAAGCTAACGCAACTGAAACAACTAAACAGTCACAAGCAGAATCGACTAGAACTGAGTCATCAAGCATTAACTCAGCCTCTCCAATTCAGACTGCTGAATCGGACAACAAAGCTGAGGAAATGTCTGATGTCCCCGGTGTTCGTCTTTCTGCTAAACGTCGCATCAATAAACTTGTTAAGCGTGTCGAGGTTACGATGGCTTATGAAACAATGATTGCCGAAGTTAAAACGAATTTTGAATTCAACGATAGTGAAGTCCAATATGCTGTTCGCTCTCTTGAAGAATCTCGTCGTAAGCTTCTGCAATCCAAGCTAACGGATGCAGTCAACAAATGTGACTTTACAGATGTTGAGAACTTCTTAAATAAATTACCCGAAGGTGAATTCAAACAGAAATCCAAAGTGTTTGTTCAGGAAGTGCAAACTGAAACAGATAAAATGCGGACTTTGTATGATGAAGCCATCAAATCAAAAAATTTCACAGCTTTAGATGCGGCAATTGAAAAAGTTTCATTTAAACCATTAAAAACGGTTTTGAGTGAAATGCTTTCTTCCGCAAAAGCAGCTTAAACGTTGAACCGGCTACCTAGGCCGGTTCCCATTTAAATATATAAATTTATCAAAGGTGAGATCATGAGTTCAGTAATGGTTGTTGTTGATGTTGAACAAGGCACTCCAGAGTGGCTTGAGTGGCGTAAAACTGGAGTGACTGCTACTTGCGCCCCTATCCTGATGGGTGCAGATAGCGCTACAAAAACTCCATATCAGTTATACCTACAGTATGCTGGCTTACTTGAGCCAGAAGACCTTTCAGTTATTAAACAAGTACGGGCAGGAAAGCTTAACGAGCCTCTTGCTCGCGCATGGGCTGAAAGGAAATACGGCCAAATCAGTTTGCCTCTGTGTGTCCGGCATCGTGATTACCCTCACATGATAGCTTCACTGGACGGTCAATTTGACGACATGAATCTCCTTGAGATAAAAAACCTTTCATCACAAAAGCATCTGGATATCCTTGAAAAGCAAACAAAGTCGCCAGAGTTCAGGTACTATTTCTGGCAAGCACAGCACCAGCTCTTTGTAACAGGAGCACCCGGTGTGTATCTTCTTTTTTGGTCTGCTAAAGATGAGCCTATTGTCTTTTACATTAAACCGAATCTTGACTGCCATAGACGTTTACTAAAGCGTTCTACGGAATTTTTTGAATCGGTAAAAAACAAGACAGCTCCCGCTTTTGACAAAGAAAAAGATATTTTGCTTATTTCAGATGCTGAGATAATAAAACAAACCCCCGGATTTACCATCCCTAGCGATCTTAACGTGCGTGTATCGGCTCTTCGTGGTCATGCGTCAGCACTTGAAAAAGCTAAAGCAGAAGTCGAACGACTAGAGAAATTAACAAAGGCTGGAATTGCTGGCCTTGCTGATTCTTTAGGTTTTAGACCTGACGATCTTATCCGTTTGGATGGGTTTGGTATTCGGTACATTGAAAGCATCTCGAAAGGAACTACAAACTGGAAAAGTCTGGCTAAAAAACTCGTTCCGAATGTAAACCCTGACGAACATCCAGACTGCATAAATAATGACAAGAAAACGTCAAAGCTTACTACTTATGAGTATGTCGCTACGTCATCTGATACAATAGCAGTATCTGTCCCTGACGCAGTTAAACAGTCTCCATACGTGTTCATGCCTCAATCGCAAAATGTTGCGATTGATAATGGTTCTATGGATTCTGATACAACTCAAGACAGTGTAAGTGAAAGTGATGGTGTTATGATCTTCTGACACTACCTAACCCTGCTCTGGCAGGGTTTTTTTTTTGCCTTGACCAATGTCCCAATGTCATTTAATCTTACTTTTGCGGTTAACCCGCCTAACATCCGGCATACGCCCTTAAAACACCTTACCAACTTCGGCCACCAGCCATTCCAGACAAAAGCCAGCCTTTCGTCTTCACGGCGTTCCTACGTCTACACATACAGAATTCGATGGCCCGATGCCTTAATGGCTTCGGGCTTTTTTGTGCGTCGAAAAAGGTGTTTTTCCTCTTTTGAGGAATTCAGTGTGTTCAGGCACTTTCTCCTGAATGTTTTACTTGTTAAATATATCAACTCACTCTAAATATCTTAATATATCAGGAGTCATTATGACTAATTTCATTAATCTCACCACTTACCTTGCCAGCGATGAGCAACGTAATCTGGGCGTTATTGACGTTGATGGAAATGTTGCATCAGCTCTGACTGAATACCTTAGTTTTCATTCAGCACCACAAAGAGGTGAAATGCTGATTAAAGCAAATGCTATAGCTGATATTGCATTAAATCTTAGTATCGAGTACAGAACGCCGAACGTTTTAATTAACGCTAAATCGTTCTTTCTCCCTACTCTGGTTTCTGCTCTACAGAAAAAAGGTTTAGTTCCTTTTTATACCTTTGCTCAACGCTCCATGATTGTTAAAGACGGTACTGTTATGGATAAGGCATATGTGCATAAGGCAATAGTCGAATGTTCGCCTGAATCTTAACAGAAAGACTCCAATCATTATTTAAACCGAAGTACAGTTTCTAAATATTACAAATCTATTAAATCTTTTAAATATATAAACTTATAAGGTAAATATCATGACTAACGTAAATACTATCGCTGTTGACGCTTTGGTTCGTAACGCTCCTGTATCTCCGGCGCTGTTTGGAATCAACATCCCAGCCAATCAGAAAGTTAAGCACTACGCAGGATTCCCGCAAGGTCATGCATTCCAAGACTATGTACCAGCTCTTGATGCAGATTATGTGTTTGAAGCCAGCGTTCGTCAGGCTACCCTGATGTGGTTTAACTTACCGATGGGTCAATCTCTTTGGTTATCCGGCCCTACTGGTTGCGGTAAAAGTAGCATCATCGAGCAAGTTGCTAACCGTTTTAACTGGCCTGTTATGAAAGTGACAGCCTTCCCTGAAATGGATATCAGCACTCAAATCGGTGGTCTTCGGATCACAACTGATCCTATGACCGGTGATACAAAAACCGTTTTCGTTCATGGCCCTCTGGCTATGGCGTATAAATATGGCATGGTTTACCTGCTGGACGAATATGACCAGCTTGAAAGTTCTTGTGCTAATGCTTTTAATACTGTTCTTGAAGGCGGTAATTTAATTATCCCTGAAACGAATGAAGTTATCAAAAAGCATGAAAACTTCCGTTTTGTCGCTACCGCCAATTCGATTGGACAGGGTGACACTACCGGTATGTATGGTGGCGTTAAAATGCAGAACACGGCCAACCTTGACCGTTATATGTTTGTTAACACTACCTACATGGCTCCAGATGTTGAAAAGAAAATTATTGCTAAATACATTCCTGACGATCTTATCGCCAGCAAATTTGTACAGGTCGCTAATCAGATCCGTAAACAATTTGTCGGTACTGAAATTTCGCCAGACGATGTTAATGCAATGAACGTTTCTCGTCTGTCTGTTACCTGCTCAACCCGCTCACTTAAAGCTTGGGTTTCTCGCTTTGCTATTATGCATCACGCGAAAATGCCTAAAGCCATCATCACGTCGTTCGATTTCCATATTGGTAATCGTGCTCCCGCCGATGAGAAAAAAGCTCTGCATACCATCGTAGAGTCAGTGTTCGGTGATTTAGCAAGTTAACTCGCCCCACGTTTCACCTCTGCTGTAACAAAACTGAATGAGCGCATTTATATGCGCTCCATTAACTTTCTATTAAATATATAAATCTATCGAGGTCTTAAAATGACTAATGCATCCACAAATGTAAACAAAGTTCTAGAGTCTCTTATTCTTGTTTCTTTATCTGAAATCCACGGAATTAGTGGCCGTAAGAAATTGAAACGTGAAGATTTCGGAGAAGGAGTTGATTTGCCACCTGATGTAATCGTGTCTCTTGGCTCCAAAAAAGTTATTGACCCAAAGCTACTGAATCCCTTTACGCAGTATAAAACCAAAGCTCATACGCTTTGTTCTGCTGTCGGTATTCGTTTCCTTGGTGGCTATGCAGTTCCCGCTGATCGTGTCAATGACCTAATCTCTGCTCTGAACGATGTTAAAACAGAGTTTTACATATATAAAAATGTTTTCCTGCAATCAGATTTTGATAGCTGGATAGACAGATGTGAAGAAAAGTACCGTAAGATTCTTCGTGATGGTGCCAGTGTTGATCTAGAGTATATGGACAGCCAAATACAATTTGGTTTTACAGCTATTCATATCACGCCATATGGTAACGAAGTAATTCAAAACGGTATTGCCGGACAGATTAAAAGCCTGACTGATGAAGTTTTTGATGAAGTATCCGGGTTAGTTGATGGCTTCTTGAAGAATTTGAATCAAAATGCCTTCACGCAGCATACTATCAACCCGCTTCGTCGCACTGCTGAGAAACTCGCATCACTTGGTTTTATATCTGACAGCGTTAATAAGCTCGCTCTCTATATGAAAGAAGTGCTTAATGATGTTCCTGTCTCTGGCAAAGTAACTGGTCGCAAATATTCTGACATCCTGTCTCTCTTAAATAACCTTCGTGATCCGCAACGAGCTAAATCTTTTGTTGATTTACTCAATGCTGATTCAACGATTGCACAGTCAGTTGCCGATGATTTTATCGACTTGTCTGGCTCTGCTGGAATTGTTTCTGCTGATCCTGTAGCTCCTGCTACTCAGTCCGTACCTGTCGTCACGTCTCCTTCATCAGCTCCTGTAGCTGTTGATAATCATATCGTAGATGCCAGTTCTTACGTGCCTGATGAACCTTATGCTGAAAGCGCTTCCGTAGTTACTGCTGTTGAAGTAGCACAAGGCTCTGAAACTGCTCTAGCTCAGAAAGAAGAAACAATAACACCAGAAATTGTTGCTCGTGCTGACGATGGTTTTGCCACTGATCTGCCTTCCGGTGATGAAGTGATTGTTGAACCTGTTGTTGAAACTTCACCAGCTCCTGTTGCTGATGATCTTGCGCCTGCTTCGGTTGAAGGTTTCCGTAACGTTGTCGTTGTTGATGGGCCGCTTTTCAATGATGCCAAAGTTCATCGTGATTTGCCTGACCATAACGGTATTGAGGTTGTTGCTGTTGATACCCCAGAAAACGCAGACGTTAATAACGCTGTGATTTCTTCGGTATTCGACGATGAAGAAGATGGGGTTTTTCTTTTCTAAATATAAAGGCTCATTTTGAGCCTTTTTCTAAATATATAAATTTATTTTAAGAGGTTTTCTAATGGGTATATACAATTCACTCCCGATTGTAGCGCGTGCACTGGGCGATCAACTTAACATTACCGTTACAGTTGGTGGTTCAGATGCATATGCTTCTGTAGTAGATGGTAAAGGTTCTATCAATATTCCTTTCTACAAGAATGCTGAGAGTATTTCCGATGCCATTTTAGGATTTACCGTACATGAAGCCGCTCACATTCGATTTACTGAATTCGACCTTTTATCGCCTGCTCTTAATGCGTTATCTGGTCAATCAGTAGAGATAAGGAATGATTTCGGCGATCTTGTTTCTACTGGTCGTTACAATAAGAAAGTGCTCCACAGTCTCTGGAACATTGCCGAGGATTTGCGCATCGAACGTTCTATTGTCCGATTGTTTCCCGGTTCTCTTCGTTATCTTCAAGCTGTACGTAGTTTTGTGTTTGATGGTGATATTGAGTCCAGCGACGTTCCTGCAACGATTTATCTGGATACCATGTTGCTTTGCGGTCGTCAGCGTTACCACGGCTTCGATACACATGCAGAAATTCGTCGCAATGAGTTCATTTCTGTATTCGGTCAGGATTTACTCGATAAGTCGCTTGATACGTTGGATCTTGCTGTCTTCGCGGATAGCACTCTCGACTGTCTCGATGTAGCCCGTCAGTTATATGACCTCGCAATAGATGCCTTTAAACAGGAACAGGAAGACAAGGAAACTCCCCCGCCTTCCCAACCTGATCAGAATAGTGGTTCTTCTGGTGATTCTAACGACAATAGTGACTCTGAGGATGCTCCCGGCTCTGCTGGTGGTTCTGATGATCGGTCTGATGATTCTCCTGATGCTGACACTACAGACGCCTCCGGCATTACTGGAAGCTCTGAGGGTCAACCCGATAGCTCCGATGACAATTCACCAAATGCATCTGGCTCATCGTGTGAGAAGTCTGTCTCTTCTGATAACGGCAATTCATCTGGTTCACCAAACTATGATCCGTTTGCTAATGCTAACGATGCTGATATAGATCGCGCCGCAAAAGATATTTCGGATAAGTTTAACGACAAGATGCAAGATAAATTAACACCTACTCAACGTGCGAAACCTGTCAATCCTTTCTCGGTATCTCCCGCTAAGAGCTTTCCAACCAGTAACGAATGTGTCGCTCGCGGCATAAACGCTTCTGCTGGTCTGCGTCAATCTCTTAACGGTTTACTTCAAGGTATGCAACACGTTCGCAGAACTTATAAAGAGTCCGGTCATAAGATTGAAGGGCGACTTCTTCCGACTGTCTTTACAGGCAATTCGAAAGTTTTCAAACATAAATCGAAAACCGTTTCTCTTAATTCTGCATTTACCATTCTGTTAGACTCCAGCGGGTCAATGGGAGGAAGTATTGTTGAGGCTGAGGCTGCGGTTATTTCATTGCTACATGCACTGGATAATCTTAGTGGAGTCACGACATCTGCATATCACTTCCCTCATTCCAATGGAAACTCAGTTGGTAAATTAAAAGACCGTAAGCAAACTCTGCGGCAAGCAATTTCTGCAAACCACTTCGGTATCGGCGCTCAGGGATCAACCCCATTGAGTGGCGCGTTATGGCCTGCAATTATTGATTTAGCTGTTGAGAAAGCTGACCAACGCATTTTAATTGTTTGTACTGATGGTGATCCTGACAGAGGTACTGAGCAGGACGTTATCAAAATGATTAATGATGCAAAGTCTGACGGAATAGTGGTGATCGGAATTGGTTTTGGTTCTGTGAATCAATCAATGATGTCCCGCATTTTCGGTAAAACAGGAGTAGCAATCGGTAGTCTCTCGAACCTTCGTTCAAAACTATTTGATGTTGCTCGCTGTGCGTTACTGAACCGTTAATATGTAAATTAAATATATAAATTTATCAAAGGAAACAAAAAATGACTTCTAAATCTAAAGTTGTCGATGAATCGCAAATGTCTTTTCTTCATATTCTTGAGGCTGATGAAGTGACCTACGTGGCTAAATACGAAGAGTCATACGATTTCAGATTCAGCAGTAAAGTAGCTTACGAAATGATTCGTGATTCGCTTTATCTGTTGACCTTTAATCGCAGCAACCTCCAGCAAAGAATTGATGAGATTTTATGGATACTTTCTGATGTAAATCAGGATGACATATGCTCATTTACAAATTGCTGCCGTATGAATGGATTAGACCCCTATGAGATTAGGTTGAGTGTTATGCATTGCTGGAAAAAAGAATTGGATAATAAGCGTTTGATTCTCCAGTCTCCAGATAGCCGTCGTTACAGCAAGTCTTATATTGCACAGTATATTGATGGTGAAATTGCAGGATACGAAAAGTACAAAAAAGCTTTCTATCATCTCTACCCTCATGAGGCTGCGAAACGCAAGTGCTCCTGAAATTAATTTAAAACGCTGGCTTCGGTCAGCGTATTATTTGGAGTTTATCGACATGAAAATTGCTAATGAATTTAACTTTAATGAGCATATTGGTGGAACTCAGCATGGGTTTACATCAGCTCAGCTTGATGACCTCATTGGTTATGTTAATGAAAATCGAGATAGAAACTTCTTTATGCTTCATCATGAAGTCCCTGTCTTCGATTCAACTTACATCATCAATATATTTCATCCCTCAGCGCCAGACACCTTCTGTCTTTATCTTTATCAAGATGAAGATGGCAACTGGTGGCCTTATGCGACTTTGGATTGTCTGACTGGTGTGAAATCTCTTTTAAAATCTATCTGGGTGCATTAATCATGAAAAAGCTCATTGAGTTTATTAAATCTGTATTCCGTAAAACATCCTCTGTTGTTTCTGTTGAAACGCCCTATTGCAATGATCCTATCGTCATTGACGATTTAGGCAGACGTATCGAGCATAAAGAGGCTTTTTTTAATCTCTATGTTCGTAGCACTTGTGATAGTGGCTCCTGTTTTCCTGTATATCTTGCCAAGATGATAAGGCACTGTCGGCTTCATATGCTTTCATTACCTGTTGAAGAGCGTCAGTCGTTTTTTGATTTCTGCCTTATGCATAAGGTTGATATTTCCGATGAATCGTTAGAAATAGCGAATCATAACGAAAGGAAATGTTACGAGGAATTCAATAAATTGAGTGCTAACACGGGTGCCTAACATGCTGTGAGGTGATTGTGTTATGGAAACAACATATATATCTTTTTCCTTCAACGATAAGCATTATCTTGTTCGTGAATCTGAGATCACTGATAGGTGGCCTTCCATTACAAACAGAAATGTAGAAAACCTTGTTTTGAAAAACGGTTTTCAATATCGTGCAACAAATATAAAAGAAGTCACTTTTCTGGATTTTTCCTCTCTTCCTGAACGGTCGGTCATCGTTACTGATGAGCCTTTCGACTTCTAAATAATAAAAGGGCCACTTGGCCCTTTTTAACTTAACGAGGTATTATATGTGCGGATGTGCTTTAATCGAATACAATAACCGTTCAGCTAAGCTGTGTGGGATTGTATTACCCCACGATGTTGAGTTGGTACTTTTTGCCCTCAATAAATGGGCGATTATTGCATTCAACATTCGTAATACGGACGAAAACTTTACTCGAATCCCCGTAGAAGACTGGATTGACGGCATAAAAACTGCTGTTAAGCCATCCCCATACCGAGATCGAGTGATTACTGCGCTTACCCGCTGTCGTCCCTATACATTATAACTTTTTCAAATTTATAAATAGATACGAGGTTCATTATGAACTTGCTTGATGAAGACAAGGTTTATGGTTTTGTGTCAGGAGATATGCAAATATGGCCCGATTCTAATTCTAAGGATCGACAGGATTTATTGCTGATTGCAACTGATATGGAAACGATAAAAATACTTGCCTCTAAAGGTATTGGTAATCACCAGACCAGTTTTGGTGTGACACTAAATGAATCAAAAGCGTTAATGCTTGGCACTAGGCTCGCCTATTGCTGTTCGTGTGGTCGATTTTCTGACAGAAAGTTAGACAATCTTAAAGAAAAGATTGTAGAAGATGGTGTGAGTCTTTGCCCCAGATACTTCAATCAAACAATGTCAGAGGCTGTGCGTTTTGTTACGCTTGAATCTGATTTCATGAGACAGCAGTCAACTTGGTAAAACAGTTTTCTGCATTCTCATTAACTTCCCTCCTGCGTTAGTCACCTAACGCTAACTTCCCTCCAAAGTGAGCTTTAACATGTCTACTAACAACCTTCGTTTCGTCTCTCTGCTGTTCATCTTCATCATCTCGATGATTGTGATATTTCGTGGAGAGTCTCTCGGTATAAAGGTTAACGAAGAACTGATTATTCGGTTCCTGATCTTTATTTCCCTTCCCTTTTCTCTTGTGAAAGCAAAGAAGAAAAAGAAGGATAAATGAAAGGATGTTAGCTAATTAACTTATAAAAAGAACCCTATCATTTTGATAGGGTTTTTTTTTGAATGCCCACCCTGTTTTCACGTTCCTCTCCCACTGTTTCGCCCCATCAAAATCTTCCCCTATATCATTATGTTACCCCTCAGATATCATCTTTGCTCATCAAAATCTTTCCATTCAAAATCAAAATGTTTTCCCCCCCCGTTTTGTCCCCTTTTATCCGTGCCTTGCCGGTTGCTTTCGTGGCAAAATCCTGAGTCTCTACATAGAATTCGAGGCTTATAGGTGAAACCATATTTTGCAGAACCACCTTGTGCATTATTAATGCCTGCATACAAGATCCCACCATTACTGAATGATGGTTCTTTGAAAGAAGCTGTACGTCTTGAACTCGAACGTAAGTATGGAACACGCATGACCCTTGAAGCTGTGTGCACAGAGTTAGGTGTGACTAAAAACGCTATTGTTCATAAGATAGGTAACTCAAAATTCCAGCATCATTTGATTTTCCGAAAGCTGTTTCACTCTCGTGTTTTTCCTGGCAAGAACACAGCTTTCTGGACGGATAAAATAGCCAAAATTCTGATTGAAGGAAACACTAATGGCCTATAACCATTTCGTGAAAACAGTGTTGGCTCTTATTGTTAGTTGTACTTTCTGTGCACATGCGTTAGCTGATGACGGCCAGCAAGAAATCAAAACTAGTGGTGACGTTTATGCTGGAGGTAAAAACTTCCAGAAAGAAAAGGATCAGGGCTGGTTTTGGAAAAAAGACCCACCACCTCCCAAAGAGGATGTTAAGCAAGAAACACTACAAAAAGAACAACATGATGAGAAACAGGAGAAAGAGGTAACACAACCATCTCCTGTTGTTCCAGAAGCGCCAGAGACTAAAAATAGTCCCGCGCCCTTTTCCGTTGCTTGGTTCAGAGAAAATATTCAGCAGATACGTGACCGTGCTATAGACGATCCCACGCCGGAAAATGTACGTGCATACTTATTAGCACAACGTATCATGCTCGATAAAGCAAGCCGCTATAAAGATATGGCCCAGATTATATCAATCACAGACCCTCTCATAGATGAGACTGGCCGTCGTTCCACGTCATCTTTTGGCTCTCTAACTCAATCAGTATCCGCAGAAGATAACGAAAGAGAAGTTGCTCGTGAAATAGGCAAAAAGGCTGGGCTTTTCTTCTTTTTCAAAGGGGAAGGATGCACTCTGTGTTCTAAACAAGCATCAATTATGCAGACGTTCAGCTACATGACTGGGATTCCTATTATACCTATTTCTATTGATGGTCACGATCTTCCCGGAAGTCCATTCCCAACAGTCAGGATTGACAATGGTCAATCTAAAAAGTTGCAAATAAGGAATGTACCCGCGATAGCATTGGCTATCCCTCCAGATATAACCCGCATCGTTTCATTTGGCCCCATCAGCGCGGATCAGCTTATCAAGCGCACAGTGCTTATTGCTCATGATGCTGGAATCGTGTCTGACGAACGCTATAAAAGTACGTTACCTTTCAACGATAACGGTTACATCGATTCAGATATCCTCAAAGATATGCCAGAAGAATATATGAAAAACCCTGATCAGTTCATCAAATATATTCAGACCAAAGCAGGCTATGCTCCTGCTGATGCCGATTCGCAGGAAAGAAAATAACCCGGAGACAATTACATGAAAAAGTGTTTTTCCGCTTATAAGCCTGATAGAAAATTTAGGTTAACCCTATCCGCCGCACTCGTTATGTGCGCTGGTTTATTTGGCGTTGTTCCGACTGTAAATGCAGATAGCATTAATGACCAGTTAAATAACATGTTTGGCTCTATGTCCAACACCACAAACCCCGGAGACTACCGAAGCGTTACACGTGAAGGCTACACTGGTGGTGGATTTACTCTGCGTAATAAACTTCGTTCGCTCACTCCAGTTAATATTCAAATGCCCAGTGCTGCTGGTGGCTGTGGCGGTATTGACCTCTTTGGTGGCTCGTTCTCATTCATAAATGCTGATGAATTTGTTCAGATGCTACGTAACATCGCAGCAAACGCAGCAGGTTTAGCTTTCCAACTTGCACTGAATGCTATGGATGCTGTTCTTGACAATGCTATATCCCGGATGCAGGCAGTTGTACAGCAAATGAACGATTTGACCGCAAACTCATGCCAACTTGCGAAAGGATTGCTGGTTGACACTGCTTCTGCATTCGGTGAGGAAGCAAAAGCCGCTGTATCATCACAGTTGTCATCAACAGGTCTTACAGATCAGTTCGATGCTTTTATGAGTGAAAAGAACGGCAAGAAGTCTTCTGTTGCTCAAAAAGAAGAATCAGGGAAACGTGAAGCTTGTAAAGACTACGGTAATTTAATGTGGTGCCTCCTTAATAATGGTGAATTCTCCAACCAGTTCGTAGGTTCGCAGCAGCAGCAGAAAGAGTTCATCATGTCTTTAACCGGTACATACATTGTACCAAAAGATATTTCAACTGATGATACTGGCGCTCTTATCGGTGGCGCTCCCCATAAAATTGCAGCGCTTGACACTGCCGACGCTCTTGAAGCTGCAACAAACGGTAATTCTTCATTTTCTATTTATAGTTGCTCAGACACTGAATCTTGTCCCAACCCTCAACAAACTCAAATCGAAATTGATGGACTTGCTACCAAAATTATTAATTTCTTTAACAATGATGGATACCTAGACGCAATAGTCAGCGGTACTGGTTTATCAGAATCTCAGCTTCAACAGGCCAATTTCTTCAACACTAATGGTGCGTCCTCTACCGCCGCGTCACTTGCGCGGCATGACTTAAATATGGCGAAATCATATATCAGCGAAATTGCACCTGTACTTGCTTATAACGCGGCTTATCAGTATATGAGCGACATGCTTACGGCCGCTGATACCGGTGCAAGAATTGAAATATCAAATGACAATCCAGCCGCGCCTTACTTTCAGAAGTGTCAGGAGCTTATAGCTGATGCTCGTAAACGGTTGGCAAATTCCTATCAGGCAGCAGCCACACGTTACGGAGGGGCAAGTAAAATTGTCGAATTAAAAATGAAGTATATGGATGCATTGCCGCTCCAACGGTTTGAGCAGGATCAATCGCCATTAAGTGCGCAATAAGGAGTATCTATGAGCGAGTGGAATATATATACAGTCGGGAGCGTAGATTTTTTATACAACGTTCTCAACTCTATCGCGATGATGCTTAACAATGGTACGTATTCAGATACGTTCCGCATTTCAGCATTATTAGGGGTTATTGGGATTGTCATAGCCTCTGCTATATCTGGAGGTAAAGTTCTTTCATTTGGTCAGATGGCTGTGTGCATTGTTATGTACATGCTTTTCTTTCAAGTGTCAGCACGAGTTAACCTTGAAGATCTGACTACAGGTGAGTTCAGGGCTGTTGATAATGTACCTTGGGGCCTTGCCGCTCCTGCCTCGATTATTTCAACTGTGGGATATTCAGTAACTGAAAATATGGAGCAAGCTTTTTCAACTCCAGCAATGACAGAATACGGAGCGCTTGATCCATTATTTACCCTTACTGCTTACTATGACGCTCTTAAAGATCCTATGCGCTGGAGGCTTGGTACTGGAGGAAGCAACCCGGATATCGCAGCATCTGTAGATAGCTACGTCAGAACATGTGTTATAAATGATATAAACAGAAATGCAAATACATACGCTCATATCTGGAGAGATGGAGGGGGGGTTGATTCTGTAAGATCAAATGATCTTTCCACTTATGTTGTCATATATGACGGACTTAATTCAAATGGGCCGCAAGTAAACCCCAGAAATGCATCTCAATATACTTGTTCCGAAGCCTATACCAAGCTTAAAAATCAAGCCGCAGGTTCATATCCTACTTTAGTTGCTACTTCTGGCCGGGTTATGACTGCTTATGGGCGATGTGATAGTTGCTCACCGGAGACTAAAGTAACCGATATGATGGATTTCTATAACATATCATCTTCAAATGTTAGAGACTTCCAGCTTCAAATGTTGATGATGCCTAACATTGCAAAAATCCCTCAAGATGCATATCTTGATTCATTCAAAGGTACAGCAGCAGTTACTCGTGCACAGACAGCAACACAACAAGCATTTCAATGGTCATCCGGTGGTTCATCTTTCCTGTACTGGATGTCCTCTTTCATGCCAATTTTTCAGGGCGTTATTTATGCGTTAACTCCTTTTATGGCCTTTTTGCTTGGCCTAGGCGTAATGGGTATTCGCCTGATAATGAAATACTTCTTGATTATCGTTTGGACTCAGACTTGGGTGCCATTGGCTGCTGTGATCAACCTGTATATGCTCACAAAGATGCAATCAGATTCCGCAGCAATTCTTGCTTTAACATCTGGAGTTACAAGCATTGGAACAGTAGCATTTAACCAGTTATACGATCTGATTATTTCTACTCAGAAAAATATTGCCCTTGCTGGTAATCTGTTTGGACTCATCCCTGCGCTGGGTGGATTTATTGTCTGGGGTAGTTCAATCGCGTTTAACTCTCTTGCAAATTCAGCGGCTGCACCATCTCCTGCCGATACGAAGGTTCTTGCGCCTGACATGACTAACGCTCCTGCATTAAACAACAGAAGCGCAGAATATTCTCATTCTCCAATGTCTGGTACTACACTAACTGGTGCATCTGGTGTCGTTGGTGGTATTTCAATGAGTTCAATTGCACAGTCAAGTATGTCCAGTGCAAGAAACGAACTACAAAGCGCCAGCTTGCAAGAGCAAGCTGCTCGAAATAGTGCGGTACAAACCCTCGCAGCCAATAAGCAAAACGGCACCCACTCTCAGGCCCAAAACAATGCGTTAATCTCTTCGATGAAACAGAACTTAGGTTCTGATTATGCTGTTGCAGAAGACTTTATGCGCAAAACCGGTGGTGATGCGACAGATGCTCTGAACTATATGAATACGCTGGCTAACCAAGCCGGTGTTGATGCAAGTGCTGGGGTTGGTGCTGGTGCTCCAGTTGGCCCCAAAGCTCAGGCGGGAGCATCAATTGCCGGTTCTGCAACCAGCCTTACGACCGATCAACATGGAAACAAAATTTCGTCAAATGAAGGAGGTGGTAATTCAGAGTCTTCAAGACTATCTAATGGTGTAAGCGCAGATTTAGCCAAGAATCTTGGGAGCACTCTAACCGATGTGCTCAGTTTGGTGTCTCATCATCTACAGGGACAAGTTACAACGAAGCTTATAGCCATCTACAAACTGCGAGCAAACAGTTTTCCGAAGCAGAGACATTTAGTCAATCTTCTGCTATTAATCAAACAATTAGCTTTGATGTTCTTGGTCAGAAGGTTAATGCAGTACAAGGGCTTGATCAGAAAATAACGCAGATAGGTAATACTATTGAAGGATTTGCAAATACCCGAGATCAATATGCATCTCAAATGGTTGGCAATGGTATGAACTCTGATAATGCTCATGCCGCTGCTTCTATAATGGCACTTAAAGACGGCGGACAACTTCATCAAATTGCCGGAGATTTAGGCTTCCTTTCAGGAGGCAACTCTCCAGAAATTAACAATGATAAGGCAAGCCTAAACCGGGGCGTTTCTGGTAACGCTGAGGGTGCGACGCAGCAGATCGGTGCTATCGAAGGTGCAACATCAGCAGGCGTAGCCTCAGCCCAATCTCAAGCTCATTCAGGTATATCTACCGTAGGTTCAAACAGCAATCCCGGAACTGTTCGGCCAAATGTACAAGCTGACTGGGATCGAAATTCTGATCTGGGCGGGCCGGTTCGTTTACATAACAACGAATACAATAATGCCGTTGAGTATCAGCAGAGTCGTTCTGCGGCAGCGATGGTCGCAACTTATCAGCCAAACAATATCGCTCGTGACGGTATGCGGATTGTAAATAACCTGTCATCTCGTTTGAACAATGACAACCCTACAATTCAACACGAACGAGCAGTAGCTCATCAGGTTGCGACTGATAATGGTAATAGTTATGGTGCTCATGCTCTTGCAGAATTTTACGCAGCAGGTAAAGCTGGTGCATCAGGTGCTAATCTCGATGCTTTCCGTGAAAATGCGATGGCAACAATCATGGCCGATACTGGCGGGGTCAGGCAATCCGACGGTTCAGTTATTGGTGGGAACAAAGAATACGCTGCGCGAGCAGTTGCAGCCGTGGAATCCACTTTTGAACGTCAGGGCGCTAATGACCTTAACACTCTGAATATGGCTACCAAAGGTCTATGGGCCGCAAAAAATGCAGATGAACTCCCAAGTAATGAGACCAAGCATTCTTGGGGTGAAGGGATCACCAGCCCCAGAAGTAATGGAAACTAACTATTTTACTACTATAAAAAAACCCGCTTGAAGCGGGTTTTTTTATGACACACCAATCATAAATATGACGGGGATAGACGCCAAAGCAAGTCCCGCAGTGATCAATTTTTCCTTGAAAACCCGCGGTGTCATTGGCAAAGATTCTGTTTTTTGTTTTTTCCCCGTATACGGCCCATCAACATTTGAATAGTGAAATACAGGTTTCGCGGTTAATGGGGGAACCAACCCGTAAAAACCAAGACCATACATAACCCCTCCTTACAACCACTGATAAATACGCATTAAAAAAACAGTATAGAAGATTCTACAGGACTCACCAACTATCTGTTAAAACCCCCCGCTTTTGTCCCCTTTGTTTGTTGCCTATCAACAGCGCCAACCATTATCGTGAAGACTGTTCATATTCATATCCATATAGTCTCACGTCAAATTTCTGACCCGAATAGCCTAAGTGGATTTTTTTAGCGATTAGACGTTAGTTTTAGATAAAAAGGTGAACTAACCATGAAAAAACTTTTCCGTGAGCGGTGGTTTTCGATACCCCTCTGCACGCTGTCTATAATATCTCACCTTGGGCTAATCAGTTTTGTACCTTACGCAATCGCAGCCGATAGCACTGCAAATGCAACTTCAACAAATCAGAAAGCACAAGATGCCGTAAATTTCTATAACACGCTTCCCGGAATTTCAGCCAGTGGGCAAGGGACGGTGACGTATGGAAGCGGCCAGACTGTTGACCTTAATTCTGTGTACCCTGACCAGCAAGGATCATCAACCTCCCTTGACTCATTAAAATCAGTCTATGGTGATGACTCAGCCACAAGCAAACTGGGTTCCACCACAGGTACAACACTAACTACTGAGGATTCCCTGCGTGGTGATGCATATCGCACAATGCAGAACGTCTCCACCAAAACATCTTCACTTAAAGATACTGATTCTATTTTCAATACACACAAAGACTTCCTCGAAAACCAGAATGAGTACATGAGCTTGCTCGGTGACTGTTCGAAACAAACAATTCTCGATCCGAAAGATCAGGTTAATCATATCCCTGACTACAGAGAATGCACCAGAACTGTCAGCGTTTCTGGTACATATAATCTTTCCCACCCATATGTTGCCGGAGTCCTTTCTCATAGCTCTGGCCCTGCAAATATCCAAAGTTGCGGTGATGACTGTATAACTCTTTGGGTCGGTCAAGTAGGTGATGACTATTGGTCAGGAAAATGTACAATTTATGAGCAATCAATGGCGGTTCGAGTCTATAACCCAGAAGCTATTACGTCAGCAAAAATCACCTATGCGACGTGGGATGACTACATGCAGATCTATCTCGGCGAAAACAAAGTATGGGGTGGCCCGAAACCGGGGATGATTGACGCGGGGACTAGCGGTAAGCGACGCCCTGGTTCTTATAATAGCCCAGAACAATTTGCCCCCGAGACTGCCGGTGATTGTGAGTTGGATACCAGTTGGAAAGTTAATCCAGACGTTGATGTGACGAGCAATTTCAAAGCAGCTAAATCTGGTGATGAACTTACCTTTAAGACACGAGTTTCAGTAACCGGAAACGGCGAAGGTTACGCCAAGTTAGAAATACATTTTGACCCAAACGCGGCTGTCACAAATGATATTTGGTCATCCGATAACGAAGGGTTCGATACGCTTAAACAAGCAATCGATCAGGGGTACTGCCAAAACTACTCTGCAACTTGCAATGATAGCGTCACACCAGATGCAAATGGATGTGCCATGATAAATGGCGCTTTAGTTTGTGAAGATGACTTGGTAGCCTCTCCTGTCCCCGGTATATCTAAATTTTGCCGTAGCGCGACCGTCGTTGCTAACTGCGGCACGGAAGAAGGCGTAAATAATACCTGTCAGCAATACGAAGATGCCAGTTGCAACTTCATTAAGAGTACCTGCCTTGATGGATCAACTGGGAATACAAGCGGATGCTGGCAAGCAAGTGAGGTCTGGGATTGTGGCAAAGACGTTACTGTACCTTCTACTGGTAGCCATGAAGAATACCAATGCCCCGGAGGTGTACAGTGCATCAATGGTACATGCCTTGCTCCTACTACTGAGGAGAGTGGTGACTTCGCTACAGCAGCCGCTATGCTGCAAGCAGCTACCTATGCTCAGAATGAGTTGGCCTGTGATACAACGGGAGAATCGAATAACGATGCCTCAACCTGTCAGGTATTCAAAGGCGAACCTGCGGTGTGTAAAACTGCTATGGGTGGATGGGTTGATTGTTGCAATCAGCCTGTCAATGTAAGCTGGATTCAATACCTCCAGCTTACGTATTACACACTAAAAGTGACGGACGCGGTATCTGTTCAGGCTGGGATGTTTGAGCAGGGAAAAGGGATCTTTGATATGGGTTCTGAACTTGCCAGCAATGCCTTCGATGCCATCACAAAGCCTGCAATGTCTGCATTTGACTCTTTGACCGGTAACGCGGGTTCTGCTGTGGCAGAAAAGATTTCGGACATGGGTATATCATCAGCCATCAATGAAGCCGTCGGTGAATTGACCAAACAAGTTGCACAATGGACTTTGGATACGTTCGGTTCCAGTGTGACAAATATGCTTTTTGAAGCTGGTGGAAGTGCCGCTGGAGAAGCAGCGGTTAACTCAGCAGGGGAAATGTCTGCATCAGTCCAGCTATCATCGACACTTGTATCGGCTGTATCTGTTGTAGGTTATGCCTATATGGCTTATCAAATTGCCAACATTCTCGTTAATATCATCTGGGCCTGCACAGAAGATGAATTTAAGCTGGCGGTAAAAAAAGAAACAAAGCTGGCTGTGTTCATTGATAGCTGGTGTCAGACTAAAGTTCTGGGCCAGTGCATAGAGAAGAGGTCAAGTTACTGTACGTTTAACTCGCAAATTGGTCGAATAATACAGGAACAAGGACGTCAACAGTTAGGACTGAACTGGGGGAATGACTCAAAAAACCCCGATTGTCGTGGTCTAACCCTTACTGAATTTGGACAGATCGATTTTAACAAAATTGACCTTTCGGAATGGATAGGTTCACTGTACGAAGCTGATCTGTTACCTACCGCTGATAGCGTGGATTTGGAAAGCATAACAGGACAAGGTAATGTTTTGAATATTGACGGTACTCGACAAAATACATTAGAACGCTTCCAGAGTGGTGTTGATGGTGTAGATGTGCAGGGAACCAAGGAAACTCTCGAAGAGCAAATGAGGGTGAAATAACAATAAAAAAACCCGCTACGGCGGGTTTTTTGTTGGTTGGCATAAACTATTTTTCAAAAAAAATAAGCCGTCCCATTTCGATAAATCACAGGTGGAACCTCTGTGCTTCCCGGAACGAAAACTGCCCACTGTTCGCCTAATGACTGACTAAACTCGATGACCCTAGCCTGATTTTGTCTGCGTTGTGATAACGCGTTAAAGCAATCACTGACATGCATAATTTGAACATTCGACGCAGCATTGAAAGGTGGTTTCGGAAGCTTTGTTGTGTCAATGGGACTCATAGTGCCGTTTGCATTGACATTACGTGTTACATCTGTTGTATAGCCGATACCATCTCTACAGTATCCGGTGCTAGTAAACCCATCAAACAGAGGAAGTTTTTCTTTCAGGAGACTACCCAGTTTTCGACTGTTTGCCTGAGCATCGCCTCCCTGCCAAGTAGCAACACGAGCTATCCCATCGGAGAATGGAACTGGCGCTCGTGATGTTAATACGCTTAGAGCAGGGATAAATGCCGTATGCGTAACAAAGCCAGCGATAACGTCAGCAGAACCATTTCCAGACGACTTGACCTCACCTTTTGTTCCAACCACGACCGGTTCTTTAAGAGGCCGTAGTGATTTCCCGGTATCTTCATTGAAAATGACATACTGGCCTTTATCGTAATCAGTAATTAAACGCAGGTTCATCGCCCTTGCATACTGCAAGGCGATGGAGGGAGAACTGTCTACAGGCATAGGGGTAATGTCATTTCCCCGCCCACCAGCACAGCCACTCAAAATTATCGCTGCCGTAAGAACCGTTAGTGCTTTCATTCTCATCGTAGATTCCTTCAAGATCGTTACCTTATCAGGTTCCGTTGTCACAAAACGGACATTTGTGTTTCGGTCTGTCTTCATATGGCGAGATGAAGTGGCTTGCACAGTGGTTACATGTCACCATCTTTATCTCTTCTGTTCTGTAATCACGAGCCAGTATCCAAGCTGCGTTTGCATCTATGATGATACCAGATGAATTCCGAGGCCGAAATTTATGGTGTAGTTTTAAATAGATCTCATACGCTGTGATGATCTCCCGGATGTCCACTACCTTCTCGGGGTCTTTTGCGATTCTCAGGTAGATAGTCATGAAGTTAGTTGCTTCAATTTTATCTTGTCGCATCACAAGAAAAGTGGTTGCTATCTTCAACCTGCCGCGACCAACATCCTCTTGCCCACTGCTTTTTTTGAGCGCGTCAATCTGACGTTCTGGCGCACCGAGTGACGAGCAAATAATTACTTTTCTGAAACCCAAGTTCACCATCTTTGTGATCAGGGAGTTTGCTTCTTTCTTTGTTATTGGACTCATGCCACTCTCCAATGCTTATAACGGAGTTGCAGATACCGGCTCATCAAATGATGGCCGTCGGCCTGTTGCATTTGCCAGTGACCATTGAGTATGTCGCAGAGTTCGCAAACCGGTCGAATTGAGATCTCCCTTTTTATCAGGCAATCGATAACCCCGTCATGATCCATTTTGGAGAGAAATGAAAACGCTTCTTCGGAGCCTGTCCAGAGGAAACGCTCTGAATCCCCAATCTCATTTATTTTAAGTCTTACGCTATAAATCAGAACCGCAAGCTTTAAAATATAGGAGTCCATTCTTGCAAACTTATCTACCTGATTCGTAGCCTTGTATGGGTCATGTTCAATGATGAAGATTGGTAAAGACAACCCCTCAACCACATTGAAAAGCTCGGCTCTTTGGTCTTTATCATTGAGAATAAGTTTATCCTCTTCTGAAAAATTGAAAGGGCTTTTGTAGAAACTGCTTTCACGAGTTTCAATGCATCCAGCACACATCAAAAATGAAATATTTTCTTTAATCATTTTCAATTAACCTCTTCCAAATATATAAAACATTACGGGCATAATTTAGAGCTTTAGCACGTAGCTTTGGATTCGGCGTGTGATAGCTTCCTATTGCTAGTTCGATGTCGTCAGGGTTGTTTTTGATAGCAGCGCAAAGAACTTTTGCCTGCAACTTGATATTGGTTTCGATATCCAGAAGGTCTTCTGGTTTTGAAACATAGTGACCATTCCACTTATAGTTAACCTGTGAAATGCCTATATCAGTAACAGGCGTTGCTTTCATGTAGCGCACAAGAGCCTTTTTGGCATCTTCATAACTGGTGGGATAGTAAGCCCCATAAACAGAGTTATTAAGTGCCCAAGGACTAGGTGCAACCCAACCGCCACCACCAGCTCTTTGTTTGCTTTCCCATAAAGCAATTGCATACATTAAATAAGGGTCAAGACCACACTCACCCTTACCATAAGTTTCCCAAGCAGTTCCGCGAAGATCGACGATAGCCGCATTCGCAGGTGATTCCACTGCTATAACCCCCGTGACCACACACAGAGTCATAAGCAACTTTTTCATAACTACCCCATTAAAACTTAACTTACCCCAAAATGCGCCGTTTTCTTGTGTTAGCCACCAGCGGCGCATTGTTTCCGCTTCTTTCCCCGTCAGCAATACTCCGCTGTTCAGAAGCATCTCCGTTACCTGAGTTTCTTTCTGGCACCCCCGCGCCATTTGAACTTACAGGTATCGATGTATACATATTATTGTGTGTGCTTTCACCTCCTGCTGCTAATTCATTTGCATCTGATTTGAGCGTCGGTTGACTGCTCATCTCGTTCGCTTTCTCATCTTTTCTACCGTCATTGAAAAACGAACGTTCTTCAAGTGCGGTTATATCTGTTTTACTACCATCACGACGTTTTTTTCCAGTGGTCGTGGAAATTTTCTTTTTGCTGCTAGGATTACGCCCCTTTGAGGGCGTAGTCAATTCAGCGGTCATAAGTGCGGCGTTACTTAGTAAGCACGCTTTGAAAGCAAGATTTGCAAGCACTCGCGCTCTCTTGCTCACTGGCGTAGCTTCCATTAATTCGTGAAGCTCAGGGTATATGCTTTCATCCACGGTCACATGCACTTTCATATCAATTCAATACCCCGTGGCTATTACTGTTCGTTATTATTGAGTTCTTCTACCCCATAGTGCCAGTAGCCGATTGCGTTGCTCGCTACAGCGTTTGGACTCTGAATTACACGAGCGTTTTTGAATGCATCTCTAATTGACTGGTCATAGAAGCGAGCACCACCACCAGCAGAAATGATAATGTGAACGGGGCCGATGGAGCGTGTGCGTTTTAGGAGTTCAGCTACAACTGTTCCGACAATCCGTGGAGTAATTTTATCAACGAGAGGCTGAATCTCTACATTGCGAAAACCGTTATTGAAAGTTTTATCACCACGTCGAAATGCTGTCTCGATACGCTCAGCTTCCTGAGTCCCTTCTTCCGGGAACTCATCTTCCAATGTGCGAATGATTTCATCAATGATGACACTGGTTGCATTCAGAGAGGAACCACTGAACTCTCGCTTCCTGTCTCCCCGAGAGAATGTTACGTAATCCATTGAAAAATACCCCGGATCGATAACAAGAATATTTGAGAACTCAATGTCATCATCGGAGATCAAGCCTTCTCGATTAAGGACATCGTTCATGATTCCCACACCCTGCGAAAGAACAACAACTTCTTTTACTGTAACAAACTTGCCGGGTGCCACTTCATGTGTCCCGGTGAATAATTTACAAAGCTGTTGACGTTCATCATCAGAGTTTGCGATTCGCACGGGAAGTCCAGTAACCAGTACATCAATGATGTTGCTACGGCCATTCGTGGCTTTAATCAATGAGCCATAAAAGAGGGCCATGTACATTTCACTGGTGTGGTACTTCTCATGAAGTTCACGATGACCGACGCGATTTGTGAATACACGCCACTCATTCCCGTAAGGGTAAACTTTCAATTCATCATCACTTTTTTTGGTAAGTGCAACGTCTGTTTCCGGTTCCGCAGTAGCATAAGCAGGATAAACCGATACCGATGGTTCAAATGATTGGGCGCTACCACAAGCTATTTTCACGTTGCTGTAACCGATATCCAAACCGACTATGAACTTCGAGTCTTGTGTCATTCTTTCACCTTTGATTTAAAAACGGCTAACGCCTAAACCCTAACTCAGTAATCCCTTGTATCTAGCAGGTTTTAAAAGTGCCTTCTACATGCTCTTTATGTTCGTAAGACTTATGACATCAGAGTGAGTCGATTTACAAGAGCTTACAAAGCATACCTTCTTCGAGATTAAAAACAACAATAAATGACAAGCATCTGAATGTCATTTAAAACTCTTTTGAAAGCTGAATGGCATCTCTCTAAACGTCATTTGAATGTCATTCAAACGTCGAATGAGCGCGTTGCTTTCGATGGCACAACTATAATCTCACGCTTGGTTCAGGGGTCGAATAGCAAATCAGGAATTTCTTTTCCTTTTTTTTAATGCGCGACATTCGAACAAATGATGCAAATGTTAAACCGCTGTCATCACGCCCTCCTGAAAAGTGATACTCAATACATGAGCTAATGTGTGTACTGCTTGTGCTCACTTGCCATAAGAAACACAAGTCAGAGTTAAAAAAACACGACAAAAACGCCCTTTAAAAACTTGTGTTTGTTCTTTGTACCTATATCCTCAGAAAACAGCAATAGGCATATAGCATTTGTTATGCCTAATACATAGGCATAAGTCATAGTGTTATGGCGCTATCATAGGCAGAAACAGTGTGTTCTGCCTATGTATGTATATGGCAACTGCAAGAGTGAAAAGTCAAATTTGTCCCGAATTTTGTGGAGCTTATGCAGGTTTTCCTTATAGGCAGAACACATCACTTCTGCCTATAAATAATATATATACATTTCTGGTGTAAAAACATGTCGTGGTTTTAAGGAGGCCGCTATGAGGTATGGTGAGTATGTTGAATCGCTAAGGAAGGTTGTTGATGAATTGGATAATGCTGTGCTCGTTCTCATACAGGATGCGAACGTATTGCTTGAGGAGTTCTGGGTGGACGTGAAGGCTCGGAATGAGTTCGCTCCGTTTGCGTTCAATATTCAGCAGCAGCAGGCTACATATCGAATTCGCTGGGGATCATTGTATAAACCAAAAACTCGTTCTGGTGGAGAGTCTCGACGGGTACAAATGAAGCACATAAACAAGGGTAAAGGCGACCAGTATTTTTTGTCTCAATTAAAGGGCTGTCCGCCTTGGTTTGAAGTGCTGTTTCATAAGTACGAAACACAACTAACCGAGATACGAAAAGCCATACGATCCAACCGTGCAATTCGGATGCGAGTATCGAAGGCAATCACGCATTACGAAAAATAGTTTTGAGCAATCCAATCCAAACCAAAAAGGCAACTTTGCCTAATTGAAAGGTGTAAACATGTCCGAAGATATTGTTGCTAAAGATTTGAAACTGGTAGTAAATCGACTAATGAGAAACTTCATCAAGAAAGTCGGTGCGAAAGATGAACCTCTTATATGGGGATTCAAAGCAAACGCTTCAATTCAAAAAGACGCAGCCACTGTTCTCTCTGAGTGCATTGATCGGATAAAAGTACGATCTGTAAAAATATTGAACGACCAAGTTCCTATGGATGGCGGTAAATGTCCGCAATTAAAAGGGCTGGAGAAAGGCTCTGTCGTGTTCATCACCAATGCTGATACATGGGATCAGGATGTGCTTCTGCGAGTATCAATCCAGTCATCCCAATCTGGGTCTAAGGTACTACTCGGATTCAGTGACCCATCGCGCTTGTCTATAGGTATCTATCAGTTCCTCGTTGCACAACAAATAAGCGAAAATTATGAGCTTTCCCATTGGGCTATCAATATGTCGATCCCAATTAGAGAGATCCGATAAGCCCTGATTTACATTGCTACTCAACAATAAAGCTTCGCAGATGTGCGGGGCTTTTTTTTACCTCGGCATCTGAATCTGGATCAAGTGAGCCTTCAGGCGACCCCGGCCAACATGGTGTGCATGGGTTGGCCTTAACTGGGATATCGAATGTATGGATTACCGCTAACGGGGCAGATACCTGTTTTTTGAAGCGAGATAATGATTCACAGAGGTTTGTTTTTAAAACAGCAAAAGCAGCGTCGATGTTGCGTTAGGAAAGAATATCAAAATGTGGTGTTTTCGTATGAGGCATCAGAGGAAAGGCTGGAATGGTGATGATGATGCAGAGTTGTTGCGGGTGAAATCGCGTGAAGTTGAATCGTCAATGGCTTGACGAGGTTGTAGGTTCCAGACGGTAGAGGGTAAGTTATAATTGAGAAAAGTTTTCTCCCTTTGCACGTGGAGTTGTGAGTATTGGTGGTTACGTAAGTGTGTGATTGTGTTACATAGTTGTCTCACATTAAGTGTGTTTGAGGTTTTCCAACCCCGCCGCAAGAGCGGGGTTTTTGGTGTTTGAGGGGTTATCACATCAGTGTATTAGCTTTAAATGTTTTTGAGGCGATGTATTTGCAGGCAATATTGCGTATGCGATAGATTATTGCGTGGTTGAAATAACTACTAGATATCAACGAGGTATCAATGATGATTAGTATTAGTGATAATGAGGAGGAATTACTCGAAATGAAAATTTCGACAAAGAACGTGCGTATCTCGGATGATTTAATCTCCCGAGTGGACGCGGAGCTATCTCGTACAGGGAGGACGCGTAACGCTGAGTTGGTTGCCTTACTTGAAGAGGCAATAATTGAAATGAAATACTCCAGAGGATACGCGCTTACTGATCCTGAACTAATAACAGATGATGAAAATATAACATTGTCTGGGGGGGATTCGTACCAAATACGGATACCGCAGCTTTTGGAACGGGTAATTGTAGATAACGTCCCTGGGTTAATTGAATTTACGAGGGACAAACGTCATTCGAATGAAACATTCAGTGAGAAAGTCCGTTATCTCCTTTTGCGTGGCTTATCGTCTCGTGGTGCTGTTGTTGCTGTAGAGCTTGAATCGATATCAGGTGGAGTTTATCAGGATGAAGAAATTGAAAATAAGTTTATCGCTTATAAAAAAGGGGATAACCAACGGCTTGATCAGATGATTTTCATTGGTGAAAAATTTAAAGCATTTATGAAGCGAACGCAGGGTCATGTTCTCCTTTTTGGGGCATCGGGAACCGGGAAGAGTTTTTGTGCAGGTTTTTATAAAGCGGCCAATAAAGGTGTATGCCATTTTTTAGATTTGATGCCACAGGGTATGAGAAGCACAACCCCCAGACGAGTAATCCTTTTATGGTCAAACGAAAAAAAATATAACTTTCATAAAACCCTTGTTTTAGATGATGCTCACTGTCTTGATAATGATTACCTAAATATTTTTTTGAAAAAATCAGACAAGAAAAACGTCCGTGTTGTTTTGACGTGTCAGTTTGAAAATGCTTTCGATAAAGAAGTTTTGGATTCGATAAGTCACAAACTTAACTGTAACCTGGATAAGGAAGGTAACGTCACATGGATTAGCGAGATCCAAGGGGGGAAGATTTGACTTAATTAAAATTTTTTTTTGCTATTTGGCCCCCCTTCTCGATGTGTGATAATTCTATTAATTATCAAGTGGTGATGGGGGCTTTATGTTGTTACGAAAAGATGGTTTTACTTTCGTTGATGTGGTTATGCGTAACTACGAACCGGGTCATGCATTCCTACATGCTCAGCACTTGCGAGATAAATACGGCAAGAACGTGTCTGTTAGTTATTGTATTCGAAATCGGGTTCCTGAGTTTAAGTTTCGATTGACACTGAAAGAGAAATACCAACACCCGATTATGTAACCCTTTAACTTTATCTCTCTGCTTTTATATTATATTAAGAAAGGCGATTTTGTGTCATCTTTCAATGCTAAACTACGCAACGTTCAAACTGATTATAGCCGTGAGGTTCGCTGGTATCTTTACCGCTAGTTGTGGTGAGTCATGGATGCTTGAAGTTATACATGGGTACATTCTAGTGTGAATGCAGCAATGACATAAATCAGGAGGTTTTCGTTATCTCCTGATTTATATTACAAGATGGGATGTCACTTTGCTAAGATCTGGTGAGCGGTTAACTTTTGGGTAAAAATGTTTGGGGTTCCTATGGGTGAAAGTATGTTTGGTCTTCCGATAAAACCACCGGGTGCATTGTATTGGTTTAATGTTTCTTTACTTTTCTTGGTTATGACTTCGTTCTTTGCATTGGCATCAGGCTCTTTTCCCGGAATGTTTGTTGTGGTCGCTCTTGGTGTTATGGGGGTGGCAGGGATGAAACATCCACTTGTGAGTGCGCAAGAGCTTATCAGAAGCAAGGTAGGTTTCCTGACTTATGCGTTGTGTATGCTTTCTATGTGTAATCTACTCGATCATGTTCTCCACAAACCGGTATCACTACCCGGAGTGATGAGTGTTATTCTTTCAGGAATTATTGGTTTTAGTCTTGGCCGTTATGCAAGAATTGGTCGCTTTAGTTATGAGACGCCTTTGCCGAATAAAAATGATCGTGAAATTTCAGAAACCACTCCGCATAAATAAATCCAGAACTACGTTTCGCGTATTCTGCTCTGGCCTTTATTTACGGTTCCTTTCAGCAAGTTCGGATTGATAGCTTTTCCCGTTGCCTGTGAGTTCTCCGGTATGTGATGAGTACGATGTTTGTCACTATTGCTACAATCCGAATGACGACTAAATTCTTGTTTTGATCAGAACCGTGAGGCTGGTAGAAACTTGTTTCTTCCAGCCGAGGGGTTGGCCGCAGGCATCTTTTGACTTTGACGTTGCATTATGGGGGGCGTTGCCCCCTATAGCGATTGAGTCATAATGAGTGTGCAAGGTCTGATACAGAGCGGGCTGAACTATGGCACTTACGAAATGGCCGCACCTCGTTTTTAACAGGAACCGTGAGCCGACAAGAAACTTGCTTTCTTGTCGGTGAGGGGTTGGCCGAAGGCATCTTTTGATCTTCTCATTACGGGGGCTTTGCCCCACTTAGTTTAATGATTTATGCGTGGGTAAAGTCTGGTTAAAAATAGCTTGCTGGTGGCGCGTTCAACATGGCCGCACTCACCCGGTTTTCACTGAGAACCGTGAGGCTGGTAGAAACTTGTTTCTGCCAGCCGAGGGGTTGGCCGAAGGCATCTTTTGAATTATTTTGTGAGTTTACAAATGGGTTACAGTGATCTGAAAGCAGGCGTACTACTGGCGTGTGCGAAAATTGCGGACGAGATCGGCTCTCAGCCGTGCATTAAGAATATGCTTTCCAGCGCAGGTTTATCCCCGGAAGGGATGGGTGATTACCTTGAGATTGACGTCGCAGTGATCCGCAATATCGTAATTGGATTTACGGATGCACCTCTTGGTATTGATGCGGACTATGAGTTTATTTGCCTCAGTGAAGCTGACGGAAAAGTTTTTGCGCGTTCTCCATGTGGTCGTTTCAATGTAGACCTTTCCGGTTATTCGATAACAGAAGCGAATGCCTTGGTTACAGGCTGGAACAAACAACTTTTAACTGGTCGATAATATTCTGATACTGGGGTTAAGGTGAAAGTTAAAACAGATAAAGGCTGGAGTGAGACCGACAAAACGGCAGAATTCTCACGCGTGCTGTGTGGCGAAGAAATGTTATTTTGTGTGACACGATCTCTTGACCTGAACAATCTTGTCGTTACTCATACGCAGACTGGCTGGAAGGTATGTGATATCGATTTTCTGGAGTTTGCCCAGTTTGGTGAACTGGGAGCGGCTAAAAAATCTCTGGAGAAGTTTATCAGCGTCAGCAGCGAACAAAGGTTTTATGAAGTGATTCGACGAGTTCGGGGGTGGTGATGTTGTCACACATTTTGTTTTGGTTTAATAAAATTACTGGCCGGAGATGCGCCCTCCCGAATCTTCCGGTGGAAACCACTGGGTGTGAAGGACAATTCTGGCAGGATGTAAGCCCATCCCTACACTGGTTGTTCCTAGACATCGATGGCGTTCTTCACAGGGCTGAAAATGGTAGCCTTGTATTTATGCCTGTCCTTGAGGCTCTGTTATTGCAACAAATTGATACGGGAATCATTCTTTCGACTAACTGGCGCATTGGCGTCACCCGTGATGCTATTCTCCGTTACTTTCCACCAGCCGTTCGTGAGCGCATTGCTGGCGCTAATCCTGATCTGGATGGAAAAGTTGTGGAATATGTCCGGTGGCATGAATGCATGTCCGTCGTTGAGCGGTTCGGACTTGAGCGCTACACGTTTATAGATGATACTGCGCGACTTTTCCCACCAAACTGTCCAGATCTGTTTCTGACATCCCGCCATCAGGGGTTAAACCGTGAGGCAGCAGTAACACTTTGTCGCAGGTTCTCATAAGGCCGTCCATATCTCCTTCTTAACTTATATTGGGTAAGTAGCACCGACCAATAAAGAAGCCACCAATAGGTGGCTTCTTGTTTACTGTTGCTTCATAGCGCCGAGGTAACGGGGCCTGTTTCTGTTCCTTGGCATGACCGGCCACCAGCTCACTGAGCAGGTGTACAGCGTTATCTGCATTCTGTTCAGTGAACTGGTTCCGGCTGAGCTGGCTTTTGAAACTTAGCGGGGTGGACGCAATCACGATCCTGTCTTTTATCCACCTGCATCATTCATGTATAAAGCCTGTCGTTTTTTTAACAATAAGAAATAGATTTATGTAGTTAAATCATACTCTTAAAAAAATGGTATCGGTTTCCTAGTAAATTCTTTCATCGACAAGTAACTTCATGTTAATCTATCTCATGTGGTTGTTATAACCACAAAAGCTATACATATATTGGTGTGGCGAACATGTCTGCCGGGGGGCGGACTGTTCAATAAGAAGGGGAATGGTGAAACTGTTTTTTCATCATGTTACCGACGATGATGATTGCGTTGGTTGTTTTGGGGTTTTTTGTCGTGATGCTGGTGGGGTAATAAAGCGACATAAGAATTATCGGAGAGATAGTGTCTGTTATGCAGATGTTCTCTACCCGGATGCTGTGTCAGGTCTGGCTGAGTACCTGCAATATCAGAACCCTAAAACTTGAGTAGGATGCTCTGCTATCCTTTTTGCAAAAATAGGCCGGTTAACCCGGTCTTTTTTTTGCCCTGTCTTCCTGCTGTTTCCCTGCTCGTCTCATCTCCCTTCGCTATCGTGAGATAGCGCTCCCCTGCGAATATTATCGTAGCGAAATTTGTGCCATAATTTTCACACCGATACATTTCGGCGCAAAATTGTTGGAGGTCAGCGGATGCCACAGGATGTCATCGAAAAAGTCCGGGCAGCGCTCGCTGCAAGGGATCTTGTGCTGATCAGTAGTCTCGCCCGTATAGTGATGATTCTGCCAGAGCGTGGCAGGGTGAACGTTATGGTGCAGGATACTGATGGCCGTGAGGATGCAGCAACACTGTTGCTTGATAAAAATGGTAACGTAAGTGTTCAGTTGTCGGATGAGGGGCATAATGTGAGGTTTCTGCACCGCAGACCTTCGTAATGTTTACCTTGTTCTTACCTGCCTAACGGCTAGTATCGTGGGCAGAATTATAAAGAAGCCCTGTTCTCAGGTTCGCCCGGTTAGCCGGGCAACCCCACGTTTCCAATCCAATCGGAGTGTCTATGACTGAAATTACCCGTGCTCGTCTTGAGCTGGTAGCCCGCCCGGTCTTTGCCCTTGGTGCAGTAGCGTTTATTCTTACCGAAAAATTTTTGAAGCTGATGCCGCTGACCTTGTTCTGGGTTGTTCTCTGCGCCTGCCTATACCTTGATGCGTCCGTCAGTGTGATACTGGACTCTCCCGGCACGATCATAAAGCTGTCGATGATTATCAATATGTTACTTTCAGCATCACTATCGCTGAATCAAATCAACAACACATTTGACTCCTACTTCGGATCGTGTACTCGTGATGCGACCGGCGTTGGTGGTGCATTGGCATCTTCCAGTAAGAAATAATGATTTTGGTGAAAAGTATTTCGACATGATTTTCATTTGCAGATTATCGCCATAAACCTTACTCTCTTGTTTCATGACCAGCACCAGTGCGAAAATATAAAATCCCAAAAAACTTATTTTTACCTCATTCTGTCCGGCCCAAAAGCCGGATTTTTTTCGTTCCGATTTTACCGTAATAAAAATTGCTTACGATCTTCGCTCGTTGCGGACAGCGCTACACCCCTTATACTGAATTTCCCCCAATTGCACGCTGACATCCTTCGGGTACTTATTGATAATGATATACTCATCGAATAGGACATGCCGACACATCTGGTAGGGGGTGATATCTATGGGTATGAAGAATGTATTTTTTTCACTAGCTACAGTTTTTCTGCTAACCGGTTGTGATCAGGCTCATAGCGTAGCCGATAGTCACGTAAAACTGGTTAATTTGAATGATGCTTTTTCCCCACCATCATTAGCCATCTCTCCCGGATGGAAAATCAACGATCACGGAACGTTCGCAGAAGTCTATGGTCTCAATCGCTGCCCAACCTCATTTGGCATTGTTAGCCAGTCGGGGTGCGTTATTATCGCGCAGGAAGAAAAAAACGTTACAGTTTTCCTTATCAAACACAAGGCTGGAGTGAAAGAAAAGACCAAGGAACTTTGGACAATCGAGCGGAAAGGCCAGTACCCTAAATTAGTCTTCAAGATTAAACGCCCTGACGGGTCATTTGTCATCCCGTGGAAAGAGGCGTAATTCACAGGTTGAGTATGTTTATGCTTATAATCACAGAATGAAAATACTTGATGCTCTACGTCGCACTCCCCGGATCTACAAACTCTGCCAGTTTGTGTTGATCATCTATTCTGTTGCCTGTGCCGGGATCATCATCTACAAACAGGCGTTTCCGGCCAGCCGGGCACTGGACGCGAACGCCCGCGAGTTTTACAACAAATACCAGCCCCCCTCTGAGCGGGACACAACGTTCACCCCTTCTCTTCTCTCTCACCGCATAATCGCACTGGATGCCGATGATGGAATAATCGGAGCTGCGGCCACCAGCGATGCGCTGGCAAACGTGAATCACTATCTATCGACTGTTGCTCGTCACTGCCATTATGCGCCGGGGGGTAAGGCCGCTGCGGAGTATCTGGACTGCGTTAACGGCGTGCTGCATGACCATTTTTATTACCACTCTGCTGATGATGCTGGTCGGGGATATGCGGAACACAATTCTGACTGTGATGCCAATGCCTTCCTGATCATGGATGCAGCGAACGCGGCTGGTCTTCCGACCTATATCGTTTACGCACCCGGCCATGCGTTTATTGCGTGGAAAGATGATTATGGCAAATTTCGCTATCACGAAACGACGGGAGGGAACAACAAAGGCAGTCCCTTCGATTTCAGGAACAGGCTGTATAAAAAAACAATGGACAGGACTTATTACTCCCCGCGAGCGTATGGCGACCCTGTAATTCTTGCCACCTATCGGGCTTTAACGTCGTCGGTATCTGGGCACGGCGGGGAACTATCGACGCTGATAAAGCGTTATCCTGACAATACATTGATAGAGAGTGCGTTGTTACGCTGGAAGCGTCAGCATGGAACTCTTTCACCTGACGACGTTACCCGTATAGAAAGCGCCCTGATAACAGATATCACTGATTCTGGACTGTATCTGTCACTCACCGACTTCTATCTCAGGGCCGGTTCACGAGAGCGGGCGCGAGAAGCTTTCGACCGCGTACCGGCACGTGACTGCGGTAATGAGTGTTACGAGTACGGTATTCGCCTCGGGATCACTAAATTCAGGCTGATGAACCCTGTATGGAAACCATACTCTGCATACATGAGCGGCCACGGTGTGAGCGCGAATACATGGACATTTTGGGGGGTATGGCCGAAGCTACTTATTCTTCTGGTGGTGCTGGCGTTTATCATTCACTGGGTATTGACCGCTAATAATCCAGAGCAAGAAAACTGACCGTGCTGGTGGCCGGGCTACCTGCACCAGTAGTGAGTTGAACGGTAGCCCCCTTTGCCAGCGACTCTGGCCCCTAAACCTACTAACTCACTTCTGACCACTTCGGAGCCATCTTTTGGCGTGCTACTTTATTCATATTATATATGAATAAGGGGTACAAACATGGCCGCACTGACAAATAAGCAGGTATTTGAATTAGAGCATATCGCAGGCAGTCTTGCTCGCGGGATAAAATTCATTAAAAGCGACAGGATCGGTTTCGCTTTTCTGCAAGACAGGCCAGCAACGACCACAAGTGATTATCAAACGCTGGACGGTAAACGTTCAGCATCCATGATGGAGAAATCGTATGGCTCTGACCTTTGTGGGCTGTATGATGCGCTGAGAGATCTGCAAGAGTTTATTGCAGACCATAAACGCCAGCGCTAAAAAGCAGAAGGAAACGACGGGATGAATATTAATCCTATCCGTACTGAACAGGATCACGATAATGCTCTCAGCATTGTTGAAGACCTTCTCAAGAAATCGCCAGCAGCAGATTCACCGGAAGGTGAGCTGCTGGAAGTCATGTTTATGCTGGTGGAGGGGTACGAGAATAAACACTACCCCCTACTGTCAGTATCACCGGTAGAAGCAATACGTTTCCGAATGAAAGAACAGGGTTTAAGCATTAACGATCTGGCTCCGGCAATAGGTGATACACAAGGCGTAAGAGATATTTTGAATGGTTCTCGCGTCCTGACGCTGCCGATGATACGCCGCCTTCACAGTCAGTTTGGTATTCCGCTGGTAAGTCTTATCGGCGTGTAGAAGTCGCACCATATAACTGAAAAGTGCCAGCATCGAACTGGATCTGACTCAGGCTAAGTGATGCCCCTTACCACCTGCAAAATGCCCGGCCTGTCCGGGCATTTTAGCGCCAGCTATTCGGCCATGCACCTGCACGTGTTAGCTTAATCATATATTTTATGGTTAAGGAGATTCCAAGATGAACCTGCCAACCGTTGTTTTCGTCAGTCTGACTAATGGTGATGAAATTCTTTGTGTCAACGGTGCGCTGATTATGCAGTCAGAGGCTGACTATTCAGTGCATGGTGTTCATGAAACGGCGACCACACTGGCGAAAGCGCTGGGTGTTAAGCTGGTGGAGTACAATAACACTCCTGTCCCTGATTATGACGAATGGACGGTAGACGACGTGCTGAGCGCCTTGCCCGAATTGCCGTTCACCTGCGGTGAATGCGGGCGCGTCTATGACGATTCTGCCGTCTGTATGTCGGACGACTGCCCCAGCCACACAACTCTGGTGTCCGAAGTCAGTGAGAACCGGGTGAACAACGTAGTGAAATTCCTGATTAACTCGTACCAGCTCACGACAGAGGAAGCGGAGGACTTTGCCGAACGAGGTAACTACTCCTATGTGCTGAGCGGAAACCTTGCCTCTGAGCATTACTTTCAAAAAAAGAAAGCGACTTTACGGGCCGGTTAAAAAAAATCCTGTATTGCTATTCGGGGTCATTCAGCGGTGGGTTATCGTTTTAAGGCATAGATACGTAACCGGACTTTCACACTGGGAAGCGGGCCAGATCCAACCCGTCCGAAAACAGGAGGATTTATGTAAATGCATAAATTTAAATCAGAGTCTAAATAAACTTTACTGCCCGGCGCGAACATCGACCAGATCTGGTGCCAGATGTTCTTTCAAGCCCCTCGACAGGAGGGGCATGAATTGATCTCCTTATCGAATCAGACCAAATTTCCCCTCCACCAGCTATCATCTGCCCTCTGATGAACAGGGCTGTATTTTTCTTTGCGTCTGAGCACCCATATAGCGGAAAAGGAAAAAGGGGCTACCGGCGAACCGGGAACCCCTTTGTTAAGGCACTTCAGGCATGTCAGACCAACACAGCGCATGTGAAGGCGGGGTTTCCCCCGCCTTTACAGGTTGCTACTTACCGTTGGATTCGTAAGCCAGGCTTGCCGCGATCTCCCTGTTCCCGTCCTTTAGCCGAAGTTCGCACAAGCGATTCCGGGTAAGGCATGTGAATATTAAGAGCGTTAAACACACGATTAATACGCACCAGATAAGGGCGTTTCGCGGTAGTTTCATGGTTTACTCCTCCTTGCAAATTGCTCGGTAAGAGGCCATACTGTTGTTGTTGAGACATACAGGGGGCCTCGTGGGTTAATGAAAATTAACTACGGGGCTTTCTGCTTTCTGCCACACAACATCCAAACCACTCAAACATCATGAGGCAAAAAGCCTCAAGCGCCATATTGATTATATCGCCCAAAAGCATCTTCTGACCAGAAATATCCATTCATTCCGTAAGTTACGGCTGAAAAGCGGGGCGTTTATGCCTCGCTGCGCCCTGCCATCCAGCCCCGTCACCTTAACGAACATTTTGTAGGCCAAACGCTTCGGGGTGATAAATGCCGATGATAGCTTATTCATACACAATATGAATAAGGGGTGTGTTATGCACGTTACTCAGGATGTTCTTTCGGTTTTATCTGACTGCCAGTTTCAAGCCAACCAGCTTGTACTCCCGGATCAGCTTGACCGTTCTCTGTATGTGAAGACGAATAAAGTCATTGAGCTGGCCGGGGGGAAGTGGAACCGAAAGGCAAAAGCCCACTTGTTCCCGGATAATGCTGAGGAACGTATCGAGCTGGTCATCCTCACAGCGTCAGTGGATAAGCCAAAAGACGACTTCAATTTTTTCCCTACCTCGGAGAAAGTGATCCGCCAGATGCTCGACAGCGTTTCCCTTCGGGCTGGTGATCGGGTGCTGGAACCCTCCTGTGGTGACGGACGAATCCTGTATGCCGCATATCAGGAGCAACCAGACATCATTCTGACTGGTATTGAGCTTGAGCCTGTACGAGCTGCGCTGCTTCGAAAAAATGAGCTTATCACGAGCACCGGAGCGGAGCTGGTGGAGTGTGATTTTCTGAGCTGGAACCCGACGAAGAAATTTGATGTCATTCTGATGAACCCACCGTTTATCAAATCTGCGGATATTCATCATGTTGATCATGCTATCTCAATGCTCGATAAGGGCGGTCGCCTTTCTGCCGTGATGTCTGCGGGCGTGAAGTTCCGTAACACCAAACTGATAAAGGCGTTCCGTGAGCGTGTCGCCAGTTTGGGCGGAGAATTCTTTGACCTTGAACCCGGATCTTTTAAGGAGTCAGGCACAATGGTGAATACAGTGCTTTTAGAGCTAATCCTCTGAGCATTGTTTCCTTAACGTGTGTGAAAAAAGCCCGCAAATTGCGGGCTTTGTTTTTTAGAAGGTGAAAATAACGCTGATATGCTATTCGACCTCTTATCACAGAATGGTAGCGTAAATCATACGGTATATGAATAAACAAGCCCGTCATAACTAAACAAGGAAATGAGATCATGTGCAGCAAAATTAGTAACGTTGTTATCGCTCTGTTTAGCTTGTTCCTCGTTGTATCGTTTTCTGCCGAAGCCGGGTACAAATCCAGCTACAAGAGTTCTTATCGCTCTTCATACAAGTCATCATCCAGTTCGCGTTCGTACTCTACCCCGTCTACATCAGCCAGCAGCAAATCCTCATCTTCATCGTCCACCAGCAAGCCTCTCTCCAACGGAACGAAAGCCGCTATGGCTGGCGCTGCTGTATCAGCAGGTACAGTCTCAGCGTCAGAAAAGGGTTCTGGCGGTTTAACGGGTAGTAAAGGTGGGGAAGCGACGGGTAAATCCGCAGGCGGTGCCTCTGTAGGTGGCGTTACTGCAAAAAAGTCAGTGACTGGCGCGGAACTGGTGGACAAGAAGGGAAAAATTTCCACAACAAGTAAATCGTCCGTAAACACCTCGCAGCGTATTCCGGGAACCTCCGGGCGTGATTATGCCGCATTAAGCAAATCAGCCCCGGATAATGTGCGCACTATCATTCGTGAACGTGAACGCAGTGGAACTGACTGGACGACACTCGCAATGATGTACTGGATGATGAGCAGCAGTAACAGCCATGCGGCTTCCCTGTCCAGTAGCGATAAAGACTGGATTCAGCGTCAGATCAAAGAGCAGGAAAGTAGTGGTGAAAGCCGCGAGGAAGCTCTCAGTGAGCTGAAAGCTGCCGGGGTTGATACATCATCGTTGAAGGTTGCAGATGACAGCCATCACGCTGATAAGCCGTCAGTCTCCTTTTCCTATGATATGCCAAAAGCATTTACGGCGGGTCACGTCTGGGTATTTGTTGTTAATGCCACGCAGGATGATAAAAAACAGGCACCGTCATGCGAGCTGCAAGGTGCGAAATTCATGGCAGAAAAGGACAAGTTATACGTCAAGTGGAAAGCTCCTGAAACTGTCGGGCAGAAAACGGAAATGAAATGCACAGCCTTTGGCGTGGAAGAAGTTAAAACGCTGGTGTCTGCCTGACCGGGTATCAGTAAAACGAGGAGAAGAGTTTATGGCTGATTTTGCTTCTACAAATAAAAATGCGTCCTTTGAAGCATGGTTTGAGCAACTGTGCCTTATGGCTGAAATCAACGGCGAAAATGCCGGTGACAAAAGAGACTGGGAAGGCATCTATCAAGCTGGCACACCTGTCGATTCAGCTTACTACGACGCCTTTGGGGGTTACGATGACTGATGCAAAAGCATACCGGCCCGATGGTGGCGATATAAGCGAAGGACGTTTGCGTGAGATCGCGGACAACCCTTACGGCGATGAAGAAAAAAGTTGGCTGGCAAAAACTGTTTTGTCCCGCGCCAGCTTGACGCCGGTGGGCTACGTTGACGCCTGCAATCTCCGCCGTATGCAGCGTGGTGAAATAGACTCGGCTGCAATTTTCCTGTCCCCCGTAAGCACTCCTGTATTTACCGAAGTGCCGATAAATCTGGTGAACGTGGAGTTAGCCCTTTTGCGCCGACACTGCGATGAGCTGATGGACGCACTACATACGGCCCTGCCCTTTGTTGAAGACCATGAAGGCTCAGCGGTGTACAAGCCCGGCGCAGTACAGGCCGCATTGAAGAAAATTCGCAAAGTCATCATAAACAACAGCAACAAAACCAAGGCGGACAGTCAATGATGTATGACTAACTTGGGCTGACTAATTCTTAACATAAAAGTCATTTAGGTACGCTGATGGAAAAATATTTAGAGCTGGACAAAAAAATCATGGTCAAAATCGGGGATAACCCGGTGCCCTTTTCCCTTTTGTTTGTACGTGACAGTGATATTGCGAATGAATGCGAAAAAATTGCCAGCGAAGAGGGGAAGACGAAAGAACCGTACCGGATTCTTGATCGACGCCTGCAAGCGCTGCGCAAAGCTGGGGTGATTCGCAGTACGCCAAAAGGATGGGTAAAGGTTTAGTCATCGCAATTCAACTGACGAAACAGGTAACGGGTTATGCATAACAAGCATGAAATTCAGGCATTGGCCGATCAGATCGCTAGTGCGACCAACGACCTTTCCAAAGCTCAGCAAGCGCTACGAGACGATAAAAAACGTCGCCAATCGTCCCTGCGCGGCATGTTCGTTGATTGGCTTACATCTACACCCGCAGAGAAGGAAGTGCAGGAAAAAGAAGAAAGACTGTCCGTGATATCGGCGGAGGCTTCGAAAACCGCACAGAAATGGATTATCAGCGAAGCTGTCTCCGGGCTGCAATCCTCACCAGAGGATATGCGCCGACATGCCGAACAGTGCCAGCGCCTCAGTAACGCCAATAAGCGGCAAGAACGTATCCGCCGACTACTGGATTTGGCCCGAGCAGCGCATAACAAGCTGGAAGAAGCCAGCAGCGATTGCGAATCAGCATCAACGACAGAACTGCTGGATCTCGCTTCGACCAACAAGGCGCTATCTCTTTTGTCTACGTTTGAAACGTCAGACGCTGCCGATTCAGTTAAAGAAGCAACTGCCGCACTTAAAGCCTTATCGCAAGCTCTTCCAAAGCGAGCGGAGGCCACCGAATTCGATATGCCGGATGACTTCCTTGATCTTGCCGTAGACCTCGCCTTAGCGCCAACATTAGACATATTTTCGTTCTTCAATATGCAGAGTCTGGACAAAGCGGCCAGTCAGTGCCGGGAGGCGTCTAAAAAGCTGGCCCCGCTGCTTTCACACCTTCAAAATTTGTACGCTGAAACAGCGGCCCGCGTGACGACAGAGCAAGCCGCGCTGCACGCAATCGAAGCCCCTTACCTGCACGCCGCAGCCGCTCTTATACCACCGACTATCCGCGTTCAGGTGCCAACCAGCTTGAAATGATGGACGGCCTATACATCAATTAAGGTGATGAAAAATGACGAACATTATCAAGGCAATAGTTGACGCCGCAGATTATCAGAGAATGATCAGTCACAACCAAAACCCTGCATTCGGTCAGTTTGTTGTCGCAGGATACAACGGCGGCCCGGCTGAAAGCAGGCTCGGTTACTGCGTGCAGGTCAGAAAAAAAGTGGGGCAGTTTGGCTCTGACATTGTGTTCCTGCGGCACGCGAGCGGCACGCTGACCGCGCATGAAAACAACTGTTATGTTGCCGTAACTGAGGAGCAGGAAGCACTGGCCCGCTCCGTCTTTAAATTGCTGCCGGATGATGAAGAACCAGAAAAAGGATATTCAGATCCTGCCGGGGTGCATGAAACGGGTTTTGTCATTGAAAATTCAGCGTCAAACGCATCAACGGGCGGGCCATCTGTAGCTATCACCGTATATTCCCGAAAAGAAGATCTGCAATGAACGAAAAACTATTATTCCGCGAAACAGAAAATGGAAAGCCAGTGTATGAAATGCGTATGCTGGACAACTCACCCGAAGCAGAGCAGTGGGTGGAAGTATCTGAACGGGAGTTCCATAGCCCACTGAAAGACCCTTCCGTATGGGAGAAGCGTGTACTGTATGCAACTTCTTATGCCGGGCCACCAGCCCCGGATGCAGCCTTTCTGAATGAAGCGCAGATGTGCGCTTTCATCCTTGAGCAAATAGGCAGTATCGAAGCGGATGATCTCGACAGCGACACTGTAGAGCTGCGTTTTGAGCTGAATGGGGTTGATACCGGAACAGATGTGTCAATAACCGACTATGCAGCACGATCTTCGGGCGTAATTGCCCAACTATTGTCAATGTTGTCGCATACCAAACGTGACAACGTAGCTTGTCACACGGATGATGTTGCCTTTGACCATTTCGCTACAGCCTGTAAAGCGAAGCTTGAAAATGCCCGAGTGAAAGGCCGTGGGGGCTGGGAAGACCCGGAACAGTGCAGTAATGAACTGCTGGCGAAATTGCTGGTGGAACATCTGCTAAAAGGCAACGCCGGTACGTTCGAAGATGTCGCTAATTTTGCCATGATGCTCCACCAGCGCGGTGCTGATCCGCAACTTCTGGCTGATGCGGCAAAAAACGAGGCAGGCAGATTCTAGCTGAGCGAAACCAGATGCTTTACATGCTCACGGTGACACGGTGATAAAATTCTGGTGGGCCTGCATCGTGCTGAAAATAGTTCAACATCATATCGTTCAATTAGGGGCAAAGATGGATGTTTTTGATGGTTCAGTGAAACCTCTGGCCGTAAACGAAGTGAAGTTCCGTTTCATCAGAATTACAAGGTTTCTGCCGGGGCGGTTTCCGAAAAGTTCAGACTTCCGTGCCAGACTTTGGGGGGCGGCGATCAGGTTTTTACTCAAAATGGGTTTTACGGTCGGCCTTGTAGGGTATCCCGCTGTAGGTAAGTCATACCTGCTCGCCCGGACACTGCCAGAAGGTATTATTGACGGTCGAGAGCTGGTGGCGAAGAACAACTGGGAAACGCCGGTGCCATTCCCTTCCGACAAGATCCCGTCCGGGCCTGTAGGCCTTGATGAAGGAAATGTGTTCGGGAGTCAGGCTTTGTTATCGGTAGCGGCGACCCTGAAAAAATGCGGTGTCGTGTTTACTGCTCAACGTCTGAAAAATGCAGAGAGCCTCGCGGCAAGTTTAATGGCGCGGCGTGTGCTGATTTTTTATATCGGTGAGTATGAGTCTTTTAAGTTTGAAGTTGCGGCACAGTATGATCGGCGCAGGAAATCCTGAACCTGCGGAGGTGATTTTTACGCCTCAGAATCTGGTGGAAAATGAATGAATAGAATTTGCATTTGTAATCAATAGTATATAGTTAGAGTGTTTCCCCTGCCTGCGGGGGTTATCGGGTGCGCAATGAATCAGCCCAAGAGCGGTAAGCGTGTTTCCCCTGCGTGCGGGGGTTATCTGGGCTATATCGAACGCGTTAATGGGAAGTGATTTTCAGGGAAAAACATTCGCTCGCAAAATACCTATAGCAAAAAACGGTTCGCCGGTTTTTTTGTGCCTGCGGTATTCGGCCTCTCTTTTGCGGCAGGGATAATACATCCCTGCGAAACTATTTAAAGAAGGTGACGATAATGACTCAGGTTCAGAAAGGTAAAACGGTTCCCGTTCGGCCACCAGCGACGTATTTCAGCTATAGCCCCGACGACGGGTATGAGGAACATGACTCGCCGGAGAAGGCAAAGGCAGCGGCAGACGCTGCGATTGATGCTTATCGGGGTGAAGCATGTGATGGCTGGTCTGATGAAGTGACCAGCGTTACGTGGGGTGTGGTGGCACAACGAGCGACAAAGTTTGGCGAGCGTAAGCGCACCAATGAAGACGCGCATCTTTCTCCAGAAATTCAAACGGTCTGTGACTACTATCTTGCGCCGGAAGTGACCGTACCAGCCTCACTCCCCTTCCCTGCAACGACCGCGCTGCGCATGTTTGCCGAAATGCTTGCCTGCGAATCAATTAAGTCAGGAAATGATGATAGCTGGCGTAGTCGTGCCAGTAATGCAGCGGTTGAATATGCTGATATCGTTGATGCGGAAAATATCGCAGCCGGTCTTACCCCTCTCTCTCCACCAGCAGATCTGATGCCGCGGATTTATGCAGAGGCTCGCCGGGCATATCGTCAGTACCGTTCTGGTGTGGCAGGGCAAACTGTCACGGATGCGGATAACCCGGACTTTCTGTTGGTTATGGCTGCGTGGCAGATGTTTGTCGGGCTGAACGGTGAGCGTCAGGACGGTAAAAAACCGTAGAGTAGTGACAGATAACTCAGGTAATGACCGTTTTCATTTACAAACGTTCGAAATCGAAATTAATGATGGTGGATAAATAATGGACAGATTTGGAGTAGGTGCTGCATTCGCGATTTCTGGGCTGATCATTTTCGTCAGCAGCGGTAGCGTTGGTGACAAAGGTATTATCAACGAGGCAATAAATGCGTTGCTGGTTGATAGTCATCCCTTCGCGCTGGTGGCGCGGATTGGATTCGGTCTAATGATGTTGGGGACGCTTATGTTAGGTTCGTGGATTTTATTTCCGGGGAAGCCCGCAAGACACGCCGAAGTGAACCGGCCAAAACAAAGCGACAAAAACAGCGGTAACTGAGAAAAGTTCAGCTAATCGCAATTTCCATGTAAAAGGTATCTATATTAAAACCAGCGGTGAAGAGAATGGAACATAGCGGATTTTTATTTGTCATTACAGGCTTGAGTATAATCAGCGCGATCTACTGCATGTACGAGATGCAAAAAAAATCGATTAAGACGATGAGCGTACCTGCTGCTACGTTACTGATTATTGCCGCGTTAAGTAGCTATACGGTTTATACAGAAGCACCAAAAATGGTGAATGGTGATGCTCATCTGAATACAGTTCTTGAGCATCACCCCTTACCGAAACCCGTGACCAAGGATCGTCATTGGCAGGGGCTGGAGGTGGCGTACCTCAATGCCACCATTAAGGCTATCGAGTCTGGACGCGCTATTCCTGATGAGGGCATGGAGGTAGCAAAAATCAACATGTGGCTTTACAACAAAGAAATGGCCGGAAAGCTTAACGTTGTCGATTGGGATGGAAAAGATCGCGAACTGGATATTAGCCGAGTTCTGCGATATCAGGAATGGCAGAAGTGTGAAAATGAAGTTTCTAAAAAACCGGGCGATCCGAGAATGTGCTTCCCACCGTGGTCGATTGCCAGCGGTCATGTCCATACGCCTGATGTTGAGTGATCGGGGTGTATCAACAATGTTGACACTATTGCGTGTTGGCATTAGAGTATATACATGTGTTGATACATCAAGAGGTGGTTATGGCTCAGGCAATAGTAAAAAAATGGGGTAACAGCCCGTCAGTCCGGTTGCCAGTAGCAGTGATGAAAGCGGCATCGCTAAACGTCGATGATACTGTCGATATTGAAGTAGAAGATGGTCGTATCATCATCGTCCCTGCAAGACCGAAAGAATATTCCCTTGATGCGCTGCTGTCTGGTATTTCCTCCGATAATCTGCATGACAAAGTGGATTTTGGCCCCGCGAAAGGTAAGGAATTACTCTGATGGTAAAGCGTTATGTTCCAGATGCGGGCGATCTTATCTGGATTGATTTTGACCCGGTAGCCGGGCATGAACAGGGCGGACACCGCCCTGCTGTTGTTTTGAGTCCTTTTGCCTACAACAACAAAGTTGGCCTCCTTCTGTGTGTTCCATGCACGACGCAAGTTAAGGGATACCCCTTTGAGGTCACGTTGTCCGGCAGCAAAGAAGGCGTAGCCCTGTCAGATCAGATAACCTGCGTTGACTGGCGAGCCAGAAAAGTGACCCAAAAATCCACAGTAAGTAAGTCGGAGCTTGCAGAAATCCGGGCCAAAGCAAAGGCGTTGATTGGGTAAGCATCTTTCGCCCTCCCCCCAGCAAGCATCGGGGGGTTATCGGCATTCTGTTTTACCAGAATCTGTACCGGTTGCATTTCCCCTCAAAGTGGGGGTTGATGATATCGACGGACGGCCCGGCCCTGTTCGTTGCAATCTCCCCCCTCATTTTCGGGGGTAAAGTCTGGCCGTAAAAGTTATGATCTCTCAGATTTTTCGGGGGGATATTCTTCGTGAGAAACTAAATATTCACTGTACGCTGCAAAGCGTTCTCTCTTGTTACTGAGATTGGAGGAATGAGAGTGGAATTTTCTAAATACCGTTGGGTGATCTGCGAGTGTTGTGAAGGTGAAGGCAAGACCGGCCACCCTGCTTTCGCTAATGGCATCACATCCAGCGAATGGAACGAATGGGATGAGGAAGATCGTCGAAATTATATGGACGGAATGTTCGATGTCACTTGTGAACACTGTAAGGGACGCGGTTCCGTCAAAGTACCTGATGTATCCCGTATGACATTCGCTGAAAAACGTGAGCTGGTGGTTATTCGGCGAAACTTTCGTGAAGACCGGGAGATCGAACGTATTCATGCTATTGAACGGGCGATGGGGGGCGTAATCCGGCATGGCATAAAGTGAAGTGCTTATGACGTTCTTTTTCTGCCTGAAAAAGAAGCGCCATGAGGCGTTCTGACTGAAAATAGTGTTATCTACATTACCGGGATGATAAGGGAAGTTTTTCCATGCTGTATATGCTGACTTGTTTAGTGATTATGGTGTACGTGATGTACCTGATGGTTACGACACTGAAAGATAAGCTTGAAAATTTGGATGACAGCCGGGTTTTCAGGCCGGGAGCGTTAACCACTTTCGCAACAATTGGTGCGGTAATACTGCTGTTAAGCCCGCTGTACATGACGATGGTCAGTGATTCCCTTAGTCAAAACGCCTCACTATTCACACAGTGGGCCGGGCTTGCTGGTGGACTGCTGTTGGTCGGGGTTTATGGGTGGTTGTTTCTGAAAAGACGTGCATTTTCCTCCGGTCTTATTTCGATTTGTGGGGCCACCCTGATTTTTATTTTTGCGAACAGTTTGCTGTTTGTTTCATCCTCAAATACCGGCGTGCTCAATTTCGGTTTTATCAGTCAGATGACAACAATTAATGATGTCGAATGTGAAAGCGGAATGATGGCCGTGAACCTCGCAGATAAAGGACATTCTTCCGAATGGCGCTGCCCACAAGGCTTCGTTCTGCTGGGAATGTCCAGTAAGCCATTCATTCCGTGGCCTACGTACAGCACGGGCAAGAGTCTTGAGCTTACCGACGCCATTCATACCATGATGGACAGCGCACAAACTGCTACAGAGAAAAAAGACTGATGGAGTGAGCCATGTTTACAGTCGGAAAAACAACTTTCGATATGGCTCATCGTCGCGGGTTGGCACTGACAGTCGAGAGCGACTGTACTGATGACGGCTCTGCCCTGCTCTGCTTCTGGGAGCGCGATGAAGAGTCGGAGTGGATATTCAGCTACCGATTTGATGATCGAGGGTTGATATGGAATGGTAACGTTTATGCGAAAAGCTTTCTGGTAAAGACCATGCCGAAAATAATTTCTGACGAGGCTGAGCTGCGCAATGTAGTGCGTATGTTAGGAAGTAAGCGTCTCAACAGGTGGTTGAACAAGTCATAAAAGTCCTTTTTTGTGCGCTAAATTTTGGTTCCTCCTGTGATGTGAGAAAATTGTTTCAGGTTAAACAGTTTCACGATACAGGAGCTGCACCATGTTCACTATCGGCAAAAAAACATTTGATATGGCAAAGAAGCGCGGCTTTGAGTTGACGCTTGAAGAGGGGCTGGCTTCTGATGGTTCGCTGCTTCTGTGCTTCTGGGAGGAAGGTCAGGACTCTGAATGGCTGTTCAGCTACCAACACACCGGCCACCAGCTTGTCTGGCATGGTAACGTCTACGCACCTGAACGTATCGTTAATCACCTGCCTAAAGTTATTGACGATGAGTACGAGCTTCGGGACATGATTAGTGTTCTTGGCAAGCTGACGTCACAGAAATACCGGGCTTCGATTAATACTTGTCATAAAAAAGTATCTGCATGGAATAGCTATAAGCGCCCTAACTGGATTGAATGCGAACGCCAGCAACTAATGGGGAATGTATCCCGGTTCGGAGCGGGAAATCTCTTTTGAAAATCATAAGCTGAGTAATGTTTCAGATAAATTATCTCCGGGGGGAACTATGAAAACTGCTGATGAGCTGGTGGAACTAACCCCAGCACAGTTGAAAGCATGGAAAAAGCTGCAAACGGCGGTGAAAGAGTTCGTGAGCGCCGGTGGACAGTTTTATTCCAACCTCGACATATTGTCGGGTTATAACGGCAAATACGTTGCAAAGATTGAGCCGGGATGTACTGGTGAATGTCAGGCCGATGACTGCGGTATGCCGTCCATTACAAACTCTGGTTTTTGCTCTTACGCTGACGATGATGCCGGGCTGTTTTTTACCCCAGCCGGGAAAAAATTGTTAAGCAAAGGCGCTGACGATGAAAATTGAAATCACCCCCGCACAACTTGAAGCTATTAGGGAACTGACGGATGATTGCGCTTCAATGATAGGTTGCGGCGAAGACGACTCCGACCGCATCTGGTTAAAGCGCATTCGGCTTATTGATCGTATGCTTGCGAAAAACGGTTATCAGCGAGATTTTTACAAGGAAGTGGTCACTGATGCTGACGAGGATAAACTGTAGAAAAAACTGCACAAAGCGGTATCTGAAAATGTCATGATATCCCCCACCAAAAAAATCAGCAATTTTTCCACCTCAAAACGTCCCCTTTTTTCTTACTTCTTTGCAGGCAAGTTATGAAAGAATGCTTTTTCTGAAACCAACGCATCTGTGTTTAGTTTAAGGAATGGCAATGGAACAACTGAGTTTCAATGAGGAAAGGTTAAATTTTACAACGGCTGCTGCAACAATAGTTATTGAGACGGTGAAGCATCCTGCGCTCGTATTGGTCATCGGGCGATCGGGTTCGGGAAAATCAACGCTGGCGGAAGCGGCTTGCCGGAATGGCTGTTTCGAGTTGATTGACGTACAAACTACGCGGCCAAAAGACTATGAAACGATTTTGCCGAAAATCCTCGCCACAGATAAACATCTCATCATTGATGGATTAGACCTTAACGTTCAGGAATCAGAAGTGGTACTGAGCACGCTGAGAAGCCAACAGGTACAGGGGAAAGGCGCAATAGTTACGTCTATGTTTTGTGACGACTCCCCAGTCACCCGTCTGTTCACGGCAATGTTCTGGATAGAAAATGAATCACCAAGGATCGATGGACATATCCGCTTTAAAAGAATTTTGAGCCTTGATGAATACGACCCGCGAGGGATGAATTACTCCCGGAGCCTTACGACTCAGACCTCTATCTCTGATGTAGAACCCACAGAACCTACGCTAACCGCCCCTCTCCGTAACACTCGCCGGAAAAATAAAATAGCGGCGCAGACACCCGAAAGTAAGTTACAGGCGGAGCACAAGTCTCTCGCGGAAGCCATCATAGCTGCTGGCCTAAAAACAGGTTTAATCTCGTCCCCTGATGAGCTGGCATTTGATAGCCACGACCGCGACGTTATTGCCGATACCATCAAGTCTGCTGCTTTGGATTCAGGTGTAATCTCCGAATCTGCTGATTTCACTGTCGATGAACTGGTCAGGATCGTACAAACGATGGCGGACGTGTGTGCTTCCGGCAATGGTGAGGTGATATCTAACTGATATATCTGCTGTTAAGTGCGTTTCTGGCGGAGCTTTCGAGCTGCCTTTCTGAGTAAAAATACGCTGACCAGCCCTCCGTTGCTGATGTTTGTTGATAGTGCGGTGTTGCTGAAACCGACTTCTCTTCGTCAGATTAGCGACCTTCTCACCAAAGCGAAAAAAGATAACAGCAGCATCCAGTTTGACGAAGCCGATGTGGGCCGTAACAACGGCTACAAAGTTTCTCCGTCATGGCTGTACGTTGAGCCGGGATTCAACCTGCGCGACCTGAACATTGAACAGGCGGAGATGTTCAAAGGTATGTGGCTACGCGGTGCGCGCATCCCGGCAATTCTGGTTAAAGTTGTCATCCTCAACGGTGTTACTCGACTGAAAATCATCGATGGGCATCACCGCTTTGCTGGCCTGATGGCAGCTATCAATGAAGGTGCGAACATCCCTACAGTGCCAATTGAAGAATATACCGGTAACTCTGCGGATGAAATTTTTGAAATGCTCAAAAGCGCACAGGGTCTGGCGCTAAAACCTATCGAGCGGGCAGAAGGTTTCCGCCGTCTGCGTGGCTGGAATCTGAGCATTGAAGATATCGCGGCAGGTTCCGGCAACAATGTTCAAACAGTACGCCGTTCGCTGATTCTGGTCGATGCAGAAGAGAACGTTAAGGCGCTGGTACGCGAAGAAAAAGTATCTGCTGATGTGGCTATCAACCTGCTGGTGGAATGCAAAGGCACTGAGCGCGACGTATATAAAGAGCTACTTGCGTCACTGGAAGAAGCACAAAAAGCGGGTAAAACGAAGGTCACAGCCCGCTTCGTTAAGTCTAAAAAAGTGTCGGTTAAACCGAAGGTTATCCGTGAAACATTCACCTCCCTGCTGCCAGCAAGCAACCAGATCCGCTCTCAGATTGAGCGTGTAAAAACTGATGATACTACAGACCCTGACGCGGTTAGCATCAACATCCCGGCAGACGCCGCCCGTATGCTGCTGGCCGTTCTGGAGCAGTATGAGGCGAGCCAGAAAGCGGGGGCAGCCGAACAGGAAGAGAACGCGGAGACAACTGAGCTGGACGAGCGCACGGAGGCAACTGAGCAGGAAGAGAGCGCCGACGAAAGCGCCGTAGAAGAGCAATAACACATTCCCCCGTACTTACGGGGGTTATTTTTATATGGCGGTCACTGCACTTGCCAGAACGCATCGAGTAACACGGAGTATATATGGCTGACTGGTGGCTACCAATGCCAATGTTGACGGTTCTGGCTCGCATTAAGCGTGGCGATGTGCTGATCGGGGACAGTAATGGCCGTTACTACTGGAAAGCAGACAATAAACGCTGTAGCCCTACTGCAAAGGCGCTGGTAAACCGGGGCCTTATCTGCCAGAAAGGTTTTAACGGGGAAATGTCGATTACACCATCCGGCCGGAATGAACTGGGGTATAACCATGCCCGTATTCCCTATTTACCGTAACAGTGATTGATATCATGAACAAAAATAGCTTAATAGCGCTGGTGTTTTCATTCCAAATTCTGGCAACGCAAACTGTTCGTGCTGACGTTCAGCAAGAATATGTCCGGCTGTCTCAGGATGAATATCAGCAACTCCTTTCCCGCGCTCAACAAAATGGTGAATTCTTACCCCGTCAGAGCGGTGTCACTGATACCGGGCCGGACGGCGAGCCTATGGTGCGCCTGACAAACCGCGAGTACACCAAACTTATTGAACAGTCTAAACCCGAAGCCCATGAGAGCTGGAGCGATAAACTACCGCCTTTTAGCATGTTCAGTTTTTGGCTTGGTTGGGTGAGTGGGATGGTCGGCATCATTATTTTCCGACTCTTGATTAGGTCTGCATGATGAAACTGGGAGCGAGGCAAATACGTTTTTTAGAACTTACTGTGAAACACGGCACTACTGATTTTGTTTTCGCTGGTGGCGCAGCGGATCAGAACGTCCGGGAATCGCTGGAGAAAAAAGGCTTGCTGAAAATAATCCGGCAAACTCCGGGGTATTATCCTGTCTACGAACTGACAGATGTCGGCAATAAATATTGTAAAGAATCGGGGGGTGGGGGCTAATAACCGATGGAAAATCAATTCGAAGTGAAAGCAGATGAAGGAGTATCAAACGACCGTCTGCTAGAAGCGATTAACAGTATGAGCTTTTGGGGAAGCACTACCGGTATTGAACTTGACGAAATCATTGAGGTATTCAGCGAAGCGTTGCGTAACCGCAGGGTGAAACAATCGGAAGACATTGTGCATTCTGGCCGTTTGCCTGTTGAACATATAGGTTACGTGACCCGTGATCGCAAAATGATGATCTTCAAAGACAGTCCGAACATGTTGCCGGAAGATGTAAGCACGCTGGATAAACTGGTTGTCTTATCCGGGCAACTGATTAAACCAGAGGAAGATATCCTGTCAGAAAATGTTGCCCTCAAAGCAGAACTGGAGCGTGCGTGCGGCTTCTCCGTTGATACCCCTCTGACAGACCGTCGTTTACTTGCTGTTCGCGCTGATGGTGTGGACGAGTATGCAGCCTTTCAGGATGCAGTAGCCGAAAAATATGCCAAACCCTCACCGGGTTGTTATGGGGAAGAATCAGCGCGATATGCAGCCGCATCTGCCCGGAAGTTTTCGCAGAATTTACGAAATAATGGGTAAAACGAATTTTCTAGGGAGAAAATAATATGTATACATTGGTTTTGGTTATGGCACTTGGTATGAAAGAAGGCGTTACTTCCCAGAAAATTCCGGGCTACTCCACTCTGGCTGAATGCGGCAACGCAATTAATGATATCTATTCACCAAAGAAAGATTCATACAACCAATTCAAGGCAATTTGTGTCCCCTCCCCTTCCGCTGGTGAAGAGAACAAAACTTAGCGACAAAGCACTATTCTCTTTCAGGCCGCATATGCGGCTTTTTTATTATATTCACTATTTGGCCTGAGTATGTATGGTGCTTTAATAATTCAACCGCCCTGAATGTCGAGGTTATGTATGTCTTTCCCTAAACCAATTAAGGCGCTTCAAATTGTCACCTCTTGGCTGGAGGACAATATCGCAATGGAGTCTGAAATTATCTTTGATAATGATGAAGACAACACCAACGCCGAAACCCTTCTTCCAGCCTTACAGCAGGCACTGATGCTATTGCTGGCGCTGGAAGGACATCAGACAAGTGAAAGCAAGGCTGTTTCTGATACAAAATTGCGGGAAGATTTTGAAAAACGAATCCGGCGTAGTCGTCCAGATTGAGGAGGCATGATGAAAAGATACACCATCATTCTGAGCGATCACGCTGGTTATGCCGATTATCATGTGCTGGCCTCAGACAGGGCCAGTGCCATTGCGAAAGCAGTCACCGAACACTGTAAGAATGACAGTGAAGACGAACGTGAAGAGCGTCAGAATAAACGCTCGCATCAGCCCGAGCCAATTTTCTCGTATCGCGGGTGGTGTAAGCACGCGAAAAAATAGAAAAACAGGAGAAGGTAATGAAACCATATGGCCGTTTTTATTCCGTTAACGGTTGTACCTGTGCATTATGCCGCTCTCGCGGATACCGCAAAGGTAATGCCTACGGCGACGCTCTGCGGGCCAGTAAACACCGTGCTCGTCAGGAATCAAAACGTGAAATTAAGGATCTGATTCATGAAGCTGACTAACGCCCAGATTTACACCCTGCGTCGTTTAGCCAGCGGAACCCGTTATACTCTGCGCGGCGACAGTAAAAAGGCGCGCGAATGCAGACCGTGTGTCAGAAGTCTTTTCGGTACTGATGATATAGCCGCACCATCCATTCCCGTGCTGATTCGCCTTGGGCTGGTGGATTTCGCCCGTTCGGGGCCAAAGGTACACTCCACGTTTTATCAGGTGGAACTTACCGAAGCGGGGAAGCAAGCCGTTGCCACTATGAAGATTAAGGACTGACATTTAATAATAATCTTTCTATGCGGGAATTAAGATAACTATATCGTAAACATTGGAGTGAAATATGAAAATCACGGCAACATTGATGAGAACACAGCTTGCTTAGCAGGGAAAAAAGATGAAACTGACTGGTAGTAATAAAAATGGTGATCGCTTCTATGTGGTGACTGGGTGGAGCGGAGAATACACAATACAGGGCATCGCTTGGCAACTTGGTTTTATTTAATCAAGGATTAATCCCTTATGTCCGTCAGACAAGCCATTATCCATAATGTCAGGAAGTTTCGCGCTGTGCCTGCTGGCAGTTTTCTCTGGCTGGATATACCCGGCGCAGATGACTTGATTGAGAGCCGTGAAGTGCGGAACCTTGACTTCCTGCTGGCAGAATACGGAATGCCGGAGGAGTTGGTGGTTCATCTCGATACGCCGGAGGGGGACTTTGAAGACAGTTTTTGCATCGATGTTTGCGATCTGGTCAATCCTCCAGCCCTCCCCCGCAAAACGAACCGAGCGCTCGAAGCACGAGAAAGAGTTGTCACGTTATTCGGCGCTAAAAAAATAGAGAACGTCGAAGCACTGGTGACATTTTACGCCGGTTATCTGCTGGAGAAATTCAGGGCGAGTCATGGTTATACCGGCCCTGATCCGATAGTTAAAACCCGCTGGCATACAAAGTCATCATGGGGTGGACGTAAGGGCATAACCATATCGCCGGGCTATTTGTATAACACATCATCAGACTTTTTTGGGTTCACGTTCTGGGAATACCGGCACGTTAGCAAGTCCCCCTTGATCGGTGATTTTATTTCGCTCAACCGCTTAAACCACGTTAAAGCACTGGTGGCCCATGAGCTGGCGCACTTCCTGCAACGGAATACAGAATATGCCTCATTGCCTGCGCTGGACTACCGACGAAGCCACGGCGAAGGCTGGCAATACCTTTACACTGTAACGCGAGCAGACCTTAACCGCTTCGTCAGCAACTGAGCATTCGTAGTAAGATGTTTTTCCACTCGCCAAGTTCCCCAGAGTCAGGAATCGTAAAAATGAAATCTATGACGTTTGAAGATGCAAAATCAAAGCTGCTGGAAAATGTTATAGGCAGTAACGACTATGCAAAATTAACAACGTGGCAGGAGTTGAGTGAAGCGGCGGAACAGGAAATATGTTTTGCAGAGGAACGTATTCGTGGTCTACAGGATGTTGCTACACAAGCGAACGAAAATGAAGAGTTTTGATCAGGAGGGAGAAACACGATAAGTATCCCCGGTCACTGGATTAAATGTAACTCACTGAATTATATAGTTTATGCGCTAATATTTCGGGGTGAAATCCCGCAACTGTTCTCACGTTGACTGGCTTATGTGCCGTATTTTGGCCCAGCTTCGCTATATGCTAATGTTTAATCAGTGGTAAAACGTCGTGAAGTAATCTTAAATCATTACGAGGTGTTTAGATGAATAGTATGCTGGTGGAGAAAAGACAACAAGTACCCGGTATGACTAAATGTACGTGGGAAGGAATGCCCGTCACGGTGATCGATGTCGGTTATGCCGGAAAAAGTATTATTGAGTGCTTGAAGGATACCCCGCTGGAAAATATGGAACTTGGAGGAATCAATCCTTTTGATGAAATGATCGAATAAAAGCTCATTTCACCCTCATCGAGCGGTATGTAGAAATATTATAGCGGGGAATTCCCCGCTCACTTAACCATCTCCATCTCCAACTTCGGCCCTCCCCTACTCCATGTTAGTCTGACCATAACAGAACAAGACACAGGGAGTACAACCATCATGGCTATGACCAAAAAAGAACAGACTGAGTTTGAAAAGGCCAGAAGTTATCGTTCTCTCCGCTTTAGCGACTACCCCACCAGCACCGATTTAGATGCCAAATCGTCCGATTCCGGGCTGATAGTCGGTTTTGCTATAAATGTCAGCCGCGTGTTCTCAATGGGAACAATCAGTAGCTATAGCCCGGCAGTCTATGCGGCATGGTCAGAACGTAACTCACACGGTTCCGGTGATGGTTCAGATGATAACCGCCGTCGTTCCTCTCAGGGCGCTGTTCCTCTATATTCAACAAAGAAACGCGCACTTGGGGCATTACGTCGTGAACTGGAAGATAAATTTGCAGCTCTGCTCTTAGAAATAGATGATGCAATTGCCGAAGAAGAATTAAAGGAAAACCCAAAATGAAAGTAAAAGAACTTATCGCCCTTCTCCAGAATCAGGATCAAGAAGCAGAAATTGTCATTGCCGGTTTCGAGACTGTGTGCAGCAAAATGGTGGCTCAGGCCGATATAGTTACCCCTTGTCAAACCGTCTCTGTTACCTCTGATAGTTTTGCAGGCAACCGACAATTATCAACGAGTGGCGAACCGTCCGTGTGGATTGGCTGGAGCGGTGATTATCGAACCGAGGGACACAGGAATGTGCTGAACAACCCAGATTATTATGACAAGGAATATGACGATGATTAACAGAGTCAAACACCTGCTGCTGTTATTCGTGTTGCTGACCGCATCGCTTGCTTTATATCGGTATACGTTATCCATTCCCGATAGCCCAGTCCAAGCTGTAATGATGCCTCTTTCCGGCGTGCTGGGCGCGACTGGCGTTGCGGGCTTATTCCAGTTTTTCTTGGTCGTTGTCCATGAATATTGTTTACGCAGATTATCCGGGGGAAAAAATGCAGGATAATCCTGTCGTTGTCAATCAGCCTACCGGTCGGATGATACGCATAACGAAAACAACCGGGCGCGGTAGTGATTACTATGGCCTGTGTGAACTCTGTGGTGGTCATATGTCTGAATGCTTTACTTCGCGACTGGCCCGTGAACGGCGACGTGAGGATGGTTCGCTCTACCCTGACCTTGCTGGCGTCCATGTTTTTGCGCATAAAACATGCATAGATAAACTTGCAGAGAGAGATAAAAAGTTTTAACAGGACGGGCTGAATGGACAGATTTAATCGAATTCCTTTTGGTTTTGAGGAAAATACCCAGCAATTTGTTGACGTTCATGATGTTAAGTACGGAAGGAAATGTGGGTGTGTCTGCCCGTCATGCCGTCTTCCATTAATAGCAAGACACTGATTAGAATTTTCAACGGTGTGTCAGAGTGATTTTTACCCAAAGTTGGAAACGAACGGCTGCGGGAAGATGGCTCTACCTATGTTGACTATTCTGGCTCTATGGTTTTTGCACATGAAGCGTGTATTGATAAACTGTCATTAAGTGATTGATGAACACTTGTTTTAAATAAGGAGAAAGTCTGTGGATGCTTTTTTTAACAGCGTGAGTTGGGGGTGGACTATATTCCTTTCCATTTTGATTTGGGGAGGTGCGGTTGCAGCCATCATTTTCTACTACATAAAACAAAACAGCCGCCATTATTACTATTCCGGTTTCCCGGAGTTTCCTACGACCATTGTCGTTACATTCGCGGTTGCTATGGCATGGCTGGGAGCGCTACCTATCCTGAATGCTATGGCTGATCAGTATCAATACGGTTCACTGGTTGGTGCGTCAAGAGAAATTCTTTCCGATCAGTACAGGCCCGTTTACGGCAGAGGTGGTTTCCAGTTCTTTGTTTTCTTCATCATTGTTCTCGCTGGTGGGCTTATCACTTATTTTCGCCGGGACAGACGGTATTAATGAAGGGAAGCTCGCCCCACGTCCTTATTGCGGGCAACCGCAGTTCTCATCGCCAGAGTGTTCACCTCTGGCATGAGACAACGACACGCGCCCACTGGCGCTGATCGTTCATAGGGAATGGGAGCAATAAACCCATTCCCATTTTTGCCTTTAGGCCGGTCACGGAGTGGCTGAAACCATATCCCCGGCGAATATAACCAATATCCAGTATATGGCCGCGACCGCCACCCCTGTAGGGAGCTAAAACCCTGCGGGTGCAATCCACCTACCCACCCTCTTTACCCTCTTCCGTTTTACCCTCTTTGCCACCCTCACTGCCCCGCAGCAAAAACAAATACAACTTATTGATATTTAACAGATATTTATTAAAATTTCGCCACGAAATCCTGCAAATTTCGGCCACCAACACCCGCATGAGACAATGCAGTTAGAAGATAAAAATTTGTCATTCAGGAACGAGATATGAAGAACCATAAATTTTACATGGCTTGTCTGCGCGATACAGTGGGAAGCAATATGGCGTTTCATTGCGTTGATGGTGCTGGATACACTACCGATATTGATAAAGCCGCAGTCTTTTCGAAAGAAGAAGCCCAGCGCTTCTGGGATTCAGCCCGTGAGTTTGATGTGCCTGTTTCCCAGTATTGGGTAAGCGCTCTGTCCGATTTTCATGTGGACTGCCAGTACGTGCCGACTTTGACAACGCTTGTCGATGGCTGCACCCGCTATGTTGGTTTCATTAAGGGGCAATGGGATGGTAACGATTTATACTGGTTGTGTGATGGATATATCCCGGTAACTAATTTTCATAACGCGACAATTTATGACAAACCTGATTTAAGTCGCGAAAATGTTATCTGGATACCGTTTGACCGGGCAGATGCAGTGAAACGCCGCACGTTCGCCCTGCGCCTCTTTGACAGACGCACAATGATTCAGGCAAAAGGGTTAAAAATGCCTGAATGGCTTAAACGTCAGCGTCGTCGAAAACACAATGCCACCGGAAAGGTTCGCTGGAACTGTCCGGGGTGTGGCAAAATTCACTGGCAGTATAATCCTTATGATTTTGACGGCTGTACACACTGGGGTTGCCCGGAGTATGTGCGTCATTTTGAAGATTGAAGAGGCGTAAACATGTTTGCAGATAAAGAACCACACATAGTTATTAATGGTGTTGTGCTGGATCATGCTCAAACCATTGCCGTGCGAAATGCCATATCAACTCATCGCGCATGGCTCATCGATAATGGATTAGGTGATGACCAGATAGGCAAAGACCTATCCGAGAGTTATCAGGCTCGCTTAGGTGAGGTTGAAGACATCATGCTTTACTCGCCGCGATGACAGAGAATTTGCCTGTTTGCACCAGTTCGGCACCTCATTTCGTTATGAGATAATCAAGTGAATTAAGGCGATGCCGGAGCGGAATCCGGGAGTAAAGAGGCTCCATGAACACTAAAATTGAAGTCGGAAGTTTAGTATTCTGTTACAGGACAGAAGGGTGCCGGGGGCGCTGTGAAGGGTTGAAAGCGGTCACTGAATTGGAAGTCAGGGATGGAATAACCTACTACAAGGTAACGCCATCAGATGACCCAATGTATACTGGAGATCATTGGTATACAGCAGGTTGTCTGATGTTAGCTCAACGCCCGCCAGTCGGCACGGAAACAAAATTTAAGATTGGTGATCGAGTCCATTGCTTCGGAACCTATCATATTTATTGCGCCACTGGCGTTATTGAACATATTGTCTGGTTTGAGGGAAAACCAGACTACTACGTAACACCAACGGCAACCCCCTGGTATGGTTACAACGATAAGTCGTTGCAACTGGCGACCAAACCTGTTTGCACCACACCAGAATGGGAGAACTTCGTGTTTTAACACTCCTCCCCTACGGCTATTCGGCCCCCTTCCCCCCTGTGGGATAATGTACTAATTCAACACACGCCGGGGGCATCATGGTTACACCAGAAGAACATTATCAGTTCCTGAAAAAGCACTTCCGCACCAAACGTTTTGAAGACCGTAACGGTAAAGTCTGGGGTGCTAACTATTCCAGAAACATCGCTGCACATCATTACAAGGATTTGCAGGACTTCGGTTATAGCCTCATAGGACGCCATGAGTCGGCTAACGGTGAATGCGTTATCTATGATTCTGACCTGAATCTTCTTGAAAGCCCCCCTGAGCGTAGCCGTCAGTCCGCAAAGTTGGGAGGTTCAGGCCATGAGTAACAGCATTAAGCTGTTTTATCCGCAGAAGAGCGAAACCTTGCCGCACCTCGAAGCTATTGAGCTTCTAAAAGCGGCACCATTCGGCGTATTCCTCGCGTTTATTGACCCGCGAACGGACACATACGTTCAGAACGTCTTTCCATTTTTTTATGACCCGGTAGATACCTACGGGCTGAAAGGGCGCTGTTTTATTTCAGAATGGCACGGACTGAACATTTACATACCCGCCGATCTTGGCTGGTACATTGACGGTCAGCAGAATTTACGTCAGAGCACAAAAATTTTCCGTCAGGAATTGGGATATCTTTGTGCTGGCCGTTTTGTCACGAAACCTGTCTCTGTGGAAGTTTCAGTGAATATCCGCGTTGGCGTTGAATTTGATGTCGCTTTCCTACCGCTGCTTTCACGCTCCGGTCACGGGAAGATAGCCACCGCTACTTCCAGTTCTCATCGTTCGGGTAGTTGTTGATGGCCTGTACCGCTCTTGTTCCTCTTGATACGCGCCAGCAGTGCGCGATGACTGCTATTGCCAAGATTGAAGCCCGGATAAGTGCCGGGCGTTCTCTGCCAGAATATCCCTATGCAAAAGCTTTTTTTCGTGAGTTGTCCGGGAAAAACGTTATATCTGCCCTTGATATCCGACTGGTCGATTCCGCTTATGATCCCTCTGTCAGGGGTGGCGCGACCAAGACTGATTACATCAAGGCTATTGACGTCATGATTGAAAGTCGTGGGGAGCAGTGGATACTACCCCTCTCTAAATCAGTAATAGTGTCCATCTTTCCAGCATCGTCAGTCAGGCAGATACAGCGCCGCGATCACCGGGAGCAGATTATCCTCACCCGTAGTGAGCGCCGGTCAGAACAGCAAAAACAAGAGAGAATGTTTGTGGCTGAAAATACAAAGAGCGATGCGTGGATCGCTTTGCAGTTTTGCCTGCCGGGTACGCACAAAAGATGGTTACAGGTCTGGAGAGACGAATTGGAGAACGCGGGGATCACCGAGTGGGAAATCAGGGCAATGCTGACGCGCTGGTGGTCAGGGTTCTGGATAGCTCGCATCCGCACTGACTGGCGTTGGTGCGACAGCATGTATGAGTTCCTCAATGAGCTGGACTACGTTATTGAAACGTCGTCACCTCATGATCTTGCTCTTTGTCGTGCTGCCTTACCGCTGGCACTCCCCCAAACCACGATTACGGCCTGAATATCAGCGTGACGTTTTGAATCCTGCTCCATATTTCATCAGAGGGCGGCTTAGGTAGTTTGGTATAGCCAAGTATCTTTAATGTTCTCTGGCACAGTTCTTTGTCACCCTGTTCAGCTTTAGCCCCAAGAATATTACCGTCCCGGTCAATTTTCACGCTCAGACTACACTTCTTCCCTTTATATCTGTTCGCATCATAAATCTGGCGCTGTATGGCTCCTGTGATATCAGATACATAATTTGCAGTCTCGCGATCAGGTATGTTATCAGCCCGTATGGCAGCAGTATCATCAGCTAAGGCTGCGCCTGAAAGGGTAAGCAGCACGCATAAGATTCTTATACTCATCATGACCTCTATTCCCTGTTCCTTTTAATCAATGTATATCAGCGCGTTTTCTTCGGTAGTCCATAGCATCTGGTAAAATACCAATATGTTTCAGTGTATACGGGGTTGTTCATGACCGGGCAAACATTTTTTCTGGGTGATTTGGTTCACTGCTACCGCCATCATGGCCGCTGTGACGGCGCAAAAACAGTATGCGGTGTTGATATGCGCGACGGAGTGACCTTTTATCGCGTAACCCCATCTGATGATCCGTGGTATACCGCAGAACAACTGACAATGGCACAGCGCCCACCAGAGGAAATGTCTACGTGTTTTCAGGTCGGTCAGCGAGTGCATTGTTACAACATTGATGATCTCTATATTGGTACAAAAATTGTTGAAAGTATCGTTGTCTTTGATGGTGAACCTCATTATTACGTTACACCAACAGACACTCCGTGGTTCTCCTACAGAGAATGCTCCCTTAAAGCAGTGCTGGATGCCATTCACCCCGTAGCAGAATGTGAAAACATGATTTTCTGAAAAAATCAGGGAAGGGAACGCGATGACAATTTCCACTTCGTTATTTTACTACCAAGACCTGTCGCCATCGGCGAAAGCCCTTGCTCGCGCACGGGTTATGGCTTTCGAAGAAGAACAGTACAAAAAGTTGGTTGCTCACTTGAAACAAAACCGTCCGGCCAGCAGTATCAATGCGCTGGTTAACGATACATACCATATTCAGCGTGTAGTCAATAGATTACAGGCCGTGCGTAAATACCAGCGAGCTTCACAGCATGAAGTTGAACGCGCCATTGAGGAAAATCTCTGCATGTTCGATGCTGACGGTCGCTATTATATGTTCACTCAGAAAGCCTTCTACTGAGGTGTTTACATGCCAAGTCAAATAAATGAAATTATTGAAAGGAGTCGCGCCGCTTTTAAAGAAGGGTGGTTGCAGGACATCCTTAAACAACCGGGCGCACCTTTTCATACGCTGGCCGGGCTGGTGGGTTTGATTAACTCATCACGCGCCAGTCACGGTTTCGAGCCTTTACCCCATGTAGATCGCGAAGATGGTGCACAGGCAATACCTGTAGAGCTGCTCTACATCCTGCCTGAACAATGTGACTGTCGCGCCATCGAGGAAGAATCTGCCGCACGTCTAATACATCCCTACAAAACAAATCCGCTTGCGGTTAGGCCTTTAATTGTAGAGCAGATGTTGATAGACGGTGAATTGCGGTTGGCCGTTCGTGATGGCTGTTTGCGCTATATCGCAATGATCATGGCAAAAGAGCAGGGGGCACAGGTTGATTTTGTCCTGGTAAGGTCTATGAGATAGAAAATTGCCAGACAAGACAGGAGGGGAAACCTCTTAAAATCAGCAGCCTACGGGCTGCTTTTTAGTATCTGGCGTATATTTTCATAATCATGAGAACCTCAGTCAACATTCAAATGACAGTCAAAAAACGTTTCAATTACGATTGAATGCATTTTAGATAACTGTTATCGAAATCACTACCGTGTACCAGAAATTCTGGTATAGTTCCAAAAAACGATAACAAGGGGTGTATATATGTCAGATAATTTTGACCGACTACTCGAAACCGGTAATCGCGCGAATATCATGCTCAACTGGCTGACAGAGCAAATCCAGTCGAAGCGGGAAGAATTCGAGCAAACCGAGTTTTATAAAACCTACTCTAAAGCCGCAGTATCAAAACTACCTCACCTGAGTAAGCGAGCTGTTGACGCCGCAGTCGAGGAAATGGAAGCAGCCGGGTATCAGTTTGGTAAGCGTCAGGGGGGAACTTCAACACAGTACGCCATGACTATTCAGAACATCATTGATATTTACAAACACAGAGGTATCAAAACCTACCGTGAAAAACGCGGAAAGGCTTTCGTTATCTTTGTTGTGAATTTGAAAGGTGGTGTATCCAAAACGGTTTCTACCGTCACGATGGCACACGGTATGCGTGCGCATCCGTCCTTACTGCATGAAGACCTGCGCATTCTGGTCATTGACCTCGATCCGCAAGCGTCGTCTACGATGTTCCTCAATCATCATCACAGTATCGGCCTTGTTAATAACTCCAGCGCACAGGCCATGTTGAACAAAGACCTGACCCGCGAAGAGATTCTGGAGGACTTCGTGAAGCCTTCCATCGTGCCGGGCGTCGATATTATTCCCGCCTCTATCGAGGATGCATTCATTGCATCCCGATGGACGCAGCTATGCGATCAACATCTGCCGGGGATGAATGAGAACAACGTCCTGCGCGAAAATATCATTGACAAAATCAGTGACGATTACGACTTTATCTTTGTGGATACGGGGCCTCACCTTGACCCGTTCCTTATCAACTCCATAGCGGCCAGTGATATGCTGATGACACCGGTTCCGCCTCCGCAAGTGGACTTTCACTCTACGCTCAAGTATCTGACTCGCTTACCTGAGCTTGTTCAGCTTATTGAAGACTCAGGGCTGCAAAGCAAAATCATTGCCAACGTCGGGTTTATGTCGAAAATCATCAATAAATCAGACCACAAACAGACGCACAGTTTTGCTAAAGACGTTTTTGGTGGTGATATGCTTGATGCTGTTCTTCCTCGTCTGGAAGGATTTGAGCGCTGTGGGGAATCTTTTGATACGGCTATTAGCGCCAACCCGCAATCTTATGCCGGTAGCCCCGAAGCACTGAGAACTGCGCGTACCGCCGCAGAGGATTTTTCCCGTGCAGTGTTTGACCGTATTGAATTGTTGAGAGGTGCAGCGTGACACAGAAGAGAGAACGCCCTGTTCTGGGCCGGACTTTTGCCGAATCACCTCTTTCCGGCAAACCTACCGTGACGACGGCTGAAAGTAGTCAACGTTTCACTCTTGCCTCGGGCCACAAGGTTACATTTCACGTCGAAGTGATCCCCGCAGAGTCAGTTGAAAGCCGCACTTATGTTGATCAGAGTATTAACGGAAGAGATCAGAGCGCACTCAGCGCCGAATCTCTTACAGACATCACCCGCACACTGCCCTTGCAGCAGTTTTTCCCGGTGATTGGTCGTCAGGTCGGTGAACGTATTGAAATCCTCGATGGTTCGCGTCGTCGTGCTGCCGCGCTCATTTGCGGAGTCGGACTACGAGTCATGCTCACCAAAAGCGATATTAGCGCGGATGATGCCCGCCAGCTCGCTGCCGATATCCAGACAGCCAAAGAGCACAACATTCGTGAAGTCGGGATGCGCTTGATGACACTGCGTGACAGCGGCCTCAGCCAGAAGGAAATTGCCGAGCAGGAGCGTCTTTCTCCGACGAAAGTAACGCGAGCAATTCAGGCTGCATCAGTACCTGAAATACTACTTACTGTATTCCCGGTTCGGTCAGAACTGACGTACCCGGATTACAAAAAGTTGCTGACTGTATCTGAGGTGGCTGAAAAGAAAAAACTTGAACTTGATGCGCTGGTGGCCGATGTGGGCAAAGAGGCCGAAATATTGCGATCAGGAACGAATCTGTTACCTGATGATTACAAGAATGAGGTCATTAAGCTTTTTGACAAATCCATATCGACTCTTACGGTTAAACCTGCGGCAAACAAACCTGTTGTTGAGTCGCTAAAAAAATACGATGACAGCCGCGCATATGCACGGAAAAAATCGAACAGCAAAGAGCGGAAGGTTATTTACGAATTCAGTCGAATCAGTAAAGAGGCGCAGGAAAAAATTGACGAGGCGATTCGGGCGATCATAAATCAATATGAGTAGTGAGGCTGTAGGGTGAATATCAACGACCTGTACGGTATAGATCGCGAGCTGGTGATTGTGTATTGCAGGCTATCTGGTGGGAGAGGGGGACGGCTGCAACAACCTGCCATCCAGCTCCCCCTTCCGAAGACGTCTTTGGTCTGAATGAAGTAAGCGAGGCTTTGCGTCTCATGGGGGCGTCCCAGATACGTTGATAAATTAAGCCCTGTTTTACAGGGCTTTTTTGTTTCTGAAAGAACACTCCCCGCTCGATAAAACACGTATAACTTTATGTTTATAATGAGTATTTCCCTGTAATTTCGGGGCGAAATCCCGCGCATTTTTCTGGGGGTATAAAGTGTGATGTTTCGGGTTAAACTTCCCGCATGGGATAATAGTCCCACCTGAGATGGCTGTTCGTCATAACTTTACTCAGAATTGTTTGAAATTGCTGATTGCCTGACTCACTCTGGGCATTGCGCTCAGATAAAACGGGAAACATGTATGTCCTCTAAAAATACCAAATATGTCACCTTTACTTTTAATGGCAAGGCTCCTTCTGACTGGATAGCTACACTTACCGAAGCCAGCGAACAAACCTCATGGATAGACCCAGAGTCGCCGGGGAGCGTTATCCTGAGAGAGATTATGCTCAATACTCCGGTTGATGTTGAAGCATACACAGACAGAAGCACTATTACGGTAGAACTTCCGAAGCAGGCTGACGCGTTATCATCATTGCTGGGTATGTATGCCGCTACTGATGCAAAAATACTTTTATTGGCAGGCTGTCAAAAAGTCAGCTCGCTGGCGAGCGTCACACTTAAAACCGTAACGCTTGAGCCTTCTGGTTTTGCTATCTCCAGTGAACATAAGGCCGAACGTTCCCTGTATTTCATGACACATAATGGGATTTGCGTTAAGGCGGACTCCTCAGTAACTCTCTGTCCAGAAAAACTTCCCGGCGCGACTTTCTTCGCCAGCGAAGAAGAATTGGATTCTGCGGGTATTGTGCGTTGGGGTGAAAACGGCGGGGAAGGGTGGCGGACTCATGCTACCGTGATGGCTGGCCGCGTTGTGTTAATTAATAATTTCGGTAATATTATAGCTCTAGGCAATGAACCCGAAGATGCCATTAACTCAATTAGTAACTGACCGGGATGTAAAAAGTGAGTGTATTTTCATTCCAAACATCTTGGCGTGATCCGGTGCTGGTGGCTTTGAATGTGCTGTGCATTATTATTTTTCATTATGAGCTGACGGCCTATCTCGCTCCGCTACAAAAGCCTTTCCCACTAGAGCTTGGCTTTTCTTTTTCTCTCGCACTTGCTGTATTTATGGAGCTGCGACACGGTTTCAACCGGTTAGTGTTCATTCAGTTAACAACGACTGTTATCGTGTTCATATTCGGAACGTTCGTTGCACATCTGCTACGTTACCAGTATCTGTCACTGGCTTCTTTCATGATATCAGAGCCGGATATTGAAAGCGTAATCGGCAGCGACTACTACGCAGCCCTGACAAATCCTGCTATTGGCTATGGAAGTTGTTTTGCTGCTGGCCTTTCTTTCTCTCGCCTTTTCGTCTGGAAGATATTGCGAAGACTTTTGCTTGCGATCTTTACACGTGGGTGTAGTGATAAAATTTGTCCATGCTGCGGAACCGCAGTAAAAAAATAAAACATTTATCTTTTAAAAGGGAAACCATGCATAACAAATCGTCACAACCTGAGCAGCAAATATCCAAGGTGAAGTCCCCGGCCTTCATCGGTTCATTAATTTGCTTTATTGGATATATAGTTATCATCGGGCTGGGTTACGCAGAGAAATTGTCTGAGAAGTGGATTGGGTGGATTGATATCGCCTGTCTCGTTCTCGGTCTGATAACGTATATAGCAGACACCTCTGGATTTCTTGAGAAAAAACCAACGTGGTTGCCTGCGGCCAGAACGATAACACTTGCGACTATTTCTTTGTCACTTTCAATTCATATCTTTACTCAAACAAACATGCTCGCCCACTTTCCGTTATTTGTTTCACTCGCTTGTGTACTTATTGTCGTCGTCGTAGTTTGGGCTATAAAAGCAGGCTTTGAACGGTGGAAAGGTAAAAGCATCTAATTTTCTTCGTTATTACACATCTTTCTGATTGAAATCCCAGCCCTGTATATGCAGGGCTTTCTGGTTCCAGATAAGCAACCAGCCGATCTCATTTCATCATTTGTCATGATTAAAGCCGTTTTATATTCGGCCTACAAGGTTTCTGTGCAATCATAAAATCATCAATGAACATGCTTGTACGAATGTATAAAACTAATCTTACGCAGAATACCCTGAATTAATCCCATTACGTCAGAACCGAATAAGGAACAATAATGTACGGAACAGTTAAAGAAGTTATCGAACGCCTGATTCGTAGAAACCCTGATGAGCCTATTGGTGCCATATTCTGGGATACAGATGATGTTAAAGAAGCGATGGCTCTCCAGCGCAATGAGAAGATTGATGACGAACTAGCAGAACAAGCTTTGTGTCGGGTTATCTCTACTCATGACGCGAACCACGGAGTTTGTTGGGGTACGTTCGTCTGTACTGTAGATGACATCAGACAGGAGTTAACTGAAAAATCCGAACCGTAAAAATTAAGCTACACCAAACGAAGCCTGCAAAGCGGGCTTTTTTATTGTCTGAGACTGTTCAAATTTTATTCGTTCATCTTTTCGACCCTTTGTTTATCAGTTATAGTCTGTTTCCAGATACTCCCATGAGAGGGCAATTAGACGGAGGGGAATATGTTTAATCCGAAAGAAAATAATGTGACATACCATGCGATGCTTCGCTGGACTGAGCGTGGGTACATGGGGAATATCGGACTTCTTCATGAGCTATCAAAAGCTGAACCGCTTGACATGGATGCCGCCAAAAAATAGTAACTACTTGCAACTATTTTTGCATGTAACTAACCTATTCCATAAAAATCAAGAAGATAAAGTGTATTTATTCACGAGGTGGTTTATTTTTGTTTTGGCAGAGGAGAGTAGGTATGTCCCGAAGCATATCGAAATTGTTGTTCGTGGGATACTGGCTCACTTTGGTTGTGATGATCGTGATATCAGTAGCAGGTAGTCGTGCTCTCATACGTAGTGATGACTTACGTGTTTATCTGATGGCTTCAAGCATAGCCCCATACAATACTAATTGGGTAACTGTGATCAGGAATCGTGATAAGCCAGACATTACTGCATTGATGGTAAATGTGCCCGGCACCGACGATAAGACTCATATGCGCTTCATAGAGTACGCGACAAGCGATTTGGCTAACTTGGGTAGGGATACGCTTAAAAGCCTCGTACAGAGCGATACAGAAGCTTCTATTCTTGGTAGACCTACATACGGAATGCTGGTAGATGTCGATCCTAAGCAGGCCAAAATGTTGATTTATGACACAAAGGCCGACATGGCGCTTCTTGGTCTAACGATGTTCTCCGTGCCGGAAGTCGCATTTCTTGCGGTTGCCACATTGATAACGCTGCTTAAGTATGTGTTAACGGGAAGAGGACGAAGGGCGTTGGTGGTCTTTAGTTACTGGACAAAAATATCCTATTTTGTTTCGTTTTTGTCTATGTGCGCAGCTCTCTGGCTTATGTCTTTCCCGGTTTATCCTTCGCTGCTGAAATGGGTTCGTGAGTTGTTCTGATTAATTTTCGATTATTATTCAACCTCTACAAAGAGATAACGAGCAGGGCTGTGATTAAGCAGATAGTGTTGTTCTGGCTGAACTCTCAGAAGAGGACGCGATAAAATTTTATTTGGAATTGAAACAGGAGAAAATTATGGTTTCAAAAGTAAGCATTGGAATTGGCGGAAAAAAAATCGAAGTTTCTGGACATAATATTCGTGTTGCTGGTGGCGAAATATATGTTGATGGACAGCAAATTAATGTTGGCGGAGACATAAGGCCGATCAATGTGGTTATCAACGGTGATGTTGGCGTTCTGGAGACTGACAGCGGCGATGTGACTATCAATGGTAGCGCAGGGTCTGTAACAACAAAAAATGGTAACGTCAGTGCTCAAAGCGTTACAGGCGACGTCACGACTAAAAACGGGAATATCCATTGTGGATCTGTAGCGGGTTCAGTCGATACCAAAAACGGCAACATAAATCACCGGTAACAGGGTAGACAGATGAAGATTTTTAAGATTTTAACACCCTATGAAATTGAGTTGTTACAAAATTCAGGGTTCCGAAAAGTGGTCAATGAAAGCATATCTACGGAAGGTTTTCTTGAAGGTTATAACCGCCTGAACAATATTACCTTCAACCTCCCAAAGAACGGGCTGGAAATTCTAATTGATCAGGCTACGGGGGCAGGGGACAGGAGAATCCGCGAGTACCTGAACGGTTTGCTGCCATTTATCTATAGAGCTGTTTATCTGCCGTTATGTTCTGGATTTACAGAGTGATGCTGACTGAGCGGGAACCGCTTTCAGGGAATGAATGGGGGTATCTTTCATTTCCTGAAAGCGGTTGGACAAGCGGAGCGCGTCAGTGAGAAAACAACTATGTTTGCAAGTTGTAAGCAATGTAGAAGAACTGCTCTCTTGAGTTATCCACATATCCACCGGCTAGATCCAATAATAAGATCCATATAATATCAAAATAAGATCCTAACAGATCCCGGATCGCGCTATCCCTTGGTATAGCTGGCTTGAACCTCTTTGTGGATGTGCTGTAGTGGGATCTTGATGTGTTGTAGAGGGGAATTGATGTGCTGGAGAGGGAAATCTATGTGCTGAGGCGGGATTTGCTGTGTGCTGGAGAGGGGAAATTGCTGTTTTTATCAACATTGTGAGCTGAACCATTGGTATAAAAAATTATTGCTTAATAAACAAGTGCTTAAATGTTTATTTTTCATCGAAAAAAGATCCTGTTAGTAACAGATAATTAACAGGGGGTTGGCTGTGTTTTTGTTAATGATGATGAAAAACATAGAGTTATCAACATATCCACCGGAAAGATCCAATAATGTAGATCCATATATCTCCATTAACTGCCAAACAGATCCCGGAACATCTAACTACCTGATATTAATGGCTTTAAAGCGTTTGTTGATGTGCTGTAGCGGGAAAGCTATGTGCTATAGCGGGACAACGATGTGTTGTAGCGGGGAGACGATGTGCTATAGTGGGAAAAGTGATGTGCTGTGGTGGGATGGCACATTGTTTTTATTCACATTACGCATGTGGTCGTGCAAATGGAAAATTCGAATAAAACCAAGAAGTTGTTCAGGGATGCGATCCCGGAACCGGAAAATGATACACAGAGGAAATTGACAGTCACTACGCATTCATCGGTTCAGCCAGCAGTGTTAATGCGAATGGGGGTTTTTGTCCCGACTAAAAAGAAGGGGACAGAAGCTGAACCAATCAATGCCAGTAGTGCTCTTTCGAAACTTGAATATGCCGCGAAAGAGGGTTATACGGACGTGGTGATTACAGGCCCACGCCTCAACCTGTCAACGGATTTTAAAGTCTGGATGGGTATTATTCATTCATTTAGCCGTAGTGATGATGCTCTCAAAGGAAACACAATTACTTTAAAATTCAGTGACTTTGCACGTAACTGCCAATATCCAAACAAGCGCTTTGATTCTCGTTTGCGTAAAGAGATCCGGGATTCCCTTGCAAGAATTCGTGGGAAAACTATAACCTTTTCAAGGCCGGGTGCTACTAAAGTTGATATCACGGGCTTATTAAAAACCGCTCAGTTTGATATTGAGACGAATACTATTGTTCTCGAAGCTGACGAAAAGCTGTGGGAACTCTATGCTGATGACAACCTTACACTTTTACGCAAAAAACCGTTATCAGCTTTGCCTCGCAAAGAAGCTGCCCAAGCTATCTATACTTTTATCGCTTCCCTTCCGGCTCAACCAATACCGTTATCGTTTAAGCGTCTCCGTGATCGCTTGTTACTTCCCAGTAGCAAAGGAGAGCAAAACCGTACAATTCGCCATGCGCTTGAAGATTTGCGAAAAATCGGTTATCTCGATTATGAATTGGAACAGGATGACACCAAGGAATACATTGTTAAAATCAAACGCAGAAATCCCACTCTAAAGCCAGAAGACTGATCATTTCTTTCCTGTCAATGTGCTGGAGCGGTGGCCGTTCCCTCCAGCACATTGAGGTTTATAACCACCGCTTACTTTTCTATCTTCCCGTCTCTGCACATTACTTTCACTAAAGCAGTCTATTTTCCTTCTGGTGCATAAAACACTTTTTCTGTGTTTTATGTGCTGGAGCGGGATAAGCATCGTTGATGTGCTGGAACGGGAAAAACATCGTTGATGTGCTGGAGCGGGAAAAACATCGTTGATGTGCTGGAGCGGGAAAAGCATCGTTGATGTGCTGGAGCGGGAAAAGCATCGTTGATGTGCTGGAGTGGGAAAACATCGTTGATGTGCTGGAGAGGGAAAAACATCGTTGGTGTGCTGGAGCGGGAAAAACATCGTTGGTGTGCTGGAGCGGGATAGCGATGTGCTGGAGAGGGAAATTGTCGTTGGCATTCGAGATGGGGTTATACCGGTGTGCTGTCGCGGGAACCGGGATGTGCTGTGGTGGGATGCGATATTATAGGTTGGTCTGGTAAGCTCTGGGCGGTTCTTTTGATGTGCTGTAGTGGGAAGTGTTAGGCAGGTGCGACCAAATTATGTGATAAGCATCACACAAGAATCGTGTTGCAAGCTTGTTTTACTGGTTTTACCCCCGGAAAACGTCTCCTTTTTTTGTCATTTTCCCGCTGTAGCACATCAATAAAGTGAATATTCCCACTCCAGCACATCATGCAAGGGGGAGGTTGCGCGATAAATGTACAAGGTTCCCACACCAGCACATCGCTATCCCACACCAGCACATCAGCACTGTACGTCGCAAACCCTTTGTATCTCTGGCTTCCCCCTCCAGCACATCGCACATAACTATACTGATCATAAAAACAGTGCGGTTCTGTCGTCATTTCCCGCTCCAGCACATCACAGAGCTAGGGTAGGTCAGCCTGTCGGAAACTGATGGATTTCGACATAAACCCGAACCGTGATTTAATAACCTAAAGAAAGATATTTAAAGGAATGAAGATGACGCGGGGCGCATTTGAGGAGTCACTGAAATTTTATGGTGATCGTCAAAGAGATGAAAAAAAATGCACTGCGCTGAATGTCCAGTACAGCGCGATACCCAAGAGATCGGTGATGACAGTAAATGTCGAAATGGCAAAACTGATCGGTGCAACGGCTGACTGGGAAAACAAAATTTATCTGCAATTGTCACAGTATGAACTGATGCACTTTTGCGAACTTCTTTTTGGTCTCAGAAAAACAGCCGAGTTTAAATATCACGGTGCAGGGAAAAATAAGGGGCTTACCATTCACAATAATGGCGCTCAGGGGGTTATGCTTGTCATATCAGAAGCAGGTATAACATTACAGCATCTGTTGAACCATGATCAGCGTATTGAACTGGGTGCTTTTGTGATCAGGAGACTGGCTTTGTCCTGGCAGGTTTCGGTAAGTGATGTTTTGGCAATACTTCGTCAGTCAGTCGCGATCAGTAAAACGGTCGGCAATTAAAGAGGGAACGCCGTGAACACGAACGATGCACGTTCACTTGAACATACACTGAAACAACTCAACGAAGCGTTTGCGGCGAATGCGGAGATTCAGCGTGAGCTGGCCCGGATGCGGGCCAGACTAAGTGATGCTTATGAAAGAGAAGCTCAGCCTCTACGTGCTCAGTTAGTTATGGGGTCAGAGGTGATTAAGGAATGTCGTACTCAGTATGAACGTCAACTGGTTGCTCAATGGGGTGGGCTGATATCACCTGATGATGAAATACGATGCGCGACTTTTCTTCCCGGATTCAGCCCGGACTTATCGATGTTGTTTAACCCTCCATATCCGGGATTTTGTGAAGGTATGCTTACGGAGTTTATGCGCCACCATTATCTCTTCCGAGTACAAACGAGTGAAGATAAAGACTTTAATATAGGGCTGCGATATTCACCGGAGAAAGACAATTTACCGCTTATGCTGAAAGGGATTACAGCGCTTTTACCCTACGTGACAAAAACAGAAACCGGCCATATTCCTGTTTCAGCGAACACCTCCATCACTTTCTCCGACAGAGAAGGAGGGAGTGCTTACATAGCATATGAGTCGCTCGTCATCGATCCTGAATCGGGTGAAACGAATTTACTAATTCATAAGTCCAGACGAGAAGAAACAGTACGACTTCATTTTCGTGACGTTAGGTCGGCCTTGCTACATCTGGTTTCTGCTCGTTATTCCTCCATCAATCGGTACAGAAAATTGTTTGAATAAAATAAGAAAGGCTTCAGGAACGCTTACCAACGAAGCTGCCGCGTCACGGGCAACCGTTCGGTAGATGCAAAACCAGTTTGTATCTACCTCACCGTTTTCAGTAAAACATATTTGCAAGGTAAGTTATGAATCTGGATAGTCTTAATCAGCCGCTTACACCGGCATCTGAATTGGTGATTTCTGTTATTGTATTTGCATACTCAGCATTCGTTTTAAAGATATTGTGGAACACTTTCGTATCGCCTTTCGGTGTTAGGAAAATCAACACCTTTTGGGCTATAGGTCTCGTACTCCTTCTATACACACTTATGTATGTAACTTTTCCTACACGGTTAGTTTTTTCTGCGGAAAAGGAGGAGGTAGCCGTGACACTAATGAGTTACGTGAGAATGGTGAGTCGTCTCAGCATTATCCTGCTCTCGACATTATTTTTACGCCCTCTGATGCCAACGATGACTAAGAGTGATAATGACCCCAGATTTTCATCTGGATCAGATAGAAATGAAAATAAGTGAGGATACAATGGCAAACGCGAACAAATGCCGGAATGACGTGGTGATCACCGTGAAGTCAACGCCACTTAACGAATTGATGAAAGACTGGTCACAGGAGGAGAAGGACAGGATGGCGCAGGCGGTGATCAACAACACTAATTTCAGGCTTCAATTTAAACAACCTGAGTAAATTTAAAAGGGCCATATGGCCCTTTTTATTATCAGACTTCACTTTTTCCAGTAGATGTCTTTTCTTCTGCCTGTTTAACCGCAAACGCAATGACTTCATCTTTATCCAGTCCGGCCACGCTGGCTAGTGCTTCCAGCACTTTACCACCCTCACTGAAAAGAGCGCGGGTTTCATCAGCGCTCAGTTCGTCAGTCTTGGTGTCGGTAAGCGACGCATAGGCAGCAATAACTCTGCGAAGTGGAAACAATTTTTCAACCGGAAAATATTCAGGGAACAGCCGGGCGTAATGTCCCGGTTGTATACTGTTTCGTGCTAAGGGTGAGTGATGTGTGCCGTATTCAATGATGGACTGGATTACTTCTGTAGATCTGACATCGGATGTCAGGAAGAAAAATTGGGTGCCGGGTAGAAACGAAAAATTCATCGAGTGGAGAGCTGAACCTTTCGGCATATCGGAAAGAAGTTCGGCCAGTCCTTCCTTAAATTTGCTTGGCATACTCATTAGCGTTTTCTCTCAGTGATTGTTGCATAAGATTACCCGACTGCGACCGAAATTACAGCCGGGCAGATATCAGTTCATAACAATGCCAACATCAGCAGTGTTGCTCTCTTTGTTCACTTTTACCACCAGCTTTTCCCCTGTAATGGTTTCAATCAGACCGTCATAATCTTTATTGATCTCCTCCGGTTCAAAGAGGTCAAACGCTTTTACGTCTTCGGTATTCACAACGCGGCCAGCCCCGACCACACAGAATATCTTCTTCTCCAGTGTTTCAGAAGTAATGAGTGTTTGTAATTTACGGGCCTGATCCTGCTGCGCCTGCGGTAGCTCATTATAAGAAAAAAGATTAATGCCATAGGCAATAGGTTTGATGTGAATAAAAGTATCAGAGGTAAACCAGTCAGCCCACCTTACTTTAGGGTGGTCTTCATGGAATTCAATGCAGAATATTTTCTGTTCAACCATCACCTGAAAAAGGCGAAGAAGGCCCGGAAGACAATCTGAATCCCAGCCATCGGCACACAATGTTTCCTGAATATTGTCCCATGCTGTAGCAATGCTACGGAGATTTACGATTACGCTGTTTCTGGCACCGCGATAAACATAATCTGCATTTTTATTGCTGGCGATGCCATAAAGAAAATCCTGATCCATTACGTGCCGGGAAGACACTTTTGCGGTGGCATAGATATAAACATCATTACAGAGAAGGCTCATTTCTCAGACTCCGGTTGTTGTTATGACTCAGTGTGCAAGAGAATTAAATTATCTCATGACCGGAGAGAGGGCCGAATAGCCGAAAACACATCAATGGAGCCTATTTAATATCAGCGATCAGAGCGAGAATTTTTTTAACTTCACTGTCGCTCAGTTTGTTCAGTACCAGCCGGTAATTCCCTTCGATGCATTCTGTAACTTCGCCGTTATGTTTATCGTCTCCGTTTTTGAAATGAAAACTGTTATCGGTCATTGCCGGGATAACAGCCATACCAGCTATTTTAGCTGCCGATACAATATCCATGAAAACATTTCTCGCGGTGACATGCTTATCTTCTTTTTCACAGGTGGCCTTATTCCATTCATCCACCAGCGGTGTTAATTTTTTGATAATATCACTGGCACCGTATAGATAAAAATCTTCTTTAGATAGCTCAATGCTTTCACTCCGGTTAACGCTTTTTTCGCTGACAAACACCATAAATAAAATGACGCTTTCGCCGATATCGACGAGCATAGATACCGCACCATTATTTAGTTTTGCACGAAACGGATTCATTATTCGAGGTGTATTTTTCCAGCAGTCTGGAAGGGAGTTAATAACATCTTCGATGTTGATTTTCGTGTCAGGAATGAGGGATTCAGCCATGATGAAGGCACCTTTAAGGGTTGATTTAAACTGATTATCGCACGGGGAACGGGAGGGCCGAAGGGTGTTACGGGCCGAAAACCCAATGTATTAGACCAACATGCAATAGAGGGGTATAAGCCCCTCCGCTTCGCTCCGGGGCAGGGAGTTCCGCTTTTACGCTGTGCTTCTTTGTGAGAGGGGCCGGAATTCAACCTGAACATTTGCGCCGGTATGTGAGAAATAAAGAAGAGAGAAAAGGTGTCGTCTTTGAGTCCGCACAATCTCTCTGGTTAGCGCCCCGAGAGATAATAAGAGAAGAAAGAGAGAAAAAAAGAAAAAATAAAAGAGGGCCGACGACCACAAGATTTTCAGCGACGACAAAAGGTAAAAGAAAAAGACAGGTTTATCAGCGGGCGGGTTCTTTATCGCTTCATTGCATGTTGGTCTAATTTGCGTTTCGGGTGTCGCTTTTTATGTGTTATCTTGCCGTCGTGGATCTACTTATAGTTTTTCTGACCGGGGAGGTGACAGTGACCAACATGATTAGTTTTCGTGATAATTCCCGCCTGAGTCTTTCTACTGACCAGATCGTGAATTCCGTTCCCGGTTTCCGCACCCGAGCCGATGCGCTAAAAGCCGGTTCCACTTTTGGCTGGAGAACGGCTATCCGCTTAGAACGTCGTTTCGAAAATATCTGGGTGGTGGGAAAGAAAGACTTTCAACCTGATGAGACCGACGGCATGTGTTATGATGCATTTCATCTCCCGTTACTAAGATGGGAAAACAAGGACGGGAAGATGGTTTGTCCTGTGTTGAAAATTCGCAGGTTAATTTTGTAATTTGATGCGCTGGGTGGAAGTCGAAATTAACTGCAAAAAAGTGAAGGAGAAATACCGTTGGGATTCCTTAAATTTTTTACTGGTTTTTCACGGGCCAGAACGGTTGCGCTTGGTGCAATTCTGTTCGTTATCGTCAGTAATCTTATCGATAGCGGATTCAGTATGAAGATGGGTTACGGGGCAGCGGCCAGTTTGTTTTATTTCTGGTTAATGTTCAAACTTAATCTGGGTCAGACCCCGATAATTATTTGCGTAATGTGTATTTTGCTTATTTTCACTATTCTCGGGGTCGATCTACAGGAAATATATCGCGACTACTATGGTGGTTTTTTACTGGGAGGATTTGCCGCTCTTATATACCATGACTTCCGTGTCTGGCTAAACCATAACAAGACCTCCCGAGACTGAATCATTTCCAGCCAGAAACCCCGCACGCTAATGCGGGGTTTTCCGTTTCTCGTACTCCGTAGTTCACTTTTCCATCCTAATGATAAATGACCTCATTTTGTCGCGTTTTTTTCTTTGGTGGTTATTCTGAGCGTGTTATTTTGCTTTGAGATTCTTACCATTTAAATTTCAAGTAGCTAAAGGATTCCACATGAAGAAAATTGTTTTCCTGATTGCCACGTTGTCCTTACCGTCATTGTCTTTCGCAATGACCCAGACTCATGATACTGCCGTCGTCGATAAATTGGCTGAGATTTCCAGCAAGCTTGATGTACTTATTAGTCAGGGGGAAATCAGGGAAAATAATGATCTCCTGTCCCGCCCGACGCCGGAAGGGGCGTGCATTTATGCGAATAAGATCTTTCCTGACGGTCAGGTACACGATGTCAGTGGGACGAAGCAAAAATGCTCGAAAGGAGAATGGAAAGACGTTAAATAGCGGTCGCTAAAACACAGCAATTTATACATACAGGATGTATAAAAGGCCGCGATTGCGGCCTTTTGTGTTTAGGTCTTCTCATGCAGTTAAGCACACTGTTCCCGGTTGTAACCACTGCGGTATCGGTTAACTCATAAGGTTTCCTGCGCCCCGGAATGTTCCCGCTTCGGGGGGCGGGAGGGGAGCTGTATAATCAGAAAAAAAACAACGGGGTACATACATGAATCATCATCCAGTAGAGCTGGTTTATAAGGCGCTGACCTCTATTCTGGCTCCCTATCTTACAGACGCCAAGCCAGTGACCGGTAGCTGCTCTTGCTGCGGCCGTCCTGCATCAGAGTTTGGTTTTAAGGGCTTCGAGCAAAAGAACAGTTACGGTCAGATGGTGATGCACTGCATTCCTTGCCAGAGTTTCTTCACATCCGCACCGGATGTCATGGGTGTAGAAAACCCCAAAAAACCGACAACCGGTCAGAAGTTTGGTATGTGGTCTGGCGTTGGGGCAATTATCGAAATTAACACACTCCGCGCTGTTCTGTTCGCACCTCCGGGTGTAGTCGCGAAATTGCCACCGGCTTTTTTCGAGAAGGTGAACGTCGTGACTGCCACCACCGGCCAGCATTTGCAATATCTGTTCAATACAAATATTGAATACCCTGCGATTTATGTTCAGGACTTTGGACGTAAAACCTATGAACTGGTCAGATCGCTCCGCGCCAGTTATAGCGATAATGCAATCTACGCCTGCTGCGATCAGCTTATGACGCCACAAAATTCCGTGTCGTTTGTGATTGATCTCAACAAAGCAAAACGGTTGCACGAGCAGATGGCCACTTACGGAAAAAAAGAAGTCGATATCTTTATTCGCACAGTTTCGATGCTGGCCTACGCACGCATTACACCAGAAAAAGCATCCGATGAATTTACAAAGCATGGGCTGCTTCCTTTGCTTCGCGCTCTGCCTGCCGATCCGCACCAGAGACTCACATTACTGCGTCTGCTGAGAAAGGTTTAATAACAATGAAATTCTACGAAAACGCGTTTCGCGTGCGCATCCCTTACTCTGACATTTACCGCATTCATCAGAATCTTGATTTTCTCATTCAGGAGAAGTGCAGCATTAAGTTACCGTATTCATTCAACATTCAGCCCGGTAACGCAGATGATGCACACATTCTTCTAAGAACATCAGTTGCTATGGGTTTTCCCGGTGAAGTGTGTCGCAATCTGACGCTTAAAGTTGGTGATGCCATACCATTCGTGACGACGCTCACCATGATTCAACGCGTCATTGACGGGAAACGTAAACGAGAGATCACTACGCCGCCTGAATTGCAAAAGGGCTATGTCACAGAAAGATTTTCCCGTGCAGGTTTAGAGTTGCAGGAGCTGCTGGTCTCCCCACCTGAATATTTCTACGTGAAGAAATCCAAAAAGGATAAAGCGATTGTGCTTCCGGCATCCATCATTCGTGCCACTGGCATCGTTACGTCTGTTGAAGAGGCAGAAAAAGCCATAGTGTATGGCGTCGGTCGCAAAAGAGTATTTGGTTTTGGCCTGATAAATATCACTGGAGAAAGTTGATGAATGTACCTGACCTGTTTGCCTTTGCCGGGTTAACTTCCCGTGAAATTCAGCAGGAGTACATCAGCTCTGTCACAGCGGGTATGAGCTGCGCGAACCGCGTAGCACTTCTCAGTGCTGATACTGGTGTTGGAAAAACGCTTGGCTACCTTGTTTCTGCATTACGCATCATAGAAAAAGACCCGGATGCAAAATTTATCATTGCGACCAGTTCTCATGCTCTTATGAACCAGATTATGGGCGCGGATCGACAGGCCATTGAATGCATGGCCGCGCAGATCGGGCTATCCGTCAGTTTCTCCCGGTTGATGGGGAAGTCCAACTATGTATCTCCGGCAAAAGCCCGCGACGTGTTGAAAAGCTACCCTCAAAGCTACTCTGACCATGAGCGGGTTTTAAGTGCGCTCGCGCAATGGTCTGGGCCTCTGGTGGAATTCGAAGAAGAGTTCGGCGAGCTGCCTCCGGGGATCAGGCCCGAAATGGTTACATACTCTGTATGGGATGATGCCATCCACATTCGTGACAATCAGCGTGATGCCCTCAATGCCCGTTTTGTCGTGACAACTCACGCAATGGTTATCATTGACTCGCTCTGCAAAGGGGTTGTGTTGGGGGATAAGTTAAATACGCACCTTATCATTGATGAGGCCGACATGTTTGCTGACATGATGGATCTATGGCAACAACGACGACTCAACATTCGCGATTTACTTGGCTCTTTGGGGGACAAGTTTCCGCACAGTGCCATTGTCGAAATTCAGGAGATGGCAAAAGAAATCACCCGTGTTGCTGACGGACTTCACTTTAATGGCTCATCTGCGGCAACAGCACTGTATGAAAAAGCTGTGGACACACTGGCGCACGCCGGGTCAAAAATCAGTGACAAACCCAGCCGTAATGCTTTCCTGAATCTGCTGTATAGCTGGCAAATGGCAAAAGCAACAGGGGGCAGAACGGGCATTGGTGTGTCCAGAATCAGACAAGAACCAGCGCTGATCAGCATCAACCCGTTTGTTGGCCGGAATATAGGCCGATACTGTTCAGAATGGAAAAGCACACTCCTTACCTCGGCAACCCTGAGCATTACGAACAATGTCGAACGCGGGATGGAATGGATAGTGAAAGCACTCGGCCTGACCGAAGACATGATTTCGCTCAAAGACATTTTCACTCCTGAAAACTATGGAACAATGGAGCTGACTATCGCCGGCGCTGAATTCCCGGAAATATTCAGCAATCCGAAAGAGCAGGCTTTCTCTGAGGCGTGGATCACTCAGGTTGCTGATGCAATCCGCAAATGCAACAAACCGCTGGTGGTGCTGACGGCCAGCCATGCGGAAGGACGTGAATTAGCCTCTCGTCTGGATAAGGCTTCGCTACCCGTCTATCTCCAGCGGGCGGGACAACCTCTTTCCGAGATAATCAATGCTTACCGTGAAAAGCCCGGAATTTTCATTTCTGCGGGGGCATCTGTTGGCCTTAGCCTGCACAACGACGACGGCAGCCAGATGTTTCACGATCTCTTCCTGACCCGGATGCGCTTCTCCCCGCCAGATCGCGAAGGTGTTGAAAGTTATCACCAGTTCCTTAAAGCGCAAGGCTATAACCACACAGTCGAAGCGCTGACGCGTAGTTTATACATATCACAGCTACAGAAAGTTGTGCGGCAGGGCAAGCAGGCTATTGGTCGCGGAATACGAAGCGAAAATGACTTTGTCCGCGTCACCATTTTCGATCCCCGTTTCCCTGAACCTAAAGATATTTCATCACGATACCGTGTACTGGAAAATATTGTCCCGATCCGGTTCGGGCAGGCATACCGCACCTGTAAAATATTATCTCCAGCCAAAAGAAGAGAGGACATCGAATGTTAAACGCTAAACCGTACCGGGTGATCATGAAATCCTTATCCCCCGTGGTCATCAGCGGCATTCCTCCGTCACTCGATGGCGTTCTGTATGAAGCCATATCTCAGGTGATTGCCAGCAACGATCCCTCTGAGGTTTTGCCTGCCTTACGTGATGTGCTGCTGTTCAATGAAGCATTGGGGGTATTCCATGCATCATCGCTCCGTTTTGGCATTACCCCGGAACAAGGAGTAAGCGCGGCCACCAGCGTAAGGTGTGACTATTTTTCACAGGAAAAACTAAGTTCGGCCATGTTCTCTCCCAAAGAGAGGGGCGGGAAATACAGTCTGATTCGGCTTGAGGGTGGGCCAACAAAAAAGAGACTGACTTCCCGCCCGGCTTACTCAGCTCCTTATTTGACTTTTGATTTTGCCGGTGATGCCGATGCGGTAGAGAAGCTGCTTACACTCACTCATGTTGGTGTCGGGTATGACTATTTCTCTGCGGCAAACGGGGAGTTCACCGATGTTCGTATTATCCCGTTAGATGAAGATATCAGTATTTCATCTGGCGATGTTGCTGTCAGGCCAGTGCCTGACACATCTGGTTTAGATGGGGTTAAGGGTTTGTCCCCCCTCATTCCTCCTTATTTTCACGGCGAAAAAGTGGGGGTGGTATACCCTGAGCCGGTTCGTTTTAACCTGATTACTACTTTATTGTGAGGCAGACATAATGAGAACGTTAAACTTCAACGGAAAAATCACCACGTTAGAACCCTTGACCGTAACGCTCAAGGGTGCTGTTTCTGCATCCGGGCATCGTCTGCCACGCAACGGAGGCTATTCGTCCAGCCCATATTTCCCCGGCACCAGTATTCGTGGCGCGATCCGTCATGCTGCCCATCTTGTCATTGTTGACCGGGTTGGCTTTGACGCGGAGGGGAAAGTACCATTTGACCTCGCAGACCACTTTATGATGGCTCAGGGCGTTGATATTGCAGGTGATAGCGAGACGTTCGCTGCCGGGGAAATCAACGCTGGCGCAGAGTTGCGTCGCAAGAACCCGCTACTGAGCCTGTTTGGCCGATGGGGACTGGCTGGCAAAGTCGGCATTGGTAACGCCATCCCCACGAGCGATGAACAATGGGGCATGTTCGGCGGTGGGGCGCGTACCATAATGTTTGAGCGCAACGAATCCCTGTTTGAGTTCCTGGAGCCGGATCAGGTTGACCGCCTTAACCGCATCATCACTGAGCAGTCCGAAGCAAGCGTAGACATCACAACTATCAAGGCTGAACAGGCCGCGCTGAAAAAACTGATGAAAACTGCCGATAAAGACACAAAGGCGGATTTGCAGAAAAAAGTTAACGAACTGGATGAAAAAATTCAGTCTCGTAAGGATGAAAAATCCGAAGCCCGTGAGTCCATTCGTCGTCCTATTGACCCCTATGAAGCATTCATTGCCGGGGCTGAACTGAATCACCGAATGAGCATTAAAAATGCCACTGACGAAGAAGCTGGCCTGTTTATTTCTGCGCTTGTTCGTTTCGCTTCTGAACCGCGTCTCGGCGGTCATGCGAATCACAACTGCGGGCTGGTGGAAGCAAACTGGAGCGTCACGACATGGAAGCCGGGTGAACTCACGCCAGTCACCCTTGGCGAGATCAGTATTAGCCCTAGCGGTGTAAAAATCGAAGGTGAAGAGCTGTCCGCTATGGTCGCTGCTTTTGCAGAGGCAGATGGATTTGATTTTAAAGCCCGGTGATGCATAATTTCTCGGTAGGAAAAATATGACCCATTTTTCCTTTTTATATCAAAGCAATATAATTAGAGTGTTTCCCCTGCGTGCGGGGGTTATCGCTGGACACCGGAATCCCCGCGTAATCTGACTGAGTGTTTCCCCTGTGTGGGGGTTATCGGGGAACAACGGACTGAGAATAACGCATAATGGCGTGTTTCCCCTGTGTGCGGGGGTTATCGGCGCACACCGAAAAAGCACCGCGCCCGTGCTAATGTGTTTCCCCTCTGTGGGGGTTATTGGCTTGTCCGCAATCCGGCGTTTCATCGCCGTTAGTGTTTCCCCGGCTTACTGGGGTTATCTGGGGCATGTGGCTTTCTACGGAAAGAACGGAATCGAGTTTCCCCTGTGCGGGGTTATCGGGCCAGACGCCCAACGCTCTCTCGCCAGCTCTGGTGTTCCCCCTGCGCGCGGGGGTTAACGGTCTACTTCGAGCTTATCACAGGTATTGCCTGATTCCCCCTGAGTTCGGGGGTTGCCGGGCTATAGAGCGAGAGCCGATTTTTACTGATCTAGGATTTTCCCTTCTTCGCGGGGTTAACGATGTTGTGGGCGAAGGAATATGCCATCAATAGCATTCCCCTTCTGGGGGTTAACGGGCCGTAAGAAATGCAAGTATTGATACATCCCCTTTTTTGGGGTAAGCGCATGGTAAAAATGAATAGGATTTTTTAGCGAGAAAATCAGAATAGGATTTAGCAAAACAGTTTTATTGCTACAAATACCCTTGTTGGTTAAAATACATACTGTATAAACCAACAGGGGTATCCGTCATGGATTTAAGAAAGACATTTGAACAACTTACCGACGAACTGCTTGCGCTGAAAAAGTTGATCAGCGAAAGCTCGCCGTTGTTTGCTCGTGTCTCGGTAATTCCCCCGGTTTTGCGCGGCGCGGAGAATGAGCCTGTTAATGAGATTGTTCCCATTCAGTTGTACGGGCGGGAGGCAATGATTAAGGCTGTAGATACGTGGCTTGACCTGCATATTAAAGATGAGTTTTCTCAGAAGGCGGCACGTCGCGCCTCGGGGGTGCTCTGGTTTCCTACCGATGACAACGCATTCACTCTGGAATTAGTTCGTCTGTTGGAAATAATTAATACACTCAAATCCAGTATAGAAAACCACATCATCAGCACCTTCCAGACCAGAACGTCAAGGTTTGAAGCTCTACATAACCAGTGTACAGGAGTTTTGACCCTGCACTTATATCGGCAAATCCGCTGGTGGCATGATCAGCACATTTCTGCGGTCAGATTCTGTTGGCAGGAAAAAGAGTCTTTGCTGGTGCCGGACAAAGTTGAATTACTGGCACGGATGGGCAAAGACGGCAGGGAAGATGAAAGCCAGAAGATCCCAATGAGTCAGTTGATACATAAAGTATCTTCTGTACCCGAAGATAAACTTCGTATAAGACGACGCCTCAAAGTGCAGCCGGTGGCGAATATTACTTTCGGTGACGGACTGAAAACTGTAACAGCTCCAATGCCGTACATCATTATTCAGGATGAACGGCCAGAGATAAAAATGTTGGGCCATTTTGATGCTTTAGAACGTGCCAAGCGTAAGCCACGCAATGACAGGGTTAAAACTGAGGTCATAGGTCATTTTCACGGAGAGAGCATTGAAGTAATTACAGAATAAGGATTTTCACTGGACATTTGCCGCTCCGTTAACTACTGTATATGCGTACAGTAACAACCGGGGGGTTATATGTTACGTATAGATGTTCGATTCGATGCAAGTAAGAAGGTGTCTGCAAAAATTCAGCAGGCATTAAGAACTGAAATTGAGAAGGAGATCCTGTCAAATTATGAACGTGGTGTGGTGAGAGTAGGGAAGGGCAGTAGTGCAGAAGTTTCCATAACTGGTGTAGATGACGAGGAAAAAAAAGCTATATTGCAGCGACTGGAAGACATATGGATGAGTGATAGTTGGTTGCCGTCATAGCTGCCATTACCCCAAGCCGGGCATTATGTCCGGCTTTTTTTTATCTGGGTTCTGACAGAAACACAATGTTGTTTGTTTGCAAGACGATTCGCTGAGTATGTCTCTGAACATCTAATCTGAACTATTCGGCAACGGCCTGCTGTGAGCAATGATATTAGCATACTAACAGAATTGATCGCTTTGTGCCACCAGCACCATTATGTGCTATTCCTTCTTTTCACTCACAATCAACACTCAGGGTTTGTCATGAATAACAGTTTTACTCGTGGTATGGAGGAATCTCTGGACGAAAAGTTTAATGAGCTTTTTCATCAAAAAAAAGACAGCATCACACAGAGAACGCACACCCCGTAAGTCTCGGTCTGCTTGATCGGGCAGGCTCTCCATAAAATCCACCTAATTTTGTTTTATTTTGCAGAAAACTATTCGGCTTCGATGTGAGATATGTCAGCCTTATTTAAAAGGTTAGCAAAAGAAGGGGGCGAGAATGACACCGCATAAATGTCATGATTACCAGCCAGATGAACGTGAAGCAATAGCCTCGTTTGAAGTGAAAGGCGAAACGGGAACATTCGCTGAACTGGAGGCATTATCTGACGTAGCCCAACGTCGTCTGGCTGAATGTTTCCGAATAAATAAGTCAATACCTGTCGGGTTCACGGCGATAGATTTCCTGAATGAAAAGGAACGTCATTCTCATCACATCTTGAAGCTTTCCCTTACGTTATGTGTAAATGAGCAAAAAAAAGCCCATGAACGCATTTTAGCGCGTCGTGAAGCTATGAAGGTGAAACATCAGAGGGCATTGCAATGAAGCTTGGGCCGCGTCAGGAAGTCATCCTAACCGCTATGGTAAAGAATGGAGGTAAGTATTGGCCGGGGTGTGGAATTGTCTGGGGCAATTTCAGCACCACCCGAATGATCCTTGAATCCCTTGCAGCGAAAAAGCTAATCACCAACGACGGTAATAATCGTTATTCCGTCACAAAAGAGGGTACAAGGCTGGGTGATCCATATCGTTACATTAAAGAACGAGTAGCTGAAAAAAAACAACAATAAAATGTTCTGAATGAAAAATGAACTGTTTCTCATCAATGCGGAGAAAACCATATGAACGTAACCATGCATGTAACAGGTAAAGGTATTTCATCCATGCTCGCCGAAGAGCTGGCGCTGTTTGGCGAACGTGTAGGTGAAGCAATTGAACATTGTCGTGATGAAAAAGAATGTGCGGCTTTAGAAGACGCATTGCAGGCACTTAGCAAGGCAAAGACATCTCTGGATAACGCAGTAAGTTAATAGCAAAGACAATTCTAAATGGAGATTCATTTGTCACTTTTTTTAGAATATGTAGGAAAAATAGAACGTCATTACGGAACTGATGTTGCCTTGGGGTTTGTTCGTGCAAATGATGCTATCACAGTTGCCGATGCATCGAGAGACTATGAAGAAGCATATAATGTGCGCGTTGAAGAGATAAGAAATCTCGTCGATATATTTAATGCTTCTGGTGGCTTGCCCGATCATAAACTTACTGTGGAGCGTATGAGTCCTAAAGCAATTCGCGTTATCCTGAATGGCCTAATGGTCTTGTGTGGCGATGTTATGAATTCCAAGAAAATTTTATGTTTACGTTTACTCAGGCGCTGATAAGCTCACTTTATACGGCATGACGGTATCAGGGGGAATAATGAAATTTCTAAAGCAGTTTTTCGTTGCAGTGCTTCTCGTTTGTTCAGTAGCTCATGCCGAAAACCCAAAAGAAGCTGGTATATCTTTGAACGTAAAACAATACAGCGAATTAGGGAAGTTCGGTGTACCTCGTCCGATGTCCTTGTCGGTGGTTAAATTCAACGGTAAGACATATATTCTTTCTGATATGCCTGATCGTCGCCTTTACGACCTCACTCTCAATAGAGCAAAAGACGGCAGGGAAGTGTTATGCGGAAAAAAAGGAAAAGGGCTTAAAGTAGCTAACTGCTATTACATATTTTTTCGTGAGCAATGATGTGTTGTCTCAGGAATGTTTTGGCTAAGACAAGCGGGAGGTGCTATGTCTGAAACTGTAACCGTCATTGATGCTATGGGTCTCCCAAGAGAAGTAACCGTAATCGCTCGTTTTAGTGAAAAGATCGGCGGCCAACAATTCGGATTTGTTTTACATAAAGCATTAACTGTTAACCGAACAGTCCTATGTCATGCAGCAAGCGGTGTGCGAATCGAAATTCTGAAAGGAAGTGATGTAGAAAAGATGGGTGAGATTGAAGCAGGAAAAAAAGGGCTTCGCTCAATCATTCAACAGTTCGGGGATGAAAAAGTTGCTTCATGGCTTTTATCATTTATAAAAAAATATGCCAGTGAGATTTGATGCTATTGTGTTTATCTTCTCGAAAATAATCGTGGGTTTTGGTTTTATCATTTAGCTATCTGGTACGGTATCGATGATCAGACAAAACATGAAAATGATGGAGTAATTATGATTGGTGCATCCTTTAAAAAAGGTGACAGCGTAACGTGGGTTAGTCAGGCTGGTGGCTCAATTCGGGAAAAAAAAGGTGAAATTGTTGAAATTATTCCGCCAAATGGAAAATTTAGTAACGCTATTCGCGACAGATACCCTGATCTCTTCAAAGGAGCTGGCGTAGGATTTCCCCGGCCAGAAATTAGCTATATCGTTGCAGTGCCGCAGGGTAAAACCGGAAAAGCGAAACCAAAACATTACTGGCCCCGCACATCTGGGCTGCGTTTGTCTCAATGAGGTTTCAAAACAGCGCCACTTCGAAGTGGCGCTTCTTTATTCGGCCATCCCAGCAACCATGAGATAATCTAGTCGTCAATGGATCAAGGAGAACAGGCGATGAAGATCTCTCTCGAAAACGGCGTTGTGCTTTATGTCTCCCATTTAGCTGATAATGGTCAACGTAAAAGCCGCCGTCAGGCGGTCGCAGAAGCAGCAATACGTTGTTTCGGCATGAATATGGGGGGGACTCTGCTCGATGAGTCGCTAACGGCAGTGGCTCGTTTTGACGCTACTGGTAAGCGATTGGCATCCTAATTGATTACCGGGTTCATTTATTCGATGTTTCGGCTCCCGGTTACTGCCTCTCATTTTATAGGGGAATAGCAGGCTTATAACATCAGATAAACCATCTCCGGGGGAGAATTTTTCATGGCAAGCTCGGGTGTGAGAGGAAAGCGTAAAGAAGAGATGCTCACAGCGGCAAAAGACGATCTGGCAGAACGGCTTGAAAGTAACGGTTTATGGCTAAGAGCCGCTACACGCTGGGGGGAAATGATAGATGCCTGTGATAACGCTGACCTTTGCGAATTTTACGTCCAGCGACGAGAACATTGCATCAGAAAATCAAACGAACGGCATCGCGCCAGACTGGAAGAATCTAACCTTAATGCTGATCTCAGTCTCGTTAGACAACGAATTGATGCTATTTACCGGGAAAGCAATCTTGGGCCGGTATCCTACTGGTATATCGAATGGGATTAACAATTGCTGTACCGTTTTAATCATATAGTATATGTTTAAATTATATTTGTCTTATGCATCATGGGGGTGACATGAAAGAAATTGTTAAAGATGTCGCAGTGATATCTCTGCCACATCGCGATTGGTCTTGTGAAGCTATATCTTACCGCGTAAAAGTGATGCCGATGCCAGGTGAGCCAGGAGGTGGAAATCATCTCTTTATCATGATTGAAGACCGGTTTGAGTTTATCAATCATGACAAAAGCCGAGATGTTTTATCGCGAATCATACTCAGCAGATATATGAGCATTCCGGCTCGACGAATTCATTTCATTTTCTATGTATCAGCCATAGGTACACCAAACGGCCTTAACGTAAAAATGTATAATTTTGATCGTGATGAGAACCGACAGGCAATAATGAAAAAGGATTCAGTGGACTACTCAGGGAACACAGCAGTATGTGCGATGGTTATGTTTTAATTGATGATAGCTACGTTGATTAACTCCCCCCCACCGATACTACTCTTGCCGCATTCGGAGAACAGGTCATCCTCCTACTTCTCTCTGCTGTGACAGGAACTGCTCAGGACTTTTCGGAGTATGGAATTAATCAGGATTAGCCATTCGCATCCCCGGCTGACAAATAACTTACGAGGCATACATGAGACTTGAAGATTTAACTGGAGACGATCGTACCCTTGTTGTAGTTGCTCTCCAAGCTCTTTATCGGGAGCGAGCGAACTCATATAATTCGGCCTTTCTCGCCTGCCAGCTCGCAGGCAAGAAACCACCAGATGAAACCTTTTTTGGAGTGGAGGAAAGTATTTTGGCAATTCGCAGGATTGGCGCTCTTCCGCAGAGATGAAACCGGATATGAAATCAACCTATCAGAACGACGACAGGCGGACATTACTCACCAGAGCAGGTCAGTTGTTGGTTGGTGTTCTTATCTGTTGACGGGAGGAGTATTTTATTTATGTAGAATAAAAGAAACTTCTATTCCCCCTAAACTTTTTCACTTTTTACTATTCGGCCCCCCTAACCGCTGTGTGATGATGTTTGTCTGACTACTGATCACTACGCGGAGAAAAAAATGAAACGTTTTTCAGATATCACCTCATACCTAAATATTTCCGACCGTAAGCCATCATTAGGGCAAGTTCGAAATGATGTGACAAGCTGGGGCAGGACAAATCGCTCTTCGCGTCACCGTGTGAAAATCACTTTATGGCTCGACAGCGATGATAAAGAAGATCGCGTAGTTATTTCAGGTGAGGTTGTTCTTAACATTAAAAAAACGGCCCCGGAAAAGGGAGTGGATCTGAATATCGAAGTTCATCATTACTCCGGTTATGATGAAGTGAAACGTAAACTAACCACCAGCCACCCTGAAAAATACTTTCGTATTGATGGACAGACTAATCCCGAAGACGTAAAAACCTTTTATGCTTCACTGTGTGAACAAATAGACACCCTCGAACTTAATGAACGTTACTCTTTTCCGGGGTTAAAAGATTACAGAGCAGCATAACTTAAACGGGGTTACGACCCCGTGGCATTATGCATCAGGAGTGGTTATGGTGGACTTCGAAAGCGAAAAGAATTCTCTGAAAACACGATTCGCTCGGGCAAGGCGCAATGCACGCCGGTTTTATCTCGAATATATGCGTTATCAGGGCGGAGGATTCACTTACAGGGCATTAAAACATGCCCTCTCAGAAAAACATTTTTGTTCGGCATCTATAAAACCATTCGACAGGTATCGACGATGAAATGTTCTGCAAATGTTTTCTGCCAGTATCGCGTTTACAACAATGTTACAGTTATGACGTGATAAACTCTTTTTCGCTGAAATACATGGTGGTTTTGTGAGTGAAAAAAACTTTATAGTGGATTCTGAAAATATGGATGTTCCTCATTTTTTAACGGACAAGTTTGAGTCCGATTTATCTTCCCGTGGTTTCAGGATGGATAAAGACAAAGAGGGGTTTTATATTTCTGAATTAACCCAGTCTGCTTGGTTGGGATTTTCATTATTCTATACATATATGTTCGTTGAAGAAAAAAGGGTGGTTGATGATGATCGTGTTGCTGCTGATGATAACGTTGAACCAGAAACACCCCCTGCGTTAGAAAAAAACAAAAAAGAACAAGTGTTCTTTCTCGACGATGAAAGTGACGAGGTGGATAATGTTTGCATCTCCACTTCCGAGCCAATTAAGCATTCATTTAATAAAATTCTTTATCCTTTAAAAAGTGATGCAACAAAACAGGCAGTCGCAGTTAGTAAAGACAAATGCATCCCAATGTGGATTCATCCTGCAAATGGTGAAGAAGGGTGGCATATATCAAGTCATGGATTTGCTATTTCAAGAAGGCCGGACATCCCGGTAACGGTGAGTATGCTGGATCAGCGGCAGATTTTTTACGGGTTCTCTCCATCAGGAATCGCGAAAAAAAATGCAGCCTTCCGTCGTAGCACGTATTGCCTATAGTGGTTCCATCTTCACTCAAAATTCTGAGTATTTTAACGAAAATATTCTTTGGAATGGATTCGTGAACAATCTGATCCAGCCCTTGTGATCAGCATTGACAAAGGGAGCCGGGATGAACGGTCTGAGCGTCTGGCTTACATTCAGGAATCAATAAAAGAGGTGCTTGGCTTTTCATCATACTATCGCTGGATCACACGCGATACAGTTGTTATCGCCATATCACACGATAAATTCGATTATGGAGAAGCAAGGGAACGTGTTCAAAACCCTCATTGGATGCTTAAAACAATGAGCTGGCCGAACACCTTTATCCTGAAAGAAATGAAATAGTTGAATTAAGGCCATAGTTCTTCGGCCTACTAAAACGCACGGTATTCTACTGTTAACATACAGTGAACGGAGTGAAGTTATGTTTAGCAATAAAGCCCAGTTACAGGTCGGTTCTGAATATCATGAATCGCTCGTATCTTTTATCAAGCAAGAAAGCGAATCAGGTATGATTAGCTTAAAAAAATACCACCGATTCATTCTTTTAAAATGGGCCTTAATACTCCTTTGCTTAGCCATTACATTTGCATTTTTTACATCAATTTATTTATTCATCCGAGATGGATCACTATCAGGGATCGCAGGAACTGCTGGTTATGGCTTTATGCTTGTATTGCTGATGACTGTACTAAGTATTTTATCATTCGGCCTACAAAACAAGCTTGAATGCATTGAAGATAGATTTAATGACGATAGCCTTATGAGGCTTTTCAATCACGGAGCGCCTGATGATGTTATTGACAGCATTATCCTCGCACTGGGCCGAACAGGAGACCTTAGCTACGTTGAGGTGTATGATATATACTGGGTGTGCAGTCGAACCAGTAACGGGATTGACAAAGCGCACCTGCTGGGCGAACGGTATAAGCAAATAAAGAAAAGAGTCCGTAATCACAACTTTATAAAAGGACATGTCTGATGATGAAGGGATGGATACTCACGTTTTCAGAAACGAAGGAGTGTATTGCACAGTCTTTCCGTTATCCCATACTATCGAAAAACACTTTTTTCGTATCAGTTCTGACTGTGTTCGCTTTTGTCATTAGCTGGCTTACGCTCTCTGGTGTGAAAGGAGAGTTGAAACCTGCGGCTTCACTCACAATTTTTTGCTCGTACTTCTTGTTTGTTATTTCTGCGGTGAGTTGGTCATTCAGGATGCGTGAAATGCATACTATGCTGGTAAAAATCATTGTTCTCAGTTTTATTACAATTGTATTGCTCTGGAATTATCTCGGCGATGGGGTGTTTACCGTAATACAGAAAATAGTATCTCACGAGCCGCAAAGCGGTGTTGTTAATTCTGAGCTTTTTATCGCACTAAGCGATATGATCTCGAATACAATTATAGTTTGTCTCTGGCCCGGATTTTACTGGTTGAGTCTTTCAGTTATCCTGCTTGCACAGTTCAGGCAACGAGCAGGCATCACAAAAGGAATACTTAACCGAATGATTATAAATCTTCCAGTATGGATAATGCAGGTTTTTGTCTACGTTTCACTCTGCATTGTGCTTCTGATTATATCTCCACTTACTCAACTGCCAGTTATGATCACACCATTGCTTACTGTCTGGAATAGTGTTTTTATCTTTCTCGTCATAGTCAACATTGAGAATGGTACGCCACCAGCTACTGTCATTGGTCAGATCGCGCGAGTAAGATTAACCTTGAGGAAATGATTATGCGTCGTGCTTTTTCAGATAAAAGTGCTGCGATATTGTCTATCGCAACTCAGGAAACTGAGATCCATAAAAGATGGTTTGCTACCACTCCGCAGGGAGACGGTCTGCCTGATGTTCCCGGTGTTTATCGATTCAGAGTTCCTATGGAACATTCCCCGGAGCAAAAAATTGAATTTCTCGCCCTGTTGCGCTGGCGCAGACACGGGATGAAAAACATTCTCTTTCCGACCTTCGAATATTTCATTGACGATGAGTTCATTACGATACCGGAAGGCACTGAGTGGACACACCGCGAACCGGGAGATCCAGAAATGCTTTCCCAAGATTCTTTCCCTATTGTCCAGCGTATATCCGAAATCACATCGTCTTGCCCGTTCTGCAAGAACAGGCCGACACTCAGTGGCAGGAAGGTAGATTTGGAAACCGGTGACAGATATTCCACCTCGTTACCATACCGTTTCAACCAGTTTTGGTTTACCTGCTGTGAGTGGATTGCGCCAGCTCCGCGCCAGACCATCGAACGCCTGATAGACGACTGGAACGAACACGTTAAGCAGTAATAGAAGGTTCTTTAGCCGGATTCTGTCAAACTATGCTGACTTGAAACAACGCAACAAAGAGGCACTATGAGTAAGAAACTTATTTTAGATGAATATCATTCATTTGTTGCTACGCCAACGATTATCAATGAGTTAAAGAAAATGGATTGCGTCCCTGATGTTCAGTACAAACTTGATGGTGAACGAGTTTTCGTTTTCGATAAGCTGGTATCTCTTCTCAAAACACTGGAATTACCATCTGATCCCATTGAACGTCGGAATGTCGTTAGTCAGGCAGTTTTGGCCGCGATGCCCGATGCGTATCTTTCTGCGATTGAGGCAGTAACGTCATGGGAAATAAAACCAGAATCCTATGAAATTCGGTTAGTTGATGGGGCATACATCGTCTGGCATAAAGCATTCAACTCATTTATCCCCGTAACGTTCTCGTCACTGGAAAGTGCCCGTCTGGCGCTGGCAGATCTACTCACAGGAAAAAACATCCCCACCCCATACGATACAATGAATAAAAGTGGAGGTGTTAAGACATTCATGCAACCAGCACGGTCTGAGCACAGGAAATCGCCTTCTGTTGTGACGTCATATCTGTATTCATTCGCCGGGCAAGTTCTCCAGCAAGATAAAAATGAGAATACCGAATTTAATTTCTCCTTTAGTGAAATCAGGGGCTTCTTCCCTTTTAATAGCAGGCCGGAAGATGTGCCGGAGTCGCCCCTTCATTCCGGTGATTCTTTTCAGGAGGGTTTTCCATTAATCAGGCGCGAGCATTATCAAAACCTCTTGAGGCATTCTGCTGCGTGGTTCTTTGACAGCGAAAAAGCTGAAAATGAAGTAAATAATTATTTTAGCGATGAAAACTCATTGTTTGAGTTGTTTTCCTCTTTCGAGCTGTCAGACAGTCATCTTCCGAAAGGTTGGCAACTTAATGATGAAGACCAGCAGACTATTAACACCATTCGCCATTTTTTCCCTGAGTTATCCTCGTTTGATGACGCTGTGCTATACGATAATTATCAAGACTTTATGACCGACGTTAGATACATGAGATCTTTTGATAGCAGCGACATCTACAGGGACGAAGAATTTCTGTTTTATATTCTTGGTGTACATAGCATGGCTGGAGTACCGGAAGAGCTACAGATTTCCGATAAGGTAAACATCGGTTTTATCGCTGCCTATTTTTACAGTATCGGACTGACAGTACGAGAGGCTATCGGAAAGGCTAAAAATTACGCACGTATCACCAGAAATATCCACAGGGTGATGTGGGACTGTAAAAAGGCATTTTCCTATATTTCTTTACACAATAATTCTGGCGGAAAAATTACAACCGGCGCTCGTCACTTTTCCATTGAGGATTCTTTCAAAGTGCTTCGAAAACATAACGTGGGAAGTATTACCGCTACTCAGTCACTTTCCAGCTTCGCATTAAGCAACGACAAGCTGAGCGAGACAAAGACAACAAAACATTAATTGCGTTAACCGGGGGGTATATGCGCAAAACCTATCAAGAGACGCCGTTTTCTCTTCGTCGATACATTGACGGCTATGAAGGTCATTTTGTCTGCAAAATGGCTTCACAGCCAGAATTTGCCGATCCATGCTCGTCAGATATGACCGAAGCAGAAATAGCAGCCTGCGTAGATTTGTGGCTAAAAACATATGGCTGGGAGACCTACCCGGAAGTTGCTCTTAAACATCGTTCAAAACGCCCTGATTTGATAGCAAATAAATCACATTGGGTGCATGTTATCGAGTGCAAAAAAGCCTTCGGCTTACCAGTGATGGAACAAGCTTTTGACTGGCTCAGCAGCAGACATAACCCAAAAGCCGGGTTGCCACACATGATCAGCATTGCGGTAAAGTGCAGTAATGGGGGGAGGCGTAGTGAGTTTGGCATGGAACTCATTAAAAAAGCAGGCATCGGTCTTATCGAAGTTGAAAAAAGAGCAGGATTTGTACTAGGCCCGCCTGATCAGCAGGAAATGCGCGAGCCATCCTATTCACTGCGAGTAATGTGCGAAGCCCGACTCATACCCGGCTCTCGTCGCCTTGGCCGCGTTCTGCGAGAACAACTGAACACTGACACCCGCATGGCCGTCGCTGGAACTCCGGGAGCCACAGGTCGGTATATGACCGACTGGAAGCGCACCATGTTGCGGGTCGAAGACTTCATGCGTAAAGGTGATTCACATACCACCAGCGAAGTCGTTTCTTATCTCAATGAAAATGGGGGGCATAACTGGTGCAATAAAAGCAGTGCCATGACTGGCATTAATATGAGTCTGCAACGTCTTCGATACGGTAAAGAGGAATACGCGCACGGGAACGCCCACCGATGGAAATGGGTTGAGGGCAAAACTAAATCCATTATTCAGGGGTTGTACGCCGGAACCGCCGAAATTTCCGTGCCCCAAGAATTTTGGAGTGCGGCGGTCCGTACGTAAGACCGTCGTCAACCGGATAGCAAAGAATTAGCCGTTTGGAGCGAAAAATCACTGTTCGCAACGTATCACATAGCTGGTACGGATAAGTTCTCACTCACGGCACCATAAACGTACACGTCAGCACATGCAAAACATGCTTCAAAAATCGACTAATTCGCTGCGCCGGAAATTTCGGCGGTTCCGGCACAGAACCCCATTCAGAACTAAAAGCCTTCGGCCCTCTGTATCAGTGTGAGATCATCCAGAAAGTTAAAAAGGTGATTTTCACAAGGGTACAGTGTCTTTTTCTCATACAGGTGGGGTGGGCGGTCGTGTTCTATCCATTTATAGGGGCTTTATGTTTCATTTTGACGTTTATCCTTCTGGGAATAAGCGGCATGATAGTTCTTATGCATAAAGCCGACAACGTGAAGTACACCATTCGACGTGGTGGGGTTCTTGCGGTAATAGTGACTCTAGGAGGAATTGCTCTCTTGGGGACTGTTTACTGCATTTACGGGTCATTAAATCATATTTAACAAAACAGGAGGTTTTATGGATGGAAATGTTGTTTGGTGGAGTTGGATCATCGTTGGTGCGGTGTTCCTGTTAATTGAGTTGTTCACTTCAACGTTTTTCGGCTTATGGATGGCTATTGCCGCAGTGTTCCCGGCAGTGGTCTCTTTTCTAATACCTGATATGCATCTCGGATGGCAAATCGGCATCTGGATCATATCCATGCTCGTCTGTGCTTACCTCTGGGTACATATCAGCAAACGCGATAATCCTAATAAGTCCATACAAGATACGATTATTGGGCAAATTGGCATCCTATCCCGAGGCTGCGACAGCGAAAAGCAAGGACTTTTGATCCTTCAAAAACCGGTTGAAGGTCGGACTGAGTGGAAATGCATCTCTGATGATGAGATCGCACCAGACAGCAGGGTTTCTGTAACAGAAAAAGTGAACCACGATGTTTTGCGAGTGGTTATCTCTAAATCGTCTCATTCCTGAAAGTAGGGTTATAAACTATGCCAATTGGATTAATTGCTATCGTTATCATTCTGGCCGTTGTGCTGTTAACGTTGTTTAAATGCGTGCGTATTGTACCGCAGGGACAGCAATGGTTGGTGGAACGCCTTGGGCGCTATCACAGCCAGCTTGATGCTGGCCTGAATATCGTTATCCCGTTCGTGGACAGCGTTGCATATCGTCTGTCCACGAAAGACCAAATCATGAAAATTCCGTCACAAGAAGTTATCTCCAAAGATAACGCGGTGCTATCGGTCAATGCTATCTGTTACGTGAAAGTTGTTGATGCACAAAAAGCGGCATACGGTGTAGAGAACTATCAGATAGCGACTGTAAATCTGGCTATGACCTCCCTTCGTGCAGCAATCGGTAAGCTTGATCTGGACGAGAGCCTGTCACAGCGTGACGAGATTAAAGCAACCCTGTTGAAATCTATGGCCGATCAAATGACAGACTGGGGTTTGACGCTGCGCTCTATTGAGATTCAGGATATCAATCCGTCTGATTCTATGCAGGCGTCGATGGAAGAACAGGCCGCAGCAGAACGTAAGCGTAAGGCTATTGAAACGTTGGCGACCGGTAATAAGCAGGCCGCTATCCTCGAAGCTCAGGGCGTGAAAGAATCTACTATCCTACGTGCTCAGGCTGATCAGGAAGCCGCTATTCTGCACGCCAAGGCTCGCGTATCCGAAGCTGAAGGCATCAAAGACGCAAACACGTTGCTTGCCGAGTCTATGGCTGGCGAAGGTGGGGAGAAGGCAATGCAGTTCCAGTTAACCACTCGCTACATTGAAGCTCTGAGCGCTCTGGGTGAAAGTGAAAACGCGAAAGTTATCGCTATGCCTGCTGATCTGACTAAAGCCATGAGTGGTCTAATCGGTTCCGGTGTTGCTCTGGGTGCCGGTAGCGAGCTTGCCAAATAAACATGTGAGGCGACTCTGGTGGGGGCAACCAGCCCCCATTCAGTGAGTAATGCTGAAAAACATTCATATACGTTTTTCATGATTACTTATTTTGAGTCGATTGCCTGTGTGATTTTTCTGGGGCGTATTGTGGAAATAAAGGATGAATAGGTGCTGGAAAGAAGTTGAACATATCGACATATGCTACGGTGAAAACGGGGGCAGAATCTGGATATTGAAGCTCTCCTGCGGCCATACTGTGTTTAGGCGAATCAGACCGATACGATTGCATAATCTGACAGCATTCCGGCAGCGTGAAGCGCCTGAGCGTTGCCACTGTCAGTTATGTGCAGACGCAGTAGACCGGGACTGAACGTAACATGTAATTTTCATGTCAATTTCCTCGTCATGAAAATGAACGAACCCATAAAGGAATGCGGATGAAGAAGATGATCGTCGTGCCAGCGTTCCTGCTGCTGGCGTCGTGCTCTCTTGGGCTGAGCCTTGATGAACGTTATCAGCAGGCATATGGCGACGTGGTGCGTGAACCGACAGCGGAGAACGTCGAGCGGTACATGAAGCTGAGTCAGGAAGTGTCTGACAGGGATATGCGTCGGGCAAACCAGGCGGCTGAGCAGGCCACGATTGAAAGTGATAAAGGTTTCACTGAGTATTTCAAAAAATATGGCAGTGATGAGTTTAAAAAGAGTCGCCAGTAGTGATCTGGCATAAGGATTGAAGATGGAATATACCGAAAAAGAGAGAGAGTTTTATATCGGAGCAATGTGGGCTACGTCTACAATGTGGCGTATGCATACTGACAGCGTTGCTGTTAAGGATATGCTCAACGAATTACCTGATGCTCATGATATTGCACGATATTGCGCAGAGTATGATATACAGCCGCTGAGGCTGAATGTTATGGACTCGTTACCGCTCGGTTGTGATGCTGCATATACCTCGATCAGCTATGGGCCGATAAACTCAAGGGGTGAGAGATTATCTGCGATCACAGCGAAATCCCAGAGGGCAAAGAAGACGAATACGATTCGTATTGCGTGTATGCGGTAGAACCTGATGGAACACGACTTGTGCTGGTAGTTGACAAGTACAGCGAAGAAGAAGCCAAAGGTCAGGCTGACCTTCTGACAGAGCAATTGCTTGCGATTCTGGCTGAAACAAATGAAAAAGAGTCAGCCGAATAAAATCTGGTCATGATAGATATTCTGAAAAGCCCGGTTAGCCGGGTTTTTCTTTGTTTGCTATTTGGCCTTCCGGTTCAAAATGATAAATTAAATAAAAACCAATACAGGGCGATCCCATGACAGTTGCAATCAAGAGCACATTTAGCGTTCCCGTTCAAAACGAAGAGTTCATCATCCTTGTTGACCATGATAAGGGCGCTTCCGTTACGAATGATGCTGAAAATGTTATCCGTTGGCTGGATGAAAACCTTGCAGGAGGACTTGGTCAGCGCAAAGTGTACTATCGGGATACAATGGGCGAATACGACGAACTGGAACATGAGAACGTTAATTTCAAGGGCTACATTGCCTGTCCTCGCCACATTAAGCAGGCGCTGGCTGAGATGGTACAAAAAGCCATGTCGGAGGGAAAATGAGCGCCCGCCAGAAATGTCCGGCGTCACTGCGCGTCGGGACTATCCTCTACAGTGCTTTGTTTGATACCAGTGAAGACACGGGGAAAGCAACAGGAACGATATATGAAGAGGTTGTTCGTTCTATTCAACGCCGCAGGAATTCATCCCCAGACTCACCAAAGTTCGTCAACGTCACCAAGAAGATTGTCGGTCTCACATGGGTGGATACAACAAAGCCACCAGCGACGCGCTATGGCAAAAAACCGCCTAAAAGAGAAGGATGGGCGTCATATGTTTCGCCCATGTGCCAAACTAATTTTGTTCTCGGTGCTGATTTGCCACACGGCATTTGCACCACCAAACTTCTTGCGATTAAATCTGCGATCAGTGATTTGCAGAATGACATCGAATGGTATGACAGAGAAATCGCGGAACATAAAAAAACACTTATCCCGGATGCGGAACATCTTGCTGAACTTGTTCGGGAGAAAAACGATGTTGAAAAATCTTTGCGTCTGGCAAAAAGTTATCTAACGAAAGAAAGAAACAAGAGGGTGACAGGAAGAAAATAATCTAACATCGGGCGTTCACGGCGGGTGGATGCCAGCATATATGCAAACAACGAGCGGGGGTAAGTATGTTGCATTCAATTCAATTGGCTGACCATGAGCTGGCAAAAAGAGAAATAACCAATATCCGAGCGAGACTCCGGGGCATTAAAAATAAAATCCGTTGCAAGTCTGATGGTGTGGATCATAAAACCTTATCCATAAAGTACAGAGAAATGCAAAAGCGATTAGAATGGATTGAGATGAATTATGTCGCCATAAAATGCAGCCAAATTGAATACCTGCCGCAGTACCTCCCAAAATCACTGCCATTCTGGTTAATTATTGATGGAGAAGATGAAGCAATTATGTTAGGGGCGTATCTTAACGCTAAAGAAGCAAGCGATCAGTGTTTATCCATAAATAAAACCCTAGCTGAAAAAAGCACCGTCATTTCAAATAAAGATAAAATACGTATGGAACTGGACGGTAAGTGTTTCATCTATTCGGAGTAACCTTAACGCTATGTAAAGCGAGGGATATATTACCCAAAAATCACTTCGGCTATAAGATTAAGATGTTAAAATTAATCCTACGAAGCAAGACAAACTTTCAAAAACCAAGAGGTACGTATCATGGCTTCAAGAGGCGTCAACAAAGTTATTTTGGTCGGTAATCTTGGGCAAGATCCCGAAGTTCGCTACATGCCTAACGGTGGAGCTGTGGCGAACCTCACACTGGCAACATCCGAAAGCTGGCGTGATAAAACAACCGGCGAAACGAAAGAGAAAACTGAATGGCACCGTGTTGTGCTATTTGGAAAGCTGGCCGAAGTCGCAGGTGAATATCTGCGTAAAGGCTCTCAGGTTTACATTGAAGGCGCTCTTCAAACCCGGAAATGGACTGATCAGGCCGGTGTCGAAAAATATACGACAGAAGTGATCGTAAACGTTGGTGGCACAATGCAAATGTTGGGTGGCCGTCAGGGCGGTGGTTCGCAGTCCAGTGCTGGCGCTGCAAATAACAATAACGGGTGGGGGCAACCCCAGCAGCCTCAAGGGGGCAATAACCAACCTCCGCAACGACCTCAAAATCAGGGCCAACCGGGCGCTGGAGATCCTATGGACTTTGATGACGACATCCCGTTCGTTGGGATCGGATATACTTATGCAAAACATATGGTTATGGCTATTTCCTGATGTCGATATCGTAAAAAAGCGGCCTTATCAGAGGCCGTTTTTGTTGCTTATGAGCGATTAATTCACCAGCTAAAAAGTCAGGTTTTCAGTCATGAATGAACTACAAACCGCATTAGATACTCTTGCCAATAACGGGAGCTGGAAGGATGCACTTCTGTATGGTGGCGTGGCCTTTATCGGTTTCACTATCGTGTCAGCGTTGTTCAGAAGCGCATTCTTTATTATTCTCGGAGCAGTTGCTGCCTTCTATATTTTCTCCCTACAAACGCCGGATTCAAACGTTGATCTTCATGCAATTGCGCCTGAGAAGATTGTGTCTATGATGGTTGAGAGGAGCACCTGCGCCGCTGATAGCGTAGGTGAAATTAATAACATTGGCAAGGTCATCAGAAATGGTGATGTGCTTGATATAGCTAAGAAATGTGGTTTAATGCCATAGTTTTGGGCCTTTGGGAAAGAATGTTATCCTGCTCATATTGGTAACGTACTGGGCGAGACGCAGGCTAAGCTCGCTGAATTTCAAACATAAAAAATGGATAAGAAAGATAATGTTAATGGGGTACTGCATGAGCAAAACAGTTATTCGCTTCTTCCGGGATTTAATTAGTATGAAAAAGGAAAAACAAATTGCGTTACGTCGGGAGCATAATGATACGCTCTACTTTCTTCGTCATGGCCGTGCGCCAGTTTTTACTCATCCAGACGATCTCGCGGAGTAAGGTAGATGGCGCAGCAAGATTTAGATTTACTGATTGAATCTGAACAAATGAGGACAATCCTCATGTCTTTGAAGCAACTTAGCACTCAGTCTGACGGTGTTGTGGTTAATGGAAAAATAGTACCTTGGGATGATGCTTTTCCTCTGCTAAATGCATTCCCTGATTTCCCGATAACTCGCCAGAAAAAAGATGAGTGGATGGGTATCGCCGCTACCACATGGGAAAGTGATTATCACTCCAGAGTTAAAAAAAATGTATCGCGTTCAATTGCAGAAGATAGCACGCTGGAAAATGACAATCTTTATCTCTGGAGTCTGCTCAACGCTACCAATCAGATCCTTCGCCGAGTCCTTGAATATGTGAATAAAAAAGAGCTGATGCAAGCGGAACCAAATATATTACGTGCCGCGAAAGATGTGCTTGTTGCTTTGGATTCGGTTATCAGTGGCGCTCAGTCTACAGCGCGTATCCGTAATGAACTGTTCATGAGCGGGATCGATACTGTTGCTATGGAATTCCAGATGCTTTATGCGAGAGCGAAGAAAGATAACCGTGATAAAGACTCCGCAATGTATGTAGATATGTTGACTCTTATCAGGAACCTGAAAGAGCAGACAATGAAAGATTTAAGAAGCTAAGGAGGGGTATGCCTACACCAATGATTTTCACACCGAATATGATGAAAGGCATCATATCGGGTGACAAGACGCAAACCTGCCGAAAATCCGGCCCGTTGATAAAAGGCATACAAAAGTATGGTGACACTATCTGGGTTCGGGAAAATTTCTATGAGAAGGGACGCTGGAGTCCGAACAGTGGCCCTGATGACGTTGATTGGAAAGACGCTAACTGGAGTAGTTTAAAAGAAGTGCTCTATGCGGTCGATTGCGACAAACCCACCAGCAAGCCTCCCGAATACTGGTGGCGCAGTCGTCCATCAATCCATATGCCACAGTGGGCCTCGCGCTATACGCTAAGCGTTCGCCAGCTTTGCCAGAAGCCGGTTCAGAGCCTGACGCTCGATGAAATCAACCGGGAGGGGATCGGTATATTCTCTACCTACGAACCGGCCTATAAGGCGTGGGAAAACCTCTGGGTGTCATTGTATGGGCGGGATAGCTGGCTGAGCAATCCTGAGCTGGTGGTCATCGGTTTTAAGGTGCTGGAATCGAAGAAAACCAGCAACATCATATCAACCCGCATGGTGGGCGCGTAATGGAAAAAATGTTTTGGGCTTATCTTGCTGTACTTGTTGTCCTTCTGTCCGGTTTCCTTTATTACCGACGTAAAAGCGCCAGCATGATACGTGAGTACCGAAGGATGAAAATTTCTCTCAACGATCACCAGACGGCTGTTGCGTTTATCTATCAGGATCTGATACCCGGCACCGTGCTGAATCAGGCTCGTCTAATTCAGGAGCAAAGACACCTTCTGAAATATATGCTGGATAATCTTACGTTTGCACTTCAAAACCCGGACGTTGTCGATTTAATCTCATCTTCATATGCCAATGCAAAACTGCTTTTGGCACATCATATCGAATGTTGCCATAAGCAAGGTGTGAATGAGGAGTATATGCAGCGTTTATATCATAAAGCCGGGGGGGACTATATTGATGATGATTCCGTTATTATAGACCTATACAAAAATTTGAATAGACCATTACCTGTAAATCTTTTCTTCTTCAACAGAATGACAATGAGAAAAGAGAAACGATAGACATAAGCCGGGGATACCCGGCTTTTTATATAATAATTCTTGAGGACATTGTACTCTTACTCAAGTTCTTTTAACAACTTAGTGTATTCCTTTTCACCTTCAACAACTCCTTTTTCTGTTAGTTTGTATGCAACGCAGAGTGTTACTTTATCCCTGAATTTGTGCAGAAATCCTCTCTGATTTAACACCTTGCATGAAACTGAGAAATTGCTCGCGTGTAACTCGGGCACGCCTCGCTCACATCTGTCTTTGTTTAAGATTCTGCGCAGATCCCTGACTTCTATAGGGCCTTCCAGTTTTCTCTCTAAAAGATACAGAGATATAAGAATGCTTCTCTGTATGGTTGACATACGGTGCTTAATTTCTTTATCAGTCATATCACCACCTTAATCATATTCTATATGAATAGAATACATTCAGCGGTATACTGTGTCACGCTTTAGTGACGGTGGGGTTCAGCAGGTTTCAGCTTAATAGTCAAACATTGTAGAATAGTGAATGCAGAAGCAGATGTATCAAAGTACATACACACGACATGAAAAGGTGGGTTCATGAATAAATCAAAGTTTCTCCGCTCCGGGGTGATTGCAGGCGGGTTATTCTCTCTGTGTGTCAGTTTCGGATCTTTTGCTACAGTTTTTAATCCGACAACCAAAACCGACAATTTATCCAAAGTACAATATCCGCGCATTGCGGGAGAAACGGCTGAGACGCTTCAAGCCTATAAGCAGGGTTGCCCTGACTGTGTAAAGGTAGCTCAGGATGTATCTAAGATGCGCCAGCAGTATTGTGCAGACCGTAACGCCAGCGTTGACACGGCGATAGCTGGTGATCCGGTTTACGCGTATCTGAACGGTGTACGGATGGTATTATCCACACGTGGGGGGTATAACAGCCCTCTCTATACATCAGCCCGTCAAATCGTTGAAGCAAATGTTGACTGCACTAACTCTCAGGACTGGGTTGATCGAAGCCAGCATGTTTTGACTCAGACATTCAATAACGGCCAGCCTTTAGGCTAACAATTATTGATATGATCGCCGCGCTATACGCGCGGTTTTTTTTCGAGAAATTTGCCTCATTCTATTCGGCTCCCCTAAAAGTATGAGAGTATTTTTATACAGTGTATAAAAAGGGGAAGAGGAAAAGATGATAGACATGCGCGAACTTTTTGAAAAGGATGCAATGGAACGTTACAAGGTTCCTCTCTGGGTAGTGCAGGAGCGCCGGGACGGTGAAAGCTATAACATCGACAGCAGCTCAATTCTTTCCCATCTGCATTGGGAATGGCAGGCTTGGAAAAGATGCCATGAAAATCTCGCTCGCGCATCACTTGCAATCAGTGCAGTTGATGACAATGACAAGGCCATAATCAATGAGATGCGTGATCTGGCAGATACTATTCGTGAAGTGAAAGGGGAAAACCCAGAACAACGCAGCGAAGAAATAATCCATTTGTATGACCGTGCGGATACCGTTTTTGGCGATGAGAACATTCATGCCCTGTTAGGAATTCTGGACAACCTTATCATTCTGCATGAAACCCCCGTAGAACTGCCCAATATTATTTTGACTGCAAAAGTTGCAGGCTCTATCTCCACTTACCGTACTAAGGTCATTGAGGCTCTTGAAAAGACCGGCAAAAAATGGATTCAGAAGTAAGTGAAAAGCCAGAAGGGTTTAGGGAAACCAGAATCCTCATTGCCAATGGTGCCATCGCTGCGAAACAAGCTGCTTTACAGCGTGTTCGCAGTGAACTGAGCATTTTGCATGAGAAAGAAGCACAGCTTGAAGATGCTATATACGAAATAAAAGAGAATCGCGACAAGTTGCTTCTTGAACGTTGGGGAACTGGCGAACCAGAATGGAGCTTCATACTGGAGCGGCCTGAAAAAAACAGCCAGATACTCGCTGAGCGTGGTGAAGAAGAGATTAAAAAACTTGGTTTGTTTACGGCAGGAGTCTTTGAAAAAAACCAGCAGAAAGCGCTGGGGGTTTCAATAAGAGGAGAAACCACAAACAAACAACTCAAGAAAATCTCACTATCTCTCGAAACCATCTTTCCTCATCTGTATGCTGTAACTGACGGAGAAAGGGCAGTAATAGTCTGCCACAGCGCACCGGAGAGTTTTGATTTACAGATAAGACAGTTGATATCAAATGGACTTATCAGCGTTACAATGTTCATGTATGGGAGGAAAGACCCGAAATACTTTAACAGTTTTATGGATGCAGTAACCTTCATCAGAAATAATATGATCGGGAACCGTTTCAGGTATAAAACTTTAGACGATTTGTTATGAGGCAAGAATGATTGATACAAATACTATTGAAGCGAAATTAAACCAACTTAACCAAATCAAACGTCTGTGTGACGCTAAACAAGCTGGCATCAGGTTCGACCAAGTTGACAGTAACAACATCTGTCTGATTTGTTTCCTTTTAGTTGGTAGCCTGATCGTTTGGGTTACACCATTTCCTTATAGTATAAGCGGAGTGGTCGTTGCTGCTTTTGTTTTTGGTTTTATTATTCGACCATTTTTAAGGAAGAAGCTAAGGACTACCGACGAAAGAATTTTTGCCAGTGTATATGCGTATGTATCTCCATTGCCGGATTGTCAAGCAAATAAACATAATACTTATCTCACAAGATCACTAAAAGAAAGAGATCACGAAGATTACATTTGCATAAAGAATTGGGTGAGAATGGAAAGTGAAGCAATCGAGCATATCATCTACACGCGTTCAAAAGAAGGTGAGATGCGTGAAATGATTATAGAAAAATACAAGGGCGATGCGTAGGCATACGATTCACTTTTGACGACAAGGTAAAAAAATGAACTTCAATATTTATAATGATTCAGTTTTTAGAAAAATCGTTAGTCGCTTTTCTTTAGTAACTGCATTCGCCTTTAAAACGTTTGTTTTGGCTCCGTGTGTAACATTCTTTTTCTTCTTTTTTCTCCTGGCCTATTCTGCTGGTGGAGCTGGGAACATCATCACTGAGTATATTAAATCAGTCGATTACAACGCGAATTCAAACTCATATCGTGTCTGTATGGATGAGCCTTTAGTACCCACCGCTACTAAAAACCCAGAAGAAATGTGGCCTGTTGCAGAGGACGCAATGGAACAGAAACAAGTCGAAGTCCTCTGTCATCAATACGGGGATGTCAGCGCAGACAAGAAGGCATCCATACTTACCAGAAACATAACTGGGTACTATCTCAGCACAGTTGTTTTTTATTTAGCGGTGCTATTATTTGTCCGTTTTTTCAGAAAACCTTTTTTTTCTTAACTAAGGAAACCGTGAATTATGAAAAACATCCTTGAAGAAATCAAAAAGTTAGCAGGCGAGTTAAATGGTACTTTTCCGATGAAAGATATTTTGTCTTCCCTAAGCTCCAACAAGTTGAGAAAAATCCGCCCTGACGCATTAGCCTTGCTGGTGGAGGCTGCTCATTTCCTCTCTGAGGACATTGAAACTGGTGAATCGTACAAACCTGCCGAAGACTACACGGGACTTCTTAAACAATTTAATGCAGTAACCAACCTCAACCGTTCACTACGCCAGCAGGTGTCATTTTATCGAAGAAACATTGGGAATGAAAAAGCCAATATCGAAGAGATCGCTCAGTTACATGAGCAAGTTAATTATGAACGTGCAGCAAACGAACGCCTGACCGAAGAGATAAGAGAACTGAGTAATAAGTTGCTGGCCCGAGACGAACACCTCGCGGCTCTGGAAGTGCATGAAATGGCTCACAACAGTGCAAAAAAATCATTCCCCTCACAGCATGACGAAGCTGTACGCCGTGCAGATGAAGCAGAAATTCAGTTAGAACAGGAACGTAAAAATAACTTGGCACTAAAAAAAGAAGTCGAACGGCTTGGGCTGGTGGAGCATCTAACAAAAAGCACCGCCCGTGTTCTTGGCATCCAGAATGTTGATGATCCCTTTCTGGCACAGGACGTGCTGAGTCATACCAGCAGTCTGATTTGGAATTTTGAACAACTTACTCAGGAACTGAAAGATGGTACACTCCTTCCTGACCCCCTATATTCCGCACGTATCTTACCATTGCCGAAAAGCAGGCTGTCTAAGGAAAGCATCGATCTGGTTGTCAATGTGGCCGGGAAAATGCTGATTCATTTGAGTCAGGCTGAAAGCCAGCGGGACGCTGGTCACGAGAATGACTGGATGGCTGACAACTGGCAAAAATCATGTATATCGGGGATGAACAGGCATATACGTAAAAATGCCCCCATAGATGCGATGAACTATATAGCCTTCGCGACCTACCACGGCTGGCCCATTAACCAATAATCATAATCCTGCCTGCTGGGCCGTCTTGTGTATAGGGGGACACATTATGCCACTGAATGAAACTCAATACTTGCTCGATGTTTTGAGTGAAGAATGTAACGAGATCGCAGTAAGAGCGAGTAAAGCTATACGTTTCGGTCTTGATGAGATTCAGCCCGGACAATCGTTAACTAATGCCCAGAGGCTTGCGCTGGAGCTGGACGACCTTTACGGTACAATAGAGTTACTTAACGAAAGGCATCCCGGTACATACATTCCCAATCGAGATAATATTAACGCAAAAAAGGCTAAGATTGCTAAATTCATGAGATATTCAGAACAGTGCGGTACGGTGGTGCTCGATACTGATGGAGATGAACAATGATCACTGGAATCCTGAAAGAAGACATTGCAACGACTGTTGCTGAAAAGGCCAAAAGTGAGGGAATACCAGAAACATCTTTGGTAGAACGCTGGGTTAAACTCGGTAAACTGGCGGAAGAGCACCCAGATATGCTGTCTGGTGATCTTATAGCATATCTTAACAACGGCGAATATCCTTCTACCAGTGCTGAGGACGCACCGCTGTCTCAAGGTAAAGATGCTGAATATGAAGCCGAGAATGTGCGCATGATGATGAAAATGCTGGTGTACGCACTGAACAGGCATTCCCCTAATCATTCTTGTGTAGGAAAAGCAATGAGTCTGATGAAGCGGCTGGGTATGTACAAACTCACAGACATTTTGCGGTAAAAGAAGGATAGCACTGATGGAAATTTTATCTGAAAAAAAGCATAGTCAAGTTGAAATGATTGAGTTTATCACTGACTGGCTAAGTGATATTGCAGGGAGGAATGTTGACGACACTTTAAGAGAGAAGATTCGTAGCCGAGTATCCTTGCTTTCAAACGACTCTGAGATACGACTGTATAATATCGTCAACGATTTCAAGCTGAGCAATGACAAAGAATTGCAAAAAATCGCTAAAAGCATCGCTCCATTTTTAAAAAAAGGTAACTACGAGCGGATTTTCATGACTCAAGACCGTGATCTTAAAACTCAGGGGGAAGATAACAGTTTTCAGCCATAAAGATTGAATCTCCTGTAACTTCTTGTTTTCGGTGCTTATTCAGGCAATCAACATACTTTGAATAGGCATCGCCCTTCTGGCGAACCGATGGTTCGGGCCTGTCTGACATAATATTTATGTACCCTTGAGCAAGAGATATCACAACCGCATAGCGAAATTCCTTATCGCCCAGACCGCTATCAGTAGACATTGACGCCTTAGCTCCAGAAATTAATAATAGAGCTACACCTGTAATAAAATATTTTATGTTCATGCAAAAATCCTCATGGGAACATCCCTGTTCACTTTTTATTTGATAATTTTCCAGATCGCTACAGCGCGACCCTGGCTGTCCTTTTTATTGCCGCACTGAATGGCTCGCGATTTATCAACCGAAAGAACCGCACCCTCGCTGAAACGAGAATTGTTATATAGACAAGTAGGAGACTCTGTCATATCAGGACGTGGAACTATCGGATAAGCAGGACGTGGTTGTACAGTTTCATTCAGATTTTTGCGGCTATTAGCAAATGCTGAGTCAATACTGCCACCTCCAACCATTTTATTAAGTTTATCAGTCGTGGTTTCCTCAGTAGAGTCAGAAACAGAAGAAACGATCTTGCTTACCCCTGTTTCTGAATCAGCAGAAACATTCCGTTCTGCTGAAATCACTAAAGATGGGAATGTACATGCCACCAGCAAAACTATTAATGTATTTTTCATTTAACACACTCCATTCTTTGTTCGTAAAGAGTAACTGCCATAGTTAATCATCTTTATAACGATTTCAGTATACCGCCTCAGACTTTGACCCGAAGCCATTCAATGCAGTAGTCCCACAAAGCTTGCCTGCGGCCAACCCCTCGGCAGGCAGAAACAAGTTTCTACCAACCTCACGGTTTTCTAAAACATACTGTCAGTTTTCTATTCGGCCCCCAGTATGCTGATGATACCATCATAGCGTGATTAATTTAATTACGTGAGGGCTACATGGCTACTGTTACCGACGAAAAAGAAACGGTTTCTCCAGCTAAAAAGAAGAGACTGAGTATTAAAGATATGCCGGGTTTCGATATCTCCAGTACCGATATGTCAGCAATCATCGACCCTGCTTGCATGATAGTTAAGAAAGGCGGGAACATCTTTCAGGCTCTTGAGATGATTACCCTTACATTAGTCGGTGATGAGTTGTCTGTGCTGGCCGTTGATATTGATACTGCTCAGGTTCTTTCTCGGGGTAAAGTGGCTCTCGCCTGCGGCGACATTAGTGTCTCCATACCTGCACTACAGCTATCGAACCTGATGCGTAGTATGAAGAGCGTGGATCATATCCGATTCCGATATGACAGCGAAGAAAACAAAATGATCGTCAAAGCATGTAAAAGCACCTACAAGCTGCCGGTCTTCGTCGGGGATATCCCTGTTATCGAGGAAGAGTTCCTAAAACCAGAATTCAGCATGTCATTCCCGCAGGAAATGCTTTATCAGAATGTGCAGCGTATTCTTCACTGCGCGGCACGTAACGATGTTCGATACTACATGAACGGGATTTACCTTAACATCCTTGATAACTCGCTCTTCATGGTTGCCACAGACGGTCATCGCATGGCAACCACAAAGAACGCTATTCTTGTAAAAGATAAGCCGGAAAATGGATTAAATGCACCAGTTTCGTCAGTGGATATGAAAGGGCAAGATGTTGGTGTTATTTTGCCTGTCGGGGTTTGCCCTATAATGCAGAAAATATTGAAAGGGCAAAAAGGTGATGTCAGGATGGAATTCTGTAGCCACAACGTAATTTTTCATTTCGACACAATCCGTCTGGTTTGCAATCTCGTTCAAGGTAGGTATCCGCGTTGGGCACAGATTACCAAAGGAGTGAGGCAAGCCAGTAAAACTTTTACCGCGAACTTGCTTGAGCTTCGCGAGTCAATGTCGCGCGCGGTACACCTTCTCTCATCCGGCTCTGTATCCAAAGAATCACCCGGAAAATGTAACTTATCATTTCGCGCAAGTGAAATTGTGATCTCATCCCCGGAAACAAATTCAGTCGATTGTGAGGAGATTGTTTCCGCCACTCAGGTAGATGGCGATCAGGACGAATGTTTAATTGGTATTAATGGACATTATTTACTCGATGCCATTAACGGAATGCTCGCGTCAAATGCAGAGAGCACCGAGGTGGAAATTAAAATTAAAGATTCGACTTCCGGCATTTTTTTCAAGCATGGAGATACCCTTGATGTGATTATGCCTCTACGATTGTAATTCAGTAACAGGCGTTGAATGAGGTATTCTCAGTTACGGTTCTAAACACATATTCTTTCTTGCCGGGGCCGTTACTTCGGCCCCAACACTAACAGTGATAAACTTAAAATATATCAATTCACTGAGCTATGAGAAATGAGCAAGACCAAGCCGACGACCAGCGACATCATCGCGCAAGCCTATCAATCTTTTCTCGATAAGAAAGGTGTAAGCGCTCGTGCAGGCCAGAAACGGATGATGAATCTCTGCTATGGCCTTGTTAATGGCATTGAAGTAGACAGCAACGGAGAGCGAACCGGCAATCCTGCTGTTTGCGTGATCGAGGCTGGCACAGGTACTGGTAAAACTCTGGGTTACTCAATTCCGCTCATCCCACTCGCTAAAGCTAAAGGCAAAACGCTTATTCTCTCAACCGCTACAGTCGCGCTACAGGAGCAGATTGTTTATAAAGACCTGCCTGATATTCGCGCCAGCGCAGGGTTAGACTTCACTTTCTCGATGGCAAAAGGTCGAGGGCGTTATTTCTGCAAGCTTCGAGCTAACCGTCAATCAGACAAAGAAATGAATTTGTTCGGCCAAGAAAACGAGAATATCAAAACTCTGCGTGACGAGTTTGATAATGATCTTTGGAACGGTGATCGTGACACATATCCGGTCGAAGTGCGCGATGACATTTGGCAAAAGGTTAACGCAGTAGGTGGACAGTGTGCATCTCATCATTGTCCTTATTATAAGTCTTGCCCATTTTTCGCTGCCCGCAAAGAGTTGGAAAAAGTAGATGTAATTATTGCGAATCACGATATCGTTTTATCTGATCTTTCTCTGGGGGGCGGCGTTGTCCTCCCGGAACCAAAGCAGAGTATTTATGTGTTTGATGAAGGCCATCACCTGACGAGTAAGGCTATCAGCCACTTTTCTTCATCCTGTTCAATCGACGCGACACAAAAGTGGATTGATGAAATTTTCGATATGGTGATCCCACTTGTGGACAATTATGATGAAGAAATGGAACGTCTTGTAACCAATCTTCATGCGCAGGTTAGCAAGCTGAAAAAAGAACTTTTAGAAACAAAAGACTTTTTGCTTCGAACGCTACCTTTCAAATCCGAATATGACAATCGCGAAACCTGCATCTTTCCGTCAGGTGAAACGCCAAAGGAAGTTATTAACTATGCGAAAAGCGTAGGCAAAATCCTCAACGATATGAAAAGCACCAACAGCAAGATGGCAAAAATCATTGATGATCAGTCTAAAAGTACGCCTGAGACTGGTGAGCATAAGATGATAGTGGGAGAGCTGGAGAATCGTCTGGATAGTCTTGTCACTGCATGGAGCAACTTCGTAAATGTTAAATACCGGGATAAAAACGGTATTCCATTTGCCCGTTGGGTTGAAGTCAATCGTGAGAAAAAAAACGAGATCATTATCAACAGTAGTCCTGTACATGCAGGCGATATGCTGATGAAAGATGTCTGGAAGGTTGTACATTCTGCGATAATTACTTCGGCAACTATTCGCACATTAGGAAAGTTTGATGCATATTTGGATCAAGCTGGCCTGCCTCCTGAAACGCCTACATTGCTGGCACAATCTCCATTCAACTATGAAGAAAATGGCGTGTTATTCATTCCGAAAATGCGGTTCTCGCCGAAGGATGTAGACGGCCACACACACGAGGTTGGTGCTGTGTTACCAAAGCTGGTGGGACGTCTGAAAGGTTGCCTTGTGTTGTTTGCCTCGAAACGGCAAATGACAGACGTGTTCGCTATGATGCCTGATACATTGAAAGACAGCATTCTGATGCAGACGACATTACCTAAAAGTGAAATTGTGGCCCGCCATAAACTACGCATTGACCGGGGAGAAGCAAGCGTCATCTTTGGAATGGCAAGTTTCTCCGAAGGGGTGGACTTGCCGGGGGACTACTGTAACAACGTGATTATTACGAAACTTCCGTTCATGGTTCCTACAGATCCAGTTAGTCTGACTCTTGCTGAGTGGATGGATTCTGTAGGGCGAAATACATTTGAGGAAATCTCCGTGCCGGATGCCTGCATTAAGCTGATTCAGTCTGTAGGAAGACTAATCCGTACCGAAAGCGATACCGGCGCAGTGACAATACTCGATAACCGACTTGTGACCAAAAAATACGGAAAAGGAATCCTTGATTCCTTACCGCCTTTCCGACGTGTAATTCGCTAATTGTTGTAGACAGGAGCTAAAGCATGGACAAAAACATATATTTTGAACGCCAGTGCAATCTGAGGAACAAATATATTTTAGCATTAATTGCTATCGGTATTTTATGTTTTGTTGTTTTTGTTTTTGGGTTTTACTGTTTGTCAGTGTTTTTTTCATCAAGTAAAAACGTGCCGGGCGCTGCTGTCATTTTGTGGACAATTCTAAGTTTAGGATGTGGTTTTGGGACTTGCTACTGGATGGCGGGATTGATTCCTGAAACACCAGAAAATATTCACACGGCTATTAAGCTCATCAAAAGAGCAGATGAAGATGAACAAATCAAACCACTGGAGTATTTATCCACTATAATTGAATCAGGCGTACTGTTCCGCAGAACCCATACATTACATGCTTATAACCTGTTATGCCAAGCTAAAGAGACAAAAGAACATGCTGAAAAAGTAGAGGAGCTTCGAACCTGTAGTAATGAAATCATGGAAATGATAAAAAAATGAATGTGCTCTCGAATAGTTTTTATTCCTGACTATTTTAAAACACAATACAAATAACAATTAACTTTCTGAGGTTGTATGATGGAGTTGAATGAGTATACAAAAGAAGCTCTACGCACAGAATCGATTATAGATTCTGTATCCAACATGAGTGCGCCATCGCTCTATTCAGCATTGCTTGCAACAGGCGCTATAGGTGACATTCTCGATCTGATTAAAAAACATATTTTTTATGGTAAAGATATTGATTACGACCGTATGAATGAATCTATAGAACGCGCGATAGACAGTTTGCGAGACCTTCGTCATGATGTCGATCATGACACAATAACTGACTGTCAGAAGCATGAGATGTTCGAAAACCAGTGTGGTTTTTATACTGATATCGGCCCGCAACAACTAGCACGTATCGACACACGCATTTTGCATGTTGTACTTGGCATTTCAACGGAAAGTGCAGAAATTGTCCAGGCCATGATCCGTAATATTGAGGGCGACCCTCTTGATATGATTAACCTTTCGGAAGAAATAGGTGATATTAACTGGTATGCAAATGGGATATTCCCCGACGCTGCTGGTATTCCATATCAAAAATACCTGAGTGCAAATATTGCTAAGTTAGCAGTCCGTTACCCTGACAAGTTTTCATCTTGGCTTGCGCACGAAGAAAATAGAAATCTGGTTGAAGAACGCAAAGTGTTGGAATCTGGCACCAAGTAAGCTATGGGCATTTTACACAAAGGGAGACACGACAGTGACTACCTAAGACTATCCGAGGGGGATAAATGAGCGCTGTCTTGAAATGGGTTGGTGGCAAGAGCACGCTGATGGCCGAAATAGGAAAAGTCATGCCACCGGGTAAGCGCCTAATTGAACCATTCGCAGGTTCATGTGCTGTGACATTGAACACTTCATATGAAAGATATGTGGTCGCTGATATTAATCAGGATTTGATAAACCTTTACAGAATGATTCGTGAGCAACCTGAGAGCATCATCTCACTGAGCCGCAATTTATTCTCTTGCTGCAATTCTCACGATGAATATTATCGCCTGCGAGATGTTTTTAATCAACGCACCAGCGACCTTCTAACTCAGGGAGCCTTGTTTCTCTTCCTTAATCGACACGGATACAGAGGGCTGTGTCGTTATAACAAACGGAAGGGAGAGTTCAACGTGCCGTATGGTCATTATAAAAAACCATATTTCCCTGAGAAAGAAATTCATCATTTGAGTGAGAAGCTGCAAAACGCAACTTTGCTTTGCGCCGGTTTCAAGGAAACACTGGCTCTGGCCGAACCGGGAGATGTGGTGTATTGCGATCCACCATACATTAAGAAAAGCCGGTTCACGCAATACCACAGCAGTGGCTTTAACATGGCGGATCAGCGTGAACTGGTAGCATGTCTTGAGGGTATGTATACGAAAGGGGTCAGCGTAGTCGCTTCGTCTCACGATGAACCTTATATGCGAGATATGTATTCCGCTTTTCAGCAAAAAAAGTTGATTGCTTTACGTAGTGTCGGTGTTGCAGCAGGTGATGAGAAGAAAGCAGACGAGTTACTTATCTATCGCCCTGCAAAAAGCACCTTGTTGCAGGTGGCCGTATAGTGAAATCGACAAGCGAGGACATTGCAATCATTATCTCTGCCATTAACTCTTTGATCGCGGACTCTGGCAATATCACGCTTGAACTCAATGGCAGAAAAGAATCACTAGAGAGAGATTTGCTCTCTTTAAATGAGCTGAGTTTATTTACACGCATTCGTTATCGTAAATATCTTTCACAACGCATAGCTGATATGAAAAATGAGATGGAAAGCATCAAAAATGACATCATCGAGAATGCGCACTCATTAAGAACCGAGTTGCTTGCCCTTGTTCGTAAACTGCTGTTGGTACATAGCAATGAGAAATATGCGGTCAGCAAAAAACAAAGAAATGAGGCATGGGACACTCTATCTGAGTGGTTAGCAATGGATCATGAATCTTTCATCAGATATACGAATCAATGCGGGTGTGTTGTGTAACTTCGGCCCTCTTGCCGATTAAGGTAGAATGACTCCACTTTATAAGATACGGTACAGAGACTGGAATAATGTTGATGATATTCGACAGTAACGATTTGACAACTGCGTCATTTGTCATGTGGCGTATTGATGCCCGGTACAGCGAGAATAGTCCCATTGTTATTTCTGAACTAGAAGTTTCTGCACCAGTAAAAAATGCAATGATAAGACGCCTGAAAGCAAGAGGTTATGAGATCACCGTTAAAGAAATCACCCGAGGGAATACTGTGAATGAAACACTTTTTGCTGTTCCTCCATTAAAAAATGATGAAACAGAAAGACTTTGTCAGCAAATTGCTGCTCAATATTTTGTTAGCAAGGATTCCGCATCGAAAATGTATACGGATTTCTGCAATGAAAAAAACTTACCTTACTGGGCTGCAATAGCGATAAAGGAGCGTATTTCTTTCCTCATTCGTGAGCAAAGCTTAGTCATTCAACCTTAAAAATAGGGGTCTCCATGCAAACACCTTTTTCCGTTAAAAATCTGATCGTCTTTCGTCTGTCTCGGGATGTTGATTTCTCTAAACTGGAGGAGCAAACTGCGCATTTCAAATTTTCGCCCTGTGGTTCACAGGATATGGCAAAAAGCGGATGGGTTTCTCCTATGGGTGATGAGTATGATAATCTTACTCATCAAACGTCAGGAATTATTCTGCTTTGCGTTAAAACCGAAAAGAAAAATATCCCGTCATCTGTCATCAAAGAAAAACTTGATGAGAAAGTAACCAAGCTGGAAACAGAACAAAAACGTAAACTCAAGCGCACCGAAGTAGCGTCGCTGAAAGATGAGATCCTTCAAAGCCTTCTACCAGTTACCCTGCCTAAAACTACGCGAACCTTTATCTGGGCCGATACGCAAGCCGGTCTGATTATCGTGGATGCGGCCAGCGCTCGTCGCGCCGAAGATGTTACGGCGCTCCTGCGTAAAACCATTGGCTCTCTGCCTGTGGTGCCACTGACTATGGAAAAGCCCATTGAGCTGACGGTAACAGAGTGGGTGCGTTCAGGGAACCTTCCTGCCGGGTTGGCGTTAGGTACTGACGCCACTTTGAAAGCAGTTCTCGAAGAAGGTGGTACGGTAACTGCCCGTAATCAGGATCTGATTTGTGATGAGATCGCAAACCATATCGATGCCGGTAAAGTTGTTGTAAAGGTTGCTTTGGACTGGCAGGAACGTATCAGCTTTGTCCTCAAAGATGACTTCTCGATTGGTCGGGTGCGTTTCTCTGAAACACTTAAAGAGCAAAATGATGACATTGATCGCGAAGACTTTGCTCAACGTTTTGATGCTGATTTTGTGCTTTACACCGGCGAATTGATGTCTGTAATCAATACCTTGATCACTGGCCTAGGCGGTGAAGCCGAACGGAAAGCCGATGACGCAGAAAGCAATCATAATCATGGTGAAGGTGAGTAAAACACCATTAAATGAATTTTATGAAAAAACAGGTGGCACATGCTTGATGCTGTAATTAACTCTTTTTTTCTTAAATGGTTTAACTCAAAAGAAAAGGAAAGGGCGGGTAACGCTGACTGGATTCCCCCAGTAGAAGGGGAATTGGGCTATGAAGCTTATGAGCTGAGAAAACAAAGTGCATGGGATGGGTGGGTAGCGCGGAGCGATTATCCGCTTATGACTAAAAAGGCAGTTTCATTACCGGAAGAAATGTATATTTTTCTGACAAAGGTTCGTGAGGCACGTCAAAGCGAATTAGATAACGCTAGGCCACCAGCAATTCAACGAGATCTTACTGTCAATGCAATGCGTTGTCTGGGTGACTACCTGATACGACACGATATCGCCGGGCAGCAATGATGGAGCTACATTAGGAGCTGTGTCTTGCAGCACAGCTTAGTTGTATCATAAAGACAGGTTGTACTTCGTACTCCTGTCTTTATGGCGTAATAAGCAACATGAACGCTTTCACAGCAATACTAATGGGGTAATCATGTCATTAAAACTCATAGCATTATGCATATTAGTTATCGGGATAGTTCTTCTGGTGTCTTTTTTTGTGTATGAGGGAAAAAAACGAGAAAAGGAGAAAACTATCGGTACAGCAGGCGGAGCGCCAGCCAGTCCGGGTAAAATGAACAAGCTGCCAGCCATTACAGCGAAAACTGGTTCTGTCCATGATCTTTTCAGCGAAGATGAAGAGGAGAGTGGAGACACACAAAGCTCAGAAGCGATATCAAATCCTTATGAAGGGTATGTGGCTGACAAATTCCTGCTTAACCATAAGCAGAGCGTGATTTACGAACGCCTTGAAGACCTTCTGTCTGGTGACTTTCGTATCTCACCAAAAATCCGCATTACAGACATTATCCGGCCAGAAAAAAGTGTTATCGAAACAAACCCTGAGCGGGCAAAGGCTCTGAATGGTAATTTTAAAAATGCACGTTTTGATTTCGTGGTTACGGATATTGATACCGGTGAAATTCGCGGTGTTGTCATGGCTGAAAACACGTTAAATGCGCTCTCTTCCGGGCCATTTATCGCAGAGCTGATGAATAGAATGCACATCCCATTGTTCCGATACGATGATACCAGCGACATCAGTGATGATGTTCTATCAAACCTTCTGTATGAAAAATTTGAAGAGGTCGTAAATGACTGAGAAAACTATTGCCGTGATCCGACCATCGCAGGTTCTCAACTTACCTCATTACTTTATCTGGATGGTCATTGGTCTTCTTCTTTTCGTCACAAATGACAGCATGTATGGGATTCCCTTTTACCTAGGCCCGGTTGTTATTATTATCTGGCGTTATCTGGTTGTTCACTGCATTCGTTATGAAATCACTACTGAGCGCGTTCGATTTTACCGGGGGGTACTCAACCGGAAAATGGATGAGACAGAGCTTTACCGCGTTCGAGACTACAGCATCCGTCGCCCGCTGTATCTGCTGATCTTCCGACTGGCAATCCTTCACGTTGACACTCAGGATGTCCGTCAGCGCACGATTAACATGGTTGGCATCCGTAATGCAGAAAATGTTCTCTCTGTGCTACGAGAGCAGGTAGAGGCCAGTCGTACCCGCAAAGGTGTGCGCGACATTGATATTGGCTCTTTACAGTGAGGTCGATTTCAGTTATTGACGACTTACCTCAGAATTTTTTGGTTGCGTAAAACTGGTGGTAAAGTGAACAGTACAAGTAGCTAACTTTTTCCGGGGGGAAAATGTCAGAGCTTAAATACTGGACAGGAAATTTATCAACTGGAGACGATGTTTTCTATGTTCGCGATGGTGGGGTACTTTCCCGAGCCATCGTGACTGCTGTAACTGATACGACTTTTTTTATTTCAGGCACTGATACTCCGTTTGATAAATTAACGGCCCGTGACCCGGAAGGGGTAAGGGCGTTACCATATGACGCGGAACATCTCGAAAACTACTTTTGCCAGCAGCAGAGAATGAGGTTGGCCGCATTGAATATGGATGAACTGTCTGAGGAGCAGGTAGCCCACATGCTCGGAGGGCTAAATCTGGCTGGTGGTACTCATGCTCAGCTTGCGTTGAAACATAAGCGCCGGGAGAGGCTAAAAGCGATTGATATTCAGGCGCTTTCAGACACCGAAGTTGCTTATATGCTTGCCGGTTTAAAACTGGCCGAAAAAATCAGAGCGAGTAAATCGAAATGAAAATAACCACACGATATGTCACCCCAAATAAGCCGACTCAGGCAGGCGCAGGGAAACATAAAAAAAAGGCGTTTTCACCACGGAAGCCGCTTAAATATTTCCGCTCAATAGACTATTTTTATGCTTTCCTTTTCTTCGGATTCATTTTGCTTTCGACACTGCGATTCGAGAGCAAACAGAAAGAAGTAGAAATCAGTCAGTCTCTGGGGGTTGTCAAGTCAGTGACCGAGTATGATCGCGCTTTCGGAACTGTGTTTATAACAACGAACAAAATGCATTTTATCACCAGTATGCAAAGCGGCTTGGTGAAGGGGGATGATGTAACCTTACAAAAACTCATTTCCGGTAAATACCAGCTTTGTGTAACCGGGAAAGGAAAATGCGTTGGAATTGATAAAAATTTGGCCTTAGCTATTCGGCCCTCTGCCTGACCAGTTTAAGATCATCTTTCAAATTAAATCGACTTCATTCCTGAGAGGGGGAGACCCCTCTTTTACTGGGTTGGATGATACACTCTGTATATTTGAAGGATGTTACAATGACCGTATCAATAGCTTCGGTTTTAACCGTTCAAAAGAAAGAACTCGACGAACGTGCCATCATTCAAAAGATTGAAGATGAATGTCTATCGTCCGGCTTCGATATCACAACTGTTCGTATTATGGTTAACTTCATTGACCATATGCTGGAACAATATTCAGAGAAACTGGCTCTACCTCAGAGTGAAATCATTCAAGCTCTGGAGTCTATCAGATCCTATAGCGCACCAAATTTCTATCAGGAAGCGAACCTGCCAGATTTAGATGGTGTAATCATATATGAAACACTTGTGGACTTTCGTAATGCCATCCCATCCAAAAAATTTCGATGTCCTTCATGTGGAGGGGTCAGTAGCTCACCTTATGACTGTGATTCGATAAAAGTTTGCAAAGAACATCCAGATGGAGTTATCTGCGGCTGGAAATCATACGGTTTATTCAGAACTATTAACAAAGGTGCTCGTATTCTTATCCTTTCTGAATTCCTCTCTAAACCTATCGTGCATGAAATATTCATGCCGCTTGATATAGAAGAAGAGAATGACGAGAGTGAATGTCTATAACAATCCAGCCTGTTAATTATTCTGAGGTAGGGTAAATAATGTCCGAGTTAATGCTGATTGACGATTACAAAACCGATTGCACAACATATGAAGGATTTGGCTGTATTAATGATGTAAAGAAACTCGTTGAAGAACGCACCTTATTAAAAAAACAAATCGTCGAACTCCATAGCAAAGTCATGGGAAATCGATACGGGGATGCTTTCTCTTACTTCGTTACTGCTGCCGGACAAAATAGCCTGCATGAGACGCTACGCATTGAACGTTTCTTTGAGTTAGACCGTGCAATATGTGCTCTCGATCAGGACTTTTGGAATCGCCTCATAGACGTTATCAATGTCAAAAACTTTATGCCTGCCGAAAAACGTGACCAATGGTTTGATGACCTCGACAGATGGAGAAAAGCTGACCGATTCTCGTTACAAAATGTCAGGCCGCTCCCCTTTGAATTGGAAACAGTGTTGACAACAGCTAAAACTCTATCAGATGAAAGAAAAGATTTTTTCAGTGAAATGGTTGATGGTGTTTTTAAAAAACTGTCTCCTACGCATTTTACGAATAAATCCGAAGGTTTTTCAATGCGTATGATCGTAGCTAACGCAATGCCTTCAATTGACCGTCACTATGACAATCAGGAGTATATTAACGATCTGCGTAAAATTGTCGGTCTGATGTTTAAACGTGAAGGTGCTGAATCCGTTTCAAGCTATAATCTTTTTGACGACTTAAAGAAATATTACGGCGAATGGGTTCCAATAGACGGTGACACCATTTTTCTCAAGCCTCACAAGAACGGCACTGTCCATGTTAAGATCAGTCAGGATATCGCGGACGCACTTAATGTCGTTCTGGCATATAGATACCCAAATATTATTCCACTCAAAAAGAAACGGGGTGAAAAGCTACGGGTGAGTAAATTGATTACTGATAAACAATACTTGCTCTATTCTGAAATCCTGCCATTTTCTGTATGTAACTATTTTGGCGAACTGGCACGGTCTGAATCCGTTAGGTCGGTTGCGGAAATCAATGTTCAGGAAAACCATGAATATTTTTTACCCGGTAACTATCTGCATTCACCCACAACAAACATCACCGTAAAAAGAATTTTTCTGATGCTGGGTGGCCGCAGTAATGAAGAAAAAAAGAACTGTTATCGCTTTGATTTTGATCCTGCGCCAGTTTTTGAATCCATCTTTATCAATGGCACTTTGCCCGATCAGGACTCTCACCAGTTTTACCCAACAAAAGGTGATCTACGCCAGAGTGCGGTAGACCTTGCTGAGTTAAATGATAGCCATTCTGTGCTTGATCCAAGCGCCGGGTTTGGTGATTTTCTGGCGCTATTGCCCAGAAAAGTTGAAATTACAGCTATAGAAATACACCCTGTGGCCGTAGCTACACTCCGAGCTAAAGGCTACAACACCATTCAGGGCGATTTTCTTAAACTTAAACCAACAGATACAGGTTTATTTGACCGCGTTCTGATGAATCCACCTTATTCCGAGGGGCGCTGGTCACGGCACCTGTTTCATGCTTTGAGTTTCATTAAACCGGGTGGAAAGCTGGTGGCCGTACTGCCATCTTCTGCGTCCTCCAGTCAGAAATTTGATGCTATAGGCGAAGGTTATGAAGTTTCTTTCTCTGATGAGTATACGCGAGCATTTGAGGGGACAACGGTGAGCGTAGTAATCATCACGATTGATCGTCATGAGAAGTAACGTGGTGAACGTGATTTACCGAGCACCTTTTTAAAACAATACGAGTATTGTCCGGGGGGATGATGAATATTGAAATTTTTGCACGAAATCAGAATGGTCAGCAGCCATACGTTTTAATAAATGAAAAGCGATACCTTTTCCTAAAGGCACGCGATGATGAAATGGTTGCAGGATACGATGGCTGTGTTTTCCCGTACTCGTGTACCTATATCTTTGCTGACAGTAATCGACGGTCGATAGCAATAATCATGCTCCATTCCCGTGAAGAGCCTGATCTGATGGATGTTGACTGGAACGGGAAGAACAAGATACCCATCATATATCCTGAATTTACTCGTGAATGGAGTCTCGGTGTTCCATCTGGAATTCACTCGCAGGACTTAGCTCTTACCATGCTCAGGTCATGCAGAAAAGCCCACCAGCTTTGGTCTTCGCAGTATGTTGGTAAACAGCTTTTTTTTGACAGCATTCGCCGATCTGTAACACTTTTCAATAAAACATATTTTGTATCTAAGGATCGTAAAATTCCTAAAGGGATGGATGGGGCGGTTTATTATGACCCGATTGAAGGTTTTATATTCATCAACGCCAGCCGAGAACCAATGTTTGCGCTCACTGAATGCGCTAATGAACGTTATTTTTGTTCTGCTGCCGACATTGATGGGCGGGTAGTGTCAATGTTTGCCCTTGAGGACGCAGACTTAGTAAAACTTGGTGGCGAGTTCCTCTTTGACATTCATCGTTCTCAGATGGCCCGTCACCTGTTCTCTATACTTGCAGGGGAATTTGGTGTAATGGCATGACGATGAAGAAGATCAGATTAGGTAACAAAAAACTGTTCTTTACTACAGCAAACAACTCAACAGTTCCTGATAATTCATCTGGTTTGATATATCCTACTCCGCAGGGCTTCGCTATCACTGATAAACGAGGCGAGACCAGGCTCCTCATCCTTGCCGATAAGGGAGGGGAGCTTTGCTGGTTCGTCTCTGGGCGTAAACACTCTGGAAAGTTCAGGATGTCGCATACCAGTCGTGAAGATGAGATAGAGTTTGGCCTCGATAGAATGAAATATGATGAGGTTATTGCTTTGGCCACGAGCATCTACCGAAAATGCCAGCAATATCTCTCTGAGATAAAATAGCTTTTTATGGGTTGTTGCAATGGGTGATGAAGATAAAAGTGGTTATGAAAAAAAACCATTCTTGTTCCAGATTAAAAGTGATATTCAGGGTAAGGAAATCACCTCCCTCTTTATGATCCATGCCCGCAGGCCAGAGCTAAAGGCTTTGCTAGGTGAGTATGTGAAAACCCTTTATGGAAAAAAAACGGGATGGGATAGTGTGCTGGGCTGCCATGTTTTTGACGGTGGCCTCGTCCGATGCCGCATAGGCAGAGTAAGTATATTATCTGAAACCGTAGCCACGGCTTTGGCAAGCAGCGGGTTGGTTATTGATGTCTCTGACTTCAACCGGCCTGTGACCTATGATCAGAAAAAAATGATTGAACTTGAAACTAAATCACAACCAACAAAGCGGGGTCACAAAATGTCAGGACGTTTATTTATTAAAAACTTTGCCACTTGCATTCGTTGTAGTTCTTCCGTGGTCACGGGGAAACCTAGCTCTGTTGATCCTGCATGGAATTCCGCTCATCTATATGATGCTATGAAATCAGAGGAGCGCAGTTTCCGTAACATGCATAGCGTGTCTATGGATGAGAAACTCAATATTTCATGGGCCGTTCCGGTTACTGATGAGATTGTCCACGGGGAAGGGCGCTGCGAGTTTTGTCATTCATATTGCGAGAAAACACGGACTATCGTTTCTATGGTCGTTGTCATCTGACTTCGGCTCTTAATTTTACATGAGATAATGAGCGAAACAGCATTCACGGAGTTGCCTTTATGGGAAAGTTTCGTTCATGGTTCAAACTGCTGGTTTATCGCTTAACGGTGAGCAGTGAAGAATTGAGTATGGCCCGCAGTGACAGAAAAGCAATGAACAATATTCGGCGTATCTTCAATGAAGTTGAAGGCCGTATGCGCATCTACGAAAAGAGTGGAGGGAGTTGTTCAGAAGTTGGCGGTAGTGGTGTATCGCTAAATTTTATGGGCTTTAAAGTTTACGCTTTTCGTCCTGTGGGTGGAAAGGATATAAAGCCAGCGGATCACTCTGGGGAGAGTACCGTTGTCTCGTTTGAAAAATATCGCACGAAATAGTAGTTACCTGTAGGGGGGGATATGAGAAACGACAGCCCGGAGCGCGGGAGAACGTATGTCATGGTTGACTATGAGAATGTCCAGCCATCCGTAAACCGGTTCGCAAGGCGACCTGAAACTCATTTTGTCATCTTTGTCGGGCACCAGCAGGATCGGGTTAACTTTGACCTCGCAGCCATCCTGCAACCTCTGGGGGAGCGGGCTGAATACGTGAAAATTCACGGCACCGGTTCCAACGCGTTAGATTTTCATATCGCGTTATTTGTCGGGAAAATCACTCAACGTGATCCCAGCGCAGCCTTTATCATAATGTCTAACGATAAAGGGTATGATCCCGTTATCAGCTATCTCAACGCTAATGGAACCCAGATAGAGCGCCAGAGCGTCTCTGGCGCGTCCGAAACCAAAAAGGTAAAGGTTTCACACCTTCCGTACCGAAAACATACCAGCAAGCGTGAAAGCCACATTAAACGCATCATTCGTGCGCTTAATGCGATGTCTGACCACGCCCCCAAGGATCGTAAGGCGCTTGAAGGTTTAATTAAATCGACAAGTGAATGTGAAGGCGGCATTAGCAATAAAGAGCTTAAGCGAGTGATTTACTTACTGACCAGCAGGGGCTTGGTTAACACTCACGGTAAGCGTTTTACTTACCATACCGGAAACAAACTTAAGAAGACGGCATAAGAGGGTACTATGCATAACTATCCACGCAAACTGGCATTATCTGACTGGAATACCATGCTTTTTCATTCTCTTAAACTGATGTTCTCCGTCTCAGGTCTGATAATGATAGCTGTCATTATTGGCTTTGGTGGTGGCTCCATCAGTCTACTTATGGGGCAGGTGACTATGCAGGGGTTAGGGTACTTCATTATCCAGCCCGCAATATTTACCATCTACTTTGTATGCTTAATCACTCGCTACCGTTCAGGTAATGACTTTCTTCCAGTAAGTAAAGAACTCCGCAACGTCATCTTCAATGTTTTGATGGGGATTGTGGTGACAATTCTGTTACTCCTTATACTTTGGTTAATCCGCATCTATATCCCGTCTGCAAACGCGGCTGATGTTCCGCCATCTATAACAAACGCACCTGCCGGACTATCGCCGCAGACATTTCAACCTATGCCAGTCAGCTTCGGCTCTGTGTTCCCGGTGATGTTTAATATCTTTAGCATCGCAACATTTTCCGTGCTCGTATGCATCCCTTTTGTCGCAGTCCTTATTGGAGTGATGGTAAACTGTAATGCGCCCATGCATCGTAACCTTGGGTTACTCTTCCGTGGTCTGTTTCGCAATATTGGTACGATGCTGCTGTTCTCATTCTTCGCCGTCTGTCTCATGGCTCTCTGGTCGTATATGGCCGTTAGAAATGAATATCTCATCTTTCTGTCTGCTCTCCCGCTGGCTTTCCTGTCGGTGTTTTCCTATGTGATCGCTGAGCAGATTTACATGCCTGAAAAGTGCTTGTTTAAGCGCGGTGGTGTTAAAGGCTCAAATCCACAATCCAGATTTTGAGAACGAATTTATGAGAATGAAAAATAATGTATTTGCTGGTGCCTTGATGCTGTTATGCGCCTGCGCTACCGCAGCCGATGATCCCTTGGCTAACGACCGGGCGCACAACGTCATCAAGGCTTACACAGCCGCCATAGTAGCGACGTATGCGTGCCGGACAACGTTGGATGGTGGTAACGGTCAGTATCATCAAGCGCTCAACGCAGCGGAGGAGGCGTTTACCCGCGCTACAAATGATCGGGATAAGGCCAAAAGGATGATCGCGGTATTGGTAAAACGCATTGAAAATGAAGACCCCGGCGCTCAACTTACCCGCCAGTTCGACGAAGTGAACGCAGGCCCGGAGCTACGCCACAGATCTTGTGAACAATTGGTGAGCGGCAGCTCACAGCGAGCCAGCGAGGCTGGCGAACAATTTAAGCTCAACGCGCGAGCGCAATAAAACTCTTCGTCCCTGATTAGCCACTCTACCAGTAGTGGCTTTTTTGTTTCAGTAGCTAAACTTGGGTTATCCTGTTCATGATGTAAAATTGGTCTTCCTTCTGTAAAACTAGAAGCCTGCGCCAACAACCGGGAGTTCAGATAAATTGAACATCAATAAATTATTCGCGATGAAAGCCCCATGTAAGAATTGTCCGTTTTTGAAAGAGCACGGTATCTCTCTGGCTGAGGGGCGGTTGTCTGGTATTAAGAAAGACCTTATGGCCGATGATAATGTTCCCTTCTTTTGCCATAAAACTACGTATGCGAGTGGTGGGGTTACGATGAAGATACAGGTCGGTATCAGCACTCAGGTAAGGAGTCGTACTGCATGGGGGCAATGGCATACCTTTATGCCAAAAGACGCCTAAACGTCCCGACAAGATTAGGCATAATGATGGGGCTGTGTGATTTGAAAGACATCGAAGACTCCATACCACTTATAGAGGTAGACTGAGAATCAATGAATATTATCGATGGAATGCTTAACAGTGTCGATTTTTCCCGGTTTACACCTGCGCTCTACTTGGTCATTGGCTTGATCATTATCTTACTGTTAAAGTCTTTATCAGGTGGCCTTACAGGCCGACGCAAGGGCAGTTACGAACTTCGAAATTACATGCTTGCGCCAACGATTATGACGAAGGCTGAAATGGCTTTCTACAATGCATTAGTGTGCGCTATAGCGGATGAATACCGAATCATGGTAAAAGTCAGGCTGGCTGACATCATTCTTGTTAAGAAAAATGGTAGCCATTACATGGCCCATTTTGGAAAAATAAAGGCTAAACATGTTGATTATCTACTGTGCGATCCGGTGAATCTAAAGCCGATTCTTGTGATAGAACTGGATGACAAGAGCCACCAGCGATCAGATCGCATTACTCGTGATAATTTCGTGGATAGCGTGTTCAAATCTGTTGGTTTGCCGATACTTCGCCATCCAGTGAAACGTGCGTACAATCACAACGAACTACTTATCAGCATTTCAAATACAATTTGTAAACAAGATTAACTTTCAATAATATCTGAAAGTTAACTTGCCGGATGCCCGGCATTTAAACTAATGTGGTTAAGTACCATCGTTAACGAACCTAACGAACATAACGCGCATAACTAACTTTAAATTATGAGGTATAAATGAGCGATTCATTAAAGACTTTAAATAATATCCGTACCCTTCGCGCTCAGGCGCGAGAGCTATCACCTGAATTTATTGAAGAGATTGTCGAAAAATTAATCGTCATTGCAGGCGAACGCAGGGAAGAAGAAAAAGCAGTAGAAGAGGCCAATCGCGAGCATAAGGAGAAAGTGCAAAAACTTCGTGCGCTCCTTGCAGAACAAGGAGTTGACCCGTATGAATTGCTCGAAGAAGGCGGTTCTACTAAGCCCCGTAAGCAAAAGGCAGTGCGTCAAACTCGTCCACCAAAATACAAATACACCGATGAATCAGGTGTGGAAAAAACGTGGTCAGGGCAGGGAAGAACGCCAGTAGGGATTAAGGCAGGATTAGATGCTGGTAAAACTCTGGAAGATTTCCTCATCGAACCTCCAAAAGAATAATCAATGAGCCGCCTAGCAAAAGGCGGCTTTTTTTTCAGTATTACATTGTAATTAATTTAACCACACGCATCACAAACACTGCCTCTGAGATCATAAAATCCTGCTACCCGGCTTTGATCCATCAAAGTATTTTTATCCTCGTTTTTGTCGCTTAAAAAACTATCAATCGGTTTTCCTATCCATTAACTTTATAGGATGTGTTCAACGGGGAGAATGGTATGACTGGCTTGGGTAGTGCTGACGAGATTGGTATTGGAATCATCGTTGATACGGCCATAGACATGCTAATGACAGGCTGCGATCTGTTTGTAAATAAAAATGACTTTACACCGGAAAAGGTTAACGCCAAAGAAAGCAGTAACTTTGTCAGAAACGATACCCTGATGAATCAACGAGTAGATTTGAGCTGGACGTCGAAGAGGGGGTTTAGGTTAGGTGTCATTTTTTTTGGTGCAGGAAGGGCTGTACAATTATCTGAAATGTCTCGATCACATACGAACACTTACATTGCTCAATTTGATCTTACAGGAATTTATTCAACTATCGCTAACCGTCAGAAACAAATTGAACCAGACACGATCCAAGCAGTTTTAAGCACCAAAAATGACTTCTCCACTTGGCTTTTCTGGCCTCAGTACCCTTTAAAAGTACGTCAACAAAACCCACCGGCAATGGACGCTAACGAGATGGCCGCAGCTTATGAGCAATGGTATCAATATAGTGAACCTGCATGGTATGAGTCGCTGGTGGAGCAATCACCCCTTAACGGTATACGAGCAGTGTACAAAGGCTCCAAACGAAACAAGAGCGGCGATGAGTTGTTCTACAGATTCATCGTTACCCATGAGGGGAAAGAAGAAGCGTATCACTTGATTCACTATGATAACCGTTTTTACTTACTGGACTATACATATGATTCAGTACCTCTAAACCATCCTTTGCACAAGCCGATTCTGGATGCGTGCAAGCTTAGAATGCCGAGATCTTAACTAGAGATCTGGAGTATGTTACAATTCAAGAAAATGCGAGGAATTACAATGTTAGACGATCAAATTGTGTCTGTTTTTGACTTGTTAAACGGGTACAAGTATTTCATCATTTCTGGTGTTGTTCTTTTTTATCTGCTTTTGATATGGCAGTCAGTCAGACATTATGCGACCTATGTGGTAACAAAAAAAATACAGGAAGCGCATTACGCTGGCAAGTATGAAGATGAGTCCCCCGAAATTACCAAACTTATCATAAACAAGAGCATTGTTTCTTTATGGCTAAACGTTTTCACGTTAGTTGGGATGACTGTGTGCATTATAATGATGTTTCTCTGGGGTTAAACGTTTAGGTATTTCTTTTTATCCATAATAATTACACCCGCATACCAACAACTCATTAGGGTTTTCCATGAATATAAAAGAGAAAAAGATAATAGATCTCCATGTTTCGATACCGGAATCTGCCGGTAAAGACACGAAATTTAATTTTCTTTGTTCTGCATTATACGAGTCGGCGTTGGGAACCAAACATTTCTACGCTGCGCTGAGTTTGCTGGCCGATTGCAACGAAGAATACCGGGAAGAGTTTGCGTTGCTGCAAACCAAATCCTCGACTAACTGATAAACATGAATACGCTGGCCGGGCTTGGACATTTCTATATAGCCAGACAGCAGCAAAAAAACACGCACCAGAACAACCTTAAAAATCAACGACTTAGTGCGTATAATCATTGTTATGTTAAATTCAATATGTTCATACATACAGTGTTTTAGACGGACTCCACCCTCTCGCTTTGTGAGTCTTGCTAACTCTGGTTTCTTTCATATTTCGTATCGCAACAGCAGTTATGTTTCGCAGAAATGAAATAACAATCGTATCTTCCGGCAACGCCGGGACACCATCAAAAATGGATTAACATATGTCTATCATCCATCTTGTAACTACATGCTCAAAAAGTAAAAATGGCTCGATTGGCGATACGATATTCCCTTACGACCATCAGGACATAAACATAGCTTTCCAGCAGTGGAAACGTTGTTTGCTCAAACGTTACATTCAGGGAAATGATACGAAGGAAACCCTACATCTTTATCGTGGGCAACATTGGGATACGGCCAAAAGAATCGCTGAAACGCATGATAACATCTGCTTGTGGATTGTCTCTGCTGGGCTGGGGCTACGCCACAGCTCCGATCCATCTATACCTTATGAGGCCAGTTTTACTCAGGTTCGAAAAAAAAGCGCTGACCTCTGGAACCTGCTGACGACTAACCCTATACTTCCGGGCCGGATATCTTCACTTGAAGAACTGATGCGCTTACATACGCATGATGCGTTTGTGGTTGCCGCATCCCCGATCTACCTGAACGCTATTGAGAATGATCTCGCGAGAGGTTTATGCCACCTTTCAGACCCAGAGAAGAAGGTTACTATCACTACCACGTCATCATACGACGGCCAGTTAAAACCATTTGTGACATATGGAAATAGTGGAATGATGAAGAAGTTAAAATCCAATATGACGACTCTGAACATAAAACATGCAGAGTCGCTGATTTTTGGGAGAATACATAACTAAGATGAGTTATCTTATTTCTTTGTCGAAAAGTAATAACCAGTTACAGTCCCGATAACTGAACATGTTAATGTTGATAAGGTCGAAAATAGCTGTTCATTAAAGAAAAGGTGAATAGATGACAGGCATGTAGAAATTAACAAAGCTATTGGTAACACTACTGCCAACGTAGTGGATATTCTGTTGTTCATTCTTGCTGTCATCACGTCTGTTCTACCAACACCGTTACAACAACAACAAACCAACCCAGTAAATGACTCAAAATGTTTTTTTCTTTTAATGCCATAGTATCTTGGAATGTCTTTATTATATGCAGCCCTTTTTGCGCAAATAACGCACGACTTCCCATTACTCCCATTTTTACACGTCCCTTCCCCGGCGCAATGCTGGCAGGGATAAAGCACAACCTCTACAGTCATGATGTTATTCCCCCAAAATATTCATTATTTAAACCACTCTGGATGAGTTTTTTTATCTGTGTTATAAACTCGTGAAGTGCAATCCAGAAATTCCATAGCAGTCAGCATGACGGCATCAGGCATGACTATGAATGGACGCAGGCGAACTGCGTTCGCATTTGTCGTTCCATCGTGATAAATGTTCATTACCATATGCAGACGAGTGTCAGGTGATGCCTGTGAACGCCACTGAGCGAATACACGAGTGCTTTTTATGTAGTGAACCATAATGGGGACAATGGCCTGTCTTTCAACCTCGTTTAGTTTCTTCTTCTTCGCTAGCTTTTTAATGATCTGCGCAATAAAGTTCACACATTCGTCTTTTGGCAAATCATCCTTTAGCTTTAACTCATAAAAGTCTTTTTGAGCCACAGTGAATAATTGCTGGTGCTTAGAGCGAAAATCCCGCAGATAGATGACATGTGAATTAAATGGTGTTGAGTGGTTAAATTCCCCAAGCTGCCATCCAAAAGCAGAAAGATTGTATTTGCTGATTTCTTTGTCAATTTGATTTGTCATTTTCAGTCTCGTTATTTTTCCATTGGGAAGCCAACGACTCCCATATTGCAGAACCATTTTCGATACGTTCATGCACATCAACTTCGGGCTGATAATCCATTTTCAAAACAGCAATGCAATCATCAAAAAGGCCAAAGTCAAGGCTTCGTAGTTCAACCAGATTAAATCTGAAACGATAGCTGTTGTACAAAGACAACAAGAATGATGCAATTACCCGAGATTGGCCGCTGTCACCCTGCGCAGCCTCCACCAGCCTTTTCAGTGCCGTTGTGCCTTCACTGACTATCTGAGGGCGTTGTTCTCTGCGCTCTTCGAGCGCCAGCATTGCTTCTCTAAAAGATTCTGAACTCATCACAACCACCTTTCAAAAGTGTATTTATCCCATTATACATGCCGAACTGGCAGGCCGAAGCGTTAAGCCACAACTCTTCATGATATGATCTCCTTTGAATGTATTTTATTTTTCATCCATAAAACAAGGAGTCGATATGGTCAGAACGCCCCCCTCCCCGCCGACTATGAGACCAGAGCCGTTTAACCCGGACGCTGAATACCCTCCGTTCGACAAGAATGCCACAGAGGATATCGACGGGAAAAAAATCAAGCTACTCGCATCTCCGCTGGACACGGCATACCTGTATGACGTCCCGGATAAAATGATAAACCTTTCTACCCTGTCACCAGACGATCACCGCATCCGGGACGCTATTACTCATAACATCGCTTTAAAGTTAGTTGAAACACTCAGGCCGGGGTGGCCGCATCGGGTTATAGAGTGGCTTGTTATCCCTGATCTTATTCGCCGGACGCGCAAGGAACTACTGATTACTGAAACATATCTTGCTGAGTCACTATGCGCGTCACCTGAAAGAAAAGCTGCATTGTTCCGGGTTGTCCGCGCCCTTTCACCTCAACGGATCTCCCACATGAGTCAGGACGCACAAAATACGGTTTACAACGTCTTGCAGCAGATGGCTTCGGCCCCCCACTCAGATGAGCGATAATGGCTTTAGTCAAAATTATGGTGCATGAGGATAAGTGATGAATGACATCGTTCGTAACGAAGATAGCGTGGAACGTATCGCTCGCTTTCAGTCCCTCCAGTCCGGGGAGTTCTGGAAGTCAAAGCAAAATATTGACGAAGAGGCCATACGTGCCGGTGACGTGCTTCTGTTGATGTCTATTCGTTGGGTAGAGAACTACCCGCACACGGTAATCCTTCGCTCTCACCCTCGGCATTACGGCGAGTATGTAAACATCGAATATATCGATCAGAACGGTAAGAAGCAGCGTACACATAAAAAAATGGAAGAGCATCGCTTTCTGGTTAATGATTTTTTGGATCGGTTCGAATTCGAGCCTGACCACCAGCAGATACGCGAGCGTGAAGTTGCTGCTGTACACGCAGAAGTCGCCCAGATACAGCAGGAAATGAACGATGGCATGACTAATCCTGCGCTGATGAGATCCATCGTTGAAGAACAGCTTAAGCTGGATGAAGAGCGGGAGCGTAAGAATAGCGGGAGTGAAGCCGCGGAGGCGCTACCTCCTGCCCTGTATGATGAAACGGTGCCAATGGTTACGGGTACTGTGCAGAACGCGCTGGCTAAGGGGATGACTCCGCAAACTGTCAATGCGATGAAACTGGCCGCAAAACGTGAGCATCGCATTGCCGAAATTCAGTCAAAATGGCTGGAGTCGAAAAGAAACCAGATTGGTAGCACTCTCAAGAAATTAATGCCCTACTTCAACGAAATGCCCGCTGCTGCGCTGGCAAAGACGGAGGATGTCCGTGAGTACGTTGATAAACTTCAATCAGGCATCCAATCGATTTTTCTGTATACGGGTGAAGGCGTAGAGATAGTACCAGTAAAAAAAGGTGAGTCGGCAGCACGCGACATACCTCTTACATTCGTTCAACGAAAACTCATTGTTGAAGAAGAACTTGCCGTCTGGGCAGATCTCGATGAATGGTTTGATTTCCGTTCCACTGAAATGTTTTTTAAAGCGCTGAACGAGCATCCCGAGCTGGTGGAACAGATATTCCCTTCGCAACGCTGCGTGCTGGTCATGGCAATGACTAACCACGATCTCAACTACGCAGATCCGTGGGCTAATGAACACATGAACCGTCAAAACCGCAAAGTCTTCCTCATGGTTCGTGATGGTGAAAATATTTATCAGGTATTTTCCTCAGTCGAAAGTCACCTTGGATCTGCCCGTTTGTTCCCGTCTCAGGATGAAACCGAGTCTCACTTCCGTGGATTGGATGGCTCTCAGATTAAGTTCGATGACATTGCCTATACCGACCGCCTCAAAGGGTTCGAGCTTCGCGCACTTCATTACAAGCGTTTTCTGCTGCTAATTTGTGGCCTTGACCATCGCGAAAAACTGTTTGGCGATTTCTATGACGAACCAGCGTCAATGAATTTCGTTTCAATGCAGTTTCAGGAGGACTATTGCCGTTTCCTACACGATGATGATGGTTCGGGCCTGTTAGCGGCGAATGATGAACGTCCGAGCCTGAGCCAGTACATTCGGGAAGCGAACGCGTATATGCGCTCTGGGTCACGTATGCTTTGCAACTGGTATTCGCTGATGACCCCTTTAACTGCGCCGGGGGCATGTAAAGAAGAATATCAGAGGAGTTATCGTTCGTTCTACTATACTGCGCGTCCCGCAGAGGATATCAGCCTCTCGATTGCCTATCGTAAAGCCCAGTCGATTTGTGTTGATGTCCCGGTTAAACGTGAATATTCCGATTCTTGGTTCAACTGCAAAGTCGATTTAACCGCGAGCCGTGGCAGCTATGACGACTCTGATAAGCAGCTTCCATATCTTTGTCTTGATGCTATTGAGCCAGACGATCTCGAATGGTATGTGTTCAACAGGAAATATCGGGGCGACCATCTTTTCTATATCCGTTTTTTCAAAATGGCAATCAAGTTCATTCGCGCCGAACGTGAAGAAGAACAAGAAATTCGTGAACGTATGGCCGACGCACTGGATAAAGGCAATATTGGTATGCCTGACGAGCGCCCTTCTCTGGTTAAGCAAGCTGTTATCGCATGGCGTGCGGCACAGCGCGGCGCTCCACTTCGAGATGCTCTGCTTAATAAAAAATCATGGCAGTCTCTGCTGAACCAGATGTACATGCTCGCAGGCAACGCCGATAACGAGATTGACGATGTGGCTAAATTCGTTACTGATCTGGGATATAAGCCGCTCAGAATCGTTGTTAATGCTTCGGGTAAATTAGCCGTATATGCGGAATCACTGGAACATGAACGCGATATGCGTGTAGAAAAGCATGTCTGGGTTCATCGTATCAATTTAGTCCGTGGTAAGCGTAAAGTCCGTGAAACAAGTCGAACGTGGGCCATTCTTCCCGAGTCACTGGCTGCTGAAACCACGATCCATCAGTGGGATGAGGCCCAAGCATGGACAGGTAAAAAGTCCGTCTTTTCTTCTTTCAATGCGAAACAACGAATTTTCGAACGAATTGAAAAGTGCAGCGACATTCTGAAAATGTTCTCCGGGACAATGAGCAGAGAAGTCTTTGCGCCGATTTTTAGAGAATGGTGCGATGCCTATGATGCTCTGACGATGAAGAGTTCTACGGTGGTAACCCCCCATCTACTGATACCATTTGGATACCGCGTGAGGGACGACGAGCAGGATTTTCTGTGTGTGTGTGTGACCAACCCTGAACAGCTCCTGTATAAACTGGCACCCGATGAGCAATCTCGCGAGGCAGTAAGGAAGGCTTACATCCGTTGGTATAGCGAAAGCTACAAAGAAGACTATTCACGAAAACTCGTAGATGGCGCAACAAAACCGACAACCTTTTCCCTCTATGTAGCTGGTGATGCCAATATCAGCAATGGCCGCTTATTCAATGTCGCCAGGTATCCTCATCGCGTTCTGGGGTCTGACGCTTCACCAGATCGTTTCGCTGATGCCATGACGTTCTATAAGAGCGAGCTGGGCCAAAACAGCTCACAGAACGGGAAAAAAGTATCTCTTTACGTTTCACCTCAGCTTGTCAATGAGGCCGGGGAAGTATGCATTGACGAACTGCTGAATAACCCGATGCCGGAAACCTATCGTCCGGTGGATCTCGTGAAGGTCTATCTGAACGATTATCGTAGTTACCGCTCAATCAGTGATGAAAAACAACTTGAGTGCCACTATGTGCAAACAGGCGACAAGGTTAAGTTCCACGATTGGTATGATATATGTGAACGCGATGTAACGACTGATATGCTTTTGTCTGGTGTAGTCAGTGGAGACATTCTCGTCAAGCGCCTCCCTTTCAACAACCGAGCGGCTGCGCAGGCTTACATAAAGCGTAATCATTTCCACGACACCTACAAACCAATTGATGAGCTTGAAGATGTGCCGGAAGCAGCAATGCCACCAGCGAGGGTGGTCAGACTGGTCAGAGCATAGTCAGGTTTAGAGAAACATCTTTTCGTTGAGGAGATGGGAAATAAAATGGCAGATGCAAAGTATCAACTGACAAGCCGGATCACCCGGCTTTCTCAAGCCGATGAGTGGGAGTCTGCACGCAAAGAATGGCAACTTGATCGCATTTATAAAACAGAAAAACCAATGAGCTGTCTTTGCGGCCACTCCCCCATAAGTAACGTATGCGTGCTCAAAAATTCTGTTAATCGAAGAACAGCCTCAGTGGGAAACTGTTGTGTGAAAAGATTCATGGGGTTGCCTTCTGACACGATATTCAACGCTGTAGACCGCGTGTCCAAAGATAACAGTAAGTCAGCCAATATTCAGACTCTAAAACTTGCTCTGGAAAAGAGACTAATCACTCAGTGGGAATATCACTTTTACGTGGACACCATAAACAAAAGGAAATTGACTGTGAAACAGGCCGCCACGAGAGAGCGTATCAACAGGAAGCTGACACTCCTTATCAAAAACACGGATGAAAAATAATGAGTGAGTTAACTATACCCGCACACCTTGCCTGCCTGCATGATGTGTTGATAAGTGTTGATGCTGCACCCGTTGAATGTGATGGTCACACCCTGATGGTGAGTAATGCCTTGTGTAAGGCGGGCATACCTCACGAACGAGTCATAGGTAGCGTTTCTGCACAGGCCGGGCATTTCACCTTGGTGCCTCACCTTTGGATCAATATCGACGGGTTCATTTTGGATTATCGGCTAAGAATGTGGGTTTGTATTCTCTCCGGGCCAGATCTGGCTGCTGATGCACCGCACGGCATATTCCCAGTAAGCGCCGGTGATTGTGGTTATCAATATATCGAGACAGGAAAAAGTCCCGTCTCTAACATTGATATGCGAATACTCAACCTGATGACGAATGGCTTCGCAGGTAAATTGCAGATACCAGAAAAAATATCGAAATATTATATGGAGAAATAATTATGCGATTTATTAAGTTAATTATAGCTGCTATCAAAGGACAGAATAGTAAATCCGTGTTTTGTGATGTTGTTAATAGCTCACCTGAGTTACTAACTCGAATTAACGAACATCGCGAACTAATGTTAGCGGTGGAAAAACATACTGACTTACTGGTACGCAAACCGTGGATCAAAAGCTCGCTGCTGGATATGGATAATTATCTTATCAAGCTTTTCAGTACAGTCTACGGACGCACCCCCAAAGAAAATGATCATATTCGCCCTCGCCCCTTTGATGCTGATAGTGTTCTGCGTGGTTCTTTCATCCATCCTGAGTGGATACGGATTGAAGGAGTCTCTGATGGTAGTCACGAACTGTCTGGGGCTGAATGGCAAAACGTTGATTTCGCAGTTCAACCCAATACAGCTTCTTGTGTTGTTGACTTCATCGTGTCTCAGCTTCGTCCACTCGATGGTATGCATGTTAGTGAGTACGACCCGCTTACCGGAAAAGGCAGATTCGTTAACATGGGATTTGATTTTACCCCCGGTATTTATACCTTGCGTCTGAGGTGTGATGACCAATAAAACAGGGAAAGCGCATTTTGCGTTGCACTATGACTCCAGTGCCCTTATTGTTAAACATCCCTCGGCTCTGGCTTATCCTTAACAGCAAGGCATCGGAAATGCGGCATGATCTGGCTCAGATGCATGACTTCTCTGAGGGGGTTTTCAGGGCGATACATTCTAAATGAAAATGACAGGTCAAAAAATAACCAACAATAAAACCCAGCATATTCATAGCCTTGAAATTCTTAATCACAGCTTACCCCCAGAATCTGTGGATAAAATACACTACTCTTAGAATATGTGCATACGCGAAGTGGTTGAGATTCTGAGGGGCACCCCGAACTACCGTGGGCGGGCAGTAATGCCATTCTGTCGGTCACTTGCCCGCCGAAATGCTTAAGATATTTCGTGGTGTTCAATCAGCAGAACATCCCCGACGACACAATCATTACTGGCAATACGCGAACCGGAGAGGAATTCGGTGGCAAGATGATTTATAGGATACCGTTTCCTTTTGCCATCTTCATCACACAGAAGGTAAACATACTCTTTACCATGAAGTAGGAGTGATGGAGAGAGAGGGATAAGTTGCATATATCCACCGATAAAGTGATGAATGTCCTCCAATGATAACTCGCCGCTGTTGCCTTTACTGGCTTCTAAATCGTCAGCATGAATCACCTTCATGGTTCTGTCTGTTTTTATAAGTAAAGCCATACCCCCTCCCAAACACATTTGTTATGAATCATTTTACCACTGATTTACTAGCTACGAAGCAGCTAAAAAACAGTTTTGACAGCGTGCTGATCATGAATCCCCTCACTTGAATGTGACACTGTCACATATGATAGCCATTCACAACCCCCTGTTCATATGCTACAACTACCGATAACTTTCACTTTTAAGCGGCTCAGGCACTGGAGATAACATTGTTTCGCAAGATAACTACCGGGCTGATCACCTTCTTTTATAAACATCCCTTACTCAGTAAACTTATTACTATTTTTTCCACTGTTTTGTTTTTCATTGAAAGTGTGTGTTATGCAAAATCAGACTTCAAAGATTTGGCTTCTGGTTTGTCAGCGATTTTATACTTCACAATAATGACAATAAACTTGTATGTCATTATAAATAAAGAATCAATAATCGCATTCAATCTAATGGAATATTTTGTAGAGCACCAAGATGAAGTCGCCGCAGATGAAGAAATTGAATTCTTTTTGAGGGAGGCAGAAAGTAGCGGGTTTAAACCTAAGTTTGAAAGCTACTTAAAGAGCTTAAACAGAAGACCCTTAATAAAAGAATGTATGATGAAATGTATGGAGCTAAGCAAACAGAGCATGGGGATGGATGCGTGATTATGTATAAATATCTAATAGCATTAACTGGAGGAATCTCTGGCGCTTCGGCATATGGCATCTATCATTTTGGGCGACTTTACTTCCTTCCGGTCTGGAGAGGGGGGGTTGAAGATAAAACATTCATATCATTAGCCTTACTTACCTTTCTGGTGCTGTTCCTGGTGACGCTTGAACACTTCCTGACTATGATGATTTACAGTGCATTGCGTTTATTCCGTTCATCTGCCTTTATAAATTTCTCCTCGCTAACTGCCATTGTCAAAGCAGTTCTTTTCCCATTTAAATTCATTGCGTATTTCTCTTCAATGCTCATAACGACTGGTGTTTTTAGTGTTGGGGCTGATTTTATATCCATGCTTATAGTTGGCTACATTTACTTCTTCAAAATGCCGGATATTAACAAAGAGATTAACAAGAAAATTGCTGGTGGGATTGCTGATGAATCAAAAAATAACTGAGTTTCTTTTTAAGAAAAGCCTTGGCAATGCTATTGAAAAAGTGTTTTTATTTTCATTTATTCTTTTCGTGTTTTTGTTTCTGCATTGGATTGCTTCCACTTTTGGTCATTTACCTATATCGATGGTTATTTTTTTCTCATTTATAGTTTTTATTGGTGGTGCAAAACCAATAAAAATAAATCTTTTAGGTGAGCGATTGAATCTTATGACCCGTCGCTATCTCAATATAATTTTTCCATGATCATCACTGCATAGAGGTTTTGTATGTTCAGAAAATCAGCCAAGCAGAAAAGGCTTGAGTACCTCAGCAAGTTCATGACAAACGGCTATGTGTATGCTTTGATCGACAGTGATGGGGAGATTAAAGCAACTTATCGATATAAGTACGAAACGAACAAAGCTCGCAAGCTTAAAGGTCAAGCGATAGTTATGCTCAAGGAACTGTTTTACAAAGCTCTTGAAAACGACTCTTGATATTTTTACCCCCAAATATGTCCTGTTTTATGTTTTATCCAGATTCAGGTTATCGTATATACTCGGCCTTACGAGTCCTTACCGCTGATTTGAACCTCGTAAACATCAGCCCCGGACAGTAACCTCCATAGCCGTTTAGGTGGACATATGCACCAGCTTGATACTACTGACTTTATATTAATTGGCCTCGCAATTGCTGCGTTTGGAGCGCATTTTCTTTACTCACGTTACAAGCGAGTGAGAGAGGAAGATGAGCGCCGTCGTCTCGAACGTGAACAGCCGCAGGTCTGGTCGGATACTAAGCAGGAATCTGACAAGCAGTAACCTCAGTATCACCTACAAAAAAGCCCCGGTTTTCGGGGCTTTTCTTCTCTACCTGACGTTACGTAACTTTTCCTCTTCAATAAACACTTTTTCTGCCCTGTGAACGTTCCTGAATGAAACTCCCCACAACCAGAGGAATACAAAGCCTAAAGCTAACAATATCGCCGAGGTGTTAATCAGGAAATTGCGAACCTTAGCCTGCGACGTAACCTTAGCTGTGACCACATTCGAATACAGATTGGACATATGGAATCCTTCCCGTTCTTTCGCTGCTTCGAAGATAGCAAAGCCGGTTCTGCTATCAATTACAGATTTACTATCATCTTGACCTACTGACGAAAGAACGTAGGCGGACAAGGCCGAAACATTCTGTGTACTGTTGTGCAAAGTAGTGTCACCATTTGATATTGCATTAGCCACTGTTTCTGCAAAACCAACGCTTACTTTCTGTGCATCATCCGTTGAGAATATATCTAAAAGGTTTAATGCATCATCCTGATTAGCATTACTACTCTTTATAGTTTCATTGAGTATGAACCCGCCCCGCTCTGAATATTTTTCAACTCCTTCAAGAAAACCTCTCACATCTCCTGATTTGATAAAGCCGCTAAGCTCAATTTTCTCAGCTACAGGCGATGAAGCAGATGAGCCATTTTCCTCGCTATCAGTTCCAAGCAATACTGGTGCTAAATTTAGCACTCCAGCCAGTGACATCGACATAACTAATAACATGACATTCCTGTTGAATATAAAGGCGGCGAAACCAATTATCAACATAACGACAGACATGAGTTTCATCATTGGGGATAAAAAACTATCAATCCCAGAAAAAAGCGAAGAAGTTACCGTGTCGAATGCCCCGTCGATTGAAGAGGATGGTGTTTTCACAGTAAGCTCTAGTGATATAGGTGATGATTGTGCGATTGAAGATAATGTGGGTAAATCAACAACAGTAAATAATGATGCCCAGTACATCAGTCCCGAAACAACGAAAAGAAACACCCAAAAACACAGGTGTAGACGTGCTTTACCCTTTATCTTTTTAACGGTCACTGATGGTTCAACTATTTCATCTTTAAACCGGTTCTTTAGCATATAAGCTACTCACAATTTTCACAGCAATAATGGAATACCGGGAAGACCGGTACAGTAGCGATTACTTTTCCATACCTTCAATCAGTCGTTGACGGCGTTCTTCCTGCCACTTGGCCGCTCGACGCTCCAGCATGAGGTGATTGTCTGCACTGCTTTTATGTATTGCTTTCACTTCTGTTATGGTTTCGTTCATCAGTTTAGATACTCGATCCAGCGTCTCTACGTCATAGACAGCACGATGTGATTGCTTGGCAATACGAATTGAGTTTTCTTTCACCAGCTCAGCCTGACGTACTGCCAGTGCGTTAGTCGTATCATCAATCGCTTCTGTCAGTTTCACGCCACTGTTTTGTTTCTCAAGTGCGTCAACTATCAGATGCCCCCGCTTGGCCGCTGGCAACGTCATTTCTTCAATGGAACGGAATTTATCGACCATCGTCAGATTGTTCTGCTGGATCATCCGCAGCATAGTAAGATCATCGTAAGATTTTTGCTGACTGGTGATCATGTCAGAACGGCGTTTTTTCAGTGCCGTAAGCTGATATTCAATACCGTTGATTTCCACGGCCAGCAGCGTATTTGATTTGTCCTTTTTAAACTCTTCCTGCCGCTTTTTAAGCTCAGCCTCAATCGTTTTGATAGCCAGTTCCGACGCAACTATATTGATCCCCTGCTGCCGCACATCAACGATAACGTCATTGTACATTGCCTCAAGCTTCACGTTTTCAGTGAGATACCCTGTAGAAATTGATTCGATACCGTTCGTGAGAATATCGATCTGGCCTTTCACTGAGTCAAAACGGCTCAATGCACGTCGCTGCATAATAGTGAGGCGAGAAATAATGGGGCCAACTACAGGAACTTTACTTACAGCTAACTGGAATGGCGAAGGTTGTACGGATTCGCTAATCTGGCGGGTCAGTTCTACTACTTCGTTAAGTTTCTTTCCACTCTGGCCCTGATCGATAATTTTCACATCTTCAAGCAGCGTATCCAGATAATTAGTATCGCCCGCTTTAGGACGCCCGAAATTATGAACTGACATGGCATCACCGAGACGAATAGTTGAAGCAGCTTGGAGAATTTCATCGCGGTTTGCTTCGGTAATACCGAAAGCCTTCTGTTGGTCAAATTGGATCGTGCTGATATCAAGAGACAGATCAGTAGAAGTTGTCATTAGTGTTTTCCTTTACCCGTGTTCGCGTTGATTTTATTGACTAATGCACGAAACTTCTCATCAGTTTTTGCATCAGTATTGATGTCGTATGCGCCAGACCTGAACATCCGAACCTGTTGTTGCCACATAGGTATCAGGCCATTAACGCAGTCTTTCATTCTTTCGAGTTTATCCAATGAGGCGTGAAGAGACATTTCCACCGAAGCGGTATGCATTTCCAGCGTGCTTTTAGTTACTTTAAGGTTAACCAGTTTACGCTTGAGCCGGTTCATGCCATATTCAAGAGAACTCGTAGGTGTTATATCGCTATTTCTATACTCATTTAAGTAAGCAGTGCCGGCCTCTATGTACTGGTCAAGCAGATCCACATCTTTTTGATATAGTTCCCTAAGCCCACTGATCAACTGAATGGATTCCTTAACCTGCTCAAGAAGTTCTGGCGCATGTTTAGCAAGTTTCTCTACTCTGCGACAGTAAAGATTGAATTCGATGACCTTTGAATCTATCCCTCCCGTCAAGCTATTCCATAACCGTCCGAAAAACCCGGCATTTTTGTACCGATAGAGGTTTCGTGGGCTGGCTTTGCTGATAGCATCCACCAGCTCAGCAATCAGTAATTTGACCTCGACATCATCAGAGCATCGCTTCATTAGATCATCAATGCGGATGGCAACGCTCCCCACCATAACAACATCATCACTTTGTGTTTTTAACGATGGGCCGAAATTCACGTTACCGAGAGTGTCATTGACATACTCCGGCAATTGCTTCTTTAACAAGCTCGCGTTCAGAACTTCATTCATTTTCGTCTCTGCCTGTTGCATTTTTTACGATCTTAACATGGTGCTTTGGAGGGTCGAATAGATAACCTAAAAAAACTCGAAGAAAAAATCTAATTTTTGACCGCAAAATGAGGTGAAAAAAAATGAGGTTTTTTGTTCCTTCTATGTATGCTGTAAAACATCAATTTTGTGGGGATGGTTTTATGCTTCGTTTTTTTCCTATAATGTTTGCCTCTGGCCGGGTCGCTCACAATCGAATGATGGTTACGATCATGGACTTTTTGGCATTATACACATTGTATCTGTCGTATGTCGGCATCATGCGTTGGTATGTGGGTGTGTCCTTTTCAATACTGTTGACCGCCTATTACATTCGCAGTAGTTACACCCTCTATTTTCGCCTAGTCGAAATAAACAGCCTTATCAAAACGAACATCACCTTCGATGCAGGGTTTACTTCCGTATTTTTACTCGTCAAACCTAAAGCGATTGACAGTGAGCCTATGGAAATCCCTGTTCCGGTTAAAATGCCAGTCGGAGAGTTCTACCAGCGTTATGTGCTTTACGTATACATGAGCCTTTGTAGCGCACTAACCCACTATGCCAGAAAACTAAAAGAACAGGAAAATGCTAAATGATCAGTATTGCAGTTACATTGGTTCTCCTTGTCTTGTTGATGACTAAAAATGTTTTGCAGAAGAAGACCCCCTCTCGATGGGTACTCGTTGCTATTGTCGTCTGTGTCGTCTATCTGTTTTGTCTTCGGTTTGTCGGCGGGATCTACACTGTCCCATCCGCATCAATGGAACCAAATCTTGACATCGGTGATTACATCGTTGGCGTTCGTGTAGGCGGCCTGTTAGACACTGGTGATATTAAACGGGGTGATATAGCTGTTTTTAAAGCCCCATCAGTTCCTCGGACTTTGTATATCAAGCGGGTCATGGGTGTGCCGGGAGATGTGGTCGAATATCATCGGAACAAAGAATTCACTGTGAATGACGTGCCGGTTGGTCAGGTTATTTCTGAAACGGAGAAGTTGCTGGTGTTTCGAGATCAACGTGAAAGAACAGGTGAAGATTATGAGTTTGTTGTGGATAAAAGCACTCCTTACCTCAAATCGAAAGATAAATGGATTATCCCCGATGGTTATTACTTTATGGTCGGTGATAACCGTGATCACTCGTGGGATGGCCGTTACTGGGAAAACCCGCAAGGTACACCAAAACATTTGCGCGGTCTAATAAGTAAAGACCAGATTGAGTCACGTTATGTTGCAAAGCTATTCAACTTAAAGCTCTTTGACATGTATGACCCTCTTGAAGCTGAATTGAGGATTATTCGAAACAATGGTAATTGATGTATTCTTTACTACACGAGACAAAGTAGCTCTGCATACCTTTTCGTTGGTTATAAAAGCTCATCAGGAATGGCGAAAAAGTCTACTCAACATCTGCGCCCAACATGGGTTTGAGTCTTTCTGTGGCCCTGACTTTTGTACTCCCGATTATTTCCTGCAAGAGCGATTTAGTCAGAAATTAAGAGGCCGGGGGTTTAACGCGGTATATGACAAGTCAATATACGTTAAGTCCGATTATGAAGTGTTCACTCTCCGACGCGATTATCCTGCTGGTGCAGAGATATATCGTCAGATTGATGATCTTTCGCGAGCAGCATTGGAGTCTGTAAATCTGAGGCAGGAGGTCTATGGCCGTCCAAGGCATGTAGGGTATCAACACGCTGCCTGCATCCTTCTGGGTATTGACCATACCTTTAATAAGAGTGACATAACAGCGTTCTCACAGGTGTGGCGCGTTATAGACTCAGATGGCACAGAGATGCTTGTTTCAGCGATCCCCGCAACACTAAACGAAGAAGACAAAATGTATTCCGTTCCTGCTGTTCCTGATGTCTGGGAAAAAATATCTTCTCACGAAGTGATTTCATTATTCAATACGCACAATGCTCAGTTGAAAGGAGAAGACGTCAAATGGCTTTGAAGCGTACCTTACTGCTCATCTTTGTACTAATCAGTGGTTGCTCTTCACCAGCAGTCATTCAGAAGCCCTCTGTAGCGGTGCCTCATCCTGATGGTCATGGGGGGAGGACAGAGCGCCCTTCTGCATTACAGGTATTGAAAGACGCAGGATTAATGGTTCACGACGACTACAGTTCAGCCGACTACATACCTAACAGCAATCACACAATGATCTATGCAGATGTTCGAAATGCTCCCTGCAAAATGATTTTTCGATACATTACGACCAGTAATGGCAACTACTGGATGCCAAATCAGATTGGATGTTCACCATAATGTTTTTTTGACGACATTTTGGGGTCAAAAAACTTGGCTTTTTCGGCACAAAAAAGGTCATGATATAATCAAACCTCGGGAATGATTCGGTTGAACACACAATTTCTTGGGGGATGTATGCTTTTTTATTACTTGGGCTACTTGGCCTGCATGGTTTTGATTTACGCAATGGTTCCCGTTCTGGGAGGCGATATCCCTCTCCATGCGGGGATCATGAAAATCTACGCAGTGCTGAATATAGTTTTCCTGTTCACAGTCATCTGGTGGAATGCGCGAAAACACTTCTACTACGTATGGGGGGTATACCTCATAGTAATGGCTGGCTACTTCGGATTCATCTATCCAGATGCTCCTGATGTACCTCTGGTGGTGGTGTTTGGGGTGGCTGGGTTGAATGTCTTGATCACATTCTATGATGTAGTGATCTGCCGCTGCAAAGGGATTTATCAGAGAACAGGGGAACGGTACGCAGTACCGTTTAAAAAATAATGAAGGGTGAATATGGGAAGGAAAAATCAGAAGTTTGTCGCAAAGCCAGTATCAGGAGAGAAGGTAATGCGACAACGTTTCTTCGGAATGTCGGGTTTGGTTATCGTTTTGAATATTGTTTTCTCAGACAATGTTCGCGTTCAGTTACTGACACTCTGCTTGATGCTGATAACCACCCTACTCTTCACTCCTGCTGGCCGCGTACTTGTCGGTACGTGGGCCAATAAGGAAAAGTGGCGGACTCTCAACGTCCCTCAAAAAACTGTTTTTTTTAAGTTCTATATAGCTATTCCAGTGATCGCCATAGCACTCATCATTCACACAGCCGCCTACTCTCGTGTCGTAACTGATGGCGTCATGAGCTATGTATTCCCTGCCAGCGAAGACATTTCCAATAGTGCCATGTTGACTAAATTACGTGGAATTATGGATTCCAAACTGCCAAACATTTTTTCCTCTCTAGCTTTATATTTTGCTTACCTATTCGGCATTGGGTCAATTGTCAAAAACATGCAAATCGGCATCTCAGGAAAGATGATAAAACGCATACGAAATAGTACAGATGCAAAACGTGTTTTGGAGCAGATGACTTGGGATCAATTTGAAAAAATACTCAGGAAATTTTTCGAGTCAAAAGGATATAAAGCAACACTAACCAATACAGGCGCTGATGGTGGGGTTGACGTTGCTCTTGAGAAAAACGGGCGAAAAGAAATGGTGCAGGCCAAGCACTGGAAAGTGAACCGGGTTGGTGTATCAGTAGTTCGTGAGATTTATGGTGTTGTCCAAGCAGAGCGAATGCACCGTGGATTCATTGTTACATCTGGTTTTTTTACCGAAGAGGCTCGTGAATTTGCTGATAAGGTGTCTGGCAAGGTTGTATTGATTGACGGAAATCTTCTCATCGAAATCATTAAAGGTGATTCTGACTTTGAAAAACAAACTGATGCGACAATAAATAGTGCAGTATCAATTGAAGAAAATTCCTGCTCAGTATGCGGCGGGAAAATGGTACTGAGAACTTCTAATAAAAAAACATTTTGGGGGTGTTCTAATTACCCCGAGTGCCGAAACACTCATGAAATCTAAACCATCAGACATTTAGTTTCATGTACTGCGCTCCTTCGGGGCGTTTTACTCTGTGAACATACATCAGATGAAGGTCAGCGCTCATGATTGAATATGATTTCCATGATACCGCTAATGCGTTCCCTTTTATTAGCGGAGATGCATATGATACGTTGAAAGAGGATATCCGTATAAATGGTATTCTTGAACCTATCTATCTTTTCGAAGGTAAGATCATTGATGGCCGTAACCGGTATCGAATTGCTAAAGAACTTGGCCTTGATATCCCGACTCAGGAATATGAAGGTGATAACCCTGTAGGGTTTGTGCAAAGCATGAACCTACATCGACGGCAGTTAACACCCAGCCAAAAGGCTGCTGCTGCGGCTTTTCTTGCTGAGTTCAAACAAGGACAACATACTGACGAGGAAGAGTATGAGACACAGGAAGCGATTGCAAAAAAACTCGGCATATCTCGCAGGATGGTCGTTGAGGCCACCAGCCTTAAAAAAAATGCTGATGTCGAATTAATAGAACGAGTCAAATCTGGTGATATTAGCCTTCACAATGCCACAGCGATCGCACGCCTTAATGCAGAAGATCAGAAAACCATCGTCGGCGAAGGTACTGAGCGTGTAAAGGAAGTAGCAAAAAAAATTAAAGCAATGACCAAGGGTAAAGGACGTAAGAAAAAAAACGATCCTGAATGAATTATAGGGCTGGATGCTGTTGAGGTTTACACTCTTCCAGAGGCTGGTAATAGCAAAGCTGATTTTGAACAGAAAGCTATCGGAATGAAAAATGATGATAGTTCTGAACATGAAACCGTCACGGTAAAAGTGAGGAAAACGCGCGGAAAAAAAATATCCATTGATGAAGCGAACGATTTCGGCCACTCATTGATAGACGCTATAATCGTGCTCGGGGCAACCGCAGAGGATGCCCACGGGGGGGGGGAGCGTTATAGACGCTGCATTATCTGAAAGTCAGCTAGCGAGCTTTTCTGATGACTATGATGCAACCGAATTACGTGCATTGCTAAGCACGGGTATCCGAGTGTTAGCAAAGCTGGTTCAGTAATTTATATTTATTTAAGATCCGAAAGGGGTAAGTTTATGACTGAGAAACGTGGAACCGGGACTGAATATGGTCAGGACAAATTAAAGGACAGAGCAGATAATTATGATTTGACTGCTGACGAAAAAAAACCAAGATCGAAGTTGAAATTACTCGGTGTTCTAATTGTTGCCATCATTGGAGTGGGGGCATTATATCCGGTTGTGTTTGGTGGAAATAAAACCCCCGCAGAAAAGACCGAAGAAGTGATTGCGTTAAACTCTGATGGTTTATCCGTTGGAGAAAACGAAACCACGAATCAAAAAGACGCTGCCGATAAAGCTGCTGCCGATAAAACAGATAGCTATACTGATGCCGAGCATCGTCTTCTGGACAATGCTGCCCCGTTAAATCCTACAACTGAGATCGTGTCTGCTGAAAAAGTGCAAGAACACGCAACAGGCCAGCTTCCTCCCGAGGATGTTAAAGGCATCGCAGATGCAGTAATCCATGATCCAACAGTGAAGGCTACTGATGAAGCCAAAAAAGTTTCTCAAAATGGCACAAAAATACAACAATTTGACGCCGGTAAGTTTGGTATTGGCGCTGACAGTAGCTCTGCTGTAATTCAGCAGCCCCGTTCAAATCAACATCTGCAACCAGTTCAGAAAGTAGTTGAGGATACAGAGCAGTCTTCCGGCCTCAACAGCGACGATATCCTGAAAAGCTATACAGGGCAATCAAGCGAAGTTTCCTACCATTCACAATCACAAAATACTGTATATGTTTATGGCTCATTCGCAGCCAAAGTTTACCTGCTGCCACTTGGTAAGAATGAAAAAATTAATGCATATCTTTCTGACCCCAAAGGATGGGAAGTAAGCCAACTGCCGGGTGATATTCTACGCATTAAGCGGTCAATTAATAAGTCAGAGTGGAGCGATGCTACAGATCTATTTCTTGTCGCAGGTAAACGCACGTACACTCTGATTCTGCAAGGCGTTGACCAGCCCAAATTACGTACTGATAGTCTTCGCTACATTGATCCAAAGGCTCTTCCTGCGGCTAAGTCTGGAAAAAAATAAAATTCTATTTCTGTTGGCGCATTTTTTGATGCGCCTTTTTTCTGGAGAACGAATGAGCAACACAATAACCGAAGGAATTAACTCTTATTTAGCCTCGCTTTATATAAACATGTCACTGAAAGACTGGACACCAAAGTCATCCTATCTTGTGTGCCGTGGGCTGGTGGACAACGGTATATTGCATGGTGATGCCGTAATAGGTGTTCTACGAGAGCGTTTTTTTGAGTCATATGACGAAGAACGACCTGATGGTTATTCTGTTCGATATTCAAATTATGCATGGATTGATGCCGGTAGTGAGGGGGTATTTGATCCATGCAGGCCAGATTTTTTACATCCTGATAAATGTATTTTTAAAACTAAGCTATCTGCTGAATACTTTTCCCCTGTAAATCCGTTGACGATGACCATCAAAGATCTGCCAAGACATTATAGTTCAGATGAAATATATCCTGTTCGGCGTGGTCTTCATAAGGAGGTATTCAGTCGTTTACTTGGTTTCAGGGTGGAAGTTGAAGGGCTGACTATGACAGAGGTTGCCTATCTTTCAGCTCTACCGCTAAATGAACCAGGAAAGAATTCTAAATTACTTTACGAGTTTTTGATAAAAAACAACCTAAGCAAACTACTTCTTTTAAAGAATGTAGAGAAGGTTTTTCCACAACTGGCTAAAGCTTCTCCTCAATCTTTCCGCTGTACAACAGTGTAGGGGTATAGTAATCAAGGGCGACTCATATCGCCCACTCTCATATTTATACAATAACGATACTTTCTCCTCTTTCTTGACGTGCGTAGTATTCACCTATCAATTCGATAATCACCGAGTTAATGCTTAGTCTGTCTTTTGCTCTCGTAATAGCAACATAAATGAGATTCATTTCATCAATTATGGTTGCCTTTGGCTTTTTCATGTCAATAGCTTCAAGGATAGAGGCAAAATCGTCATTAAGAATCACATTATTCCACTCCAGCCCTTTACTCGTATGCGCTGTCGTCACGACAAGGTCTGCCTCAGCTTCGGTTTTTGCTTCATTACTTCGCATGGTGGCAATCATGCCGGGAATGTCTATGTATTCTTCCATTATCCTGATAGCACGATTCATATTTGTGTCTTTCGTGCTTTCAGCTATGTCCACATAATTTGCCCAGTTACCATAGTCACTGAGTATTTTTTTATTTTTAACGAGATCCAGCCTCATCATTTTAAGATGATAAATGTCTAGTAATTCATCGAGATTATACTTTGTTATCCCTCCGTTCCACATAACACGCTTGCCCATCATAATCGCTTCATGAGCTGACTGAATAACGCCCATGAACGTCCTGCTGATAACAGCATGAAAGCCATTCTCTGCTATTTCCTGTGGCTCACATACGTAGTCCAGATCACCTAATCCTATTAGTGGGTGAGTCTCACCTTTCATACTAAGTATCAAATTGGCTAGTCCGGCTATCATTGGCCCGAAACGAAATGATTTGGTCAACCGGAGGACATCAGCACCGCGCTCTTCAACTACAGATAAGGCATTCTCAGCGCCTCGCCATCGGTTAATCATCTGATGGTCATCCCCAACGATGATTTTTTGACAAGAATTATTCATAACGATATCAAGAGTCACCGGATTGGCATCTTGTCCTTCGTCGAACAGAATTGTATCGTAGAGGGTATGTAGTGCTGGGTTGGATAACTGAAATAGTTTTAAAAGAGTGTTTGCCGTACAGGGAACTTCCGAGTTTCGATCTATCATTCCTTCCCACAAATTTTTTGCCGCTCTTAGTGCTGTTTCAAAACGAGAAGAGGAGATTTTATCTTCATTTTCGACATTCTTTTTTATATGCTCCATCATGATGTCACGATCTGATGAGTTCATAAAGTTACCAAGACCGGCCACAGCTAACTTCACAACCTGCCAGTTATCTTCCCCCATAATGTCCCTATACTCTTTGATGCTGATGTTCTGCCGGGTTTTGTCTGCGTATTCTTTGAACCTAGCATATGCCATTGCATGTGAAGTAACACAATGAACGTTTTTCGGAAACTTTCGTTCAGCCTCTTCCCTGATCGCCTTGTTGAAGACTATGTATAAAATCTTTTTATCTGGATTCTTTAGGGAGAACTGAATGAGGGTGAATGTTTTCCCCGAACCTGCATATGCCTTGCCACAAAGCAACCTACCTGTGTAGTCTGCTATCTGCTGTTGTTCATCTGTTAATGCCATGAACATCACTCCTTCTATAAACAAAAAATGGCAAAATACATTTGCCTTATTGGTTATTTCAAATGCAAGTCTATTTTATACAGCATCATGCCTCATTTCAGTGACTGAAAAACAAGACATTTTGAGGCCGAAAGATAAATAACTTCATTAGCCACTATGTCCGTGGTGCTTTGCGAGTTTTCAGGGGCGGTGCTTGACACGCCTATCTTTCTCTCTTTCGCTTTTATACTGAACCACCACCAAAAAACACCGCAAATTGCCCTGTTTTTTGTTCGGAAAAATAAGACTGAATATTGTATATTTGAATTCGACACATACGATATGTTTTGAAATTCATCAAGCAAGGAAATAAAAAATGAGCGAAATTGCAACCAAACCATTTGCAGAACTGTCAGCCGAAGAAAAGGAGAATCGTTTTTCTTCTCTCTCCAAAGTCGCGCTTAAATCTCTGCGCGGTTCCTTCAATCTGGATGAGACTGAAAAACAGCTAAAAAGTGAGGTTGGGTCAGCCAGTGAAAAGGTCAACCTGTTGTCTAAAAAGTTAGCTAATGGCGAAGAGCACAACCGTGAAGAATACTCAGAAGCGGTTAAAGACCTTAATAAAGCTTCCCGCAAGCTGGATAAGTTTCTTGACAGCTACGAAGAACTGCGCGATGGAACAGGCGATAAACTGAAAGAACTGCGCTCCTTTCTTGATGAGCTTATCGGCGAGATCACAGATGAGCAGGTTCTTTAACTTCCGGTCATACACCGCCAGAAGCCCGCTCACGGGCTTCTAACTGACATTGGGGGTTCAATGTTTTATTTCTACACAGTCCTTTGGATGCTTGCATGGAGTATTATTGCTATTTTCGTATATCGAAAGGACAAGAAGCAGGCAGAGAGTCGCGGGTTAAGGGTGGAAGAGTTAACGCTCGATGCTTTAGCTTTACTTGGCGGGTGGCCCGGCTGCATTTATGCTCAATATAAGTTTCGTCACAAAACACGCAGTGCCTATCAGCGTCGTTTCAGAGCACTGGTTTTCACATGGATACTTGGATACAGCGCTCTCTGGTACTTCTTGTGGGTAGGTGAAATTATTTAATTAAGTAATACCACATCGACAGATTTTGCTTAGTATCTTTTATCTTAGATATAAAAAAACCCGCCTAAGCGGGTTTTCATTTTTATTGATTGGCTTAGATGCCAACGGCGGGCAGTACAGTCTGTACGCCTTCGGTAGATGCCATCATACCGTCGATGATGTCGGGTGAGTAGTACAGGCCGATTGCCGCACCAACCGCAACTGCGAACACCATCAGAGACTGACGAACAACAGCAGCCGCGACGCCGACGATAACGATCAGGCCAACTAACACGCGACCCAGAGAACCCTGCATATAATCGGTGATGGTTTGCCAGACAGCGGAGAAACCGGTTTGTTCAGTACCATTAGCGTAAGCGGCAGTAACACCGAGCGCGATGATTGCGGAAGTAGCCAGAACTGCTTTCAGGTTTGCGCGATTCAAAGTTTTCATTTTCACATTCCCAAGTCATTTTCAGAGTTTACGATTTTGGAATGCTCCACGACTATTTAACGGTTTTCAGCCGGGAACGGAATAAACTATATCGGCATTTGACTTAAAAACCACGGATAAAAGGGGACAAAAACAGGAGCAACTAATAAAAAAACCTCTGCTTTTTTGGCAAATGCATTGAGTGATTACACCGCCCAACTTTTCACGCTAAGTCTGTTCATCAGCTATCGATTTTTCACTCTCAATTGCTTTGTTTGCCGTCATCTTCATGTTTTAATTATTGAGAGAGGATAATAGTCATGTAGAAGAACTTTTTTAATCTATGGGGGGCTTGTGTTTAACAACAAAACTATTTTAACGCTTTCATTACTTGCCATTTTGAATGCATCTCCTGCATATGCTCTGAGCCTCAGCGATATTGTTGATTCAGCTAAACAGGCTTTGACTAAAAATAGTGAAAGTGATGAAAATCAGAACTCAATGGTGTCAACGTCTCACAGCTACAATGAAGATGTTGGTGAAAGTCGCATCGCTATCGGTTTTTCACCAGAAGGTTCTGCTCAGAAAGCTATTCTTGATCTGATCAACTCTGCCAAGAAAGAAATTCGACTTGCTGCCTACTCCTTCACTTCCCCAGAAGTAGTGAAGGCCCTGATTCAGGCAAAGCATCGTGGCGTGGATGTTAAACTGGTAGTTGATTATAAGGGTAATATGGGTAAAAGTTCTATTGCAGCGATGAATCTAATTGTAAACACTGGTATACCAATCCGAACAATTCAGAAATATGCCATACACCACGATAAATTCATCATTGTTGATAGGGTTAGTGTTGAAACAGGGTCTTTTAACTACTCACGTTCAGCCAACTCAAGAAACAGTGAAAATGCCATTGTTTTGTATAACATGCCTCAAGTCGCAAGCCAATTTCTATCTCATTGGACATCGCGATGGAATGATGGCACACCTTGGAAATCAACCTATTAACCACGACTAAAGTGAAAGGCTCCATTTTGGAGCCTTTCACTTTAACCGCATTTACCAAAGTGGGATTTAACCCTGCTCGAATATTCAAAACTTTTAATGTAAGCTGGATTCTCCTTAACTTTCTCTTCGAGTTCTTTGAATACGTCGTCTTTCGTGGAGATTAGTTTAATGTCCAAAATACCCATATTTAAATCACAACGTTCCCTTTTAATTCTAACAACATCGGTCATTACCGAACCTAACGCCGCGTCTTCATTCGTAAGATCTGCCAAATAATTGTTAATCTCTCTATTGTCAGCCGAAACTTCACTGGAAGAAATATTGCTTGCAACCATCTCTTTACTCTGACTAAGCACAGGCAAGCAAGTCAGACCAAGTAGCGCAAAGATAAGCGTTTTTTTCATTCTAAACATACCTCATTGAATATAAACAAAAGGCACCTTAGAAAAGGTGCCTGATCTGATATAAAATGTTATTTTTTAGCCGGAGGCACAGGCTGTTCAGCCTTCGCTTTTTCAGGGTTAGCCATACCTTCTATCACCTGAACAAATCTGTCGAAAGGCTGCGCGCCTACGAGAGTCTCTGTCTTGCCGGTCTGGTTATCGATGATCAGCGTGGCTGGTGTACCGGTTACGCCAGCAGCGTTACCTGCCTGTATGTCATCTTTGATTTTCTTAATGATCGTTGGGTCTGTCAGGCAAGCCGCATATTTGGTTTTATCCAGTCCGAACAATGCAGGAATTTCGTCATAACTGGCTAAGCCCTGCCCGTTCCCTGCGGTATGCGTAAACCAGTATTCGGTGAAGGCCCAAAAGCCTTTGCTGCCTTTTTGTTGGGCCACGCATTCACCGGTAACGGCTGCTTTAGATGCCATTGGCTCATGGAATGATAGAGGGAAATGACGCCATTCCCAGTTGACCATGCCATTTTTGGCGCTATCTACTAGGAATTTAGGCGTTTCGTGAAATCTTTTACAGAAAGGACATTCAAGATCTGAGTAGTTCAAAAGAGTGAAACGGGCTGTAGGGTTTCCATAGAGGTGATGGCCATCTTTACTTTCACCAGATGCCTTCCAGTTTTTATAAAGCTCAACCTGTTGCTGAGCAATTTTTTCGCTTTCAATTTTTCCCAGCGCAGCAACAACAGAATCCTGTAAGTTTCCACCAGCAGCACCACTACCATTTTTCAATAATGTGGTTTGATAGTCCTGCTGCGCCTGAATACTTTTTAAAGAGTTGCTGATTTCGATACCAATACCTTTCACATCTTTGAGGCTCTTATCAATGTCGTATGATTTAACAGCCGTATAGACAGAACCTCCAGCAGCTACCATAACCAAACATCCGATCACCAATGGCCCCAGAACGGATACTCTTTTAATTTCTTTCATCTAACGTCCCCATTAAAATTGTTTTAGTTACTTTGGTAACTGATTATCCACGTACATTTTGATGCGATAATCGCGCAGCTCTTGTGGTTCCCCGCCATTCAGAACATCGATTTCATGCTGGCTAAGACGATACCCCGGTGTTGAGCAATAGCGTTCTTTAATTTGCATATACTCAGACCGGGACGCCTTCTGACTTGCATTGTTTAGCAGGCGAGAGTTTTCACCACAAAAACTTGGCGTCTGAGTAAACGTGCCTCGGGGGCCATTTGCATAGGCAGAATTCGCGACGCTCGTCAGGAGCATATCCGTGTATTTATCGCGATTATCTGCATAGCGTTTGCCTGTTGGGTCATAAATCGCGTAGGGGCTTACAAGCGCATGTTCATAGCTCGGAGTGCGAAGCGCTGCACCACCTCGTTGTGTTCCATGCCACGATTCAGAGTACGTGTAACCTTCTGGGACATACATTTTGGGAGGAATGATCTGCGTATAGTTTACGTATTCGTATTGACGCAACTCTTTCTCTTTACTGTCTGAACAACCCGACAGAAAGATGCCGACCACTCCGACTGCGGCAATTGACAGCTTGAGTCGAAAATTATTTTTCATCAATGATTCTCCGGTAAATAACAATTTCATTATCCAGCATTTACTTCTCTGAAAAAAACTTTTTCCCCCTCATTTTGCGGCCTTTTTCTCTTAATGGTTTAATCCATTTTACTGTAATGTGTCTGCATCAAATGGAGACACCGTAATGTTTAAAAGAATTCAGAGGCTGTTTTTTGGAAAGCAAGAGAGACACCCTACTGGCGGACAGATTATCATGCCACAAGAAGTGGTCGAAGCCCTCAAGGGAACCAGAGATGTTTTACAATATCCACCTGCTGAAAATGGCTTCCCTGCCAGAATCCCTGGCTATGCTTTGTTGTCCTTGCAGGATGAAATTATTGTCAAAATCAAACGCGAGCTTATGATCCGCGATTCAGAATTTGATGAGTATATTCAGCCTATGCTTAATAATTTTGCAAACTTCGTTCATCTGCTCCCGGCCTCTGAATATCATCATCATCGCGCACAGGGCGGACTTCTGCGTCATACACTTGAAGTCATTTTGTACTCAATCAAGATAGCCAAAAGCTTTGAATTTGATGCCAACGAATCACCAGTCATCAAATCAGATCGTGCGCTGGCATGGCGTATGGCCGTAGTAGTAGGTGCTGTAATGCACGATATTGGTAAACCTATTTCTGATGTAGATGTGTGGGATAAATCAGGTGAACATCACTGGTCGCCAACTGTGAGTTGCATACATGAATGGGCTGAACAGAAAGATGTTGAACGTTTTTACATTTACTGGCGTACAGATCGCCATGAGCGTCATCACAATACCAGTTTGACAAAAATGACTGATATTGTACCAAAGACATTACTCGCTTTTCTGATGGAAGAAGGAAACGATATTTATAACGAATTAACAGAGGCTCTCGCCGGGAGTAATTCATTTCGTGCTACAGCTACGCGCAACGATACTGGCACAGCATATAAGAACAAGATCCACAAAATAGTTTCTACTGCTGACAGTCGCTCTGTTAAAGAAGACCTAAAACGGTACTCGGGAGATGCTGTTCGTGCTGCACAAACCGGTGTGTCCGTTGTAGCCCGAATAGTCGATGCTATCCGGTTGCTTGTTAAACGAGGTGACTGGGTTCCCAATAAACCCGGCTCCCCTATTTGGTATGCAACAGAAGGGTTGTTTGTTGTCTGGGGTTCAGCGGTAGAGCCGATCACAACCATCGTCAAGTCATCTGGAGTGAATGTACCCCACTCTGCTGATAGTCTCGCGGATATCATGCTGAGTTATGGGTTGTTCGTTTTAAACGAAAATGATTCTGTCTATTGGCGCATGGCTCCTCATATCCTGAACGATAAGAAATCCCGTCAAGATAAAGAGCCAAAAAACGCGTTAAGTTGCATAAAGTTCGTTGACCCCATCGTTATTTTTATAGAAGACGTTGTACCTAACCCGACATCCTGTCGAATCAAACTCGCTGATGGTTGGAAAGAGTTTTTGGCTGCTGGAGGCAAAGCTACTTTAAAAGAAAGCCGAGCATACATCGGTGATAAACCAGAAGAAAGAGTGCTGCCACTAAACGTTGACCCAGAAATTCTTAAAGGTGGATCACTACCACCTACGGAAGACCTCCCTCCAGATGGCTCAATTGTAAAACGTGGAACAGTCGTTGAGCCTAAAAATATTGTTGATCACATGTTGCGCATTAACCTGCTCTCACCAGAAGTAGCAGCGGCGATCAAAAAACGCGATGCTAAAAATTTAAAGGCTAAGGAAGAAGCAACTAAGACCCCTGTAGAAAAAGAGGAAGCCGGTGATGAACTACTTTCAGACAAAAATCATCGCCATCAAAATGCGGTGAAAAAAAATGCTTCTAATAATCAGCACGATGCGTCGTCAAAGGAAACGGCTAAGGCCACCGAAAATCAGACACATTTGTTCGCTGATGAGTATGAATCTCTACCTTATATTGATGCTGACGCTGATACAGAAGATATGGTTCATCAGTATTGCATGGAAGATAATGAGCAGCAAACTATCAGCTTACGTGAGCGGATGGAGCAGGCTGCTATTCAACAAAAATATCAGGACGATGAATCTCATATTCAGCAGGGTTCGGTTAAACCAGCGGTTGATTTGTGGGCCGAGGCACAGCAGCGTATCCGGCAGTCTAAAGATGAACGTTATGGGGTTTCGATTCCCAGCGATATGAATACAAATGAAAATCCTGCAATTAAGGATATCCCCGGAATTCTTGAGGGGGGACACATATTCTCCCCCTTGTTCAAGGATGCACCAGATGCAACAAAAATAATATTGAAAAAAATCATTAGCGAACGCCAGAAAGAACTAATTGCGGATAACTTTCACCTTTTTATTCATAAAAAAGACGATCAGGACGAAGAAAACTATTTAGCTATGGTTGCCGCAGGTTGGGTATGGAAACCATTTCTTGATCCTAATGAAAAATTCCACATGTACAAATCGAAGCCGGGCTATTTTCTAAAGCGTGAGCTTAACGAAGATATTGATTATCTCTCAGGTGGAAACTATCTGAAGAATATCCTGCCGGTAAATCCTAGTGATGTGTATTGTCCTGAAAATGACCTATACCGTGCTATAGCAAGTTATGGGCAGGTAAAAAAAACATACGACAATAAAGATGTTATAGCACTGAGTGGTTCCGCAATTAGAAATATGGCTAAGTCGCTTGAACTGGATACTGCCAGTGTTCGTTTTTTGGTGTGTTACAACTTTGACTCCGTGAATAAACGCGGCTCAGAGCATGTACTTGTAGACGATAACCTTAGACCTTACATGGTGGATTCTCATGAGTGAGTGGAAGTACAACATGCCTTGGCGTCCCAATTATGAAGCGTTTGAAGTTGCTGGTTGGAGCGCAGGGATCGCCAGTGCGCTTGCAGTAAATGCATATTTCAATATGCCTTCTTTGCCTTGCTACATGGCAGTGGCCGTGCAGGCAGCGTATGGCATAAGAGCCTTGCCAGAGGCTTACTACGTTTATAAACACAAACGCCGACTCGCTAAGAAGCCAGATGTTTTAATTATGCGCATTGAAGAAATTATTGATGCAATGATTAAATATCCTGACTCATATATATTCGGAAAGGGTTTTCAATGGGGCCAGAAAGAAGGACAGTCAGCATTTGAACTTCTTAAACGCGACCTCTCAAAACTGGCCGCTAAAACTGACGATAACTTCATGGGTTTAGGATGGATTCATCAGGTAGGCTCAGATAGTGATTATATCCGTACTGTTGAAGATCTTCTTTCGCTACACACTCTCATTACCGGAACCACAGGCTCCGGTAAAACCACCTATTACAAATTAATAATTCTACAGGCCGCCCTTAAAGGACAACCGCTGATCATGGTTGACCCTAAGAACGATGAAGGATTGGCTAAGTGGATGGAAATGTGTTTATCTTTTGTGGGGCGAGCACATAAATTAAACTATTTTTCTTTAGCTCACCCAGAAAAATCAGTGCGTATTTCACCTATCACAAACTTTACACGTTCTGGTGAAGTAGCTAACCGCATTATTTCTGTTATACAGCGCTCGGATTCAACTAGTGACCCATTCATTTCCTTCGCAACAATGTCTTTAACCAGCATTCTCGAAATGATGAAAATGTGTGAGATTAAACCGACATTGAAAAGCCTTAAAACACAGTTGGGTTCAAATATCACAGCACTGGCTGAACTGGTCACACACGCCATAACCAAAGTTGGGCGGGAAGTTATGCCCGATAGTTGGTTTGACTCCATGCTTGCAGCCAGAAAAAGCCGGTTGAAATCTGTTGATGCTATCTCTATCGCTAAAATATGTAGCGAACTTTACATGAGTGATATTCGTCAGAATAAGGCATTCCCGGATATTGAGGCAGGAATAGATACCCTTAGTCATAACCGTGAACACTTTCAGAAGATGATCCTGAACGTGATGCCAATTCTTTCCCAGCTTACCACTGGCTTTATGGGGGACTTACTTTCTCCTGACACATTTGATCCTGACCAGTTAGAAGACGACCGACCTATAGCAAATATCCGTGAGATTATTAGTACCAATGGGATGTTGTATCTTGGTCTGGATGCCCTAGCTGATGGCGATACGGCTGCCGCTGTAGGCTCGATTTTCCTATCTGACATAACCAGTGTTGCGTCAGAAATCTATAACTTTATGCAACCGCGTGGTGAAGACGTAGCGAACGTCATGATTCTGGTCGATGAAGCCGCTGAGGTTGTTAACGACCAAGTTATTAAAATGCTTAACAAGTCGCGTGGCGCAGGTTTTTGTATGTTTATTGCATCTCAGGGGACATCCGACTTTGAAGCGCGGTTGGGTTCGGAAGCAAAGATGGAACAGATCATCGTCAACACTAACCACTTCACGGCTCTTCGTACACCGTCTCCCAAAGCGCAGAAAGCTATCATGGAACGCGTCCCTCTGACGAAATTTAAGTACATCATGCGCGGTCATAGCTCCAGCGCAGGAGCTGATCCCGAGCAGATTACTGGTGGTGTAGGCGAGCGCCTGATGGAAGAAGAAAGCGAACTATTCCCCGCACCACTACTGGGCTGGTTGCCTAATCTCGAATTTTTTGCATTGAATCAGGCAAAAGTGATTGTAAAAGGTAAAGTGCCGATTTTATCCAAGCCGAAAAATCAGAACGAGATAGACCGGATAAAAGCAAAAGCCGCTCGTTTTCAGAAGATTTACAAAGAAAAAGTTCGCGGAGAAAAAATCCGCTCCAAGTCAGCTCAGGTGTAAGGCAAAATAATCATGGTAAAATTAAAAACACTTTTTCGGTCTAAAGATGATATCGCTGCTTATGAGGGACTTGTTGTTATCTGGCCCTGCGCTGAAAAAATCTCATCGCAACTAGTCTCCCTTATTCCAGAAGAACAGCACAATTTGATTGTGCCTGTCGTTAAGGAAGCTATTGCTGCATACCACCAGCCCTATCCATTCTATATGACGGACTGGGAACGTCTTGCTGTATACCTCATTATGACAATAAATTTCATCACCCATACACTTGCAGGGAAAATGACTTTTCATGAAGTAGCTAAAACATGTGCTCTACCAAGGAAGATGACACCAGTGTTTATCGAGGATACTGCGAAAAAACTATCTATGGAGTTAGAGAATGCTTGATCAGCTTAAAGATGATAAATGGCCCATATCGTTCAAAGGACTGATGATATGGGGTACAGCTATTTGGCTCGTTATCATGTTTTTTGTACCCGCGTCCTTCGTCTATGAAAATATGATGAAAGAAATCAGTTGGGGGGAAAAGATGATAGGAATAAATGAATTCCCTGCCGTTATGGATACAACGAACGCACGATACAAATATTTATTTATTGATACACACATCGATTCTGCGCTCAAAGGGTATTATCAGCCCATAAAGGCAAAAACAACTACGGGAGATGTTTTCAATAAAATTGGCGACCTCGCTGTTCCTTTCTTTATGAATGGTGCAAAAGTATTTAATTATTTGTTATTCATCATGACATATAGACTGAGTCTGATTATGTACTGGATTCCCTTTTTGCTGGTTGTTGGCGTGCCTTCGATGTTTGCTGGCTTAATGAAGTGGATGTCAAAGCGATATACGTTCGGTTACTCTTCGCCATTCTTTAACCGGCGCAGCTTAACAATGATCGGATGGGGGATTTTTTCAATGATCCTTTCCCTTTTTGTTCCCTTCCCTATTCCTCCCATGATAGGCGCAGTAGTGATGATAGTAGCAATGCCTATAGCCTTCATTTTGCTAATAAGCAACTTGCCAAAACGCATCTAAGAACTATTTAAAAAAACAGGGCAAAACGTCCTGTTTTTTCTTATCAGAGTTCGGGAGTTCTTTGGTAGATTACCCGAAAAGAGGTGAAAAATGTCTGATACAAAAATGTACCTTCTGTCAGCAGGGGTTAGCCTTGTCTGTTCAGCGCTACTTCTTGCCGCTTTTTCATATGCAGATAAGTCGTCACAACTTGAGGCTCTTGCTGAACAAGCGAAAAAGCCAGTCTATCTGAACACGCAAGAGAAGATGAACAGAGAAATGGCAGACATCATGCTTCCATTGTTGCAAAAGCAGTATAAGGAAAAGGAAGCTCGCAAGAAAATCAAAAAACCCGATACCGTTTATGCACCTGAGCAGCTACAAAATTCCAGAGGCTACTAAATGAGCAAAAAAAAATCTCTAAAAAATACAGCTATCTTTGCTGTCCCGCTGGCGATTTTGATAGGAACAGCTTCATACATTGGCTACAGCGTGCATAAACAGGCAAAGGTTCTTAATGATGTTGCATTTATGGTGCAAAACAGTCGCCCTCTCGTAACTGATCGAGAGCAACTACGTGAACTTTTTTCAGAATACATTTCTGCTGGTGGGTTGGATCTGACTCTGGTGGCACCTGAAAAGTCTACACTTTCACGTTCTGGTGCGAAAAATGATAAAGACTATATCCCATCACCTTCTGATGAGCGAATTTACGGCAATCCCGAAGCTCAATTTTATATAATTGAATATTCGGATTTTGAATGCCCATATTGCAAAGAGCACTTCCCGCAGCTTCTCGATCTTGTTGATTCTTCTTCCGGCAACATTGCCCTTGTTTTTAAGCACGTTCCTGTTCACGGACAAGCATCTCAAGTTGAATCACTTGCGGCTGAATGTGCAGCGGAACAAAACGGAAATCCCGGATTTTATAAGTTAGCTCGCGCGATTTTTGAAAATACGCAATCCGACGGACGAGGTTTGACAACACCACTTGATGTGCTTGCTGAACGGAATGGCTTTGATGGAAAACGACTCATCGAATGCGTTAATGCAGCTCGTCCTGCAAAGAAAATCGGAGCCGATGTTCGTGAGGCCGCAGGTCTTAATATTCAACAGACACCTTCCACTATTGTAGTTCACGGTGAACGTTCTGCATTAGTTCAAGGGATGGTAAATGGTACGGGGATTATGCAAATGATGGCTCAGCTTGTTGATGGGGGAATGCCAGAAAAAAAATGAAAATAATGATGTGCCTCCGGGCATTGAACTGTGTGGTGTTTAAATAATTTTTTAACTTTTGGAGCGGTAAATGGAACCAGTTAAAATTTCACATTCTGTCGATGATCCTCCGAAGTTTTTCTTCTGGAGTATTGATGAAGCTATGCCTTTTTTCGTCTTTCTGATGGTCGGCATCTTTACCGGTCGCATCTTAACATTTGCAATTATTGGGGTAGTGATTACGCGCTATTACGGCAGCTTCCTACAACGTGCATCTGAAAAATACTTTTTACACCTTTGCTACTGGAACCTCGGCGTTTCATTCGGCAAAAGTACAATCGTACCAAACTCATTTGAACGGGAATTTGTCGTATGAATAGTAGACAGTTTAAAAAAGGTCTTTTGCAGATGGCTGGAGAGATTTCGGCCCTCAAATGGATAGTGTTAGGATTACTCGGTGTGGTAGTGATTCTTTCCGCAACGTTAATGTCTCGTTCTCAGGTCGTAACAATTATACCTCCGAATCTGACACAAACGGCGTGGTTGGATGAAAATGCAGCTTCGGCACCATATATGAGAGCGTGGGCTGTTTATGTCGCTCAATCGTTGGGTAATGCCAACCCTACGACCGTGGATATGGTGAAAGATGCAATCGGCCCTTTCCTTGACGCTAAAATTTACACAGAAATGATGAAGCGCATTGATGATCAGATAGACCAGATTAAGCGTGACCGTATAAGTCTTTATTTCTCGCCCAATCGTGTGATCACCGATCCTGCTGCTCCGGGTGTGTTCTATGTTGAAGGGAACCAAGGGCTTGAAGGTATTAGCGGAGCACCAGTAGTTAAACCAATGACCTTTCAGGTTAACGTAGATATTAAGGGGTATCGTCCTGTGATTACGTATGTGAATATCGCGCAAGGTAAAGCCGTTTTACCCTCCGATGCTAACAAACGTCGTAGCAAAGACAATGCTCGGGGGAATAAATAATGAAATTACCAGTTAAGTCGCTGGCAATGCTCGTGTCATTGGTAGCCGCCGGTTCTGCTGTAGCTGATGTTAACAGCTATGGCCTGCCATTTGCTGAGAATTCTGCCGGGGGGCAGCAATCAGGGGCAGCAAAAAGTACACTTTCTGTTGACGAAGGGCTTATTCTCGGTAATGCAACAGGAAGTAATGAACCCGTTGTCGTACCTGCCGGTAAACCAGCAGTGAATAATTCAAAAGGCGCTACTTCTGATCGTGCTAATCATACTGCGACGGCTGGCGCATCACGTAACGCTAATAGCCGTGACAATCCTGCTGTAGATGGAACCAATGTGCAGCCTGTGCCTAACAAAGTTGTACAGCCAATCCGCCTTACTGACGATGTTATTCCATCAAGACAAGAGATTATCGTTGAGCCGGGGGTGAATACGTTAATACCAATCTCAATGGGACAGATTAACCGTATTGTCACCCCATTTGATCGCCCTACTATCCAGAAGCTCCAGTTAAACGACGTCAAAGTAAACGTCGAAGGTAACGCAATCTATGTCTTCACGCCTAACCCCCGTCCAGTAGCTCTTTATGTAACTGAAAAAGGTGATGAGAGTGTTGCTATTTCTTTATCACTTGTTCCTCAGCGCATTGCCCCCGTGCAAGCCACACTTATGTTGTCACGTAAACTAAA
>NZ_JBZCHT010000012.1:0-12073 GCF_058241465.1 Erwinia papayae
GCTATCCGAAAAATTGAATCATTTAGATAAGGCAAAACATGAACGACCAGGCCAATAAAATTCTTGCTGAGTTGTTGCAGAAAGCCAGTAACGGCATTGATTCAGCAGTGACATTCAGTCAGGCGCAGATTCCTGATGTCATTCATCAGTTACTGCTGTGGAACCTTACCAAAAGCATTGTTATGACAGTTCTGGCTCTCATATCTGTTTTCCCGGTTTTGTGGCTGGTTCGCTATTCCCTGCGCCGCATACCAGATGGCGTCTTCCTGTCTGGAGAGATTTACTCATGGGAGGTGGGTAAGCCTAAATACAAGCCCAGTCTTGTCTGGGACAGTAAGGGTGACATCTCCCCGGTAGTTATGCTCCCAACTTTCTTACTGGCCGTGTGGCTATTGTGGTTTCTGCAATCAATAAGCGACCTGACATGGCTGAAAATCTGGTTAGCTCCGAAGCTTTACCTTATTGAATACGCCTCAAGTTTAATCAAGTAAGCAACATAAGGCTTCAAGCCAATGAAAGCATTAATCACCTGGCTGAAAAGCCTAATTAACAGAGCGAGGAAAAATATGGATGGTGTAGAAAACGCTGACACTCAGGCTGAAGCGCAGACGGCCCCGGCAGAAGTTCAGACAGTACCGGAAGCCCAAGCGACTGCACAGGATCAACTTAAATCAGGCGTACAGGATCTGGATAAAGCGCTGACGCTCATTGAGCAGGGCGTTGCCCTGCTGGGTGCGGCTGCAAAAGATGAGTTTGTCGCACTGGCAAAAAAATACCTGTAATCAGAAGTCCATATCACAAGAGCCTCGGCATAGTCCGGGGCTTTTTTATATGCATTTCACCGCGCACCCCACGCGCATCTCAACGAGAGCCTTTCAGTAAGCGAGCCTGAGAATAGCCGTTATAGGTGGCGACCTCTCTCGGGCGGCCTTTCTGTGGGACAGGCTCACTTTCTAAAAGGTAAAACGCTATGACATGTCCAACCGTGATCGTAAACGGCGTATCAGTTCGCGTTGACAGCGAAGGACGCTACAACCTGAATGACCTGCACGCAGCTGCGGTATTAAAGGGAAAGGCTACTGACTCCCAGCGCCCGGGGGAGTTTTTAAAGAGTCAGCAAATACGCCGATTTGTAGCCGCTTTGAGCGATGCGACAAAAATCGCATCGGTTCAGACCATTAAGGGTGGCAAAGAGCAAGGCTCATGGGGGCTGGAACTGGTAGCCATACGTTATGCAGCATGGCTGAATCCTGTATTTGAAATTCTGGTATATAACACCTTCAGAGAGGCAGTGCTAAATGGCATCAGCAATATGAGCCAGCTAAACCGGCTTGACCTGCTGATAGCAACTGAAAGCGAACAGGTAAGCGGCTGCGCACGAACCATGAACAAGTGGGGGCGAGGCGGGCGTAAAGCACTGCTCAATAACGCACGGGAACGCATCATCGAGCAGATGAATCCTGACATGATTGCTCTGATGGAAGGCAAAGCAGCGTGACCACGAGAAGGCGCATTTGCGAGTGCGCCTGATGATAATTGATTCTGCTTCACTAAAAACATTATTAACACTAATGTATGAGCTTCATTTATGAAAAGGGTGCTCACATGAGTTATGAGATGTATGAAGTGGTTAAGCAGTACAATTTTGAGATACATGGGTTTGGCCAAGTAAAGGCAGACATTATCAAATGCATAAAGCCTGTGCTAAATACTCCATATATGTGGCGAACTAATTACATCTATGATGGCTATGCTCCTAATCATGGTATGTCACTGCAAAATGCAGAAACTGAGCTGATCCATTACATTGAGCATTTCGATACTGAATCAGCTGAACTCGATGATAATTTTTAAATGAGCCGCCTACGGGCGGTTTTTCATTGGAGTGAAAATGGACGTTATGATTGATGGCGTTCGATACTCGCCATTAACAAGCCGCACATCAAATATTGGCATTGCCATCACCACGCACAACCGTCACGACATTTTATCCTGCGCTCTTGAACATCAACTCAAACATCTGCCAGCCGGTGCGATGGTGGTTGTTATTGATGACGGTTCCACAAAACCTGTGTCCGTGCCGGATGGCGTTAAGCTGATCCGCAGTGAAACGTCACGCGGTATCGTTGCATCTAAAAACGCCAGTCTTGAAGCCCTGATTGATGCAGGGTGCGAAAATTGTTTCTTGTGGGACGATGACGCCTGGCCTGTTGCGGGTGGATGGGAGCAACCTTATATCGCCTCACCTGAACCACACCTTGCTTACCAGTTTAAGGACTTCGCCACCGGGCAAAAACTTAACGATATCGCAGTGCTGTATCGTGACGATAAACACGTTGCCTACACCGGCCAGCGTGGCGTGATGCTTTATTACCACCGCAGCGTGATTGAAAAGGTTGGAGGCTTCGATACGGTCTATGGTCGCGGGATGTATGAGCACAGCGATTTAGCCCTGCGGATCCACAACGCCGGGTTAACGAGCTGGGCATTTGCTGACGTGGCTGGCTCTGAAAAGCTGATTTACTCGCTGGATGAGCATCAGGCGGTTGAACGATCAGTACCGCGCCCGGACAGGGAACAGCAGGTAAAGAACAACGTCAGCATTCACAATGCCCGGCGCGAAGCTGGCTATACCGGCTATGCAGAGTACCGGCAGCAAAAGAATCTGGTGATCACCTCATTGCTGACCAGCCAGCCAGACCCTCAGCGCGGCAACAGAATGACGCCAGCAGCTGGCATGTTGAGTCGATGGGCGGCATCTATTCGTGGTGCTGACGCGGTTGTGCTGGTGGATGAACTGGAAACGGGAATTGCAGGCACAACGCTTCACCGCGTTCCTGATGTGGCAATGAATGTTTATTTCCGTCGCTGGCTGCATATCTGGCAATACCTGCGTGAACACCCTGAATATCATCTCGTCTGGTGTACCGATGGTACTGACGTTGAAATGTTGCGGGAACCGTGGCAGGAGATGGAGCCAGGAAAAATCTATGTTGGCTCTGAGCCAAAGACTTACGCTGACGCATGGGCAAGAGATAATCATCCGGAAGCCTGCTATCAGCAATTCCTGAATGAGCACCGCAACGAGCTGATGCTTAACGCTGGCCTGCTGGGTGGTAGTCGTGAAGACATCATGGCATACGCTCACGGCATTGTGCGCATCTGGTATCGCACCGAGTCGAACCGGTTCTGGGGGAAAGAGAAGGGCAAGCCGTGCGTGGGCGATATGATCGCATTCGGCATGGTGGGCTACCAGCAACGCGATAAACTGGTGACCGGCCCACGCATTAACACATTATTCAAAACCAACGGCACTGGCCGGGAGTATGCATGGTGGCAGCACAAATAATGTTTGTGGTGGTCGGTCATCACTCCCGCCGCAGTATGGCTCAACGTCTGGCTGAATCTCTGGGTGCACTCACCCTCATTGATGAGGGAGACAACGGTGCAAACTGGAATCACCGCCGCGCCATACAATTGGCAAGCCAGCAGGGTTGCCGTGTGGTTATCCTGGAAGATGATGCCATCCTGGTTGATGGCTTCACCGACAAGATAGCAGTCTGGCTTAACAGATTCCCTGATGATCTTCTGTCTTTCTATCTGGGGACCGGGAGACCACCACAGTACCAGATGCAGATAGCAGCCAGCCTGATAGAGGCTGACAAGCGGCAGGATGACTACATCATCATGAACCGCCTGATACATGGTGTGTGCTACAGCCCACCACAGGACAGCATCAGCAGCATCCTGAATAAGTGGAACCATACCAAAGCCGCTGACTATGCGGTAGGCGATGCCTATGGCGGACGTGTCGTCTATCCCTGTTACTCACTGGTGGATCATGCCGATGGTGTGCCGGTTGAGTATCACCCTGACAACGCGCCGCGCACTGAACGGCGTAAAGCCTGGAGGCTATCAATTGGACATTAATAACATCGCTCAGGCATACGCCACTAAGCAACTCATTGATGAGTTAATCCGCAAGCGGAGCCTGATATCTGAAGGTAGAGGGTTGAATATCACTATTCAGTCTACCTATCAGGATGATGAGTTTTTAGCGGCGATGTTTCCTTACGTGTTGTCCGAGCTGGATAGACGAATAGCCGCCATGCAAAAGCAGATGGAGAACCTTGGCGTGGTATTCCCTAATACCGAGGCGGATTGATGGCAAAGCTCACAACGTTAAAGCCCCGACTCGCGGTTGCCAATACCCAACGCCTGAAAGCCATGACCGTTGCAGATCACCGCATGACTGGCTGGGAGCTACAGCAGCGCCGCAAGCGATTATGGGCAGCAAACCCTTGTTGTGCTGAGTGTGGACGGCTTACTGAGTATCCGCATGGCTTTGAACTCGACCATATTGTGTCACTGTATCAGGGTGGACCAGACACCGATGATAACTGCCAGATCCTTTGCAACGGAGAGAATGGATGCCATCGGAAGAAGACCAATGCAGACATGATGAGGTGACTATGGCCCAGCGCTGTAAGTGTGATGGCTGTGAACGAAAAAGAAAGGGCTGGCCCGGTTATCAGCCATGCGCATCCAAAGCCCCTATAGCGAAATCTCTGCCGCCACCCAAGATCAGATAATAATTCTCATTAGCAACTTAGGTAGGGGGGGGAGTTATAAAGTTCAAGCACGAATGACGCCGAAACCGCCCACCCTCTCACGCGCAGAAAATTTCCCTTTTTTTTTAAGGTTATTAACCCACCCAGTTAACCCTATAAACCTATGAGGTAACCATGCTGACAGGGCAGAAAAAGAAGTTTGCTGATGCCCTGATGAAGGGCAGCAATCAGCGACAGGCCGCAATTCAGGCGGGATACAGTGAAAAAACGGCGAAGGTGAAAGGAAGCCAGCTGGCCAAAGATAAAGACGTGATCGGTTATATGGAGAAAGTCAGGTAGTTAACCCTGCTGACTCATTGCCAGAGCCGGTTCCTCAGGCAGATTTACCCCCGGTAAAGAAACTCCGCTCCAGTTTGATGATCCCATCGCCGTGATGAAACGAATCATGAGCGATAACCTTCTGGTTGATCCGAAACTCAGCCTGGAAGCAGCCGCAAAACTTGCCCCTTACGTCTGCCAGAAAATGGGCGATACGGGCAAGAAAGAAGCCAAAGACGCAGCAGCGAAGAAAGCTGCCAGTAAGTTCAGCGGAATGGCACCGCCGAAACTGGTTGTGAGTAACGGGAGATAACAATGCCTGAATGGTCTACAGCGTGCATTGACTGGGCCATAAAGCTGACTCAATCGGGAATCAATCATTCCGCCGCCGATTTTTGCTGATTCTGGCAACTACGCCCTGGCAATTTTTAAGGAGCTGAGGGTAACTGACCTGCCGGGCAAGCCAACTTTCGGTGAGTGTTCTGAAGACTGGGTCTTTGATTTCGTGCTGGCGATATTTCGTGGTTATGACCAGCAGACCGGGAATCAGTTGATACGTGAGTATGGACTGCTGATTAGTAAGAAGAATACCAAATCGACCATTGCTGCCGGGATAATGCTGACTGCGCTTATTATCTGCTGGCGTGCAGATGAAGAGCATCTGATTCTGGCACCAACAAAAGAGGTTGCCGATAACTGCTTTAAACCCGCTGCCAGTATGGTTCGGGAAGATGAAGAGACGATCAATCATTTTCCATATCCAGGATCACATCCGCACTATTACCCACCGCATCAACCGCACAAAGGTAGAGCGGCCGACAGCGATACGGTTTCGGGTAAAAAGGCCGGGCGAATTCTGGTTGAACAAGTTGTGGCTGTTCGGCAAAAGCGACCAAAGCCGATGCGATGTTTATTGAGGCCCTGGTGGCACAGGTATCCGCAATGAGGGGTGGGTGATTTATCTGACCACGCAAAGTGATGAGCCACCGGCTGGGGTATTCAAAAAGAAACTGGATTACTGGCGCAACGTTCGTGATGGCGTCATTAAAGACGGAAAAACGCTCGGGATTCTCTATGAATTCCCCCCTGAGATGGTGGAAAAGAAGGGTTCCGCAACCCGGATAACTTTTACATCACCAACCCGAATATGGGTCGCTCGGTCAGTAAAGAGTGGCTGGACCATGAGTATCTCGAGCGGTCGCAGGAAGATGAAGGGAGCCTGAGAAAGTTTCTCGCCAAGCATCTCAACGTTGAGATCGGCACGAATCTACGGAATGACCGTTGGGCTGGCGCGAAGTTTTGGGAGGTGCAGGCCGACCCCTCGGTTACCTTCAAACAGATTTTAAGCCGGTGCGAGGTCATTGACGTTGGCATAGATGGTGGTGGACTGGACGATCTTCTCGGTCTGTCTATTGCCGGTCGCGACCGTAAAACCCGCGACTCGCTGACATGGTCCCATGCCTGGTGCCACTTAAAGATGCTGGCAGTGACGTAAAAGCGAAGAAAGCAAATTGCGAGACTTTGAGAGGCAGGGCGATCTGACCATCGTCTCCAAAGTGGGTGATGATGCCGATGAAGTGGCCATGTATGTTTTTCAGATATATGAGGCCGGACTGCTGGATAAAGTTGGCATGGACCCCGCAGGTATTGGTGTGCTGCTGGATACGCTCATTGATGCAGGCATCCCACAGGAATTGGTTGTCGGGATCAGTCAGGGGTGGAAGCTGGTGGTGCTTGCAAGACCACCGAACGGAAACTGGCGGAGGGCACTCTCCGGCATGCGCCCCAGTAGCTGATGAACTGGTGCGTAGGCAATGCAAAAGTCGTTATCAGTGGTAATGCCCCCCTCGTTACCAAAGGAGCCAGCGGGATCGGCAAAATGACCCGCTGATGGCGCTTTTTAATGCCATCTCGCTGTTATCACTGAATCCGGCACCAACCAAAAAGGACTACGGCGTATTTTTCATTTAGAGAAATCGCTTTTTTTACAACCCGCTACGGCGGGTTTTTCGTTTCTGGAGATAAGGAAATGAAGCATCAACACGCTGTAAGCCTCCTGGTGGTTAAAGCGGTTAACGAGGATACACGGGAGATCACCGGTATAGCGACAACGCCAACACCTGATCGTTATGGCGACGTTGTGATGCCTGAAGGGGCTGAGTTTCAGCTTCCTATCCCGTTGCTCTGGCAGCACGACCATCAGTCTCCCATTGGTGAAGTTAGCAGTGCAAAAGTGACGACTGAAGGTATTGAGATTAAAGCCACGCTGGCCAAAGCAGATGCTCCCAGCCAGCTGTCCGCACGACTGGAAGAGGCCTGGCAAAGTATTCGCCTGGGTCTGGTTAAGGGGCTGTCTATCGGCTTCCGACCAATTGAGTACGCCTATATCGATGAGGGCGGGATCAGGTTCATCAGATGGGAGTGGTACACGAGCTCTCGGTGGTGACTGTGCCGGCCAATGCAGAAGGCACGATCAACACCGTTAAATCTATTGATGAGCTGGCTGCCGTGTTGGGCGAAAACCAGCCGGAGTCAACAACTGAGAAAACCGCTGGCGCTACAGCGAAGAAAATTACTCCGATTAAGGGAAAACAGATGAATATTGCAGAACAGATTAAATCGTTCGAAACCAAGCGTGCCACCCTGGATGCTGAGCGCGAAGCGGTGATGGCAAAATCCTTTGAAGAAGGACGCACCCTGGACGCTGAAGAAGAAGAGAAATACGACGAGATCCTCTGAAATCAAAAGCGTTGATGCCCATCTCGCACGCCTGCGAGACATGGAGTCCACCAAAGCGGCTACCGCAAAACCGGTGCAGAAAGCCGCTGGTGGTCAGGTTGTTACCACGACAGATAACCGTGCACCCGGCGTCATTCGCGTCGAGCAGAAGCTGGAAAAAGGTATCGGTTTCGCCCGTTTCGCCAAGTGCCTGGCCGCAGCTAATGGCAGTCGCAGCGATGCGCTGGAGATTGCTAAATCACAGTATAAGGATGATGCCAGGCTACACCATGTTATCAAGTCTGCCGTAGGTGCTGGGTCAACTACCGATCCCGACATGGGCGGGAAGCCTGGTTGAGTACCAGGAATATGCTCAGGACTTTATTGAATTCCTGCGCCCTCAGACCGTCATTGGCCGTTTTGGTCAGGGGGCAATTCCTGCACTGCGCAGCGTACCTTTTCATGCGTGCGCATCGCCAGACTTCTGGCGGTTCAGCTAACTGGGTAGGCCAGGGTAAAGCCAAACCGCTGACCAAATTTGATTTTGAGTCCATCACCTTTGGTTTTGCAAAAGCGGCCGCGATTGCTGTTCTGACCGATGAGCTTATTGCTTCTCCAATCCTGCTGCCGATGTGCTTGTGATGCGCTGGCAGAAGCAGTTATTGCCCGACGGATACGGACTTTATCGACCCTAAGCAGAAACGGCTGGCGTGTTCCTGCATTAATCACGGATGGCATCACTACCATTTCTTCAACCGGTAGTCCTGATGATGATGCACAGGCTGCATTTGCTACTTTTGTGACTGCGAATTCTACAGCCCACAGGTGCCGTCTGGCTTATGTCCAGTACGAACGCACTGGCGCTATCTATGCGTAAGAATGCGCTTGGCCAGAAAGAATACCCTGAAATCATGATGCCGGGCGGCACTTTCCAGGGCCTGCCGGTCATTGTCTCGCAGTATGTAGGCAGCTACCTGATCCTGAATGCGCCGGATATTTACCTCGCAGATGATGGCGGTGTTGCGGTGGATGTCTGCGAAGCATCACTGGAAATGGAAAGCGCTCCTACTGGTGACAGCACCACACCGACGCCAGTAGAGATGGTTTCCATGTTTCAAACCAACAGCGTTGCCATCCGTGCCGAACGCTGGATTAACTGGAGCGCTGCCGCATGCTGCTGTTGCAGTCATCTCAGGCGTTAACTACGGTACCAATCCGGGAAGTTAAGGAGATGCGGGGAGAAATCCCCGTTTTTTTCTATGAAGCAAGTCAGATATCTGAAAGGCACCCATGATGCCCATGTGGGTGAAAAACGTTTTTTGAATGACCGTGATGGAAGATTTGCGTCTGACCGGCTATGTTGAATTCACGGATACCGTCGAAAAAAAAACGGTAACCCGTAAGAAAAAATAAATATCAGGAGAAGCAGCCGATGTTCAGTTTTTTCCGCAAAAAGCCATCAGTAGAAAAGGCGTTGCAGGCTGCAAATGGAGGTTCATGGCGCAGAATTTTTGAATCATTTACCGGCTCATGGCAGAGAAACGTGGAAGTTGATGCCACTACTGTACTGGCTTATCACGCCGTGTTTTCCTGCATCTCCCTGATTTCTGCTGATATTGCTAAAATGCCGCTGCTGCTAAAAAAGAAGTTAAGCAATGGCATCTGGGAAGATCACGACGATGAGAAAATCTTACCTCTGCTGCGAAAGCCAAACAACTTTCAGACCAGAATGCAATTTTTTGAGGCCTGGATGAATTCCAAACTGTCGGATGGCAACACCTACGTACTGAAAATACGCGATCCAACAGGCCAGGTTACTCAGTGGCGCGTGCTTGACCCTAACAAAGTGACACCTTATATCACCGATGATGGGGAAATTTTCTATCAGGTTCGTCCGGATAATATTAACGGACTGGAAACACAGGTAATGGTTCCTGCAAGAGAAATCATTCACGACCGTTTTAACTGCTTTTTCCATCCCCTCTGCGGATTGTCACCCATCTATGCCTGTGGGCTTACTGCGATGCAGGGCGATGCCATCCTGACTAATTCCGCTAACCATTTTAAAAATGGCGGTAAACCTGGTGGAGTGATAACCGTTCCCGGTGCGGTGGACGCCGATAAGGCGAGGGAAATTAAAACTGCATGGGATGAGGGCTATTCTGGTGCGAACGCCGGTAAAACGGGTCTCTTAGCGGATGGTGCAAACTTTATGACTATCGCCATGACAGCGGTTGATGCCCAGATGGTTGAGCAGCTTAGCCTGACGGCCAAAATTATTTGCTCAACTTTTCACGTTCCCCTTTATAAGGTCGATACGGCCACAACCCCGTCTTATAATAATATTGAGGCGTTGGATCAGGGGTATTACTCCCAGTGTCTGCAAACCCATATCGAGGCTATTGAGTTGTTGCTCGATGAAGCGCTGGAACTTGACCCGATCACAGGGGTTGAATTTGACCTTGATGTGCTAATCAGGATGGATACGGAAGGCCGATATAAAGCTTACGGGGAAGGTATCGGAGCTGGGTTCCTTACCCCCAACCAAGCCCGCAAAAAAGAGAATATGTTGCCGGTTGATGGCGGAGATACGCCTTATATGCAGCAGCAAAATTACAGCCTGGCCGCGCTTGCAAAACGAGATGCTCAGGAAAACCCTTTCGGTACAAGCACTGAAACACAACACCAGAATCCCACTCAAACCCCACCGGCTGACGATCAAAGCATAAAGGCTCTGACTGAATCGGAGCAGTTCATCGTCAGGACAATAATGAAAGGACTGCTTACCCATGAATGAGCGTGACATGTCACTGTTGCAGGCCGTGGGCGCAGCGGTAAAAGAACAATTTACCGCAATGCAGAAAAAATACGATGCTGTACTCGCTGAAAAATCGGCAGAAATCCTCCACCTTGAGGAGTCACTGGCCGCGCAGGCATTACTGATTGAGGAAGTGCAGCGCTCAATGCCTGGTGAAAACGCCATTGCTCAGGCCGTGATCGAAAAGATCGAGGTGCCTTCAGCGCCTGAACTGCCGGATGTTTCCAGGATGGTCAGCGATGCCGTGGCCGCGATACAGCTACCCGCCGCTCCTGCACTGCCGGATATTGGTGCAATGGTGAAAGATGCCGTTACCGCACAGGTGTCAGTAATTGAGTTACCGCAGCCTAAACCCCTTCCTGATGTGGAAAAAATGATTACAGATGCTGTTGCGGCGCTGCCAAAACCGGAACTGCCTGCGCTGCCGGATATTGGTGCAATGGTGAAAGATGCCGTTACCGCACAGGTGTCATGTATTCAGTTTCCACAACCTGAACCGCTGCCAGACATCGGGCAGATGGTGAAGGATGCTGTATCAGCAATACCCCCGACAAAAGATGGCGAACCCGGTACAGACGGGAAAGACGCGCTTCAGATTGAAATTATGCCCTGCATCGATGCTGAAAAGTCGCACCCTCGCGGCACGTATGCCATCCATCAGGGTGGGCTGTGGCGATCATTTCAGAAAACAACCGGCATGAATGGCTGGGAATGCCTCGTTGATGGCATCTCAGCTATTGATATAAGCCAGGATAACGAGCGGGAATTTACCATTTCTGCTCAGCTCGCCAGCGGTACTGTCACTGAAAAGACATTCAGTATTCCGGTAATGATCTACCGCGATATTTTTAAAGAGGGCGAGAAATATTATCCGGGCGACAGCGTTACCTGGGGTGGTTCGGTCTGGTACTGCTGCAATGAAACAAGCGGTAAACCGGGGGAGCAAGGTGTTAAAGGGTGGAAGCTGGCTGTCAAACGTGGTCGTGATGGGAGGTCAAGTTGATGCTTGAATTTGTTACACTTGACGAAGCTAAATCCCATCTGAGAATTGATACTGATTCTGGTGATCATGACCTGCAACTAAAAATTTATTCAGCCAGCACTGCTGTGTATGACTACATACAGGGAAGTCGTGAAAAGGTTGTTGGAGAAGACGGTAAGGTAATTGAAGATTCGCCCGAACTGACGCGCGTTAAGCAGGCTACGCTTATTTTTGTAGGAATTCTTGACCGCGTTCGCGGAGGCGAGGAAGAGGCGCATTATCATCAGGGTCAATTACCTTTTTCTGTAACGAGCCTGATCTATTCGCTTCGCAAACCTACTGTTCTATAAGGGTGATCACATGCAGGCAGGAAGACTCAGAGAAAGGGTAACTATAGTTAACTCCACAACATCCCGCATGCCATCAGGTCAAAAACAGGATCACTGGCAGGATGGCAGAACGATATGGGCTGAGATTAAAAGTATCAGTGGACGAGAAATTCTAGCATCGGGTGCAGAAAAAGCCGAGGCAACTATTCGTGTTTGGGTCCGAATGACGGGTGATATTTCCTCATCATCCCGATTGAGGTGTGAATCAGGCATTTTTAAGGGGCAATTGATTGACATAGTGTCACCGCCAATTTGTGACTCACTTAACGACCGAATG
>NZ_JBZCHT010000011.1:0-42514 GCF_058241465.1 Erwinia papayae
GAATAAGAAAAATAATGAAAATGATGAATAATTTTAAAAATTCAGGGCAAACACTGCCTCTTGCAGGCCAGAATTCACACAGCACCTCCGTCATTTCAGGCGGACAGACATATATGACGGCTGAAACGGCGGCAACCATGCGGGCGATGGCGGTTGCTGCCGATCTGGATCTGCCACGTTACCTGCTGGCCGGTGAAATTCAGTGTTTGCTGGATTATGTGCCGGATCTGCGCCAGCGCCTGTTACTTGAGACGCTGTGGAATACCGGTGGCCGTATTAATGAAGTGCTGTCCCTGACGCCGGGGGATTTTCATCTTCATGGACATCAGGCATTTGTCGTGCTGCGGACGCTCAAGCAGCGCCAGCGCGGAAGGGGAAGACCGGTGAGGGGTGAACGTATCAGCCGTGCGGTTGCCCTCCCCGATCCCCATTACCAGCGCCGGGTGAGGGAATATATTGCCACGTTCGGGCTGCGTCAGCATGAGCGTTTCTGGCCGTTGTCGAGCGACAATACCCCCCGTAACTGGATCAGTGCTGCCATTACCCGCGCAGCCGATGATAACGTGACGTTTCCGGTAGATCCCATTACCTGCCATACTTTCCGCCACAGTTTTGCCATGCACTTGCTGTTACATGGCGTCCCCCTGAAAGTAATACAGGCATATCTGGGTCACAGTCGTGTTTCCTCAACCGAAATATACACGCGGATATTTACGCTCGACCTGAACTGGCTGGGTAGCGTCAGATTCAGTCAATAAACCTGAAAAAATCAACATTTTAATATCTAATACGGCTATATTATAGCCATAAGATAGCAAATATATAGTAATATCAATGCTATCATTTAGAAGCTATGCAATAGCAGCCACATAGCTAAATTATAGTCACAAAAAGATAGCAAAACCATAGCACACATACAGTATTACATACGCATAACATAGCTATGTTTTTATAGCTTTAGTATTGCTATAGTAAAACTATTGAAGTATAGTTTATTTATAGATATGCCATCGCTATAAATATATAGCGTAGCCATACTGATATACAAGCTATGCACAAATAGCTAAACTATAGCGGCAGTATACAGAGGGTATGCAAATGTCAATCTTATTGATTGCTTCAGATAAAGGTGGTGTCGGAAAATCGACAACAGCGGTGAACCTTGCCGTTTACCTGTTGCAGAGTGGTAAACGAGTCATTCTGTTCAAAGCAGGCAAAGATAAAGCGCTGCTCAACTGGCAGGAAAAACGCCAGAAGCAGGGATTGCCCGTTATTCCCGTACAGGAAGCCTATGGGAACATTGCTGAACCGATAACTAAAGCTGCTCGGCTTGCTGACGTGGTGATCGTCGATTGTCCGGGTTTCGATAACGCAGAATACCGCAGCGCTCTTACCGTCGCGGATGTTTTCATTACGCCAATCAAACCGTCTTCCGACTTTGAAGCTGAAACGTTGACAGATGTAACCGCAACGGTCAGAAAAGCGCAGAAAATGGGTAATACCAAACTTCGTCCTTTCGTTCTATTCACCCGTGTCAAACATAACCGAACAGCCACTGCCGCTGAATTAGCCAAGGAGCTAAAGAGCGACGATGTATGGCTCAGGCCGCTGAATACCCGCATTGGTGAACTGACCGTTTATGAAGATTGCGCAAACATCGGCGCTGGCGTACATGACGTTGACCGCGCCTCCAGTCTGGGTAAGGCAAAAGCACAAATCGAATTACTGGCAAATGAATTGGGGCTTGTACCATGAGATTGAAAAAACCGCCTGTTGAGGCAGAGGTGACAACGCCAAGTGCTTTCGTGCGTGAGGCCAGACAAGTACCGGCCAAAGGAGCATCCAAGCCAACATCCTTTGTGTTGCAGCAGTTTTATCGTGACCTTATTGATGAAGAAAGTGATTTATCGGAACAGAACCGCACCACCGTGCTGAAAGCGGCGTTGCTGGCATTTAGTAATATGGCGCCAAATGAAAAAAATCATTGGTTGCTGGAAGCAAACAAAAAAAGATAGGAAACATCCAAAAAAGCGCAATTTACATCTTCCCCGTTCTTTAGGGCGGGGAGGATGTCAAAGTATCCTTGACCAGAACCAGATAGCAAATCCCAGCATACCTAACCCCAGCACCGCATTCTCAATGACTTTGTAGACGAACCATTTATCGCCTTTATAGTAGTACACGTAGGGAGCCATCTTCCGGTACTCTCTGAATACGCCTTTTTTAAAGGACGTATACGAATCAATTAACGTCCAGAATCCGAGAGCCACCATCAGAACCCCAACAAATATGTCGATTTTCTATACCCCCCAGAACATCAGGTTCAGTGCGTTCTTGATGGCTTCGGCATCAGGGCTGGCATCGCCTAAAACTTCACCGAAGAAACGGGTGTTTACGCTGGCGAGTTCGGTGGTCAGTAACCGGTAATCGATTCCCGATACCTGAATAACCGGAAACAATGCCGGGCTGACTTTTGCCGAAAAGTGACGGGCTTCAACCAGAGGGATCACCATCCGGCGTTCAGCCGTTTCAACAATATCACTCTGCACATCAACGAACATCGTATAGGCGCTTTCCCGCCGGTATTCATAGACAGTAAATTGCATCTCACCAGTTCCGGTTTTCGTCGGCAAAAGAGCCGTGTTGAGAAATGAACGCGGCGACTTCCTCCATTCCAGCCCGGTTTTCTGCTTTCCAGCGCTCGGCCTTGATTCGGCGGGCTTCGTTGCCGATGGCCTCGTTGACAAGGCCGGAAACATTCACCCCGGCAGCATTCAGTAACTGATAATTGTCTCTATCGACGGTCACACTCACTCTGTGTTTCATATTGCACCTCATTTTGAATACCCTGAGTATATATCGTAAGTAAGCATATGGCAAAATATGCCCGTCAGGGCATGGGAGGCGCAACGCGCCGGAAGCCCCGCAGCGCAGCGAGGACAAAAAAAGCGTTACGGCGTTAGCCGTGACAATTCCCCGTTCCTGCTAAGCCATAAGGAACCAACAGCGACGTGAACGCTGCTGTACGCGGTCGGAGTGGTCACGGCAAGGCAAAGCCGAAGCCGTGGCGTATCTCCGCCTTAGCGACCGTTTGCGGGCGCTTAGGCGCGTGTACTCATAGCGCAAAGCAACACCACTGGCAGCGGTACAATATTATAGTTACAACATCCATCTAAAAGCGGCTCTGTTCCCCGGCCTCTGGCCGGGGGCGGCGCGGCTTTTCAGGTGGGTGAGGTGTGCGCGGTTTTGTTGGGTGTCTCCGGGCGGGTTTTCTTCTGAGCGGCGCGGCGAATGCCGCTGCAAGCGAAGGCATTATCAACAGGTTTTTTTCTCGTTATTTATTCTTTTTCTGTTAAAGGAATTAAAAGAAGTAAAACAGTGAATTTGCGTCTATTCCTGATGATTGCATCTTTATATCACTCTGCGTTTGCATTTAAGTGGGGATAAATTACCGGAGCACCCGATTTTCGGGGGCACCATCATGTTCGGGGGGTAGGGCGGGGCGTTGATCGTATAGTTTTTAAGCGCCAATTTCGCACAGACGCGGCAAATCCTCCGGCTACGTATGGCCGGATAAAGGTGGGTTCACTGAGGGGTCAACGCGGGTGGCGCAGTGGCGAGCTTTCTCATGGCCGCATAGCGATGCTCGACCTGTCTTTTAAGTTCAACATGTCCCATCGCGGTCAGTTCTTCCTGCGTGTAGAGTTTAACGAGGTCATTAAGGATTTTGGCCTGTGCCTGCTGCTTTTCCATCGCGGCAAGTTTTCTGGCCTGACGTAGCTGCGTTTTGAACGCGCGTTTTTTGGCTCGTATTTCAAATGCCGTCTGGATATGCCTGACCTTTGCCCGTCTGCGGGCTTCGGTCAGTGAAATAGCCTGTTCGCCTTGTTCTTTCAGCCCTTTGTTTTCCCATGCCAGTTGCTGCTGTTGTGCTGCTTCATATTTCCCGTACTCGTAACCTATCAGGGTAAAAAATAGTTCAGATACCCATATCAGGTTCGGAATCCATGAGCCGGTTGTCTCGTCCCATACCCGGTCGCAATGGATTGCACCAATGGCTTCAAGGTGCTCGTTAATGGCACGGCTGGCGCGACTGTAGCAGGGGGTTCCATCCTTATTGTAGGTGGTCAGACCGCAACTGTCGGAGATTTGCGCCAGCGTCATATACACTTTGCCGGTAACAATATTGAGACGATCTGCAAAACACACACAAATCGCGTTTACCGCACGGGCGCGGTGCTTATTCATCGCACGTTCTTTCGGCAACCGCTGATGGGTGATGGCATGGAAGCGATCTGCTGTACGCCAGATAGGGTGTCTGGCCGGATTAGATGTTTCAGCCGCTTTACGTAAAGCTGTGATGATACGCGGCGGATTGGCGCATTCTTTAGGTGCAGAATAGACAGGATTGGGGTTCGTAACGTAACAGCTACGCCATCCTTTGCGGGGAGAATTATCTGGGGTAAGAATGTTAAAATCAGTCACAATATTCTGCGCGTATATTGCGCAGAAAGAGCACTGTTAGAGACTTGCAAAACGTTGTACATGTCACTATACTCCACCACATAGAGCAATAATTCTATGTAGTAACTTTGTGTAGCCCCGTATATCTGAATCCTTCTTGGCGGTTGGTGTCAGATTTCGGGGTTTTCCTTTTTGGGCTTCATCCTAACGAATCCACCCTTCCTTTAGCGCACTTCCGGCTGCGCCGTGCCAGTAATGTTGTTGAATCTAGCACTCGACTATTGATGCGTCAAGATTTTCTGGATAATCCAAAATTACTTTAGTTTTTTTACTTTTTCCAGATAATCTAGCATTGCCACAGAAATGGCTTCCTGCTGTGTCATTCCGACATCTTTACAAACCTTCTTAAAATCGTCGGCAATCGCATAGGGCACATAGACCCTGACTAATTTATGTGTCCGCGTTTTTATAGATTCATATCTTGTGTTGTATTCTGTTTTGGTTAAAGGATCGCCCTTACGATACTCGCGCTTAACTTTTTTTTCTGGCTGCTCAGACATTGTTCAACCCGCCTCAATAGCATTGACCAAACTCAACATTCTAGCACAGCCCATTAAATTTACCTTTATTTTTAGGTAGATAGAGTTCAATCGATCACCTTTCCCATATACGCATTTAGTTGCTCTATTTTGTCTTTCACGTCAACTAACACTGTGTAATAAGGATTAAAATCTGCTTTCGTCCGGTTCCTGTGGTACTCCAAAACGGCTTTTGCAAAGTTGTCATCTTCCGTATAAAAATAGTTTTCAGGATAATCTAGAATCTTTGCAATTTTCTTTACCAGACTAAAAGGGGCTTCTGTCCTACCTACCTCATAACTTGACAGGCGAGAGCGAGTGTTAACTCCTTCAACACCAAGCAGTTCCGATAGTTTTTCCTGGGATAAACCTGCGGCTATCCGAGCCTCTTTAAGTCTTTTTGGCACCATGTAAATAAACCCCCTTTGGGAGTTTCATCTTACAAGGCTCAAGACACTATCATGACGACAAAATGAATCGACCGGTTTTTTTTTGCATACATCCGTGTTATTATCTAGCCCTGCTCTCGCTTTTCTAAGACCACCAAAGCAGAACATCAGAAACCAAAATCTTGTGCCAACACCAGAAAACCACCTTTAAAAACAACAAAATAAAGTAGGCGTTTATGCAAATGAATCGCCTGCTTAATTAATTGCTCTTGTCATTAAACCGTCACCGCTCGCCGCAGCCGAACGACCGAGCGCAGCGAGTCAGTGAGCGAGGAAGCGGAATATCACCGACCTTGCATGTTGCTCGTTCCTTCCAGTTCTTCCAGAGGAACGATTTCCAGCACCTGCTCACCGCGCCGTTGCGCCATGATCTGATTGTCAACCTCGCGGTCAATCAGCCAGCCTTTACGTTTCATCTTCTCGCGCCATTGGGTATACCCTAGCTTGCGGGTGGCGTTGATAACTCCCTGATTACGAGCATTCAGCATAGTTACAAACTCTTCCGTAGGTTTGTAGTAAAACCTATCTCTTTTAGCCCTTAATAATGGGAGGCTTGCTAGGTGGAAAAACCATTCTAATACAAACGAGTGATTACCATCTGTAGCAACACGGAACCCACTATAAAACTCGTACTCGATCAGAGTTACCAGCCTCCCTGAGTACCTATTTGGTTCTGCCTGACAGTAAAGGAACACTCCATTAATTAGATCAAAGGCGTAGACTTCTTTTCCTGTCCCGAAGAGGTAATCTGCTTGGAAAAAACCATCGTTTATAATTTCTCTATATGCCTGAGCCGCCAAAGATTTGGAATATTTACTCCATAGAGAAAACTTACATTGCCGAATGATTAATGGATTCTTCATAAAGGCACCTCACTTAAAACCTTTATCGGTCGGTTTCTGATCATCCTTCGCTGATTGGCTCGGCTTACCACCATTTCCTCTCAGCCCCAACCCAGCCACGAAAGTGCGTCCTACATGATTCACAGCATCACCTAGAATCGAATCATAGCCCCGGTCGCCAATCCAGCTTATTACCCAATTTGGCAAGCGGATTGGCAGCATGAATATCCACATAATGATACCGCCCATCACGCGGGCATACACAACCAGCAACGCCAGCAGCGTGAGCAATCCGGTCACTGAGTCACCCTGCACATCGCGGAAAGCAGGAATAAACAACACATCAAATAGCGTACCGGTTGCTGTTAATACCAGCATCGCAAACACAAAACCACAAACCATCAGCAGGGGGCGCAGTAATACGTCAATGATAAAAATGTAACCTGTGGTAGAACGATCTCCCGCTTTATCGGCCACATTGACGTGCGCCACCGCCCACAGTGTTGACGCAGCTATGCCGGTAAGCACCACCACGAACCACTCCACCAGAGCCATTATCCAGTTAATGACTGGTATCAGCGGAAAAAACACTCCCATCATTGATCCCAGAACCATTATTAATATGAACAGAGTTAAAATCAGCGGAGCCACTGCTTCTACAGCCGCTTTCATCGCTGATACTGTCCCTTGAGTAAAGAAATCGCCAGCTTTAGCCGCTAACCCTACTAAACTAAAACTTTCCGATGCCGCAGCGGCTCCTTTAGCAGCGACATAAATTGCAAAGCCGGTTTCACCGACAATCATCGCCCTGTCACCAATTTCCTTCACTCGGATTATCGGATTCTGAATATCGGTTTCACCGTCTCCGCTACCTGCTTGCCAGCTAAAAACATTCTGCAAATCGAACATTTTACTCAGCAAGGAAAGCCCCCCTTCCGGCGTTTGTGATTTGGCAACATCCATTTCCGCAACGCTGCTGCCCTCTCGTGCACCGAGCGGTGCCACATATTCGGTATTTTGCAAACGCGCCTGATAAGCCTGATATAATCCCTTGTAGTAGTCCGTGGAACCCACGTCTCCTATACCGTTCGACGGGGTTACGGTAGCCACATTGTTTGCCACGGCCGCCAGATTGCTGTTAGCTGTGGACAGAGTGCGGTAGTAGGTTCCCAGCCCCATCCAACCCTGCTCTTTGATACTTTTCGCCACAGCATCAGTCGCCTCACCGCCAGAGGGTTTAGCCCTGAGCGCCTGCCCGATAGTTTTCTGGTAGCGCTCGGCTGCTGTCTGTATATCCTGAGCAATATCAGGCAGCGTACCTTCCCCGGAACTTAACTTCGCGTTGTAGGCTTCGTAAAAGTGATCGGCTGTCTTAGCAGCATTATTTGTCAGTTCAATCGTGGCCTGTTGCTGCGCTTTGTCCACCGCCTGCAAATAGGCCGCACTCCCCGGTAGCATGGACGCCATAAACCCGCTTTTTAGTTCAATCGAACGGTAACTGACTTCACCACAGCTTGCCGTGCCGTTGGAAATTTTCATCGCCACCGTGCCATCTTTCGGCGTTACCATGTGCATTTCAGCGCGGCTTTCGTAGGCTTCTCCGGCTGCTTTCATCTGCGCCAGTCCGTGATTAATACCAAGCATACACAGCCGCATTTCTACCAACGATTTAGCTGTGCTCGCCACGGCAGGAATAGCGGGCTGGCTGTACAGGGCTTCGCCTTTCCCTATCTGGTCGGCGATTTTGTCGGTGATAAGATTCGCGCCGCCAATCCCCAACGAGGCCATCCACAGGAATATCAGTTGCGAGAGCGCCCAACCTGATTTAGTCGGCACCAGCATGAATAAGCCGAACAGCGTTTTAACTATGCTGTTCCCACTGTTTGCGTTGCCCTGTAACACCGCGCCGGTCGTCGCCCCTTGTCCGATTTTGCGGAAGAAGGAATACCCCAGATAGACGCTCATGACGCACAACAGCGTCATATTAAGAACGAAAAATACCGGCCCCAGAAAACCGCCGTCCGAGGCGGACTGTAGCGGGTGATTCACCACATCGCCCAGCATCAGGGTAAGCGCACGGCGTGAAAGGTCAGTCGTTTCTTTTGACCGTTCCCACAGCGTCTGCGGCGTCACACTGTCGGCACCAAAAACCAGTCCCGGCGCGAGTGTCAGCAACAGTAATAATGTACGTCGCACAATGAAGTTCATCATTTTTCACCTCGCTTAAAGCCACACTGACGAAAGCGCAGCGTCTTTTTCAGGCCGTTGTCGGCGCGGAATGCTGCAAACGTCGCCCCTTCTGCTTTGGTACTGATACCGTTGACCAGTTTCCAGCCTTTGAATTCGACGTGTAGAGCAAACATGCTGTTGAATAATAGAAACGGTACGCTCAGCACAACCAGAGCCAACCACTGCACTATCCACTCTCTTTCGCCAACAATCAGAGCCATTAACGTCATCAAAAGGCTAGGGACGAAACAAAAGATAAAAATGGTCGCCCCCACAAGTGCAAAGCGTTTCTGTAGTAAAAGGGTTTTTCTGATTTGCGCAGGCGTTCTTATAAAGCTAATCATTTTTCACCTCGCTTAAAACCACACTGGCCGAAGCGCAGCGTTTTGTTCAGCCCGTTTTCGGCGCGGAACGCCGCAAACGTTGCCCCCTCTGCATGGGTATTGATGCGGTTAACCAGTTTCCAGCCACTGAATTCGATATGCAGTGCGGACATGAAGCAAACCAGCAAAAATGACGCAAATATCACAATCAGCGATGTTGCACGAATGATCCAGTACGGCTCGCCCGTAAACAGCGCCATGATGGTCAGTATCAACGCAAAAATGGCACCACTGCCGCATACCGTCACCCCGGCAAGCGCAAGGCGCTTCTGGCGGAGGAACGTCTCGCGTGCCTGCTCGATTTGGTGTTCGGTGGCACGAAAATCGGCAAAAGGGGTATTCCCGATTTTATCCAGTTTCTTGTTGGCCGCTTCCTTAGCTATCCGCAAGTCGTCAAGCGTTTGTTTCAGCGTCTGCGTGCGCGCGCCTAGCGTATTGCGTACCGTTTTTGTGTAGTTTTTTACCTGTGACCATCCGGTAATAAAGGAAATGACGCCCGCGACACGGCGCTTTTTTCCCGGCTCTGCGTTTTTATTCATCGTCACTTCCTCGTTGAATTACCTGCCTACATCATAACCTATTACGCCATTTATTACCTTTATTGTTTCGCCACTGACTGATTCATTTGGCTAACGACACTTTGCATTTTTGCTGCATATTCATTTTGCGCCATAAGTGCCAGCATCTGCCCTTGCAGAATATTGTTTTTCTCTACTTGCTGCTTGAGGCCATACAGCAGCCAGCTATTCAGGTTGGTCACATTCACCTGCTCACGCAGCAGGTCATCACTGTTTTTCATCATCAAATCAGTCTGGTAGGCCGGATTCGCGTAGCGACGGGAAACTTCGAACTGCTCGAATTCACGTAAAGACATCATCCCCTTACGCTTTGCTTCTTCGCTGGCGTTCTGGTCGTAGAACGTCGCCATACTAGGCACCTTCCGCGCGTCGTCCAGCGGCTGCTTGGTGGCCGCGTTAGGTTTACTGGCTGCAATCATCTCAAGCTGTGGCTGCGCCGCCGCGTCAATGTATGCCTGATATTGCTGGAACAAGCCCAGATATTGTCGCCCGGACGCACTTTTTACCTCAGCGCGACTTGGCGCACGACCGGCACTGCGCTGTGCAGTATTTTTGGTGTACAGTAAAGCGGCATCAGTTTGTTCTTCGGTGAACGTGAGCGTGGGCTTCTTACCCTCTTTGCCTGCTCCGTCCAACACGGACGACAACGAGGTGTCGCCGCGCGGCATATCGGAAACGGTCTGGCAGAATTCTGTCCCGCCATACGCCTGCTTATCATTCGTATCACAGTAGGCTTTGTGGGTTGTCGCGCTCGCCGTTGCTTCAATGCCCGGATCTTTAAACGCCAGATCGTAGGCTTGTCTGACCTGCGCATTATTGCTTGATGATGCCAGCGTGCGCTTACCCCCGCCTGCGGCACGGCTAGCCGCCCCCATGCCCCCGGATACCGCCGTAGCGCATACGTCGTTGGCGACACGATACCGAGCTTTAGCTTCACGAATCCGCTCCTGCCTGCGCTGCTCAATATCGAACTGGCGTTGATTGTCGGCGGTCTGGTTAATCAGTGCTGCCGACCGGTCGCCCTGCTGTGAAATGGCAGTGCCAATATTAATCAGCGTGGTCTGAATAGCCCCCAACGTGGTATTCGCTGCCGTCAGTTGTGGCATAACTTGCAATGAGATCGGTGCGGAAGATGTCACATTGCATACCACGGTATAGCCCAGCGCCGGATAAGATGCAGCGCCTGCGGTTAGCATCAGCAGGGCGAATCGGGTTTTCCTGATAGGTCGCATCAGACAGCCTCCAGTCGATGTTCTTTGATAAGTTTTGCGGCCAGTGTTTCGACCAGCGTTAAGCCAGCGTCTTCCTGCTCGGCGCGGGTTTTAAAATGGTTGCCGGTTTCCGCCAGCATCGCGTTCAGCGTTTTCTCTGCGCTGCCGGTCGGGAACCGCTCGGCCAGTACCGTTAACGTTTTGCCGACGCCCAGCGCCTCAATCAGCAGTTTGCGCAGCTTGCGATCACGAATGGACGAGTTAAGCGCCCACACCTGTTGTACCCCCATGACATTTTTCAGGATGTGGCAGATGTCACCGCGCTTGGTGCGGAAAATGGCAAGGAAGTAGCGCCCTCCGTCACTGGTTTCCTGCGTCGAGAGCCAGTCGAAGCGGTCGAGAATATCGTCAGAAATGTTGATGCCAATGCTACGGAGATACTCGCGGTCGCTCGGCGCAAGGCGCATCATCAGCAACGTATTGACCGACTTGGTGACGGACTCTGGCATGTGGGAAACGTACTGCGAAGAAAACATGGTGCGCACGCCGAGCTTACGATCTTCAAGGTCAGCGGTATTAAGCGCACTCTGGATAAATTTCACATCCTGAAAGTTGTGCGATTCGTCATAGAAGATGTGTTTGATTTCTTCCGACAACGCCGAAATACGCTCTTTATGGTAGGCGTGATACTGCGGGTCGAGTCCATCAAGGAATGAATCTGCACAGTACGGCAGGTAGTAATTCCGCGCAGCAAGGTGTCGTGCAAACAGATACATGATACCGGTCTGGAGTTGTCCTTCACCGGACGATTTTTCGCCCGTGACTTTCATCATGTCAATGACGATGATCCGCGTTTCGGCGTTCAGGTCATAACGGGTGTAGTCAGAGAATACCGGGTATTTGGCAGCGGCGGTTTTGAAGTTACGGGCGATATAGTTAAGCACGTTTTCACTACTGCCCGGAATATTGACCTTGTTGTAATCCTTTTTAAGTTCAGCAGAGCTTGTGATTAGTGCCTGAAAATCATCCAGTCGGGGCATCGCATAGCGGTGTGCCAGTGCAGCCGCACGGGTATTACCTGCCGCAAACAGCGCGTCGGTAATATCGAACCAAGAGGCTGTTTTAAGCCATTCCTGACCGACATAGCGCGTGATTTCTTCTTTGTGCTTTTCAATCAGAGCATTAAAAGATTCATCATCCCAGCCGTAGCTTTTTTCAGAGTCCAATTCCCTGTCTGGACTCAATTCACCCAGCATCACCAGATAACGGGTCAGTTCACGCAGGCTGATCGCTTTTAAATGCTGCGCACCCTTAATCATCAGTATACCGGCTGACGCCACCGCTTCCCGCACCTCGTCATTGATGGCCGGTTCGTAACGGTTGGCCTTGTTGGTAGCTTTCTCGATATACATAAAGTCAATGAGTTGCAGCACCACAGCAGAAATGGTGCCTGCACTCGGCGGTTCACCGGTCGTCGGGTCGATACAAAACGCGCACAGCATATCTTTGATAAAACCGCGCTCAAGCACGGTAGGAAAACGGCTCCCAAGCTGGGTTTCGAGGAAATTCACACGGAACCGGTCGCTGTTTTCCAGAATGATGTGCGACACCAAATGTTGTTTTTCCGGGGGCAGTGACAACTTGATCAAGTCCACATTGCCCTCAGCGCTCAGTCCCTTGTCAATCCATGTACAAAATGGCAGGTCTTTATTCGATGAAAAGATAGCGGAGAAATTCAGTCGGTTAGCGAGCATACTTTTCCCGCTGCCCGGCGTCCCGGTTATCATGTCTGTCCATTTCAGTTGAAGACTGCTGGCGATGCGGTAGGGATAGAGCTTGTCGTCTTCGGTAAGGAAAAAAGTCAGACCATCGTTTTGCCACAGGCTGGCCGGGCGCTCAAGCGGCAGCATTTCCGCCACCTCACTGAACGGCGCAAGCGCCAGTTCACCGTTGGTTCGTATCGACAGCCCCGGTACGCTGCCGACGAGCGGCATTACCGGATCGCCGTAGCTGGCTGACACTTCGGTAACGCCCCAGCCGCCAACAGCTTTAGCTATCAGCGCGGCGTTGCGTTTCACCTCTGTCTCGCTGTTCCCCCACGTTGTAACGTTGATTGAAAACAGCACGGATTTATCGGTTTCGTCCTTGTTGTTTACATAATCCATATCGCGGGCAATTTTACTCACCGCAGGAATAGCGCGGAGTATCGACAAGGCAACTCGTTTTGATGCAATTTTGAATTTCCCACCACTGATAATATCGTATTTAATTCGGTAGGGTATCTTAATACCTATGGCTTTAAATAACTCCTGAAATTTCTTTTTATATAACGGCATTTCGTCAATGAACATGCTGATATAATACTTCCCGTCACATTCCACGATTTCATGCTTTCGGTCGATGATTTTATGTATTTCACCAGATAAAAACTGAGCACTCAGGCGTGATGGAAGAATATTGTCAACCTCATTGACGCTGTTCCGTTCATACAACCAGCCCTTGTCATAAACCGTTCGCGGCTCCCATTTTTTCGGGGTACTGGTTCGCCACAGCATCGTTTTCATGATATTCCCGGCTTTCTTCACATCCAGAATATCGACAATCAGACCGTTCTCACGTCCCTTAAACGCTTCCAGCATTTTTCTCAGGGCGGCATAATGTGCCAGTTGCAATCCTTCCAGCGTCAGTTGTAATGGGTTTTGCCCCCGGTCTACACGCTCCATGCCGGACATTGCGGTATTGTTTTTTTCTGTTTCCTCTTTGATTTCGGCACTGTCCAGCAGGCAGGCGGCGGAATACAGCACGATATAGGCTTTTTCACAGGCGTAGTGCATGACAAATTTACCTGCCTCGTTCTCCAGCATATCGTCAAGGTGAATATTGAGGCGGCGCATGGCATTGACATGCGGCTTGTAGAGTTCGTGCAGTTCAGCAACGTTGCGCCCTCTGTCACGCTCGAAAATGTAGCTGATTTTCTGCCCCGGATCGGACACCAGATTGGTCAATAACAGCGTGAGGTTTTCGATATATTCAACAAAGCCTTTTTCACTGAATGCAGACTTGATGCCCGACACTTCGATGATGGACAGGTAATCGCTGTTCTCCGTCACCATAATGTACGGGTGGGTGATCTCCGGGTGTTTCTCCCGGTCTTCGTCAGTGAGTCCAACGACTGTCACCAGATCGGAATACCCCAGCAGGTTGCCACCAGTCACTGATTTCGATAATTTCACCAGCAGGTTTTCAATCATGCTCGTCATTTTTTCACTCTCCGTGAATAAATTTCCGCCCACTGCGAGGCATCGGGAAAATTGTCTTTTTCAACGAAAATTTCCTGCTGAATATCCTTTTCACTGTCCAGCAGGATCAGACGTCCGTGTCGTGCCAGAACGTCACGCAAATCATCGCTGCGATTGCTACCGTAAGTGTCTGCTATCAGTTCTGCCGATTCGGACAACTTCCTGAGCACCAGTTTTGCTTTGTTCTGTTGCACTTCATCCGGGCTGTTAAGTGCATGGATCATCGCCCGTTTTAACAAAGCAAAACTGGCGCGGGGATGCCGTTTTACGCCGTAATAGCCGACTGTACTGTCGGTGGCGAGTTCGTCGGTTTGTTGCTCAAAGCATAGAAGACAGTAAACCCGCTCAGGCTGATCATCTTCCTGAAAGCGATACAGTTTGTCGGTGACAATCCGGCAGGTATGACAACATTTGTTTTTTTCCATATTCCCCCCTGTCCCCTGTCCGTCTGGGGTAGCACGGACAGGGTTGCGGATGTATCAGATTTCAGTCTGAATATTCGCGGTGTCACCAGTACGTTTGATGATGACGGCCAGAGCAATCAGCGCTACGCCAACGCAGATGTAAATCACGCCGGAACCCACGCCGCGACCGTGATTCTGCTGCTGCTTTTTCGGATCATTGACGTTTTTGATGATGATAAGTCCCATCCCCGCCGCAACAACGCCCAGCGTGCCGAAAATGAGCATCGCGGGCTTTCTTGCCGCCTGCATCCCCTGTCCAATTTCATTGATGGTGTCGAACCAGCCCGCTGCGTGCGCACCCGGCAGGTGCCCCAGCATCAGCATCATGGCCGCCAGACAACGGTATTTCGCGTTGTCCGCCCAGATTTTCATTTTGTATAATGTATTCATCATCATATTGCCTTTTCCTTGTTTACCAGATTAAACCCAACGTTTGCTGTCCACCTTCCAGCACCTCCGGCAGGAAGGCCATCAGCACACCACAAATTACGCTGACAATGCCACTGCCACGCATTTCCACACTCGATATTTTGGTGTGGCCATCCAGATTCGAGTTGGCAATTTTCGCCAACCCGCTGTAGACGAAGTAAACCCCAAGAACCCGCACCAGCGCGATGATATTGTTGATAGTCTTCGCGCCCATACCCCAGACACCTTCCGATGCCACCTGCGTGACGCCGTAAGTCATTGAGCCATAACCAAGCGTAGCCCCGCTGATATTGAGAAAATTCGGCAGGGCAATGATGAACACGCAAAAGACTATTGCCACGACCGAACTGGTGAAGTTCGGGCTGCGTCCATGCTTGGCCTGATTCTTGACCTGTAACAGCACTTCGCCGACCTTTACCACACCGACCAGCCCGGCGATAGCGAAGATGAAATACATCATCGGCTTCATGCCATCAGCAAGGGCGGCGAGAACCTTCTCTAAATCCATAATCTCACCGTATCAGGCCATTAGTGGTAACAACGACGCGGTTGTGCAAATCAATTTGCACTACCTTCGTCCCTCCCAAAGAATCCCCCACCTGCAAGGCGTAAACCTTGCCCCCGTAGCGAACCCAGACCAGATCGGGCTGAATATCGTTGATTTTCATATTAGAAATCAGCGTGCTGTTCAAATACCCACGACGCTGTTCCGGGGCACCAGGTGCCGTTGTTCCGGCAACGGAAGACAATGCCAGCCGCTGTTCTAGCTGGCTGATCTGCCCCTGCTGCTGAGCGACCATATTTCCAACCTGCTGAACCTGCTGGGTGAGCGTTTCAATCTGATTGCGTTGCTGGAGCAGCACGCTGGAAAGCTGATTAACTGCGTCCGATGAAATCGCAGCAGAAGATGCAGGAGGGGGAGCGCTGCGTGAGCCGGAGGCGAAACCGCCCGCGTTTTTAGGCTGTTGAGGCGCATCATCACTCAGCAGATAGAAAAGAAACGCAGCCACCACAATACCGAGCACGCCATAGGTGGCAAGACGACCTTTATCGGCCAGCAGGCCACTCATGCCCGTTTTATTGTTTTTGATTACCCCTGCTGACGGCTGCGGCTTACTTTCCTGCGTGGGCTTGTGACTTTCCGCTGCCTGCCGGGAGGGTGCATCGGCTTCGCCATTTGTATTCACAACTACAGAGTCGGTGATACCTTCATCTTCACCGCCTGATAAGATTTTGCTCGCCATGTATTTTCCTCGCTTAACGGGTGACTTTATCGGCATCGGTGACGGCTTTAATAAACTGAATACCTATCACTTTTCCTTTGTTGACTGTGACTTGTTTCACCGGCAGTTTGCTGGCATCTTCCGCCATCACTTTGCCCGCCTGCTCCGCAATACCGCCCGCAATAGTGCCGGTAATGGCTTTCCCGCTGGGGTCGCCAGTGGTGCGGTATTCATTGCCTCCGGGGGTCAGGATCATCTGCGAATTCGCGTCCCGGTACAGTTGGCCGGTCTGCCCTATCCCGCTGGCAATAGCCGGTAACAGGATGCGTGTAAACCAGCGGTTATTCACTTCGCTGGCGATAGCAAATTCCCGCGTTTCCGCATTCACTGCGTAGGCTTCCACGTTATAGGTTTCTCCGTTCCACTCCATTGACGTAAACTTAACTTCCACACCGTCACCCTGTAAGGACATGTCAGCGGAAAACAGCCTTGCGCCCTGATATTTACCCGAAGCGATATGCGCCAGCAGCTTCATGCTGCGGCTGTCTGAATTAGTGGCCGAGTCCACCACAGCGGGAAAAGCGGACAATGCTTTGATGAGTGTTACAGCCGGGGTTGTCGCATTTTTGTCTGCTTTGTTCAGGCCGCTGGCATCGTCGGATTTAAAAATACTGGCTACCCACTGATTTTGTTTGTTCCCGTCCTTCTCAGTGGACGCAAACAGGGCGGTGCCGGTTTTTATTTCTTGAGCGGGTGTTCTGGCGTCTTCTATTTTTTCCAGCAGCTTAGCCAGCCGGTCATTTCGCCGTTTTTCCTGTTCGGATTCACCGGTATTGGCTTGTGCATTGTTGTTGGTTTTTGCAGGTTCTTTTTCCCCCTCCCAACTAAAATGCTGGCCTGTATTTCCCGGCTGTGGCACTTTCTCGTTATTCACGCCCATGCCGACAAAACTGGTGCCGTTATTCAGCGCCCGGTCGCCCTGCTGTTGGTTGTAGAGTTCAGTCAGTTTGCGGTAATCAGGGTCGAGGACATCCGTTGGCTTCTCACCCGATACGTTCCGCGCCGTCACCGCCGAGCTATCAGTGGACAGGGATTCGCTGCGAGAGGTCATGAAATAGACTGCAACCAGCACAGCAGCCAGTACGCCGCCCCCGATCAGCCCCAGCTTTTTGATGTCGCCACTTTTTTCACTTGCCATGATGCTGCCCCTGTCAGTTGAGGTTGACGTATACGCTGCGGGATTTACCCATTTCTGAAAGCGTCAGTTCTGGCGTAACGGGCAACACATAAACGTGCGTGCCGTCAATGGCCGAAAGCGTCCGCGTGAATTCGTCGCGCAACTCCAGATCGGTTCTTAACACCAGTTCGTCGCCCATCATCCATGCCCGCATGGCTGGGGGCGCATTTCGTAGCTTGACCACCGTAGCTTCTTCTGGCGGTACGCCGTCCAGAAACGCCTGCAAATCCTTGTCGTACAGCCCAATTTTATCGCTGGCGACGGCGCGGCGCACCGGCGTGTCCGGGCTGCGTTTCGGGATGCGCAAGTCAAGCCGGTAATCAACCTGCACCGTACTGCGGGTATCGGCGGGACTTTGTGAGGTCACATTGATGATAATTGGCGTCGGGAGTCCTTTAAGGAACACCGTCACATTGCCCGCCACGTAATCAACTATCGGCTGGATATACACCACCGGCGCACCGTCCACATAGCGAACATTCATCTGCTTATCATTGGAGTTCGCTGGCTCTGCGGCCAGCGCCCACGGCGCACCAGTAATATCTGAAAAGGTGACAGTCGTCGTCACATTAGGGAAAACACGCACCTGCGGAATGGCGGCACCGGCTGACAGACTGACCGTCTGGCTGCTGATGCGCGGCACCGGCGTGACCAGCGGGCTGCGGGTCGCCCTGCTCAGACCATCAACTTTTTTCTTGAGCGTCTGTACCTGTCCGGGTGTTACTGGCTCGGCCAGTTCCGCCAGCGGCGGCGGTAACGGCTCCATTTCTTCCGGTTTCATGCTGACGGTCGGGGGTGGTGTGGGTGTCGGGGCTGGGGGTAACGCCGTGGTCGGCGCGGGTCGGTCTGCGGGAGTATCAGTTGAAGCAACAGCGTCAGAGGGTGGCGTCTGCTGTGGTGTCGATTGCTGCATACTGACAGCGCTTTTCACCCCTTTCAGCGAGTCCGGTTGTTCGGCACTGGCCGCCGAAATACCCAGACCGCTCAGAAGCGCCAGTACCAGTACGTTTTTTCTGTTACGCATTTTTACGCCTCCGCCGGTTTGAGCACAACAGCCGCGATTGCGATGCCGTTAGGGTTGCTGTCCGTACTGACGCGGATAACCTGCACAAACAGGTCATAGCGTTCTTCCTTGTAGGTGTCAAAATGACCAACGCGCTGCATATTCACCGGATATTTAAATTGCCACGCATAGGTTTTCTGGTCGTTCAGTAACCCTTCCGTGACCAGAGAACCCGGCGATATTGACGTTCTGATGTTAAGCTTACCTTTTACGATGTTTTCTTTCTGGCCGCTGCTCTCCAGCGCCCGGTAAAAACTGTCATATCCGGTTGTGGTGAAATATTGTTTCTGGGATGAAATCGTTTGTTCATAATGGACAAAATCAAGTTGCAGTGCCCGGTTCATGACAGCCGAAGCAAATTCCATCACATCGGTGTCGGTATAACCCGGCACATTGGAGGGAACCACCGGCAATACGAAGCCATTTTTGGTGGCAAAATATTTGTTAGGTGTGTTAATTATATAGGCAAACATCGTTGTATTCAGGACAAGAGAGACGCACAATGCAGCGCCTAAACACAGATTGGCTTTCAGCCCGTAGCGAGAAAGAACATCCCGGATATTACGGCTATTTGCTTCCAGCAGGGCACTGGTAAGAGGGTTGTCTTTTTGGTTCATAACTCATTCCCGTTTCTGGAGTAAACAATGGCAGAGTTCAGCACGTCAGATTTCCTTTCTGTTTTGCGTCACAAGGGAAAATTAAAAAGTTACATAAGTGAGCAAAGCATAGCAGATCTAGAGTATATTTTACGAAAATTCACTGAGGTTGTCGATGATTTAATAAAAGAAAAGACCGATGCGCAAAACGCAAAATCAGAAATATTAAATGAAGCTAAGTCAATCCTGAGTAACAGCACACTATCAAAAACAGACCTTGAAGATTTGTTCACAGAACTGACAAAAAAAAGCGGGCTGGCGCTTGCCCGAAAAGACACAACACAGCGCCGCCGCAAATCGCGGCTGCCGGTTAAGTATCGTCATGATGAAATCAAACCCAACGGTAAGCAGGTGACATACTCATGGACGGGGACGGGAAGACGGCCAGTGTTCTTCATGGATATGAGCGACGAAGAACTGGAACAATACCGGGTCAAAGACGAGGAATGACAAAAAGCCCGCCAGTTGCGGCGGGCTTTTATTAATGTGTATTATTACACATCATTAATCCATTTTTACAGATGGAACGGGAATGCGGAGTTTTCCTTTGTGCTGCCAGCATTCGAGTTAACACCGTCTGCTCCGGCATTGATTTGGACGTTCTTACCCGACGAGTCGGGCAGATACTGTTGCACATTTTGAGGCAGATACTTGCGGGAAAGCTCTCCCCACGGATCAATCTGTGTGGGGATTTTACTGCTGATTTTTTCTGTGATTTTTTGACGTGCCGCCTGACAAACTTCCTGTTTAATGCGGTCGAGCACACCGCCAATCCCCGGAAATGAAGGAAGTGTAATACTGGTAGACAGTGAACCTAGGCATTTACCAATCGCATCACTGGAGACGAAACTGTCTTCCGCCTCCTTGTTGATTTGCTCAATTTCTGCATTCAGAGCCGCTTCTGCGGCCTTCTGTGCGGCTGTCCCGGCAGCACAATTCTGATCGGCTAAAACGCTAAATGCAGGCAAGAGCAAAACACCTGCAACCAGACTACATTTTAGGACTTGGCATCGGTTGTGCCGTGGCGTTTTGTTCATGTCTTTTTACCTGCTCTGGTTGGTTGGGGAGCGGCTTATGCGCTTTCGGTGCATTTTTGAATAGTTCAGCAAAACCCGGCATCGCCTTAATGTCTTTATTGGCAATCGTAAGTGGCTGCAACTGCTCACTGCGCTGGAGTTTGTATACCAGCGTTTCGCCATCCGGTGAAACATGACCATACCCCAGCATTTTTAGCCCATTCTCTTGTACGCTGGACAGCGTAAAATAACTTTTTTTCTGCCCGTCTTTTTCCTGTGTGACCTGCCGCGCTATCACATGGTCGTAAGTGTTAGTCTGTGGATCGCGGATCACGCCCTGCATGTACCCATCACGCGACGCGACAAATAGCGCATCACAGGCCGCACTTGGGTTCTGACTGTCCTGCACAAACACCACCTCCCCCGATAACCTGTTCTGGTCGCTGAATACCGCAATAGCGGGTTTTTCTACAGACTCAGGACGGGCTTGCCATTGGCAAAAAACCACAGGGTTTCGCCTGCCGGGTTGTTTGGGGAAAACCGCGCTGTCGGTTCCCGTTCCAGCACCATCGCCTGCACAACATCACGCAACTGCCTGTACGTCAACGCATCATAGGCGGTAAAGGTGTCCGGGCGGGCGGCAGTCGGATTTTCCGTGGTAGGCTTGGGATATTCCGCCGCCACCTTCCATTCATTGCGCTGCGTGATAATTTTTTCATACCGCACAATTTTACCGTTTTCATCCCGAACCGGGGCGTTTACCTCAACATCCTTATTACCAACGAATGCCGCTGTGATGATGTCGCCCCGTTTCACCCCGGCGTCCTTGAGCGCCCGCTGAAAGTCCACCCCCCAATGCTCTTTTTCGCCGTGCTCATTACGCAACTTGATGAAATATGACATCTTTTCATCATCCTTGTGCTCATATTTCGCCCGGCCAAAGTCAAGCAGTTCACCACGCAGTACCGGCTTGCGTTCTTCGGCGCTGATCGCTTCTGCTGCGGGTTCTACGCCGTTTTGCGCAACCTGTGCATCCGGGGCTACAGGCTGTGCCGTTTGCGGCGAAGCATCATGGTCGTTAGCAGAAAGAGGCTCTGCGGATGGGGAGTGAGCCTGTTCCTGCGCCAGATGCGCTTGCTGAACTGCGCTAAGGGCTTCCCGTTGCGCCGGGTCATTCAGTGACACCTTGAGGTTATACTCGGCTATCAGACCGTAAACTCGCTGTTTAAAGTCCTCTGAACCAGTCACAGTGAAGCTACCGCCGTAGTTGACGGCGGCGGTTTGCAGCGCAACCAGCACCATTTCTTTTGACATGGCAGCGTCTTCGCTTGCCATATAGATGCCGCTGCGGTGATCTTCAAAGGCAGGCACCCCGGCCAGCAGATACCGTACTGCATTACCGTGCCGCTCATGGGTTAGCTGGGTCATGAGTGCGGCGAGATCAAGCCGTTCTTCTGGCGCTACGTCGCTGTCTTCGGAGGAAGGGAAGGAAAAACCATTTTTCTCCGCCTGCGGGATCGAGGCTGCATTATCCTCTGATACCGGGCGCGGCTGCACAGGTGCAGATTGTTCCGGGGCTGGGGCATTCTGGATGGTGGAAATCAGAGAAGACAGCTTTTCAGGATCATTCTCAGGCACGGTCGAATCGAAAATCGTTTCGCTGACGGTGAACACCCTCATGCTGTCGGCCAGTCCGCTGCGGTATACGGTGTCCACGTTGTCCGGCATCTTCGCCACTACCGTGTCAAAATGTGCCCGGCTGACAGTGCGGCCAATTCCGTTCATCGCCCGTTCCGTCTCCGCCCGCACCAGCGTGTTGTTCCACGCCACCTCAGCGTTCTCCGCTTTGATATACACCTGTGTGGTGTACCCGTTTTCTTTGAGCAATTGCAGGGTGCTGATCGGTGTCTGTGCGGTTCTGAATGTCCCCTCAACAGCCAGATTCAGCCGTTTCTCTGTCCCCAGCGCAATCACCCTTTCAGCCACAGCACCGGAAAACGCCGCCGTATGAGTCGGGTAGTTCTCACCGTATTTATCGATAATTTCATTAAACTGTGGGTGGAAACGGCGAAATTCATCTGCGTTGACGACAAGCACATTGCCATTATGCTCCTCACGAAACACATTAAGCAGCGTCGATTTTCCCGCCCCCGGCAATCCTCCCAGCACAGTCGCCACCGGCGCATCGCTGGCAGTAAGGCCAGCCCCTTTCTGCTCAACGAAATGTCGGGCGATATTATCCACGACACTATCGGAAAAACTGAATTCATCCATTCTGCGGTTCCTCGTGTTTAATTTTCTGCGCTGACCGGTAACGTCTCCGCGCGTATAGCGTCACAGATATTTCTCACACGCCCGGCATCAATAAATTCAGCCACAGTGTCATACAGGAAATTCCGAAGCGTTGTCAGATTAGTAATCTGACGGTCAAGCGTTGCCTTTCGCTCCGGGTAAGTATTCTGGTCTGTACGTTCACGCGACCAGTACAAATCAGCGTCCAGTTGTGCCACATACTCAATCAGCACGTCTTTCATCATCAGGTGCGTACCGTGGTTTGTTTCTGGTGCGTTAACCAGAGCGTCGATCTGCTGCGCGAATACGTCTGTGTTCATTTTTCACCTCGCAATGCTAGTTTCGTCTGTACCACCACGGCCTGCCGGTAAGATGGTCGCCTTTCAGTTTTGCACGCCACGATCTGAGCAACAGGCTCGGAGGCTTGTTCTTCCAGCCCAGATAGCCCAGCAACGCCAGCGCACAGACAATCCCGACGAACGTCACCCATGACATATGTACAAACCAGATTAAAATCAGTGCATACCAGCCGACATGAATTTTCCCTATGCGTATCGGCTTACCGGCATTTCTCCAGCGGTTAGTCTCCATAATGGCCTTTCTCCAGTTTGTTGAAGTTCGAAATGGTGATCACTTCGATAACGTCCTCTCTGGACACTTTCCCTTCCTGATACAACTGGTAGGCTTTTTGCACCAGTGTGGTGCCCTGTGCTTTGAGTCTGTTATCCACAAATGCCCCCCACTGCTGGTACGGAAGTTCAGACAATTCGGCTTTGAGTTCTTCATCAAAAATCATGAATTCCCGTACCGCAATGCGTCTGCCGTCCGTACTACGCAACAGGCGTTGCACAATGGACACTCTGATAGTCTGGAGCAGGGTATGCGCGGCACTTTCCCGACTTTCCGTTGAAAACATTTCGATGAAACGAGGGAACACTTGCCCGCAAGTATCGTTGTGCATCGTGGTATACACCGCATGGCCTGATAGCGCTGCGGCTGATGCCCCTTGTGCGACTTTAATATTCAGCGTTTCCCCGACGCCGATCACTTTCGGCGAACGTCGCAGTGCTGATTCCGAAATACCAATATCAAAGGAGGCTACATCCGTGCCAACCTCGGATTGTGCTGGTTCCGGCGCAATCCATAATTCATCATCAACGCCGAGAAGGTATTCGACCGGCCATTCAAAGGTAATGATTTTACGGTTGGGATAGTGCCGCCCCAGATACTGGAAAATAGCGGCCATCATCATGCTTTTACCGGAGCCGGTTTCGCCGCCGATAAACACGATGCCTGAACCGGGAAAAAGCGCTTCAAATAATTCGCGCTCAAACCCCATCGTTTCAAGCGGGATAATTTTGTTGTTCAGCACACGTAACGTGACAGAAAACTGACCGGCGCGACCGGCGACCGTTGCCTGCGTGAAGTTGACGCGAAAACGTGCCTTACTGCCTTTTCGCAGTCCTAATGTAGCCTTTTCATCGCCCACCAGTTCCCACGCCAGATTGACGATTTCACCCTGATTAAGCGACGAGCGCACAGTCGCCCCGAATATCCCGTTAACGATTTCCTCCAGTCGGGATTGCTCGACACGAAATTTCGTTGCGGGCAACTGGCGACCGTGCCGATCCACCCAGATACGGGCATTACCCTGTATGGTAATATCGGAAACCTCATTCTGGGCGCAGTGTACAAAAAAGCGTTTCATCGACCGCGCATCCGGGTAGCCGCCAAAGTCGAAAATGAAATCGTCCGCCTGTTCCATCACCATCACCGTATTGTTGGCTTCCAGTTCTCTTTCTTAATATCGAGTCGCGCGGGCTGCTCAATACGTTTAACTTCATCGCCCAGCGTCATAGTGCGGCTGTCTCCCGTCACAGTAAGCGCCTTACGCGAGATTATCGGTTGCTTGATCATGCCGCTCTGCAACAGAGTCGAATAACGCAACATGCCGTTATAATCACGGGTAAGACGGTTAAAATTGGCTTCCAGTATCTGATCGGCTTTTTCACGTCCCTTACTCCAGCCAATTTTGATGCTGCGTTCCCAGATAGCCTTTTCTTTGCTGTTTTTAGGCAGCGTTTCAGCTTCCGGCATGTCGATTGGCGTGGCATACAGACCGGTTTTCAGATAGGTCTTCCACGTTGGGGGATTACTGACAAATCGGGCTGGTGAAAGAATTTCGTATACGCGGTTGCCGGTCCGAATTTGATTATCTGTGATATGCGCAACGTCTTTGGCCTCGACCACAACCGGGGGAACATAGCTGCCTTTCGCAACCAGTGGTTCAAAACGGTACATGTAATCGAGGTTAGTTTTCTGTTTATCCAGTGCGGCCATCAGTTCGGCGGCGCGTTCTGCTTTTCCGCCCCTGAACCCCAACGTTTCGGCTATTTCGGACAGCATGTTATTAGCGAGTTCATCACCTGCCCTGCTGTCGGGTTTCAGGTAGTAGTTTATCGGCTTAGGAGGGGCAATGTTTTCGTCAGTTTTTAGCTGTTCTGCACTCAGTGCCGATACACAAGGAAGTGAACACATCAATAACGTAAATATCGAAATCGGTTTCATCAATACCCCCGTAACAGCCGTTTATCTTTTTTCGGGGAAGCATAATTAAGGATCAGTTTACCGTTACGTTCCTCAATCGTGCCGCGATAGTCAATCTGCTGCTGGATAAGTCCAATCACACTGTAGTAAGGAGCGTTGCCAACATTGATGTTCAGCGGTAAAGGCAATGCAAGCCCGCGCGATTCAAAGGTGAGGTGACGTTGTTTTGCAAGCTGACGGAGTAACTCTTTTGCATCGCCCTGCCAGTCGATTCGCAGGTTTTGACTGTCCGTGTAAATCACAGTGGGAACATTGAACGTGGTACGGTTAATTGCCCCTGCCTGATAGAGTTCATCCTGCGCCAGTTTGATTTTGATTGCCTGCTGTCGTATTTGCTCGTTGACCAGTTGTGTTGCGTCAACTTCCTGCTGTTTTGAAGTGGTCGAACAACCCGTTATGGTGCCAGTAATGAGCAGAATACCGGCAAAACGCATTTTCCTTTTCATACACCCACCTGTTTTTAAAGAGTGAAATCATTATTACTTTTCTTATTCTGCATTTTTACACGTTCCTGTTCATCGCGCAACTTTTGAGCGTCGCGCATTTTTTGCGCATTTTTATGAGCCTGTTGATTTACGTCTTCAATATTCTTAATTTCGATAGAGTTATAGGCCGGATATGAACGTATATAGTCGTTCAATACAGTAACACCTTTTTGCTTAAACTCATTGCTACCGTACACTCCAGCCTCGGTGGGTTCACCACTCAGCACCAGCGTGGTTGCGGCTTTCTGGTGATGCTCGTTATCCCGACTGTTAACCCCAACAAAAACTGACCGACCACGGTCAACAACCGCAACATTTTTGGTCGTATTGTCCCGATAAATAACCGTTCCATCCCTCAGCAGTGACGGAGTAAAACTTTTGGTTTGGGTAACAGGAACATCATCACGATTGGAAGCAATGAAGTCCTTGATATTGTCGGCACCAACCCGCTCCTGAATAGCTTGTTGATACTTCTTATTGCGTGTTTCCCGGTACGCCCATGACCTGAGTTGAGATAACGCCGCCTTATCTCCAGAAAGTGCCTGTTGCGCTACCCAATCTTTGTAATTAAGGCGCGGGTGAGACTGTTTAAAGGATGCCTGAGCCTCACGTTCTGTCGCTTTGATATAAGCAATGGCTTTTCGCTTATCGAATTCCGCCGCATTAAATAAAATGCGACGTATCTGTGGATCGCGTTCGCTATCCCGGATAGAGGCTTTAACCATTTGAAGATGCGCGTTTACCTGCCGGTACTGTTGACTGAGCAGTGAACGGTCTGGGCGATATACAGGCAGAGACATCGTATAAGCTTTGTATCGACCTTTTAAATCCATCCGGGAAAGAGCGCGTTCATTGCGCTGTGTGTCACGGATATTAATGTCTCGAAGACTCAGAGAAGCACTATACCCCATACCAATTTCAGGGACAGAATACGGCTCTGCATCCCCCGGTTGAAACGTGCCAATCCTGGCGGTCAGTGCATCGTGCCGGAAACGGTATTCAGGAAATATTTTTCGCCAGCAAACAGAAACACGCTCGTCGCCGGTTCCATGTGAGATCAGCAAACCGCCCGCATGTGGACTCTCTGATACCGACAATCCGGCTCGTGCAAACAACGCATGAATATCACGCCAGTTTGCTGTCCTGAATTGCATTTCGTTTTTAAGTTCGTCGGCAACAGTACGGTTTTCATGCTGCGTCTGTAGAAGATAATGATAAAGCGAAGGACGACCTGATTTGTTCTCCATCAGAGCGACCTTATGCGCAGCATCCGAGGAAAGACCATTCTTGTGATGATTTTTCTGTCTCGTCACATAGCCATTATCGCTAATCGCATACAGACCATTATCATGATTAAATCCGTGCTTTATTTCGAGTAACCTACTCGCTTTGTGCAGCGTATCGATGGAGTAGGAAAGATGGTTAGCGCGGAACGTGACGGGGTGTACCCGGTTCACTGCAACATGCACATGCAGGTTGTCAGTGTCACGGTGAATAGCAGCGACGAACTGGTGCTCTTGCAACCCCATTGACTGCAACGTAAACCGCACGCTATCGAATACCTGAGCATCGCTGGGAGTCTCATTTTCCTGCCATGACAGAACGTAATGAAACACCGGATCTTTACAGGCCACGTTTACGTTACCTGTCGCTTCCATCTCACGCGCTGCTGTTTCGACGGACAAACAGTTGTGCAGAATACTGATACCGTTAATGTCCACGCGCGTATGGTCGAATTCGTCAATGTAGGCCGGACTAATCGTATCTTCATGCCGTTTAAGATACCCGGTCAGCGCTTCAAATCCTTCGGATGCAGTCGCCTGTTCAATAGGCTTATCCCATTGAACAGGCGACTTCTGTGCGATGTAAGAAACCAGACCACTAAATCCAGTTCCCTTTTTAGGCCGGGGAATAATTTTGGGGATCACGCTAAGGGTTCCTCACCATTACCATCATCACGGGCAAGGCGTAACGCTGCAGCTCTGATTGCAGATAACACTTCTGAATATTCTTTGTCACCAGTGCGTTTACCTTCAACAAACAAATGCTTTTGCATTGCCCCTAACTTGTTGAGCATTGCCAGCATCTGGGTATCGCTTTTATTGACCATGCGACGACCAAGCCCTGCCCTGATCAGATACTGACTCAAAGACAAACCCGCATTTTTGGCTTTCTCTTGTAGAGCTTCTTTTGTTGAAGCATCTGTTCGAATCTGAATGTTGCTGTTGAGCTTACGACTGCTGCTCTTACTCACAATATCTCTCCTTCACTGGGGTGTCGGGGCGCAGCCCTGACTTCATCGCATTGTCATTATCGCCGTGGCGGTAATGACAATGCACATCCTGTCCTACCTTTGACCTTGATTTAGTCTAGCACAGGTGCGTTTTACTTTAACATTTGCTAATCTTTAGCAAACTGAAAATTTTCACGTAAAGGAGACTGATATGGCTAAGCGTAAACCAAAGTTTTACACCGAATCAGACGTTGAAAGCCTTACGAACATCATGCAGGAACTACCTGACCTGACGCCCACACGGTTACTTAAAAATGATGTACTGGCAAAAGTAAGCAAAGTCATTCTTTCACTCAGTAAAGACAAGGGCTATTCCGTAAATGAGATCCATGAAGTTATTACGTCCAGCGGATTTACCGACGTGACTTTAGCGGATATAAAATCTATTACCGAACGAAAACGAACAGTGAGTAACAAATCAAGTTCTGACGCTAAGGAAAAAACATCGGTCAAACCGGAAGATGCTTCACAACCCGGTAATACTGAAACCTGATAGCTGTAGGGTTCTTTCGTCTTCGACCATCAGCCCTCAGTATCGCAGTGATGATCGGAGAACAAAAAACCGTCTGGCAGGAAGGTGGGGGAAGCGGGTTTATGCAAGCTCGCCATTTGTATCGGCGGATAAAACCGGAGATATATTTAGCATTCGCGTGCCGCCTCCCATGCCCTTTCAGGGCATCAAAAACGGAAAGTGCTATGAAGAAAATTTTTGGTCTGTTGGCAGGTGTCGTACTTGCTTTACCGCTTGTCAGCGTTGCCAGTAGCGATATTGATATAGGGTTTTCACCGGAAGGTTCAGCATTAACACTTGTACTTAAAACCATCGACGATTCTCAACGCAGCTTGCGATTGATAGGCTATGTTTTCACTTCGCCGGATGTGGTTAAAAGTCTGATTGATGCCAAAAAGCGCGGTGTTGATGTCCGGGTAATTGTTGACGAGAAAGCAAACCGCAACAACACCAGTCAGGCCGCGCTCAATCTTTTAGTGAATGCAGGTATTCCAACCCGCATCATTAGCGCATACAAAATCACTCATGATAAAATAATCGTGGCCGACGAACGGACAACCGAAACCGGAAGTTTTAACTACACGCGTGCAGCAGATAGATCCAATTCTGAAAATGTGATTGTCATTCGTAACAATCCTGAAGTGGCTAAAACTTATCTTTCACACTGGCAATCACGCTGGGAAAAGGGACAGGACTGGACATCGACTTACTGAACATGAAGGATAGCACAACACTAACCCAAAAGACGGGACATCTGGCATGGTGTGCCCTGATTGCCCTGCAATTGGCAAAGAGCGACGGACAGGCTCAATCAGAATCGCAGGAAAATCTTTTTCTGATTCGCTGGCTTTCCACGGCATTAAAACAGCACCGCTTCCCGCGTGAAGTTGCGCCGGATATTGGCTGGCTTTTAAAGCAGGGAAGGACGCTGGGAACGCGGGCAAAAATGCGTCAAAAAATTGATTATCTCTGGCGATCATGTTCCGGTGTATTAAAGGAGCAAAGTGACTTGTTCAGGCTGACCTATGCGCTGGAGACTGCAAAAGAGCATCACTGGTTATACCACGTTCTGATAGAGAAAGAGTGGACAGGCCGCCATGCAGTTACCATGACGAACGGCATCAATGCTATTTGTATTTCCCGTACATCACTGGACGCGGCATTTGATGAAAATGGCTGGCAGATTCAGCCCCTGATGGCAAAAATCACGGGCGAAACAAGCGCCCTGAATGCCTTGCTGGAGTCATGCGACTGGAAAGCCTTACCCTGTCCAATTGAAACCGGGTCAACGCTGTTTAATCTGACAGCGAGAACGTTCAGCGTCAGCAATGCGTAGCATGAGAAAAAAACGGTCTGGCAGGGTGGGGAATTGTCACGGCTAAAGCCGTAACGCTTTTTTCGTCCTCGCTTCGCTGCGGGGCTTCCGGCGCGTTGCGCCTCCCATGCCCTCACGGGCATAAAAAAGGGGCATCATGCCCCTGTAAAATGAAGTTTCAGTCCTAATGCCTTAGTGATTTTCATCATCGCACTGAATGTAGGATTACCTTTACCTGATAGCGCATGATATAGCCCTTCTCTGGACATTCCCACCTCTCTGGAAAGCTGGCTCATGTTTCTGGCTCTGGCAATATCACCTAATGCAGAAAGAACTAATGACGGCTCACCATCTTCCATAATTTCATTGAGGTACATTTGCATTTCTTCTTCACTGTTCAAATGTTCAGCAATATCGTATTCTTTCGTTTTCATCGTTTAACCTATAGCTAAATTTTTTGAAGGTGCGTCCATGCTCTTCTTACAAAAAATTATCCAATAAAAATATATTTCAAGGCAGCTATCACCACGGCAACCCCCATTGCAAGCAGCAGTTTTTTTATCCACTCAATATCGTTTTTAACTGTTCCTATATCAGATTTGATGCTTTCAGCCGCCAGTCTCACATCTTCTTTCGTCGCCGCACCGGAATTTTGCAGGTCTGCGACAACTTCGACAATTTTTTCCGCCTGTTCTTCTGTGATGCCGGATTCCGTCAGCGCCTTGATAGCTTTGTGGGTATTCAATGTTAATGTTGTCATTGTTCACTCCTTACCTGAAAATTTAAATTCACTCTATAACTACAGTATATACGTTATTTGTATATTGTCAAATATATCTGACAGCACAAAAGGGACAATTAAGCCCCTTTCATTTACGTTAGAACATTGCGTAACCTTGCAGATAATTTAACCACCAACGGAACTGGTTCCATTCCTCGCCTTTCATGGCTGGTATGCGTGTTTCCCAGCCTTTGACAAGGGAATCAGCAAGCTGTACGATCTGATGCGTTGACATTTTAAAACCTCGTGTAGTTTTGTTTGTCGATACGTGATCAGGTTGTTCTAGCAACCTGATCACAACTTAAAAAATCAGTTTTTCATCCTCCTTTTTTTCTAAAGATACCTTGAACCCGTAAAGTGTCAGAATGCGATATGCATCCAGTGCTTCACGTTCACTTTTAAACGTCCGTATTTCTTTCTGTCCATTACCTTTATCGAGAGACACAATAAATTTATATTTTTCTTCGCCTTCTATTTTTTTAATTAAATTATCAAGATCGTTTAACGTCCGTTTTGAATCAAGCAAAAATGTACAATGTACAATGGCGGTGATTGCTTCCCTGTCCAGCTCTAACAGAGCATCATTATAAGCAGCTTTAAAACAGCGATTATTACGCAGATCAGATGCAAACTGCATTGCGGCTTGTTTTAACGTTTTCATGTATTCCCCTTATTGGCGGGGTTCCCCCCGCCGTTTGTGTTAGCCGACGATTTCAAAATCAACATTGGAAGGATTTACGCTGCACTTTGTTGCGATAGTCTGGATCAAGTTTTCTAACTCAGCATGGCTTTTAACGGTAAAAGTCTGCTGAATCCTGTAGGTATTCATAAACGCTTTGCCGTTTTTGATTACCGCTTTGGTAAAAGAGAATTTAAATGTGGCTGGATAGGTGAGGTTTAGGATAGATTTCATTTTTAGCTCCCGCCCTGTATGGGCTATTGGTGATTGGGGCATTTCCCCTTTCGATATAAATATTATACCTCATATTGAGGTATTAACAACCCTTTTTTAAGGACAAACAGTTAATTCTCTGCTGGGAATCACACATATATGCTACAAACGGCATAAATTAACAGGGCGTTTCCGCCCTGCTTAAAATGTAACCTTCGTGAAAATATTCTGAAATTGAACCTATATATTATATAATGCCGAACTGTTTCTTTGTGTATTCAATGTCTTCGAAAGTTGTCCAATTTGCCTTATAAAATTCTATGGCGGCTTCTTTCAGTGTGATAGTACCGGCTTCAAAATCCATTTTTAATGACTCTGAAAATCCAGGCATGTCAAACGCTTTATTGTTATTCGTTGATTTCATTTTTATCTCCCGCCCTGTATGGGCTATTGGTGATCGAGGCATTTCCCCTTTCGATATAAATATTATACATCATATTGAGGTATTGGCAACTCTTTTTTGATGAAAAACAGTTTATTATCTGAGGGGGATCACGCTTTTTTATGCCCGTCAGGGCATGGGAGGCGCAACGCGCCGGAAGCCCCGCAGCGAAGCGAGGACGAAAAAAGCGTTACGGCTTTAGCCGTGACAATTCCCCGCACTGAAAAGCCCAAAAAGGACGACACGACTACACCAATGGTAATTTGCGCCGCAGAATGCCGCAGTTAGCGCGAGCGAAGCGAGTTTACGCCGTCAGCTTGCTGGCGGGGCGCTGTACTGCGCGTGTGAGCATCAGCGAGCTACGGGCGCAACGCCTCGCGCTTGCACAAAATATAATCAGGGTGTTCGTCAGCAAACAGCAATAATAGATTATATTCTGCACCAGAGATGGGGCTGTAGGATTTTAACGTTTCCGCCGTTTCTTTTTTTTGCCAGCTTGACAAGCCAATCCCTGCCAATTTAGCCATTTCTTTTTGCGTTAGCCCGGCTTTTAAACGAAGCCGTTTTACTTCTTCCGGTGAAATTATCATCTTGTCTATCTCCACATTTAATTAGTAGCATTGTTTTTTAAATCGCCAATCATATCAATAATCACATCCTTATCATTTAAAGATAACCCATCCTTTAAATAATCAATAGAATCCACTTCGCTTTCACGAAAATAGATTTCTGCAATTTTAGCTTTCGTTGCCTTTACCTTTCCCTAAGTTTTAGATTTTGACCTGACTTTAATATATTTAATCATGTGATATACGCCTTCATTGCTCGATTCCATAAAATAGGTGTAATTACCCTTATTTTTCCTCATAACTTTGTTATCGCTCCTGTTAATTTAATGAGTTGTTCCACATTTAACCCCTGTACAAACAAACCGTACCCGTTGTAATGGTCAGTAATTTTTCCGCTGAGGCCATTTCCCACTTTAAAACCCGTCAGCGCATTGTGCCAGTTATCCAGTTTTACAAGCTGAGATAACATGCCTTTGATGATTTTCTCCTGCTCCTGCGCGTCTCGCTGCTGCCGTTCTGCCTCCTGTGCTTTTTCCACATCCTCCTGCGCCTGTATCAGGATTTTACGGCGTATATCGTCGGCAATGCCCGTTGCTCCCCGCGACGGTGACACGGTACATCGTGCCCCATTCCCGCGCCACTGCCGGGATTCAGCAAAACCGTAAACGGTCAGCCGGCCTTTTTCTTCCCTGATCGTGATGGCGTAGCGTTTCAGTTCCGGCGTGGTGAGTTTAATGCGATACGGGCAGTCATCAAGCAGGTTCACGCGCCAGCCGTTCCCCAGCAGTCGGACGACGACTTCAAAAACGGGTTGCCATTTGTCGAAAAAATTTTGCATTTTGTTTTCCTTCCGTTGCTGCGCTGGCGAAGCCAGCCAATGCAGAGTGGCGGTTTTTACCCTGTTTTCGGGTTCGATGCCCGAAAAGCAGGGCTGGCAAAGTGTATCGGGGGCTTGCGCCCCCGTTCCCGTTATGCGTTCGCTACCCGTTTAAATCCGGTCGCGCTCCGCTGGCCTGTCGTGCCGTACATTTCGCGGATTTCGTCGATACTGTGCTCCTTGCGGTTCCGACTGGCTTTGTATTCTTCGGGACGATAGAACCACATCTTTTTTTTGCTCGCCCACTTGCAGCCCAGCGCCTTGATCGCGTCTTTGTGCGCTTTCGTGTCGCCGCTGATCCAGATCCAGTTACCTGCCACCTCAAAAATCACGCCAGCCATGCCCTGCAAGGTACTGAGGACGTTTTCCAGTTCTTCCCCGAAGTTGTAGCGGGCGCTATCGTCGCTGCTCTGGCTGTCATTGATGCGGTCGATGTTCTGCATCAGAAAATCAAATGCAGCGTTAACTGCTTTCATCATTTCCGCGCCCACAGGATTACGATCTGGGTGGAATTTTAGCGCCGCCTGCTTGTAGGCTTTTTTGATGTCCTGCTCGGTCAGTTCACCGGAAAGGCCGAAGATGTTAAGTGCTTGCTGGATGTTCATTTTTAGCTCCCGCCCTGTATGGGCTGTTGGTGATCGGGGCATTTCCCCTTTCGATATAAATATTATACCTCATATTGAGGTATTGGCAACTCTTTTTTGATGAAAAACAGTTTATTACCTGATGATGATCACGCTTTTTTATGCCCGTGAGGGCATGGGAGGCGCAACGCGCCGGAAGCCCCGCAGCGAAGCGAGGACGAAAAAAGCGTTACGGCTTTAGCCGTGACAATTCCCCGCCCTGAAAAGCCAAAAAAAGGATGATACGACTACACCAGTGCTGATTTGCGCCGCAGAATGCCGCAGTTAGCGCGAGCGAAGCGAGTTTACGCCGTCAGCTTGCTGGCGGGGCGCTGTACTGCGCGTGTGAGCGTCAGCGAGCTACGGGCGTAATCTCGCCGAAGAGAGACGGCAGGTTATTTTTTAACCAAACATGGATTTTGTAGCCACTTTGCTGCTTGCTGGAGGTTATCCCCTGCAAACAGTCGGCGTTATCCACAACAACGGGGGAAAGTTCATTTCACTTAAAATGGTAGTCACTTATCTGTTTTCTTGCGCTTTTCTTTTTGCAAATTTCAATCCTTTTATTCACCCATTCTTTGTGTAAAATCCCTACTTTTGTTTTTATGGCTTTTTGCCAGAATTGCAACGCCGTAAGATAACATTCATCACACTCTGCTTTTACTGCAATTCGCGCTAACTGATGATATTTATCCATATCAAAACCCCGTTGATATTTTGTACAAAAACTGCTATTTTTGTTATCATAAATTGTTGTTGTATGCAATAAGTTATTGGGTAACAAAAGGACGCACTATAATGACGGCAGATACCCCACCAACAATCGAAGTTCCGGCTTGTATGCAACAAGCCGCTGCCCGCTATCAAATACCCTTGCGAGGGCTGGTCAGTCTCTGGCTGACCGAGGGCGGGATGCCCGGCATGAAGAATAAGAACAAAAACGGCACCTATGATTTCGGTGCATTCCAGATTAATACGGTCTGGGCGAATCGCCTGTACCGTGATTTTGGCATAACCGAATATCAGTTAACCCACGATTTCTGCACCTCCGCTTACTCCGCAGCCTACATTGTTAAGTTCAATATCATCCGCGCAGGTGGTGATTTCTGGGAAGGTATAGGCCGCTACCACTCCGCCACCCCACACCTTAAAAACGGGTATATTCAACGGGTCTATAAAAAATCTTTGGGGTTCTGATATGCAAAAAGGGATGCCAACGGAATATCTGGTCGGGCTGATTATTATCGCGCTAATTGTCCTGCATGTTCTGCTCTGGTTCGGTGGTTCTGGCGATATTGTCTTTAGCTACAGTTATCTCATGTTCCACTTCTACGACTTCATCCTGCCGTCTTCCGGGTTCCGCGATACTACGCTTGCCATGCTTGCCAGTGCCGGGCACTATGCCGAAACGATGAGTTTTTCTAATTTCTGCACCCTGCTTAATGCCACGGCCTATCCTTTGGTGCTGATTTACCTCCTGCTTGCCGCATGGACTGTCCGAATCGTCTTGCGATCTAAGCGCTACCGGTTTAACCGCCAGTTCACCTTGTCCCAACTGGCGGCAATTCTGGTGAAGCGCTCGCCCGGAGTGGCGCACATTCTCTCGCGCTATCATGCCTTTCCCGATCAACTACTCAACCACACCGACGAAGAATCCGCCGCACCACTTTCACCACAGGAATTTGCAGAAAAACACCAGTTAATCACCCGTTCCAGATTGTTTCGCAAACGCCGGGCACAAAAAATTTTTCGCCAGCAGATTAATTTTGACAGTTTCAAAAATGGCAACCTTCACTTCAAACCTTATGAAGCTGCGCTGGCCGCCGCTTTCTACCGGGTTAGGGTTCACAGTGACCGTCCGTTCGCTCAACAGCTTTTCGATAAACTCAATCTGTCCTGTCTGGAGTCGAAAGACGGCTTTCCGGTATTTGCACCGGTGATGGATGAAGTGAAAGCAGTGCTGACCGGCGCTCAGGAAGACAATGAACGCCCTGCCTTTCAGGTGTGGGTTAAGGGCTATCGAAGCACCCGCACCTGCCTGTACGCCCTGCTTGATGCTGATTTGTCGCTACCGCCTGCACAATTTCGTTGGCTGAAAGGGCTGGACAGGCCGCTCTGGATGGCGCTATCCAGCGTCGGGCGAGGTAAAAAGTTCGTCGAAGGGGCAGGCATCATTGCATTCAGCCAGACCGAAACATGGCTTAAAACCGAGGCACACAAAACCCCGGCATATCAGGCTCTGGCCGCTACAGTGCGGGCAGCAGCTAACGGGCTTGAGCGTGAACTCGCCGCCACTGGAGAAACACAACGCCCTGTTTTCGAACGCCCTAAAGGGCAGGTTCTTCTGCATGACGCACTGGCACGACATCTGATATTACAACCTGAGCCGGTTAACTCCCCGGAGGTAACGGCTGACATAAACAACACAGAACCGAAAGCGCAGTCAGCACAGGCAACTCCGCCTGCTTCCGCTGAGCCAGCACCATTCGACGAATTCTAGGGGGTATTGAATTGAAAATTTCCATCACCAAATCCACCCTTTTGCTGCGTTTCGGCGGCAAGGCAACAGTCAGTAAAACGGTATTGCTGCCGTTGTCCGGTGTGGCGTTTACACTCAACCGGGACGACAATGGGATCTATTCCCTTGTAGCAGACAGCCCCATCGGGCATACGACACTGATGCATTTTGAAAACGAGTATGATGCAGTCCGGTCGCTGCGCCGCATTAATGGCGCGTTACGCCGTCACATCTGGACAGACAAGGGCACTTGCCTGTTCCGTCTCATATTCTGGCCGCTTGCGGCAGTGGCATTAATTGTGTCACTCAATGGGGCAATGATGAATTTGCATACCGCAGCAAGTACCCCGGCACTGACTCTGAACCAGCCACCAACCGTACCAACGCAACAATTTACCCAGCCAGCTTCGCAACCTCAGCCCCCCGCCCCTCAACTCATACAGGCACTGGCGCAGGCGGCAAACAGCGGCAAATTCACCGTCTCACTGTCGCAAGGGAAGCCACATACGCTGTATGTATTTTCTGATCCACTCTGCCCTCATTGTCGCGCTTTTGAGCCTACGCTGGAGCGTCTGACGGCTGATTACAACATTGAGGTATTCCCGGTATCTTTGGTCGGCGACGACGCCCAAATAGCGAAATCAGGAATAATTAACCAGTTTGTCCTGACGGCTGATAAAAACGAGCGCATACAGCGCTGGAAAAAAGTCATGATAGGAGAGGTATCAGCAGCAAACGACGCGCCGCAATCGCAGGAAATAGCAGAACGGGTTAACGCCAACAATCAGGCGTTTGGTCTGCTTGGCTTCACTGGCACACCGTCCGTCATAACGGAAGACGGCAAAGAAATATCGCTGGATGTGGTTAAAAATCCTGAGCAACTGGCTGGCTATTTCAACAATTAACGCAGGGTAACGAGTGGTATTTGACCTATGGCCTACGAAGATGAAATCGTTGTTGCCTCAAATCACGATCCGATAGCTGACTGGTTTATTACACCGCGTTGGCTGGTTTCGTACTGTGTGCTGTCTGCACTGTTGGCGCTGATATATCCGGCTTTTCTGCTGCTGCTGAGCGCTATTCTGGTGTTCTGGCTGGCTGCATACTCGACGCGACGCGATCCGCCTCCACTTCGTCTGCCTTTCGATGCAGAGATGATTGACGAATCGCTGACACGCGAAACAGCCGAAGAAAAGCGCCTCATGGGACTCCGGTGGACAAACAAAACCTATCGCGTCTCGCCCGCTGACGGCGTAATGTTTATGGGACATGAACGCGGAAAACCAAACGCACAGGAAATATGGCTGACGATGGCCGATTTGCTGCGTCATGCCGCTCTGGTCGGCACCACCGGCTCAGGTAAAACCGAAGTGTTGCTGTCGTGGTATGTCCATGCGGTGCTGCATTCCAGCGGCGATATTTACATGGACGGTAAGGCTGACGTGCGCCTGCCATTCATTTACTGGTGTCTGGCGCGGCGCTGGGGTCGTGAAGAAGACGTCTACTTTGTTAACCTGCTGACCGGTAGCGAAGACAAACACCAACAGATCATTGATAACACACACCGTAAAACGCGCTCCAACACCGTCAATCTGTTCGGCACCGCATCACCGACTTTCATCATCCAGCTTGTCGAGTCCATGCTGCCACAGGCAGGCTCCGAAGGGGCTATGTGGCAGGAGTCCGCCAAGAGCCTGATTGAAGGGCTGATTAACGCACTGTGCCACAAGCGTGCTCGCGGTGAATTGCTGCTCTCTCAGCAAAGCCTTAAAGAATACCTGCCGTTGCCAAATCTGGTTGCCCTGTACAACGAAGCGTTAAAAAATAACTGGCATAAAGAGGGCTATATGTCGCTGGAATCCTATCTGGCTAACCTGCCCGGCTTCCAGCTTGCGTTGCGTGAACAGCCTGAAAAATGGGATGCTGACGCTTTCAAGCAGCACGGTTTTCGCTCCATGCAATTCCTGAAAACGCTGGCTCTTTTTACCGAAACCTACGGTCACGTTTTCCCGGAAGACAGCGGCGATATAGTGATGCAGGATATTTTGCATAACCAGCGCCTGCTGTGCGTCATGATCCCTTCCACAGAGCTATCTCGCGGCGAGACAACAACACTCGGCAACCTGTTTATCAATATGCTGCGTATGAACGTCTCGCGCGATTTAGGCAGCGACATCGAGGGCATGGCCGAAGACGTGTTACTGGCTGAGGCCAAGAAAGCCCGCTTTCCTTTTCTGGTGCAGGCTGACGAACTCGGCCAGTATTTTGCACCGGGGCTGGACACGCTCATGGCACAAATGCGTTCACTGAAATACAGTGGCGAAATCAGTACGCAGGACATCCCCGGTCTTGAGCGCAGCGCCAAAAGTGAAACTGCCTCTGTGCTGGGTAATACCCGGCTTAAATACTGTCTGTCAATTGAAGATCCTGGCAAAACCTTTGAGGTATTCCGCGATGTGATGGGGCAAGGCGCAGTTGCAGAAGTTAGCCAGATTCAGGACAAAAGTGGCATGTTCTCCAGCGCCGGTCAGGTCTCTGACACCTACCATGTGAAAGATAAAGACCGCATTACGATGCGCGAACTGCGTGGCATGGCAGAGGGCGAAGGGGTGATGTCACTGGAAGACCGTCTTGTGCGCAGCCGTGCATTTTACATCCCGGACGATGAAAAAATATCGAAAACACTGTCAGTCAGAATCAACCGGTTTGTCGAAGTGCTACCGCCGACGACTAAAACAGTGATGGAAATCTACCCCGCTCTGATTGAGCGAAAACCCCTGCCCTTTGATTCGCGCATTTCCGGCATATCTACGTTGTGGGAAGGGCTGGAAAAAATCCATACGATGCGAAAATACGTGCCACCGGAAGAAATCGGGATCTGTCTCTTTGAATATGCAGCCGAGTTTTTTGCACAAATGGAAGCGATGGACGCCCCATGCTATGCGCAAGAACCGGAAGATGAATTCCATCCACTACTTTAATTAAGGATTCTTATGAACTGGACATTCTACAGAAACAGACTCTTATACATACTTCCGTTCTATCTAATTATATCAGTACTGGCTTACCTTTTAATTGCAGGGGTAATCAATCGAGCAGAATCAAAGAACACAGAAATGATAAATATATTTCGAAATATTATAGTATTTGAACTTATCATCTTATGGCTTATTACGCCATTTACCTTCCTCTTTCTTGAATCATTCAAAATAGTCAAGAGATTGTTTTCTTTTGAAATAAATCCGAATATAGACTTCCCTTCCGATACATCTGAATTTGCAAGAAAAATCATACGCATTATAGCGTTTGTACCACACTTTCTTTTGCTGTTTATTAAATATTCACTATCTTGTTATATGGTGATACTGCTTAATTTTATTGTTTCGCCTCTCGTCATCCTTGCTTTAATGGTAGAAAAGGTTATCAAATTTTTAGGGGTCAGGAAAATAGAGGGAATAAATCATGAGAAGAATTCCGATTATTGCGGTCATCGTTATGATGGCTTCTGGTTGCCATCAGCAAATGAAGGATTTCAATGATACTTTGTCAAATCTGGGTTCTTATCCAGCGAAGCAAAAAACACTTGATGAGTTTAAATGGAACAATTCCGTATCTTTATCAACGGTAACGGAAGATGAAGTCTGTAGTGCTTTTCGGAAAAATAAAGAGGCGGCAAGGGCAAAATATATAGGCCGTGATTTGATTAAAAATGGCGTAGTGCAGTGTGTAATAGAAAAACCCTATGCATGGAACGTTGGTAACGTTATCAGTTTACCAAGAAAAAAAGCGATTGAAGAACATGCAAGACTGGTTATAGAACACGGAGTATACGTTTCACAGAAAGGAAAGATAATTACAATTGAAAACTACAGCAATCTTCCTAACGGTTCAGACTGCAACATATCCATTGACTTATCAAGTTTCAATGGGAGCATGAATTAATTGCATCACAATTATCCACTGCATAGTGTGGTATTAGGAGGCCAGATGCTTAACCGGAATAAGATTGTAATTATCAAACGGCTTGCAGTAGAAACTCTATTCTGGCCTGCCTGCCCTCTTGATGATGATCATTGCTTTGACCGCATCATGCAGGCAGAAGTTATAGATAAGGCGTTTCAGGATAGACACGCCCTGTATCTACACAGGTCGGATCGAAATGCTTCTGATACTCAACGCATAAAAAATTCTCTTAGAAAAACTGCTATCCAACTAGTGATTTTGGTCGCCGATGTGACTCCAGAAGTCGCGGAAACCATACTAAACGAGTGGGACACCTCTGAGCCTGTGAACGGGGAATATGCTCAAGGCACATACGATTATCTTCTGCGGAAAAAGAAAATAAATAATGTGTAATATTACACATCATTTGCTCGCTTAGTGCTCTCAAATGGCAGCTTTTCCAGTTCTTCCAGTTCAGCACTGAAAGACATTGACCATTTGAAAGGGGCTTGCCCTGTGAGCATCCTGAAAAGCCAGTCGTTTCTGTCTGAATATTTGCCGTTTTGAATATAGTATTCAGGGTGATGAAGACCAAGTTCAGGATCTTCATTTTCCTTGTTTTTGTATGTCCATGATGTTTTTGGAACATGCGAAAGTTCAGTTTTTAGATATTTGAAAAATCGCAATAAATCACCCCTGCCTCCCGTCCCCATTTGGCTGTTAAGTCTGAATCTTGTGCATTCATATTTACACTGCCATGTTTGCCCGCTACGCACTATCACCAACAGTGTGCCGTCATGATGGTGATCATCAGCACAGATACGTACAAAATGCAGAGCCGTATCAGGTTTTAAGTTACCATCGACATCCAGTAAGGTATCAAAAAAACATTTGTAATCATTCGATAACCGTTCAATCTGAAACGGATTTCCTGCCCCACTCATGAGCCAGTCAGCCCGACAACTGAGGACGGCCTGCATACGGGCGGCCATGTCAAAGGTAGGAGCCTGCCGACCTTCCAGACAGTCAAGCAGTAATGCCGGACTGCTTTCACCAATCCTCGCAGCCAGCAAAACAGGATCGGAACTTTCCCCATAGCGAAACCATCCATCATGACGTAATTGCTCCAGCAACCACGACATGCGTTTTCCCGTTTCCACTTGCCACGACTGGCGCAGGGACAGTGGCAGTTCTTCCGATTTTGCTTTTTTACCGTAAACATCTGACAGGACATAACGCAGTTCTCCCTCAATGGAGCGTTCAGATTTGGCTGCGGATGCCACTATTTGTTCGTAAATATCGTCGGGAAAATTTCTTACCTGCAACTTTGCCATAATGACGTCCTCTTGAGGTCAATCCAACTAAATTGACCTCAATTTAGACTCAAAATGATGACAAAGGCAAGACGTTGCTGAAAATTTATTCTTTCTTTGCTACCGTTGCGGTTTACCGTCATTCTCCGCAATGCCCTTCCCTGTCGCGCCGGTTCTGATAAACCGGTTAAATATCAGTAAGCTGTAAGGGTACTGAGGCCATATTGCCCGCTTTCCGGGGCGTCGTGGGCGGGTGGTTCGGGGACATCTTCTGCGGTTTTTTGGCTTAGTGCTGAAAATCCGCAATCCTGCCCTGCCCGCACAGGGAATTAAATATCAGGAGTGTCTCACCTGTGGAATGGTTAGCAGCGTTATTATCACTCATTAATCAGAATCCGTGGGCGGGGACGATACTCGCCACGTTCGCTACGGCGCTGGCAGGAATGTTTACCTTTCACCTGAAAGAGCGCGGACGCAGGCGAATGAAACGTTATGAACTGACGCTGGAACATTACAACGCATACAGTTGCCTGATGTTCACAGCGATGGATGCGTTATGTACCGATAAAGGGTTTGAAAAATTTCAGACCCGGATCATTAAGCCGGATCTGCCCGAACTGGTGCTGGAAGAGTCTACCTATGATGCGCTCAATGACCTTCTGTGTGCTTCGGGGCGGGCAACGCTGGTTGCCGATCCTCTGGCGCGTGAACGGATAGCCGCCTGCACGAATTGCATCATCCATAAAGTGAATGGAAATCAACAAACATCTGACGACTGCCACGACAAAATACTGGAGGCGCTCAGGGCAATGAACCAGCATCTGCGGCGTTTTGAATACTGGTGGCTGCTGCGCTGGGGAGCTGCGGGTAGAGCAAGTTGGCAGGCGAGAGCGGTAAAGCGCACAAACAATAAATGCGGTAACAGCATGAAGA
>NZ_JBZCHT010000006.1:0-23591 GCF_058241465.1 Erwinia papayae
GCTGAACAGGTTAAAGCGGGCATGGCCTGGGCTTACCGCTATCGTGGTCATGCTACCGATAGCAATATGCTCAGGCTCGAAACCATCGCAAAGAAAAATAAGGTGGGGCTATGGTCAGCCCCTAATCCTGTTGAACCGTGGAAATGGAGGGAAAATTAGAGATAGAAAGATAGCATTATATAAAGATATCTTTATATCTTTAAGTAATCCCGAAGTAATTTTTCTACTATCTCCGTTTCCGTTGTCCTGACCCCGGTTTCCGCCTGCTGCCTGGCGACATGCAACTTTAATTCGTTAACAACTTCAACTGACAGCCTGAATATTTTTTGCTGCGAAACCGGCTTATCAACTTTGTCCTGCCTTTGTGGTGCTCTCCCTTTTTCAGCGAGATCCGCCGCCCCGCCTTCCAGAAAACTTGTTGGGTCTTTAAAATTGGCCAAATCAGGTTTTTTCTTCACGCTGTAACCTCCCGGAAAACACTTTCTATTTCAGCAATCGCGGCATTGTCTTTGCCGAACTCCAGCACAGTAGCCCCCTCCCCTATCGCTCGTCGGTACGCAACCCGCTCACAAACCTGACTGTTCAGAACAGGAAGGTTTTGCTCGGTGAGAAATTCCAGCATGTCGGCAGCGTCCTTTGTCCGCGAATCTACACGGGTTAAAAGCACTTTGACGTCCAGCTCAGGATTGTAGTCACGCGCAAGCTCCACGACCTCTAACAGGTCGGTCATTGCGGCTGCGTCAAGGTTGGATGCACCAACAGGAATAATGGCTCTGTGAGCTAACAAAAGTGCTGAACGCAGCCCGGTAGCATCTCTCCCCCCCACATCGACAATAACGTTGTCGAATCCGCCGGCTAACGCTTTTCCCTCATTAAAAATCGCTTTACCCGTCAGGCAGGTAGTTGTCGGACTTGGATCATAAGCCGGATTGTCACGACGCCAGGCTGCCCAACTGGCAGCGCTGGCCTGTGGATCACCATCGATAAGCAATGCCGTTCCTGTGCGGGATAACATTGTAGCCAGATGAACGGCCGTCGTGGTTTTTCCTACACCGCCCTTGGTATTCACTACAGCATAAATCATACCGCGCCTCCTTTTGATATATTGATATCAATATATCACCATTAAGGGAATTATCAAGATATAGTGATATCTAGATAATTAGATATCACTATATCAAAAAGTAAGTTACTCCTGCGGATCTAGCTGGCACTGGCATTCACCACAAATGAGAACGGCGGAGGGTTTCGCCCAGGCGTTCAGCCCGCACTCCGGGCAACTAAATTTTGTCCGGGTTCCGGTGCCTTTAACCGGGGGTTTAATCCCGTTTACAGCATCGTCGTCGTCAGGAGTTTGTCCGGGACGAGATTTACTAATTGTCAGCGTTAACCGATTAATCAGGTCAGTATCATTCTTGTCTGTGGCCGCAAGCCAGTCCTCCAGAATATCGCTGTTGGTCTTCGAGGTGACGCTTGTTCCCGTTGTCCAGCGGTCATACCAGGAAATGGAAAAGCCGTTTTTTAGCAGGTCATACACGGCTTTCTGAAACCTGCCGCCGCGAATGATGTAATGCGTCATTTGCTGCCCTGTCTTTTTTCCGCCCGGTCGGCCAGTATTTGACGGCATCAGACCCACGTCCTCCATTTTTGCCCCCCAGACCCGATCGTGATATCCGCCCCGGCACTTTTTGACGGGGGTATAGTGTTGCCACACATGCACCATCTCATGAACCAATGTTGACAGCATGTCAGCCAGAGAACGGCCACCGAAGTAATCAGGGTTCATCGCCAGCTCTGAAATACTCGATTCGCCTGTAAACCGTTCAGGGGCAAAATAACCGAAGGTATTTCTTCCACGTTGTAACGTGATCAGGAGATCCGGCAACGCCTTTTCAAACAGGACGACATTAAACCAGTCATACGCTTGTTGAAGCTCGCTGTAGGCTTTGATTGCGGGTTTAATCGTATTCATAACTCCCTCGCGTTAATTGTATTGTACAAAACAATTATACTCTAACGGGCGGGGACTGGCGTGACCTTCATCACAAAAGATATCAATATATAAAGATATCTAGATATTTTTATATAAAGTTTTCTTTTAACCCTTGTTACGCAGTGGGGAGGGCAACTCTGAATTTGTTAAAAGTGTTTCATGAATGTTTGAATTTAACATTTATTAAACATGCGCTTTTATGGCCATTTCCCAGGAGAAAAGCCTCTCGAATAGGGGTTATTGTCTTCCTGTTTCACGAAACTGATGTTTTTATATGTAAAATCATTGATTTAACATAAAAGGCATTTGGCGAACCAAATTTAGGGGAGGGTAGAAACAAAAATGGGGGAGGCGGTATCCGCCTGGCTATCGGTTGCCTGAGCGACTAGGCGGGCACTTAGAGAAAGAATCGGGGATTCTGACGCTGGCCTACAACCGCCAGGATATTGACGCGCCGGGCTTCATCATTCACTTCGTAAAGCACATGCTGGCCAAGTAAGCTAATACGGCGAACACCTTCACCATAGCGCTCATCGGTTTCGTACAGGCGAGGGTAATCCGCCAGGCGCTCCGTTGCATCGATCAGACGATCTGTCACGTTCCTCGCATCCCAGAGAGACGCATTCTCGGCCAGATATTCAAACAATGCCGCTATATCCTCGGCTGCTCCAGGACGCCATTCTATTTCATAGATCATCACGCAGTTCCTGATAACGATCCTGAAGCTGCTGGCGTAGGTGCGCGGTACTCATTCCCGGTCGCTTATCTGCGCGTGCTGCTGTGACCTTTGCACGTACCTGATCGTCGTATTCCGCTTGAGCCAGTTCTTCATTGGCGAGGCGCTGTAATAGTGCGACCTTGTCAGCGCTACCCTCCGGCAGAATGCTGGGCAGGCTTTCGGCCAGTTCACGCAGGAAATTCGCATTCTCATAGTGTGTGGTGTTATTCATAGTAATACTCCAGTTTTCCGCTCCCTATCGACTCACAGTATATACTCTCGATCACTTACAACCCACCATGAGGATTTTCAGATGTCAGCAAAAGTAGTGGTTATTACGGGTGCCCTTTCCGGTATTGGCGAAGAGTGTTGTCGGCAGTTTGCCAAAAATGGTTATAACGTTGTCTTCTCTGGTCGAAAAGCTAAACGTGGTGAAGAACTACAAAACGAATTACGAAATCTCAATCCCCAGTGTCATTTTGTCCTCGCAGACGTTGTGATTGAAGACCAGGTCGCAGCCTTGATAGAAAAAACCCGCCAACTGTACGGCAAGATTGACGCACTGATTAACAGCGCTGGAACAGAAGGACAGCCCGCACCTCACGATCAGACTACCGTTGAAGACTTTCACCGGGTATTTGATGCTAACGTACTGGGAACACAGCTTGTAATGAAACATACGTTGCCAGTTATGAGCAAACAGGGTTCTGGCAGCTTGATCAATATTTCGTCGCAAGCTGGGCTGGTTGGTATCCCAGGAGGGAGTGTATACGCTGCCAGCAAACACGCGGTTAATGGACTGACGCGCTCCGCAGCGCTTGAAGTTGCATCCAAAGGCGTTAGGGTTAATGCGATTGCACCTGGTCCCGTAGAGACTGATATGTTTGACCGTTTTGTTGGTCGTGATGCAGCCGCAAAAGCAGAATTCCTCAGCAGAATGCCGACAGGGCGTATAGCCACAACGGGAGAGATTGCAGCTACAGCGCTGTTCCTGGCCTCGGATGCAGCCCGCTCAATCGTTGGACAGATAATAACGGTTGATGGCGGATATTCGGTCGGTTAATTGATGATTTGGCGCTGGGAGTCCGCAACCCGTTGGTATGAGGCCGAGCTAATAAGTGACCTGTTTGGTGACTGGCTGGTTGTTCGTCGATGGGGAGGACTTTATAGCGAACGTTACGGCACAAAAACGGATGTTGTGCCTGATTTGTTTTCTGGCGTAGCGCTGCTGTTTGAAATTGACCAGGAACGGCAGCGCCGTAATCCTCCTTACACCCTGCGCAACAAATCGCTGTGAGGGGTTCTGTGCCGGAACCGCCGAAATTTCCGGCGCAGCGAATTAGTCGATTTTTGAAGCATGTTTTGCATGTGCTGACGTGTACGTTTATGGTGCCGTGAGTGAGAACTTATCCGTACCAGCTATGTGATACGTTGCGAACAGTGATTTTTCGCTCCAAACGGCTAATTCTTTGCTATCCGGTTGACGACGGTCTTACGTACGGACCGCCGCACTCCAAAATTCTTGGGGCACGGAAATTTCGGCGGTTCCGGCGTACAACCCCTGTGAGCTTCTTTCGTCTTCGACTGTCCGGCTTTTTCATTGAGGATGGACCGAAAAGCAGGGCTACGCACGGCTTGCCCTGCCTTGAAACCCGCTTTGCAGGGGGCTGACGCAGTTCCGTTTTTTATGTTCGCTTACTTGTTCACTGCGTTCACGCTTCGGCGCGTATTTGCCGCTGTACGCCTCTGTAAGCGTATTTCGCGCCTTACATGCCCTGATGGGCATAAAAAACCACTGAGCCGCCCTAAGAGCGTTCTGCGCAGTCTGAGAGGCATTAATGCACTGAGACAGAGATCCCGCCGCTCGCCGCAAGGCAAGATTAGGGAGCCGCTTTGCGGCGAGTCTGTCTTGGCGAGGAAGCGGAATATCACCCATTGCTGGCCGGAAGCACGTTCGCGAATTGGTTAAATGTTGCACAACCAAGATTTGAGCAGGGTTAATCGATGCTAGGATGATCTGCCCTCCGGTTGTCTGCAAAGTTATCCACAGGCGTTGTTTATTAAAATAACTTCTCTTTTCTTCTCTTTCTTTAGATCTTAAAAGAGTTGTCGGGAAAGAAACGGCATTATAAGTAAGTGAAGGTTACGCAATAACGTTATGAAATTATTGTTATATTTTTATAATCCATGATGGGCTGCTTCGTTTACCATGATGGGCTACTTCGTTTACCATGATGGGTTGCTTCGCTTACCATGATGGGCTGCTTCGTTTACCATGATGGGCTGCTTCGTTTACCATGATGGGCTGCTTCGTTTACCATGATGGGCTGCTTCGTTTACCATGATGGGCTGCTTCGTGTCATCCCCAGATTTCGAAACCAACATTTCCATGATGAAAAAAAATTGACCATCATGGATGTGTTGTATAAAATTTAGCTATGTGAGGGTCTAATGAAATTGAGAGCGGGAATGAAAATCACAAAAAAAACCAAAATCCGGCATAGAAACGAGTTGAACAAAACACTCTCGCAATTACCACTGCAAGCTAAAAGGGTGGTTTATCTTGCGCTAGCACCTATCGACAGTAAAAATCCAATAGAAAATGGGAGGATTTTTAAAGTAACCGCTAGTGACCTTTCAGAAGCTGCTGGAATTAGCCTTACGTTAGCTTATCAACAGTTAAAAGAAGGGGCGAAACTGTTAAAAGATAGTAGCTTGCTATTAACTGGAAATGATATTGTTTTATTGTCAAAAGACTTGGGTTTGCCATATACAGAGAAAAATAGACCAAATGAAATCGATTTATCAATTACCGATTATTGCGCTTATTTTAATAATTCTGGATATCTTGAAATTCGATTTTCTAGATCTATGGAACCGTATATATCGAATCTTGTAGGTGAAAAAAATAGATATACTACGAAGTTTCTTTCATCGGCAGTTAAATTAAGCGGTATGTATTCATCTTCATTATATCAGCTTATCAGAAAGAATTATTTAATGAAATCTTCTTATGTAAAGTTCAAAATAAATATAAATGATTTGAAAGATGAAATTTTAGCATATGAAGTAGGGGAGAATGAAGAGGTTGTTTATAAGTATCCAGAATTCCCTATTTTTAAGAGAGAGGTTTTGAATAAGGCAATAAAAGAGATAACTAGTAAAACAGAAGTGGTTGATATACAGATCACAATAGTGGAAAAAGTAGGGAAAAAAGCTAGTAAGCTATTGTTTGAGTGTCAAGTAAAAGATGAAGTTTTAAGTGATGATGTAAAGAATTCTGTTTGTCGTTTGGAACTAGAGGATATTGCTTTTCTTAAGTTATTAGATGAGAAAGGAATATAGTTGAATTAGCTTACTTTTATTAATAGTGTCACCGAGAAGGATTGCAGCCTCCTCGGTGACTGATCAAAAAAGTCCGTAGGAGGATCTTTCTATGACCAAGAAAGAGGGTAAACTGTCTTTGTCAGAGGTGCAAGCCCTTATGCCAACGATTGAAACATATGTAGAACAACCACTAATCCCCGTTGGGGGTGGCATTGTTCTAGTAAAGGATTTGCACCATCGTTTTGTTGCATCCAACATGGTGTTCAGCCGCTTCTCAGGAATTAATCCTTATAAATTACAGGGTCTTTGTGATTTTGATATGCCTTGGGCTGAAAGGAGCGATATCTATACCAATCATGAAGACGCTATTCTATCCGGCGAAACTTATAACGTCCTTGAACCGTTGCCAGGAGTTGTTAAGGCATTTCTGCATACATCTAAGGAAATTATTTATGATAGAAAAGGTATTCCTGCTGGGACGACTGCAACAGCCATTATTATGAATGGTGCCGTTGATTTCTCTAATATCACAGGAACAGCAAAGCTAGTAAAAGTATCGCCATATAAGGGTGTAAACTTGACTGCGAACGAGGCCAAGGTGTTGTTCTTTGTCCTCAAAGGAATGAAACGAAGTAAAATAGCTGAGGTGATGAATATGTCACTTGCTAACTATGACTACTATTTAAGGAATATCAAATTAAAGTTTCATACCGACTCAATAGTAAAGCTGATAGAAACTTGCATTGAGCGCGGTTATCATGAAAACTTTCCTTTTCAGATAGTTACATGAATTGTTAAATATTTTGCCCTATGAGATCTCATAGGGTTTCTATTTTTGGTCTTTGACTCCCCATCCTGCTGATCCTATCTTCGGCATGTAACACAAATCAAAGCTAACAAACTGAAAAAAAGGACGTGCATTCGTCCGGGCTTCTTATTGCCAAAATTTGCTCTTTAACAAATTGGAACGGGCTGTCACACAACCAAAATTCAGGGTGCCGCTGAATGTTCTCGCTAACCCGTTTAAATCGGAATGCAGAATCGGGATGTGATTGACTTTTATTTATCAAACAAAAGTGAAGGAGTTAGTAATGGAAAATACTATTTTCGATGAAAGTATTCACGATAAAAAAGGCCACTGTTTAGTTATCGGTAAGCCAGGTTCCGGCAAAACGGTCATGCGGGCGGTTCTTGAGCAATGCGTCACCAAAATAGAACTTGATGACGTAACAGAATTTAAATTACCAACGGATAAGGGGAAGGGAAAGTAATATGCGTAAACCAACCTTTAACGTGTACGTCACGCAGGAATCCCAACCCGGCGAGCACGGAGAAAAAAATACTTACTGGACTAAAGTCGGCGTGGCCTTTGCCCACAACGGCAAACCGGGGATGAACATTATGATCACGCCCGGTATTTCCGTTTCCGGCAAGCTGGTACTTCTCGAACCGAAAGACGACGCCGCCCCGCAGGCTGCGCCTGTGGGGTAAACGGAGGCTGCCTGTGAATATCGAATTTTACGGCTGGCGCGCCTTTGCCGTCTGGTTGCTGATTCTGTTCATCATCTGGCTGATCGCCATTTTCCTGTTCTGAGGTTGCCATGCTTTCCACCACTGCTTTTCTGGCGGTGGCCATGCAGTGCGCCGCCACCGTTCACCCGTCCACATCGCTTGATGTGGCAAGGGTGGAATCCGGTTTTAACCCCTATGCCATCGCGGAAATTGTGCCAAAGAACGAGAGGGCACCCGGTGACAAAGGTTTTATTACTCACCTGCCAAAAACCAGAGAGGAGGCTATCCGCATCACCAGCCAGATAGAGGCCAAAGGTCGCCGCTATTCTGCCGGGCTGATGCAAATCACCAGTACCAATTTTCGTCGTTACGGTGTCACTGCCAGCGATCTGTTTAATCCCTGCATCAACCTTACCGTCTTCGAAAAAATCATCACCGACTGCTATCAGCGTGGCGGCACCCTGAAAAGGGCGCTCAGTTGCTACTACTCCGGCAATTTTGACACGGGGCAGAAAAAGGAGGCCGAGCTTTCACAAACGAGCTACGTGCAACGCATTGGCTACACCCCGACGACCGCCCGCTATGCCGTTCCCGGAACCCGTGAAGACAAAGCGTCTTCGATGGCAACCGTAGAGGCAATACCTTTGGCTTCACCCTCACGCCCGCGTGTGGTGTGGCCGGGTTCTGTTGTGCGCGGCGTTCCGTCAGGGCTACGCCAGAAACAGGCTACCGCCGTTTATTACCCCGCGCAGGTTGTGCGCGGAAATCATGACGTCTCAAAAAATGAGGAAGAAAAATGAATTTTTTCAGCAAGTTAAAAGGAACTGTCAGCCGTTTTGTTGCCTTTGTATCAGCGTTATTTATGACGGCATTGACGGCAAGCCCGGCATTTGCAGACGGATTCCAGCGTGCGAATACCGTCATGCAGAAAGTATCAACCGGGCTTCATGGTCTGGCCGCCATCACGATCACCGTGGCGGTGATCTGGATTGGTTATAAGACGCTGTGGAAAGGTGAAAGCCTGGGGCAGTGTGGCTATATCATCATTGGCGGCATTCTGATCGGCGGGGGCAGTGAGATCGGCGCCCTGCTGATGAGCTAAGAGGCTGACGATATGGCAAAGCTGCTCAAGGCTATGAAACGCCCGGCGGCGCTGTGGGGGGTGCCGATGGTGCCCCTGCTGGGTGTCACGGGCGTCACCATTATTGCCGCTATCTGGACTTCCGTTGCATTTATGCTGCTGCTCCCGGTGGAATTTCTGGTCATGAAATCCCTGACCAGAAAGGAACCGATGCGATTTAACCTGATCGCCGTGTGGCTGAGAGCGAAGGGGAAGCCGATAGCGAATCGTCTGTTTGGCGCAACGACCTTCATGCCTGTTGAGCATGAAAACGTTGATATCAAGGAGTTTCTCGACGAAATGAAACTTAACCAGTGTGCCACCGTTAAGAAATACATACCGTATTCCTCACACATTCATGAACACGTTGTCCGCTCGCCAAAAAGCGATCTGTACTGCACCTGGGAGCTGCTGGGAACGCCGTTCGACTGTGAGTCTGAGGAAACCCTGGAAATAGGAACAAATCAGCTTCACGGGCTGTTCCGCTCGTTTGAAGGAATGCCGGTTACGTTTTATATCCACAATGACCGTAATCAGTTCGCTGACTCGCTGCACAAGGTGTCCGGCAACCCTTACGCCGATGAAGTCAGCGGGCTTTACTATTCCTCCCTGGGCAACTTCCGCCGCAACCGTTTGTTCCTGACCGTCTGCTATATGCCTTTTGCCGGGCTTGAAAAAGCAGAGCGTAAGCGGATGAAGGACGGGCAGAAACTGCGCGAGCTGGACGCTGCCCTGCGGGAAATGCTGGAAATCAAAGGCTCTCTCGATAGTGCGCTGTCGCGCTATGGTGCCCACTCCCTGGGGACGTTTACCGAAGGGGAGGCGGTGTATTCGTCGCAGTTGGCCTTTTATGAATACCTGTTAACGCATGAATGGCGCAGGGTGCGCGTTACCCGGACGCCAGCTTATGACGTGATGGGGTCGGCGGCGTTGTTTTTCGCCGCAGACTCCGGGCAGGTTAATCATGCCAACGGAACGCATTATTTCAGGGGACTGGAGGTGAAAGAGTTCTCGGAAGAAACCGCGACCGGGATGATGGATTCGTTGCTCTATGCGCCCTGTGACTATGTGATCACGCAGACGTATACCTGCATGTCCCGTATTGAAGCGCAAAAAGCCATTAAGCGCACAAGACGGCTGCTAATGAGTGCCGATGATGATGCTGTGTCCCAGCGTCTGGATCTGGACGTGGCGCTTGATCTGCTGATGTCAGGAAAAATCGCCTACGGGCGGCATCATTTTTCGCTGATGGTGTTCTCCCGAACGCTGGACGGACTGGTAGCCGATACCAACGAGATCAGCAACGCCCTGAACAATATCGGCATCACCCCGGTTCCTGCGGAACTATCGTTGTCGGCGGCGTACATGGCGCAGCTTCCGGGCAACTACAACCTGCGGCCACGCAAGGGGGAACTGAGCAGCCAGAACTTTGTGGAGCTGGCCGCGCTGCACAACTTCTATCCCGGTAAGAGGGATAAAGCCCCCTGGGGGGAGGCGATGGCGTTAATGCCCACCCCGTCAGGGGATGGCTACTATCTCAATCTGCATAACACGCTCGCCGAAAAAGACGACTTTAACGAGAAGCACCCGGCCAGTACCTGCATTCTCGGTACGAACGGCTCCGGTAAAACCATGCTCATGACTTACCTCCAAATCATGCAGCAGAAATATGGCCGCGCTGACAGCTTTTCCCCGGAGGCCAAAACCAAGCGGCTGACGACCGTTTACCTCGATAAAGACCGGGGCGCGGAAATCAATATCCGGGCACTGGGCGGACGTTATTACCGTGTCGCCAGCGGTGAGCCTACTGGCTGGAATCCGTTTTCTCTGCCACCAACGCGGCACAATCTCAATTTCATCAAGCAACTTATGAAAATATTGTGTACCCGTAACGGCGCTATCATCTCTGAGCGTCAGGAAAAACGACTGAGCCACGCGGTTGATGCCGTGATGAAAGATTCGGTGGAGTACCGCTGTTTTGGTATTACCCGGCTGAGGGAACAACTGGCCGAACCCGCGACGAAAGAAGATCAGGAGAACGGTCTGGATATCCGGCTTTCCAAGTGGGCTGAGGGCGGTGATTTCGGTTGGGTGTTCGATAACGAGTATGACACTTTTGATATCAGCAACTGCGATAACTTTGGCATTGACGGTACGGAGTTCCTGGACAATGCCGATGTTCGCGCCCCTATCACGTTTTACCTGCTGTACCGCATCACCAGTTTGCTGGACGGTCGCCGTCTGGTGATTTTCATGGATGAGTTCTGGAAGTGGTTACGCGACCCGGTATTTAAGGACTTTGCTTATAACAAGCTGAAAACCATCCGTAAGCTGAACGGGATGCTGGTCGTCGGCACCCAGTCGCCGGATGAAATTATCAAGGATGAAATTGCGCCCGCGGTTGTTGAGCAGTGCGGGACGCAAATACTGGCGGCCAACCCGAACGGCGACCGTGCGCACTATGTTGACGGCATGAAGTTTGAGCCGGAAGTGTTTGAGGTCATGAAAAATCTCGACCCAATGGCGCACCAGTATGTGGTGGTAAAAAACCAGTTCAGACGGGGTGATACAAAACGTTTTGCTGCCCGCGTGACGCTTAATCTTTCCGGTGTAGGCAAATACACCAAAGTCATGAGCGGCAGCGCTGACAACCTCGAAATCTTCGATTCGCTTTACCGGGAAGGGATGCAGCCGCATGACTGGCTGGATAGCTACCTGGCGCAAGCACTCTGAAAAAATCAAAGGAGTAACATAATGAAAAATCGCTTTTATGCTCTTATGCTGGCGTGTGCGATAGCAAGTCCTCTGGCACAGGCTGGCGGCATACTGGTGTTTGACGCCACGGCCAAGCTGGAAAACTTTCAGCAGTGGCAAAAGGAGGCCAAGCAGTGGCTGGAGACGGCACAACACTACAAAGACCAGATACAGGCGTACAAGGAACACATGTTGGCCATCTCCGGTGTGCGTGACGTGGAGGCGTTCGTTGACCAGGCCAAAAGCCTGAAATCCGACCTTGAGAAGTTCCGCAAGCCGGGGCAGGCACTGAATGATCTTCTGCTGTCCGGCGGTGCTTCCGGGCAGTTCGACGCGCTGTACAACAAGTATAAGATTTTCGACACCTGCAACGCGGAGCAGTCGAAAAGCTATGCTGAGGTGTGCAAGCAGGAGGTGATCAACAAGGCGGTGCAAATTGAGCAGACCGACGAAATCCAGAAGCAGGTAACTGAAACGCTGGGCGACATTAACACCCTTTCCCGGCGCGTGTCGTTGTCAAAAGACCCGAAAGAATCGCAAGACTTGGCAAACAGTATCCAGTTAAAGTCAGTGATGCTGAACACGCTCACCACCCAATGGGAAATGAGCGTGAAGGCCGCCGAGAAGCGCGAACAACTGTTGCAGGAGGAGCGTGTTAAACGTTGGAATCAACAGCAGTTGAACGCACCGACAGCAGACTTAAATAATCTATGAGGTTTTTAAATGGGTGCAAAAAATGTCATTTTAATTTTTCTTTTGGTTTCAAGTGCCTCTCTCGTTGGGTGTAAGGAAGAAGCCAAAACCACAAAATGGTATCGGGATAATCCTGATGAATTAAAAGTGGTATATGAAAAATGCCAGAAATCCGGCAGCGCCTCAGAAAATTGCAAAAATGCTAACGAAGCGCATTATCAAATACAGCAGCTTAATGCACCAACTCCAGACTTAAATAATTTAGAGGAGTAGCTATTATGAGCGGAGGTACTTTCCAAGGTGTTGAAAAATACTTGATTGGAGGTGTAACCAACGCTACAAAAGGTCTGATGATGAATTACTCTCATATGGTCATGGGGCTGGCTGTAACGTCAGCCACCCTGTATATCATGTGGCGTGGATACCAGACGCTGGCTGGAAAGCTGACTACGCCGATGGAAGACACGATGTGGGACATCATGAGGATGGCGATCATCCTCTCTTTTGTGGCGAATGTAAGCGGATACCTCGATGGTGTTATTGATGCCATTAACGGATTAAAAGAGGGTTTTTCAGGTAGTGAAAATATATGGGCATTACTGGATACTTTATGGAATAAAGCTAAGGTTTTAGGAAAAACACTGCACGATTTGGATAATTCAACCTACGTTAAGGACGAAGGATTTATCTCTCAGGCATATGTCTGGAGTGGGGTTGGCGTGTTAATGATAGTGACTGCGTTCGTTTCAATGGTTGCCGAAGTCATGATTTTACTTCTTAGTATTACCGCCCCGATATTTATCTTTTGCCTGATGTACGGATTCTTACGCCCGATGTTTAATAATTGGCTACAAAATATTTTTGCGGCCATATTAACTATTTTGTTTTCAGCTCTTTCGTTAAGGATAGTAATAAATTATTTAATGTTAGTAATGAACAAGGCAACTACGATTGCGGATAAATCAACTATCGTTGAATTAGGTGCGCAGGTCTGCCTTGCCGGGATTTGTGCAGCTATCCTGATATATTTTTCTGCAAAACTGGCTGGAGCGCTTGCGGGCGCAGCGGCAACAGCATCGATGCAGGGGCTGGCCGCAGTAGGTATTGGTGCCGCCGCTTTTACTGCTGCCAGAATGCTTCTTCCGAAAGGGCAACGGCAAGTTGGCGGAAAAGACACCCCAACGCCTGGAGGCGGTGGAACGTCGCCGTCAAGTCCAGGAGGGCAGAAGCCGTATGATGCACGGGAGGCGCGTAAAAATTCCATCCGGCAAATGGAACAGCGTAATGCAATGCGTACGCAGGAAACGAAAAATACTGCCACGAAGTCATCAATAAACTGGACGACACAGCCCCCTGTAAATCCCAATCCTAAGCAGCCTAAACCCTGAGTTATCCGGCCTTATATAAACCGATTAAAATATAATCGTATTTTAATATCCACTTAATTTCATAAAAGGAAATTCCTTATGAAACGCTTGATTGCGTTGGCTTTGCTGTGTGCGCTTTCCGGCTGCGCACAGCCTCACTTTCCGCCGGAAGTCGGCGGCAAAGCGAAACCAGTCAACACCCCTCAAATTATGGCGGAGCTGAACAGTCATGAATGAAAAGGAAAAAAAACTAATCGCAGAGTCAAAAAACTTTGAGCAACGCATGATCGACCGCGATAAAAACGCCACGCGAGCGGGGTTTGCGGTCGGCGGTGTGGGATTGCTCATCGCCATTTTGGCGCTAGTCGCCGTGGTGGTGATGCTGCCGCTCAAACAGACGGACGTTGAGCTGTATACCGTGGATAACCACACCGGACGGGTAGAGCACGTTACCCGAGTATCCAAGACCAGCCTGACCGCAAATGAAGCGTATCAAAAGGCGATGACCGCCAACTACGTGAATCTGCGCGAGCGCTATGTTTATCCCGCTTTGCAGGATGATTATCAGACGGTGCAACGCTACAACGCCCCACAGGTGAACGACGATTACCTGGCGTTGTACGCCGGGAAAAACGCCCCTGATAAGGTGTACAACAACGGCGCAAACACGGTGAAAATCGACATTATTTCCAACGTGATCACCGATGGTACCGACCCGGATAAAGTCGCTACCGTCCGCTATAAAAAAATCATCCGCCGCCTCGCGGATAACAGTATTCGCACCGAATACTGGGATGCGCATTTTACGTTTAACTCTGACCCGACCAGGGAAATGAGTGACGAAGAACGCGAATCCAATCCCTTTGGCTTCACCGTTACGAGCTGGCAGGCAGACCGTGAAATCCGGGGAGGCGAATGATGAAAAAAATCACGCTAACCGCGCTGGCACTGATGATGTGCGGCGCGGCATGGGGAGCCGCAAACCCGCAAGCCAGCCGCTATGACAGCCGGGTGCAGCAGGTCATATACAACCCGCAAAACGTGACGGTGGTCAACACCAAAGCCGGATTCATGACGACGCTGGTTTTTGATGATGATGAAGCCGTTATCAGCGCAAAACCGGGCTTCGAAGAAGCCTGGGAAGCCAAGCCGGACGCTAACCGGGTTTACATCCGTCCGGTTGCGCTCACGCAGGGCGCACCGGGTGAGGACGGCAACACGGCGCAGGTGGTCATTCCCCCCAACGGGCGGGACTGGCATACCAACCTGTTTGTCGTCACCAGTAAGCGCGTCTACAACGTGGAGCTGAACGTTATCGACGACAAATCCGCGCAGCAACCGGCTTTCCAGGTGTCCTACCGCTATCCGGGCGAAGCGCGAGACAAGGCAAGCCGTGAATCGGCTGCACGTCAGCGGGAATGGACGCAGAAGCAGGAACAGGCCAGGGTACAAAAAAGCCTGGTCGCGGCGCAGGTACCGCGTAACTGGGACTACTGGATGCGGGGAAATGCCAGCAGTATTGCCCCGGATTTTGCCTATGACGATGGTCGCTTTACGTTCCTGGGCTTTTCGCCGCAAAAAGACATTCCTTCCGTGTTCCGCTACCTCGATGGCAAAGAGCAGGTGGTTAACAGCAGCGTCCAGAAGAAAGGCAACTTTACCGTGCTGGTCATTCAGGAAACAGCCACCCATCTTGTTCTGCGCTCAGGATATGCGGTGATCGGGCTGGAAAATCGCGGGTTTGGCAAAGTCCAGGCTACCGATGGTTCCACAGTTTCCCCGCAGGTCGAGAGAGTCGAAAAGTAACGACTTATCATTCTATAAAGATATAAACATATCTTTATATCTAATCGGGAATACCACTCATGAGTGAAGAAAATAAACAGCCTCTGCCGGAGGACGTACCCCAGACGCCGCCCGCTTCCCCGGTGCAGCCGGAGGAAAGCATTGCCGCCCTGGAACGAGAAGCCCGCGCAAAACGCGAAGCCGAGTTGAACGAACAGCAGGAGGACAAAGAGGCAAACCCCGTACAACCCGCCGTCAATAAGCTGAAGAAGCGCAAACGCGGTAAGGCTACCGCGTTTCTGGCGATTGTGGCCGTGGCGCTGATTTTTGCCGCATGGGGCGGTAACTGGGTTTACCGCAATCTTATCTGGCAGCCCAAGGAGGAGAAAAAAGCAGCGGACAGCGGGCGGACCAATAAAACCGATTATCGCCAGCGCACGGATTTGGGGCAGGACAATGATACCGGGCAAGCCGCCCCGCAGGAGGGGGGCAGTACAGCCAGCGGCACAACGGGAGGGCAAATCGCTCCGCCCGCTCCCGCAGGACTCGACAAAGCCCAGTTTCTGGTACGCCGGGAGGGTTCCGCTTCATCAGAAAGTCAGGTGAAAACCCGGCGGGAAGAAATGACGATGAAAGCGTCACAAACCGCCGCGCAAAACGACAGCAGCCCGTCAGCAGCGGCGGATAAGGCGGGTGCCCCAGCACTGAAACAGGCCGAACCCGTCAGACGTATCCCGTATAACCCGGATTTGTATGTACCGGAAAATACGGCGATCCCCTGCTCGCTGGATTACCGGTTCGTGTCTGACCGGGCGGGTAAAATCCGCTGCACCATCACCAAAGATATCTGGAGCGCCAGCGGTAACACCAAGCTCATTGAAAAGGGCACGGGAGCCACAGGATTGTATGCAACAGGTGCGGAAGACGGCATGAAACACGGGCAGGGACGCGCGTTTATCATCATCACGAAACTGCGTACCCGTCAGGCTCCTTTCCTCGATATTCCGCTGATTGATACCAATGCTGCCGGGGAACTGGGTGAGGCGGGCGTTGACGGCTGGATTGATAGCCACTTTGGGGAGCGCTTCGGCAACTCGTTAATGGTTGGCATGATCCCCGATATTGGTGCCTGGGCATCCAACAGCGCCGGGAAAAAAGACCGCAACACCGATTACACCGAAAACAGCCGTCAGGCGATGGCGGAAATGGCGAAAACCACGCTGGAGAACAGCATCAACATTCCGCCAACGCTCTACAAAAACCAGGGCGAAATCATCAACCTGATCACCGGGCAGGATATTGATTTTTCCAATATCTACACGCTGAAAATGAAAGGAAATCCACAATGACCAGAGAAGAACAGTTTGATTATTTACAGATAATCCAGACTGGCCATGAGGGGGCAATCGCCGGGAACCCGAATGAGGCCAACGCCCTGAATATCTGGCAGCGTCTAACGGAAAGCAAAACCGCATTGGCCGTTTTGTCGCAATGCACCACCAAAATCACGCTGAAAGGAGCAAGCAATGGCCGTTAAGAATATTTCTCTCGACCGCTACAAACAGCGCTTCTTTGGTGATTTTCTGGAACTCCCCGGCCTGACGGAAATCGCCGTTAACCGTCCAGGGGAACTATGGACGAAGATTGATGGTGTATGGGCGCAGCACGCCGTCACGCTGACCTATGAGGACTGCTACGACTTTGCCCGCTGCCTGGCAAAACACCAGGGCGACAACGTGGAAGACATTAAGCCGGGGCTGTCGGCCACACTGGAATCCGGCGAGCGTTGCCAGGTGGTTGTTCCCCCGGCCTGTGAGCGTAATACGGTATCAATCACCATCCGCAAGCCGTCAACGGTACAAATCCCGCACCAGGCGTATATCGACGCAGGTTTTTATAACCGCGTGACGGGAGCGGAGAAGGTCTGGACGCACGATGATGAATTGATTGAATTGTACAATACAAAAAATATTCCGCGCTTCATGGAAAAGTGCGTCGAGTATGGCAAGACGATCGCCGTTGCTGGCGAAACCAGCACCGGGAAAACCACCTATATGAAGACGTTGATAGGCTACATTCCCGTCTATCTGCGCATCGTCACCATCGAGGACAACCCGGAGATCACCTTCTTCATCCACAAGAACTACGTGCACCTGTTCTACCCGTCTGAATCTGCCGATGAAAAAGGGGCTATCGTCACCCCGGCCAGTCTGTTGCGCTGGAATTACCGTATGAACCCTGACCGTATCCTGCTGACGGAAGTCCGGGGCGGAGAAGCCTGGGACTTCATCAAAATCACGGGTTCCGGCCATGAAGGAAGCATGACCTCCATTCATGCCGGTTCCGCAATGGAAGCGGTGGACGGTTTTATCACTCGCTGCAAGGAAAATCCGCAGTGTACCGGGCTGCCATACAGCTTTTTGCTCCGCAAAATTCTGGACAGCCTGGATGTGATCGTGAGTATCGATCTCGATGGCAACGTGCGCCGGATGAACGACATTTATTTCCGCCCGCTGCACCGCAACCAGTATTTTGAGGAGATGAAAGCATGAGAAATTTGTCAGCTATCGCGCCTGTTGTGCTTGTACTCCTGCTGGCCGGGTGTTCATCACCTCCGCCACCGCCCCCCGTCGAATGGGATAAACCCGCTGCACCGATGAACGGAACGTTGCCGCAGTGGAGCGATAATAACGTCACTGTCACCGCCCCGGCGGTAACAGGACGATGGTCAACGGTACTCTACGCTTTCAATGGCAGTGAAACGGTCTACACCCCGGAGGTGTATTACGCCGTCGCACACTCTCCGCGCATTGTGGTAGCAACACCAGGCGGCGCGTCATTCTTCACGGCTAAAAACTGGCTGCGAAAACACGGTGCGAAAGGGGTTATTCAGTACCAGCCCAAAATCCATTGCCTGACGTGTAATGAAACAGACGTGTATTTAGCGCGTTAAGGAGAGCAGGTGTTACCACAACTACAACATACTGGATTTACGCAGATGCTGGTTTACCCATGCAGGAAAAATAGCGCTACGAACGAAACTGACGCTCTGCAAATCACCATGACGCATGACAAGATGGTTGAAATAAACCTGCTTCTCACCGAAGCCGGGGTAGCCAGAAAACCTAAAATCACATTACCGGGTGAAAATGTCATGCTGGTTGTTCTGGATGCAAGTAAATTCCTTTATATCGCCGCTCGCCTGGTACTGACGCTGGCCGATGAATTATTAAAAGGCTGGTTTGCAGAACTACAGGACAAAGGCATTAAAAAAGTCATAGTGAGAACGAACGATACCCGAACAAAGCCAGAGTAACCCCCACCAACACAGTTAAAAAAGGAATAAACCATGAAAAGAACCGCAATCGCGGCAGGCATCATCTGCCTGGCCGCTGGATTCTCCGCCCCGGTATTTGCAGCCGACCCGTGCGAAGTTGTTTTGTGTATGTACGGAAAAGCCACGGGTAACAGCGGCGGCAGTGAATGCAGCAGCGCGGAGAAAGCGTTTTTTAAAATCAATGCATTTAAAAAACATCACCGATTTAATCCGGGGAAAACATTCGATATGCGCAAAGAATTTTTAGGCGAATGCAAAGCGGCAGACCCGGAAGCAATCAGCAAAATTATGTCTAAGTTCGGACGCATAAGGGGATGATATTATGCACTGCATAGGATGCTATGGCCCTCCTGATAGTTGGGTAAATAAAATAGACGACATACTTTCACTTAGTGGAACAACTGTTTTTATGATCTTGGTCGTTCTGGTTCCCTTGGGTATTGGCTTACTAATACATATGTATGCCAATAGAAAACCAGATAAAAAAAGCTAATACAGGAGAATTATTATGTTACCTATTATTTTGTTCCCTGTCATCGCGTGGGCTGTCATTGTTATTATTCTGCGCAATGATAAAAGTAGCGCTATCATCCCTGTCAGGGTAGAAAGAGGGAATAGCATCACGCAAACATCAATATCCCATAAAGACCTGTCACATATTCATTACCGTGCACTGACGTCCAGACCTTTTTATAGATTTGTCGCCACTCTGATTTATCAATGGTTGCGTAGCCTGACAAACGTCATTTATCTGTTGCCACGGGCAATTGTGTATATAGCTTTTATCTACTGTATCTATGACCCTTCCGTTATAACCCAGATTAATCTTTCCACCGTGCAATTGGTGTTTGAGACGTTATCGAAGAATATAGAGTCAGTTATAAGTCTGATTCTGGCCATCTCGGTACTTGAGCTGGTTTATCGTGAAGGGTTTTATTGTCTTTCTTCCAGTTCAATAAATGAAATTGGCGAGTATAGAACCCACCTTATCCGACAGCATTTGAATTTCCCGGAAGACGCAAAAATCGTCATTCAACGCAGCAAAAGGAAAAAATCGGAGGGGTAATAATGGCTGATGATATTTTCATCCAGAATATTAAATCGAAAAATAAAGACAGAATATCGGCGGCGGTCATATACGATTTGATAGAAAAAGAAGCACATCGCGGTTGCGGGCTTCATTATGAAATCTATGAAAGTAGATTGATTGGCGGTTTGCTTGAACATATCGCATTTCTGAATGAAAAAGACGCCGCCACGTTAAGGGAATATGCCGAACGAAAGGGAACCAGAATTGACGATGATGCCTATCGTGACGCACTGGAAGCTGAAAGGCAATGCTGGACAGAAATATACCGCGATCAGATTTAAATCTCACAGAAAGATTTTGCATTGTACAATACAACGAAACTTACAGGCGACGGGCTTTTAAGGCTTCTTAATTTTTGGCTTCAATTTCGGAGAAATTGTTAAGACGAAAAATTAAGAAGTGAGTCGCGGGCGGAAGGTTCAATTTCGAAGAAATTGTTAAGCTTCCGTATCCCGCGCCTCACTGCAAACATTTTCACGGAGTGAAAATTGCAGCAGCCGGGGGGAGCCGGAGTGATTTTTCACGGCCTAGTGAAAAATTGCTCTGGGGGGCTTGCCCCGCCACACCGTCGGGCCTAAGTCGGCTTTATCGACGTGGCGCGACCACCCTCTTTAAAGCAACGTTTCCGATTTTGACGAGCTTGCGAGGAAAAAGAGGTAAAACGTGCGTCTTAAAGGGGGTGGTCGCGCGTAGCGCGCGACGGTGTGGCCGTAGTTGACCTTGGGGACTTTGACGGAGCGTCCAGCGTAGTCATTGTCCCCATACGTTCGGAGTAAGGGCGTTCAAGCCCGCACGAAGAATGTACTCTTTTTGTAGTGAAATCAGGTGATTAATTATCACCGCATTTCACTATGCCCTTGACGTTGACGCTTGGTGAAAGAGGGGATTAATTATCCCCTCTTTTATGCCATTTATCTGCTTTATGGCAGCAAGGCATGGCAGCATCTTATGGCAGGGGGGTTCCGCTGCTATTTACCGCTTCCATGCCTTGCTGCCATACATCTAAATTAACACGGGAGAAAATATCTATGGGTAATCATCTGATGCAAAGGCTAAATGCCTTTGCTGACGCCTTTTCATTTTTCCTTTTATGGCTGCAAAACAGCCCGGTGATATTGTCGTTACTCGCCGGGCTGACACTGCCGTTTATCTTCCATCTTCCGCGAGAGGAAAGAAAAAATGCACCGTTCTGGTTAAAAAGCGTTGCGTGCATATCTATCTTCTTTTTTATTTTTGGCACGCTATCACCGCTAACCATACAGGGATTGAGTTACTTTTTTGATGCACTCAATAATCACTCACTGGTAAGTATTCCTTTGTGGATTTTAACTTTCTTGTTTACTACCGCAGGGCTGATATTCCATTTAATAGCGCGGCGACTTCTTGCCGGAGAAATTGACAGCTTGAAGCACAGGCTTATCAAAAAAAGTAAACTGGAAAGAAACACCAGAACCGATGTGAGGGACGTTAAGGAAATGCTGCCGGATAGCGTGTCATATGATCCGCTTGAATACATCGACCTAAAAAAAGGAGTTTTTATCGGACTCGACAAAGACGACCAGCCGCAATATATCACCGTAAAAGAATTTCAGTCACAACATGCGGCCATCATCGGAACCACGGGTTCGGGTAAAGGGGTGAGCGCAACCGTTTTACTTTACCAGGCTATCATGCTGGACGAAGCTGTTTTTGTCGAAGATCCAAAAAATGACGAATGGGCACCACATGTATTAAGAGAAGCCTGCCGGATAGCGAATAAGAAATTTATTCTTATTGATTTAAACAACCTTAATTTTCAGATGGATTTACTTGCTGGAATATCACGCGAACAACTGGAAGAATTATTTAATGCGGGATTCAGTCTTACAAAAAAAGGTCAGGGAGCCGATTTTTATCGGATAGCTGACCGACGCGCAGCCAGAAACACAGCGGCAACTCACCAACCCGGAATGACATTGAGCGATTTATTTAATACTGATTTTGTAAAGTCATTGCAAGAAAATATCCCGGCTTTTTATGGTGAACTGGAAGAAATCGCGCTGGTAAACTCCATTAATGCCAATGATGGTTTTTCTCTCAAACAAATATTTGACGAGGGCGGATGTTGTTACATTATTGGGTCAACACGCAACCAAAAAATCATATCTGCACAACGAATGATTTTAACTCGTTTGATTCAGATAGCAGAAACCCGCGACAGAATAAACAGCAAACCCCGGACAGTCGCTATATTCCTTGATGAATTGAAATACCACCTTTCCCGCCCAGCACTGGAAGGACTCGGAACCGCAAGGGATAAAGGTGTGCATATCTTTATGGCATTTCAGGCTATCGATGATTTGCGAGATTGCCCGGCTGATTTAAATCCTGAGTCCGTGATTGGTGCAGTCGTCGAGAACGCGAAATTTAAACTTGTGTACCAGCTACAGAATCCAGAAACTGCCGAATGGGTGGCAAGAATGACGGGTTCCATTCTGGTAGATGATGAAATGAGGAAAGTAAAAACAGATATTGCATTAACGGAGAAGATGGAAACAGACAGGATGATCCGCCAGGCTGAAAGATATTATATAGACTGTAATATGCTGTTAAATCTTCCGCCTTTTGTTGGTTTTGTTTTTACACCTACCGACCTTGCCAAGGCCACAAAACTTTCCCACATAGTCGTTAAAAAGTCGCATATCAACACGCTTTCATTTAAATGTAATGGCTATGACGCATCTGAACCCACGGATGAAATAGCCGAAGAAAACAAACCGACTGTTAACTTGTGAGGTCAACCATGCTTATTCACGATGTGGCAAAGAGGAAAGAGGCAGCGGCAAACAGGATGCTATTACTGCTGAACTTTCTGAAAGAAGAAACCTATTCAGATTTGCGGATACTAAAAAGAGCTGTTCGGTATAAAAGCAAATCTCACCAACCTATTTATGAGTTACTTAATAAAGCTGTTTTCATGGGTTTTATAATAAAGCATGAATACCCGGTATTGACCGGGAAAAAATCGCTGTGGGGAATTACCATGCAGGGGCTGGCGATGGTGGTTATGCCTGACGATGAGGTTTTCCCTGGCTACTTTGAACCCGGAAAACTCAAATACTGGTCACTGGAGCACCGCCTGTTAAATCAGCGGGTACGACTCACCCTTGAGGAAAAAGGAGCCAGCCATTGGATAAATGGCGACCGGGGCGAATTTATGGCGCGTTATCCTGGCACAAAGCACAGGCCGGACGGGATTATCACTATGGACAACGGCGCAATCATCGCGGTCGAAACAGAGCGCTCCATGAAGACCCGCGCCCGCTATATCAACATCATCAACAGCCATCTCTCGGCCAGCGATGCCGGACACTGGCACTATGCCATGTACGTTATGCCGGATGAACAAAGCAAGATGTCTCTTATCAAGCTGTTTGACGGCATAAAAACAGTGATCAGGAAAAATGTCCCCGTTCCGTTCGATGCAAAAAACCGTGAAATGTTTCTTTTCAGAACCATAGATGAACTTGAACAGAACTCATCACATAGTGATTAAATAAGATATCTTTATATAAAGATATCTGAATATCTTGATAAGGAGTGTGTATGTTGCGTAATTTCCGTTTGATGGTTGTGTTTCCCCTGCTGCTTCCTTCCCTCTGCCTGGCTGATTTTTCCGGGCGCGTGGTTCGCATCGTGGATGGGGATACTGTCCAGGTACTGGCAGATGGCAAAATGCAGAAAGTTCGTCTTAACGGCGTCGATGCCCCGGAGTCGGGGCAACCGTTCGGCCAGCGCTCAAAGCAGAACCTGCTTAAACTGGCCGCACAGAAACAAACGGAAGTTATCGCCAGTAGCACAGATCGCTATGGTCGCTGGCTGGGAACGCTGATGATTAACGGTATCGATATCAACG
>NZ_JBZCHT010000015.1:0-106049 GCF_058241465.1 Erwinia papayae
TTAGTAATGTTTTATTACGGCTCTCCACATGACACGTATTTTCGCTGCATTCAATATTTAGAGAGCTACTCATGTTTTTATGTATGGCTTTACCATCTGCACGGCTTATCGCTTTCCAGTGTCCAACAAATGCGTCATTTTTATCCTTGCATCCAGAAATGACAAAGGTACAAGCTAACGCCATACAGATAATCCATTTTTTATTCATTTTCGAACACCTTTTATAAAATAAGTTACACCCTATTATATCTCGTGATGTTCATATTTTTAAGCATTGATTAGATTACGAGTTTCCTTCTAACCTTCTCCACAAAGCCTGAGCACGTTTCTCATCTTCAATCTTCTCTTTTTGATCCATCAATAGCTTCATGTTCTGAAGCTGAATCTGCTGATTCTGTAGCTCCAACTGTTCCTGCTGTAGCCTGAGAGCCAGTTCTTCACGCTGCTGTGGTGTCTGCACCGTGTTCAGCTTCTGCCTGAGCTGTTCAGCGTTCTTGATACGCTGTGACGCCGCATTATAAGTATCTTCAAACGCCCCGGCCTGTGAAAGCAGGTGGTCAAATGCTTGCTGTACTTTAGGGTCACTGGACGTTAGCCCATAGCGGCTTCGCAGATCGGCCAAATTTTTTGTATCGGTGTAAATATTGTTCCAGTCACTGAGCGGCAAGACCTGATTTAGTAGCGAATCATTAAGGAAATTACCTAGCTGGTCATTTCCCGTTACTATGCTTTTATAGTGGTCATACTGGCTCTTAGCCTGCTGTATCGCCTCCTTCGCTTTGTTTCAGCTGAGACAGTGCTTCATCTGCCTGTTGCTTGGCGTTAGCGGCCAGCTGTGCAATGTTTGCCACATCAATCGTCGGAATACCGGACGCTACAGAGACTGCTGGTAAACATCCAGCCCCTATCATAATAGCCAGCATTACTGGTCTTATTTTACTTTTCATCTATGATTCCTTTTTTCATTAAGCTGATTCGCTGCATTTCATCAAGAAAAGCTGAAACCGATATTTTCGGATCATCTGTACCCAGCTTTTCCCGGATACTAGCTGCTACTCTGTTATTACCATCTTTACCAATCGTCGTTGATAAAAGTGGAAGCCAGTATTTCAACTCATCTGGCATATCAAATGATAACACCGTAGATTGCTGACCTTGCTTTATAAGAAACTCATGCGACAAAGGATTTAAATCAAATATAATATCGAACTCTTTACCTTCAATATTAAACTTCTTATATGCTTCTGCTTTCGCCTGATCGTTAGCTAACCATATCTGAGTAACAACTTGCTGTATCACTGATGCCCCATGTTTACAATTGCTGAGATTGTCAGGCTCCTGCGTATCCATCATAGAATCTTGCCCCTTGTACGACCAGCTTTTAAAATCTCCTTAATGGCGTCAGCGGTACTGTCGAAAGAAAGCGGAATCCAGCACCAGCGATTACATCTAAGTACATATTTGCTGGCTGGGATTCAAGCATGAGTTTTTTCAGAAAGAACATATTACTCAGAAAAACTTCCATCATCTGCGGTTTTTCTGGAAAAATGTCTTCTCCATAATATCGGTACAGTCGAAAGCCAGTCTGCTATACTGCTTAGGATTAAATAAATTTACAGGTGCATCACATACCCATGCATGAGGCCCCGTTGAACCATCTGGGCATACACGACACCATTTCTTTAGTCGAACATGGAGACAATTTCATCTTCTGTTTCTGCCATATTCTGCAACAAAAGAGACATTCCCCTGTTTTCAACAACTGAATGCGCTAGTACAGCCTCAATAGAATGTTTTATTTGGTTCTCTTCAGCATCAGAGCAAACGCCAGCCATCGTATGAACCATATCGAAAAGCTGGTTTCGCAATTCTGGTGAGTCTTCAAGCTGAAACAAATTAATGCCAGTTGAAACACCAGGTTTTATCACAAAGTATTGTGTAGATAATGCTCTGAGCAGATTTTCAAATGAATGATTGTAGTCAAGACAAAAAATAAGTGGATTCCAGCGACTGGCAAATACCAGCAATTCTGCTTCAAGCGTTGTTTTACCAGAACCAGTTTTCCCTACCGTTGATATATGTCCCGGTAAACGCTCACCAGTATTATTCTTCCCGACAGGGCTGTTATGCGCATTGAAGAAATAGAGTGAATCATTTGCTGAACGAAATGGCATCCACGCCTTACCATCACCAGGTGGATTACCATCTGCTTTCCCGGCTGGCGATGCATGGAGTGAAAAACCACAGGCAAGGTTCTCAGTCGATTTCGGCACCGGATACAGCGCAATCGTGCAACCAGGGAACAGAGAATAGTACGTATCTTCGTTCGTTACCGTCGAGCGGATAAAGCGCGTGTCTTTTGCTGTGAATATGGAGTCCATCATCGCGCCATTATCAATAGCTTTTTGTGGCGTGTCCCCATAGACCATAAGCGCGGCGTGGTAACGGCCAAAGAGCTTATCCCCCTGGGTGATATCCTGAACGGCATCATCGAGCGCTTTCGTCTGCTTCGTTTCCCCCTCTGCTGAAGTCAGGTCCACGGCCTGTTTTGTAAAGCTGGCCTTTGACTTGTTGCGATCTTCAAACATAAAGGTCTGCACCAGTGAAAAATCAAACTGTTCTTCCAGTGCCTCATCCCACATGCCGGGAACGGTTTTTGACGGATAATCCCGGAGATCATAGGTTGTGGCATATCTTACTCCGCCTGAATTTGGCCTGTTCTCCACATAATCATAAGGCGCAAAGTTTGTCACACTGTCAATTACTGCATCGCTGAGCCGGGTATCAGAAAGTAAAATATCCTGTTCCTTGCCATTAATAAGCAGGGATACATAGCGCCCTACCTGAGAGAAGACAGAACCGGCTGCATCCTCCTCGACCCCAAGAATGGAAGGTTCAAATGCACTCAGCATTTTTTCAACCATAATCAGGATTTCATTCATCCGGCTAATACCTTCATCCAGATCCCGGTATTTCAGGATAAAAGCCATCGCATAGCCTATCTGCCTGTATTTTCCCTTACGGTAAGGTGCAGTAAGGGTATCGACAAAATCCTGTAATACAGGCAGTTCGATATGATAGTCAGCGTCCAGTGAAATTGATGATTTGGTTGTCCATGTCTGAATCATGAGATTCTTCCCTTCTTTTTTACCAAGTGAGAGAAGAAATCTGTTTTCATTTTTAAAAAGTTTATTTAATTCAGGCTTTTCTTTTGTTGCATAAGAAACGCCTTTAAATCTCACGATACTAATTAAACGTTGACCGGAAACAGTCACCATATTTTCATGGACGTGATAATTCATCCACGGAACTCTTGTTTCCGGTGAGATACCTTTTTTGCGCAATCCGCCTGCCATAGAATTGATTCCATCGTGGGTTATACGGTGTAATTAATAAAGAACGACCGAATATCATATTCCTTATATACCGCCTTAACATAAAGCGAAAACGTGTAAGGAAGCGGCTGTCAGACTCACAAACAATTCTGACAACCACAAATAAGATCATAGGGACAATTATTGCGATTAAGCCGTACCAGCCAAAAAGCACACAACCGATACCTGTCAGCACTATGCCAAAAACCAGTATCCCAAGAATAACAAACTGAGGAACCCCCTGATATGATGCCGTTCGCCCCATCGCATTATAACTGTCAAATACATATTCATCTTCTTCCATAGAGTATTTCCTCTGAATCAGGATGAAGTTCCGAACACCTGCCACAAAGCAGTGAAGAACACAACAGCTCCCCCAATCCAGATTGCCATACTTAAATCAGTGATATAATCCCAGAACGTTTTGTCGTGATTTCCTGACATGCGAGAAATAGCCAGCCGTATACCAGACACAATCACACAGCAAAGAACAATAGTACCTGCAAGAGCGTAAAGGCCGATTTGAATATTTTTAGCATATTGATTTAGCGTATCCAACCAGCCTGTGTCACCTGCCGCCAGTGCATACGGTGAACATGCCAGCATTAGTAATGCCAGCGCATAATGCCTTTTTAAGTTGTTAGCCTTTAACATTTGTGTCTTCCTCTTCATTTTTATCAGCGATAGTTGGTTTACTTTGCTTTTGTTTAAAATATCGTGGATATTGCTGTAAAACGTCCCATTCATCGTATACAGGTCTTTCATGCGGTTCATATCGTGAAGCGGGTTCGCTCACAGCTGAATCATCAAGCGCCGGGACTTTAACCGCTGCCGAATTTGCCGCAACGATTCTTTCAACATAACTTGTTCCGTTATTTTCCTTTTTAAATCCTCTGGTATAATTCCCGCTGTAATAACACGAGAATGATTTCTTTAATGCATGTTGTTCTGACTCACTGTTTTTTAGTGCGCGGGAATAACAATCTTTAAGTATGTTCGACCCCATTTTTAAATTCGTACAGGGTGAAAAAACTGATTCAACATCTTTGATATCGAAATATTGCCGATTGATCTGTGCAAGACCAATACTGAAGTTAGCATTTTCTTTAGCAAGTTGTTTAACAGCTATCAAAGCTTCTTCTTTCGTTTGTGGCTGTCGATTGAGTGGTTTACCTACGACACCAATAGCCCAGGGATTAAAACCTGACTCTGTTTTAACTATACGACTGAGTGTATCGGGAGCAATATCCGGGGCGCACTGTATCGCCAGCGCAAGAAACGTCGCTGTAGATATCATAAGTTTTATCCATTATTAAGAATGTCGTCTTTTGCCTGCTCTCCGTGGTTTTCAATTAAATAACGGACAAATGCAGACGCAGCCATAACCTTACCCTCCTTATATCCAATCTCGGTTACGATCTCTTCCAGTTTTTGCCGTGGCCCCGGAGAGACATAAATATTATTGGAATATTTTTTTTGCTGCCTGTTAGAGTTGCTTGCCATTTTTACTCCGTCGTTAATCGTTTTTGTTTTGAAATCATAGAAAACATAAGTTCAATACGCTCAGAGGCTTCTTTGGCGTTAAAGATCTTCTCTATTTTTTTCAGAACGTCTGTGGGGATATTCGACCGATCATCGGTAAGGTGTTCAGTACCCAGGCTTACCGTTGGAAGGTTATGGTGTATCAGTTTCATTGCATTAACCTCTTCCTGTTGTATGGTTGCAATCTGGTTTCCAAAGCGCACAAAATCCATCGCGCCAGGCATTCTCTTTATTGCAGTGGTATGGATCTGAGCCGGATTAAATCTGACGAGGATATATCCGGGAAATGCGGGATAATTAATCAGTCGGTAACTGTTTTTCTTGTCTCTGCGACGGCGTCGCTCAAGAATGAGGGGACAACACGTTTTGATACCAGCTTCTGATAAATTCTGAAGCGTAGTCCTCCATGTATTCTCCCGGCAACGTAAAAGATACCAGGCATCAGACCATTGCTGCATGATGGCCTCCTTTTGATAAAATCAATTAAAAACAATAGCTAGCGCACTGCATTGGCCCCAACACAATGCATATTTACTATATTTAACAATGACTATGTTACGGATTCATTATTACACAACGAGTGTTTTTGTGAAGTGCTTTTGAGTGTTTTATTGAGATCTATTTGATGTTTTTTGCATTTTCTTTTAAATATCAATAAGATAAAGAAAAAAATTAGCTCTCTTTTTCTTTGTAATTGGTGTATGTTTGCCGTAATCGTCGCATAGATGCTCACTTGGCACTCATTAACTTTACAATTAGCTATTAAAAGACTATGGAAAAACAGATTTCAATCGCACAACACATTCATAAGCTAATGATTCAAAAAGGCATTGACAGAAGAAAACATGCATCGACAATGGCAGAAATTCTTGGCATAAAATATAATAGCGCCAAACAAAAGTTAGACGAGAAAAGGGGAATAACTTTCAATGAAGCAAAAGAAGTGTTTCGATATTTTAATGAGCAATTTATCGGAGGAAGAGATTATAACTGTGTGTTTATATTTAAAGACGATCACAAGCGTTGCAATATTGAAACTGAAGACAAACCATCTGAAATAATAGAAAAAAATGAAAAGTATGCCATTAAACAAAATGGTATTTTTATTATTAATGCGAACAAAGAACATAGTACTGATGAATCATTATATAAAGTAAAAAAAATAGAATTTTTACCATCACCTAAGTTAGCCATTTTAGATAATGAAAATGATATTTTGGAATTAATACAATCTATCACGACCAGATACGGAATAGATACCTACACATTCAAAACCAAAGAGGATATAATTAATTCCATCAAATCTAAAGAGTACGACTGTTATATTTTAGATTGGTTGCTTGATTTCGGTGAAACCTCAGAAGAAGTAATAAAAACGATAAGAGGTAAAAATGATAAAAACATCCCTATATTAGTTCTGACAGGTCAGATAAATCAATATGAAACAATAATAGGAGAAACGATAGTTAAGTATGGAGTGGAGTTGATTGAAAAACCAGCAAGATCTATTATAATAACTTCTATTTTATTAAGTAATTTATTCTTCCAAGATTAAAGGTTATTGATGATGATTAAAAAAATCACATATGAAAAACTCAAGAAAGAGCATCTCCCCTTCTTTTATGAAATAAGGTTCTCAGTTTATGAAAATATTGTTCACACACATCAGATAAGATATTTATTAAGAGAACAGGCGCTGGAAGACATATCTCAAGGTGGAGGATGGATTTGTAAAGTTGACGGAGTTTATGCGGGCATGGGCTTTGGTATATTTATACCGGAACCTATCATTGGCGGGCTGTTCATAAAACCAGAATACCAATCAATTGGTATTGGGACAGAATTGCTTCACCGAGTAACAGAATGGTTTTATCAGCAAGGTGTAAAAGAAATTATGTTGACTACAGATGAGGGGTCTAAAGCTGAATTTTTTTATCGAAAAAGAGGCTGGGTTACAGTCGGTAATGATGAAACAGGATTACAAAAAAAATTAACAAAAAGGTTGACTTGTGAAAATTTATAAAACCCTAATTCTATTGCTCATAAGTTTTAATTCACTGGCCACCGAAGACTTCTTTTATCTTAAAATTAGCAACGGAGAAAAAATAAAAATCACAACAAATGATTTAGAGAAAATGCCTTTAAATGATATTACCACATCAACTAACTTTACTGAAAGAAGCACTTTTAGTGGAGTAAGGCTTAGTTATTTAATAAAAAAACATCATATTAGTAGTGCTAGTATAAGAGTTTTCGCTTGGGATGATTATTCTTATACCATACCTGTTGATGAGATATCAAAGTATAAGGTTATTATAGCTTTCAAAAAAAACGGAAATTATATACCTATATCTGATCTTGGCCCTTATGCAATAATATATCCGAGAGATGATAACCCTGAGCTTATAAATTTAGATGTCAATGCAAGAACTGTCTGGCAGATAAAAGAAATACTGGCAAAATAAAATGAAAAAACTAGCAACTCTGTTTTTTAGCCTGATAATTATTTTCATTATAGCTGTTAGTATGACATTGAAAAGCTTCAATGAAATAAAAGAAAGATATAAAGATATAGAACCCAATCTAGATAATTACTCTGCTGCTGAGGTGCTATTTATCTCATTCGAAAGAATGAAGAATTCTTTATTTTATGATGTAGAATCTGGGAACCGAAGCTTTATTATTAAGAAAAAAATATTCGATTCTAAAATTAAAATTTTAGAAAGCAAATCCAATCATAGCAACTCTTTTTTCTATGACGCAGATTTCTTAAATAAAATATCTATTTTAAAAAATCAAAGTTTGCACCTAGATACTTTATATGCAGAGATGCCAATCAAAAAAATAACCAATAATGATCTTCTTAATTTTTTAGATAAAATGGAACCAAACCTTATAGACTTGCAGGAAATTATATATAGAATACAGATTTATAACTTTAACGAAACAAAAACAATAATTCAGGACAATACAAGTCAGACAGAAATACTAGCTATCATCTGCTTGACTCTATTTTTTATCATCATTACAATTTTATTAGGTTCTTTTATAAATTTAAAGAGAGTCGTTAAAGAAAAAAATATATTTATATCAAGTATTTACCATGAACTATCCACATCTATCCAAGCAATTATTATGGCATCAGATATAATTTCACATGATAATGAAAAATGCAATAAGACAATGATAAGTAAAATAACTAGTCACGCTAATAAACTGGTGATTAAAACCAAAGATATACTAGAGTATTCAAAATTTGAAATGGGAAATGTAAGCGTGCGAGAAACATCATTTTCCATCGACGAAATAGTATATGAAGCACTATCTAGCGCAAACAACATCAATAATAAAAATAAACTTATAATTCATAAATCAACATTTAAAAAGAAGTTAATTTCAGACAAACAAAAAATATCAAGCGTGATTGTTAATCTTTTAGATAATGCAAATAAGAACACTTTAAATGGCACAATAGTTATATCAATAAAGATACTAAACAAAAAACTTTTTATTGTTGTTAAAGACAATGGCTGCGGTTTTAATATCAATAAACTCAATTACTTATACAAACCCTTCAACCAAGGTGCGGAAAAGGATACTAAACAAGGCCTGGGACTTGGACTGACCATAATAAAAAGCCATGTATATGTTTTAAAGGGTAAAATAAGAGCCAAGTCTCAAATAAACGTAGGTACAACATTTATCATTATGATACCCATTAAGTTTGTATCTTAATGAAGATGCAGGTCTTGATAGTACTTAAAAAAAACGTCTTTGAACTTCAGATATGTTACTCCACTCCAGCCAGAGCACCAGATCCGGACCAGAAAGTAAAAAACCCGATTACCAGTCGGTTTTTTTTACGTCTCAACTTCAACATCAATCCCTTCTCCCGCTCTTCTTTCTTTTCGGTATAGCCCAGGCAATATGTTAAAATATCAACACTTAAAGGAAGGTTACAGAGAGCAAATCTATAATGGATGATGTTATAAAATTTATCAGTAAGTGGCTGGGCTGGGGTCTTGCAACATTCGCTGCTGCAGTAGTCTCTTTGTTTTTGTTCTGGGCTTCTTTTCTCGCCCTTTTTGGTACATTACACGACGACAACAATAATGAAGAAGAATTCCACAACCGTTACTCCGGCACAACACATGTAAGTTCTGCGTATGACGGGCAATATCTCACCCACCGTTTGATAAAAATGGACCTGGATTACGGCATAACCACGCAAGAAACCATGCGTAACGCCCTGAGCAACGTCAGTCAGTACCTGAAAAGCGTCAACGCTACATGTTCCTGGCAAAATACAGATGAAGGAACTGCGGCTTATGTAGCCTGCGCTAACGAACGTCTTCATGACAATTTCTATTACACGCCAAGCGTGGAAGTATCCAATAACTATGCCATTCATCGTTCTGACTGCGACACCAACACCTATCTGATGATCGATGCAATGAGAATGAAAGGTATGGAAGGTTATATTGTTTACGCCCCCGGCCATGCATTTCTGGCATGGAAGGACAGCTTCGGTAATTATAACTATCAGGAAACCACATCATACAATAATAAAGGGAAACCAGCCGATTTAAGTATTGACTGGTATACTAAAACAATAGATAAAAGCTACTATACGCCTGTTAATGCTCAAATGGCAGAGCAGATATATAACGCCCTTATCTATGATAAATCAAAAGGTCGTGTAAACATCGACACCCTGTACAGTAAAAATAAAGAAAACGCATTTATCGCTGACTGGTATTTTTATGCCAGAGACAAGCAACATAAAACAACAAAGTCAGATGCACAACTTATGCTGTCGTTACTTCACACGGACTTTACATCAACTGATAAAAAAATGGCTGTACTTCATTACCTGATGAGTAATAATCAGAAGGATAAAGCATTAGTTATGCTGGATAATATTCCTGCTGAAAAATGCGGCAGGGAGTGTTTTGCAGCCGGAGCGGAGCTGGGACAGTTAAGATTCGTTATTTTCAAGAAACCTTTTTTCATTTATGACGACTATCTCAGTAACCATGCATTAAGTGGAAAAGTTAAGTCATTTCGTAACGGAATTATCCTTTTTATAATGGCGCTATTACTGGCAGCTGGCACATTGATTGTTTCAGCACTGAACTTTAAAAAAATCAAATCCACTGGAAAGGTGTAATTCCTGCAACAAGGCCCGGTTGCCGACCCTGCGAAAAATCGGTTCTGCGCCCGCGCCTGTTGCCATCCTCGCTGAATTCCACGTTAATCTTTCCCTGATCAATCCAGTACTGTAATGGAGCTTTTTTGACTGCTTTACTCACCAAACGCCCCGATAGCGAACTTGCGCACCTGGCCTGGTGCATCCTTGTTGCCGTCAGTCTTGCACGACGGGAGGGCAAAGCGCGTTCTTCACTGGCAACGCATATGTTCATCATGCAGTGGCTGTCCACGGCCCAGAAACGCAAGCTGTTCCCGAAAACACTGGCACAGGACATAATCTGGCTACAGAACGAAGGTAAGCGATACGGCCCGGATGCGCGGCTGTACAGCAAGATAGAATACGTCTGGCTGGCAAGTTCAGGCAGACTTGCCAGTCAGAGTACACTTTTCCGATTTACCTGCATGATAGACACCCTCCGCACGATGGGATGGCAGGATCATCTTTTGTCTGATGATGAATGGGACATCGACTGGAGTACGGGAACTGAAATCTCAGCAATTTACACCCAAAAATCCCGTCTCCACTCCTCTTTCTCAGAGAAAGGGGAGCTGATAACGCCAATGGAAATCCGCCTTACCGGGGATATCAGCGGTCTGCCACCCCTGCTGGAACAATGCTGTCTCAGGACGGACACGTTACCATCTACCCCCGGATATTCTTCCCTTCATCTGCTGCCGGATGTGCCGAATACCACTTCAGAACACAAAATTTAAAACGCTGAAAAGTGCATTATTTGCACTTTTTTTGTATGATATGGAGTAGGCATTAAAGTTAAGGTCGCTGGCATATGACAGGATTCGAACTGCGTATCTGGAGACGTGGGTACAACTGGACACAGGAGCGGGCAGCAGAAGAATTAGGTGTATGCCTGCGTACGTACAAAACGTATGAGAAGACCGCGCCGCCTAAAACAGTTATCCTGGCTACCCGTGGTCTGGACGCATTATTGGTTAAGGAAATCAGCGATGTATAAAACAGTTAAAAAAAATCTCCTCCCCCTGCTGGTTATAGTTGCCAGTACAACTGCTTCAGCAACGGGAATACCGCTAATCAATGCAGGTGAACCCATTAAAGTATCTGAAACCAGTGGCTTTCTTTGTGGATCTGATGGTAATGGCTATATTCTTAATAACGGTAAGTTGCAGCCGCTTGTTTATTCAGATGTGGCCGTATGCCATGATGATAATCTCTGGTATAACGGGCGCTCATTAAGTTTTATGGACATTGTAAGTTTAGACGCCAAAGAATTTTTAGCCGCCAGAGAAAAATATGGGGTAAATAATGATGGATTTAAATGATAAAGAATTAAGTCTGGTGCTTGTGACGGGATGGATATGTGTATTATCGTGTATCCTGTTGGGTATAGTGATGCTTGCAGAAAACATACTCCCCAATATATTCCGGTAATTGAGAAGGAATACGTAGCGACATTCTTAATTATCTTGCTGATTTTATGATGTATGCTTTTCCTGGGTCAGTTATCCTTTTCGCCGTTGCCAGTTTTTTGCTACTGGTGAAGAAAGCCGTTTACAGATGGTGCTGACGGAAGCCGAATCCAGGCGATTTTCTTTTGCCGTTCACCCGGATTCGGTTTTACGGGTGGTTTACCGAACTGCGCCCCCTGCCCTCGTCCGTTCAGATTTTCTGACCAACTTTTATTTTCGGCTTGTTTTACTAAGTGGCTGTTTTTACTTATTTCACTTCCTCACGGAAAGTCGCTTCAGGACGCTGGCCAGCTGCTGCCGGTGACGCGACCGCAAGCGGATTCATTCAGCTTCACTGAAGAAGATTTTCCCTTGCAGCCGTCGCCGCTGCGTCACGCGCCAGTGCTACAATGGCGCGGCCCGGACCGGACAGGGAGCCGATTAATCAGGGGGGGTTGTTCCCGCCCTGCCCTTGTCCGGGTAATCTGCTTTTATCCCGAAAATGGAAGTTTCCCCGAATACCCGATCATCTTTAAGCCGGGTTTTTCTCCGCGACTCTCCCGGCCCCCTCCCCTATCATTACGTTACTGTTTTCACGTAATGCCAGAGCGCGGAGATTTAAAAAATTGAGCAGTCACCCTACCGCAATTTCGCAGATTTCACACAGCACTGTCTGCCGCATCGCCACGCCCCGGATTGATTTTGAGCTGGCGCTCGCCGTTCGCCAGCTGGCGAGCCGACAGGCCGGGAAACCGAAATACCTGCTGGAGCCGGAAATTACCGTCCTGCTGGCACAGGGATTTACCGATCTGCGTAAGCGGATGTTCTTTGATCTGCTGTGGAATACCGGCGCGAGGCTGAGTGAGGCGCTGGCCCTCACCCCGGAGGATGTTCACACCGGGGAGCGCTGGCCGTCGCGCCCGTTCGTGTCGCTCATGACGCTCAAGCAGCAGGGCAAGCCGGGGCGACCACCAAAGGACACGCTGCGCGACGTACCTCTGTTTGACGAGGGATTCACGCTGCGGCTGCGCGATCACCTGGACACGTTCTGTAGGTTCAGGACAAAACGCATATGGCCTGTAACAGACGACACGATCCGTAACTGGCTCCGTGACGCTGTAACGCGCTGTGAGCGTGAGGGTGTGCGGTTCTCAATCCCCGTCACTCCGCATACCTTCCGGCACAGCTTCTCCATGCATCTGCTCTGGTGCGGTATTGAGGCACTGACGCTGAAGAAACTGCTGGGACACCGGGATTTCAAGAGCACACAAATCTATCTTGACGTACTGGCTCTGGAAGCAGAGGTAGCCGGACGCTACGCCGTGCGGTTCGGCATGGATCGGGAGGAAGCGGCGGCGCTGCTGAACACAAAAAAATAATCGTGTGTAACGTTATACACTATTTACAACTATGAGAATAATGAGCTATAACTGTACCAGACGGGGTGCGAAAGAATTCGCACAGATGATAACGGTGTATAATGTTATACATTATTAGTGAGGCACTATGATTATTCTCGTTGGCAGTCATAAAGGCGGAGTGGGTAAATCCACCATCTATATTCATATCCTGATGTGTCTGATCCTGAAGAGCGGTAAACGTGTTGCTGCGCTTGAGTGCGACGACCAGCACAGCGTGAAAGACTGGCTGGACGAGCGCCGCTCACAGGGAACCGTTCCGGATGTGGACTACTATGAGTGCTATCACGATATCCCGGCAATGGCGCGTAAGCTGGACAAAAAATATGACTTCGTGCTGCTTGATGCTCCGGGACGCCGTTCACCAGAGTTCAGCAAATGCCTGGCCGTGGCCGATTTGTTTATCTCGCTCCTTGACCCCTCCTCCCAGATTGAGATCAATACGCTGGGCCTGGTTGTCGCCGATGTTCGCCAGTACCAGGCATCGGTAAACAAAACGCTGAAAGCCGTGCTGGTCATGAACCGCTGCGATACTCACCCGGCAGATGAAGACGCCTCCAATTTCAGGCGGGACATCGAGGCCGATCAGGAGAACTGGCTTCCGGTAGCCCGGCAGCGGCTCTACCTGCGCAAGCCGTACAAACGGGCCTACAACGAGGGATTATCGGTACATGAATATAATGACCGTCGCGGGAATCTGGCGCGGGGTGAGATTGAGCTGCTGCTTCGTGAGCTGGAACTGTTAGCCGCATAATTAAATAGTGTATATCGTTATACACTATAAGGGGAGTTATGAGTAAACGTACCACAAAACTGAAAATCAGCCCGGCACTGCAAAATATCGACGAGAATAAAACGCTGCGGGAGCTGGTCAGCGAAACCAGCCATCGTCCGGCATCGGGCAGTGTGATCACAAGGGTGAATTTTCCGCTACTGGAAGAGGACATAGCCAGGCTTGACCAGTACAGCGAAGAAAATCACGCCATGCGTATCAGCGTTGTCCGGGCGGGGCTTAAGGCACTGGATATGATGGGGGAGGAACAGCGGGCAGATCTGATCCGTGAAGCAGAGTTTAACCGGCCAAGAACCGGGCGAAAGCCTGTAAAAAAATAACGATGTATAACGTTGCACATCATAAAGAGGAAAACTGACACGCCATCTAAAACAATGTGTAACGTTATACACTAAACAGGAAGCTGTATGTCGTCAAATAAAAAAGAAATGATGAAAATACTGTTACTGGCTCTGGCGGTAGGCTGGGTTGTCCTGATGGTTGATAAAATGGCTCAAGGTGAACCATTTTGCGATATGCCGCAACAAGGCTCATTCCTTGCGTTGATTTGCCACTCCAGTCAGGGGTAAGTTTGGAGATCGAAAATTTTTGTACGTTAGTCTGGCAAATACCTTTCAGCAATAAAGTTGTATAACGTTATACACCAATATAGATAAATCATAATTCTCGGACCATCAATTCAAATATTATTTTAGTGTATAACGTTATACATCAAATGCACAGGCCGCTTTCGCGGCTTTTATTTTATCTCAGCCAGGGTAGACTTTATCCGGTAAAATTTCTGGAGATCCAAGAGTGATTACGTTAAGCGCAGAACAACGTCAGCTGGCTAAGTTAATCCATGACTATGCCAATAGCTTTCCTGTATCAGTTATCGGTGACGAACAGCTGTTACACGGGTGCTACGATTATATGGATGCTTTCAAACAAGTAATGGACAGCTCATCCAAGATCCAGATGGACTACATCTGTCAGCAGTACAGTGGATTTTTACGTTTTGCCCGGATAATGGAACTGATAGCCCAGGGGATCGCTGACGGTATAGTTAAAGTTCCGAAAGACCATTGACAGATTAGGTTCTGCGCCGGAACCGCCGACATTTCCGAAACTCACGATTTTATCAACCGACACTTTTTGCTGTCAGAATTAAACTGGCCATCCCATCCGGACTGGAAGAAACGACAGCAAAATCAGGTTGCCGGCCGCAGCTGAAGCTCAAAAAATGCTGGCATCTTTGTTTTTCATGCGCGTAGCGCATAGAAGGCGGCACACCGAACCTGAAATAAGGTACAGGATGCAAACCGCCGGGCCTTGCTTCCCTGAACGGGGATAATGCACCCACTACCACCGTATCTGACCAGAGCCACGGCAGCACGTCCACGCACGCTGCTGTGTGGTCACTGCCCCAACCCCCTCCCTGCAAAGCCATAACGGGCTTAGAGCGATGTTTACCGCTGAGTTAAGGCCGAAGCCCCGGTGAGCGGTCAGAATGGCGCTTTGCGACGTTCTGAGCGTGATTTCCGGGGTCTTAACGGCTGTGACCAGCGGGAGCAGACGTTTAGAGGCTTAATTGCACATTTCGGGTCTGTTTTTGCCCGCTTTAGCGGGTGCTAACTTTGAGCGTAGCGATTTCCGAACCGACGCGAGCGCAGCTCGCTGTAAGGGCGGGCATTATAAGCTGTCCACAGGACAGCCGCCGAATAAGTTATTTACTTTAAAAGAAATAGGGATCTTAAAGGATTTTTAAAAGACTAGTGGCAGTTTGTAGACACTTCGGATAGCACTGACTGAAGATCGCCTCTTGCAGTTAAATGTGTATAACGATAAATCGACATCAAAGGCAGAGATATTTTGACCATTTCAGCGACAACCAGCGCTAAAAATTGCTGAGGTGACTGGAGTATGGGCGAAGGGGTGAGCGTTATTTAAGCAGTTAGAGGGTAGGGGCGAGCCAATACCTCCGAAACAAATCGGAGTACAAAAACAAGGGAGCTAGCTGGGCGATAGCCGGGAAGTATACCGTCGCGATTTGACCATGCGCATCCTGACGCGCTCGGCAATCAGCTCCTTGATGCTGGAGAATGTGAGACTCATGTGTTTGCCCTGACGGATTTCGCGGTTAACCTGAGCGCGAACGGATTGTTCTACTTCCTTCCGTGAGCGCTCGGCGTCACGTAAGGCGCGGGTGCGTTCTTCACCCTCGGCCTTACGTTTCAGGCGGTTCTCTTTAAAGCGGGAGTGGAACTTTCTCCAGCCCTGGCTAATCAGATCTCCGATATCGAGGCGAGAGTGGCCGCGCCGTTCGCGCTGCTTGTTCTTCCACTCGGCACGGCCATTGCGGGCAGCAGCTACCGCTTCAGGGGATACGTCCAGCGCCTCAAAAAAAGCTCCGGTAAACGTGATGTCAGTCGGCATGTAACAGCCGATCTCCGGATCAAACGTTTTTTCGGAGTAAGTGACCAGACCGAAATCTTCGGCCAGCGAGCGCAGCGCACGGGTAGCACGGGTAATAGAGAGTCCACTTTTCTTTGTTTCCGTCGCAAGACCGCACTCCATCGCAATTGTCGTTAACGATGCATTAACACGGTTTATAAGCGGATCGTAGTGGTAGCAGATACCCTGTAGCAACGCCTCGATAGCCCGTAGTCGTAGAACTGGCGGCATACGGAAGCGCTTACCCTGCGAACGGGCAAATGCTACATGGAGAGTAAAGTCGTAACGTCTGGTGAAACCCTCAGCCTTAGCCATGAGCTTCTTGTTAAACGGTAGTGTCGCTTTCTCCTCATTGCTGCCTTTTCTCTTCGGCGCAACGAACTTAGGGAAAGGATTTTTGACTTGTCGGTACGCTGTAAGCGCTAGTGTTTTCGCACTATTCACACCCGTCCGCACTTATGCCGGTGCAAAGGGGTTGTATGTGATTATACATTTGCTATAATCCTTCACAGGCACGCCGCCTGCTTTTGGCCCCCTGATTATCTTCGTCCCGGCAAGTTCGAGAGATATTCGGGGGGTTTTTGCATTCAGGGGTTAGGCATTTGCCTGTTCCCCCATCCCTAGACGCTATTACCGGGAACGTCCCACCCGTAAGAATTCGTAAACCAGCGTAATCTAGCACGATCCATCAAGCGGATCAATTCAGCTGTGATAAGGCTGTACTTCTAACTACTTGTTTTAACGCTATTAGTCTCACTTTTAATGAGGTTCATGATCGTTAAACATAATGAAAGGATCAACCAAAGATCCTTTTCTTCAATCAGTTACTAACTGCTTTAAGCTTACTTTTTGCGTCTTCAAGCTCTTGCAGCAACTCGCCATATTCCTTTGCTGGGATGCAGTAAAATGCTGGTTCGTTGTAGCTCATAATCGCCAGAGGCTCTCCATTCCCTGAGTTTACGCACTCTATCGGGTTTTTTCTGAACTCCGAGACACTGACTACTCTGCGGCTAAGGATGATTTGAGGCATATTTACACTCCTCCGCGATACGTCTCATTGTCACAGAATAGAACATGAGTATGGCCGCAATCAAGTACAAACTTGAGAACAACGATCAAACTCACAAAAAAGGCCAGGCAACGACCCGGCCTAAAATCAATGTATTATCGCGGTTTAAGAGGATAAGATCCGGATCGTTAACAACCCTGTTTTGACGGGCAACATCACTCAATTTCGGGTTCTTTGGTTGCGGTCCATCAAGACGGGTAGCCTCCCAGACGTTCTTAACAGCTTCACGAGTGGAAAACTTGCCCTGCTCATCCCGGACCCTGACCTGAACAGGTTTTGACTCTTTCAGATCCAGAGCGATTTCCTGACCTCTCCGGAATCCCTTGAGGGCATCTTTCAGGCCAACCCCCCACTGTGTCGATTCCTGGCCTTCTTTATCTTTTAGAACAATATAGTAACTGTCGCTGTTACCTTCCTTATGAAGGTATGGCGCGGCTCCGTGCTTAACAATTTTACCTTCAAGATGATTAACCGAACGGTATAACGGCTCATCATCAATATTCCCTGAACCAGCTTGCGCGGACTGCTCTTCTTCCTTAGCAACCGCGATATTTTCCCGGCTGACAGTGCGTTCAGCACCACCAATGGTAAATGCAGTGTCACTGCTGCGGGATTGCTGTTCTCTCGCTTTCAGCAGCTCTGCGCGACGAAGTTCAAGGGCTTCATTCATTCTTTTATCAGTAAAATGGATATCCAGCCCTTTTTCAGCGACAACGTTTACAACCATGTCTTTAAACTTCTGCGAACCTTTGATATTGAGAGTGCTGCCGAACCGTCCTTGAGCCAGCTCCAGCGCTACGGCCACACTGTCACTGCTCAGGCCATTTTTCCGCATTGTAATCAGCTTGCCTGTATCGACAAACAATGTTTTATCACTGGTTTTGTCGAGATAATGAACATGACCTTTGCGGGTTCGCTTTGTATATAAGTTGCTGGCGTCGAGCTGCTTTTCAACAGCTTTCCTCGACTCTTCCGCAACTTTCGAGTAGTTAACAGGATTACGCAGTTTATCGATCACTCGCGCAAAACGGCCTTTTGTATCCTGTTTTTCTTCCAGCTCCGGACCGCTGATAGTAAACCCAGCGGGTTTATTACCATCATTCCTGAGCATATCCCGTATTTCTTTACTCCCCATGTTATATTCCTCATTTTTATTCAAGACGGCATCTTTCCTTTTCAGTCGCTCAAAATGCATGACTGAAATCAGTTGGTTTTTCTCTTCATAGCTGAATCGTTTATCGCCAAGTACCTCCCTTCGGATGTCATAGAAGTCACGATCTATTGTTTTGAGTAGCTTGCTGACGTTTTGGCTAACTGGTTGCTCACTTATGCGGCGGATAAGCCAGGCCGACAGGGAAGATGTATTTACGTTTGCATTAATAGATTTCTGAAAGGGAACAACCGCTTGCTTGCCAGTAATAGAACCTGCCGGGAAAAGGGCATCGCCTCTCCGTTTAATGTCAATCAACGTAGGGATACGGTTCTTCAGACGTGGAATTACAGGGTAGGGCGTCTGTAACTTCCGGATTATTCTTCTTCCTCCTCTTCTGTCTGATAGAGTGCGTCGCAATCCAGAATTTCCGTGGGTTTGCTGGTCTGCCATGTGTAAACGTGCATCACCCGACAATACGCCTTTATTTCTTTTCCCTCTCCATGCACCTGCCACATCGCCATTGGACAGGTCTTGCAAGCTATGGGTAAATGAGGAAGTACTTCCTCTTTCAGCTTGAGCAAAACCTCGCTGACTATTTCCCTTCCATTCACCTCGTATGCCATTAGAACCTCTATTTTCTTCGTAAAATTTATTTACACAGCCATTTAACAAGTCTGATTTAGTTTTATCATCGGATTCATAGTATTTATGCCTGAACCTTTCCGAAGATATTTTATCAATATATTTAATTTCAGCAGACCGTCGCTCCCATTCAGAAAATCGCCTATTGATAATATTTTGTTCAAGCGGGGGCAGGGCAGTCTTTCTGTTTACAATAAACTCATCACTGAAAATCGTTTCTTTCAGATTGGTAAATTTCTTATCACCATCGAGTTTAACCGCAATATATTCATTTTCCTTGCCAGCATTTCTTATTCTCGCTTCACCATATTCAGCGACCAAATCATAAAATGATTGACGTGTCCTTATCCCTTTATCGTGAATCTGCTGAAGTATTTTAAATTTAAATTCTTTATTCTTAGCTCGGAATTCATCCCCTTTATAACGAGATAACATGTCCGCATATCCTGTAGGTGTCAAACGCATGTTTTCTCGCGGGGATTCCAGAATATATTTTTGGTTTATGAACTCCTGAAAAGCCTCAAGGTATTTTTCATTTTGCTTATAACTTCCTACAGGATTCATTTCATTACCGGAAAGTAAATTCTTTCTGGGTATAACAATATGAATATGTGGTTTTCTATCAACCGATTCACCAGTCTTACGGTCTTTCATTGTTTTAATTTTTGGAATGTGTGCTTCAGCATAGAAGTTATATTCTTCAGATGTATACGACTTCATCAGGAATGATTTAAATTCCCGTGTGATTTCGGATAATTTCCCCTCATCAATCTGTTCTTCCTTAAAAGACAGAGTAAAGGTCAGATAACGATCTTGTCCTTTATCTGGAATGCTTTTATAAATCATTTCGGTTAGATCGAGATTACCATCAAGAATGATACGTTCATCAAGTTCATCGCGTGTAAACTCTCGACCAGACTTTTGACCTTCCTCCAGATATTCTTTTACTCCGGAATTATACCCTTTACATCTAATCAGCATCTTCCACCGCCTTTTTCATAAGCGCTTCGATATTGAGGAGGGCATTCAAAAACAAAGTATACTTCCTGTCAGATATAGTACCATTTTTATGAGCAACATTAACCTTTAACGCAAGTTGATTTATATTATTGCTGGACTTATTAAAGAGGTATAATAATTGGCGGGTATCTTTTACCTCAATGTTTATTGAGCCTTGTTTATCCAATACCAGCTTTCTGAAAAATGCTGAACGGCTGAGTTGGGATTCTTTTATTTGCTTTTCAAATGGCGAAAACTCGTCAGGAGTAATACGCAACGAAACAACAATTTCTTTCTTCTGTTTAGCAGCCATAGTGACCTACCTGAACTGGTGACGATGTTCCCGCCATGCGGGGTTTCAAAGGGGTATCCCCTTTGGCACGCGACTGTATGCAAAGGCCGCCAGGCATTTGTATACAGTCGGTAACGTGCCTCTGTTGTAGAACTGAGGTTTCACTGAATTGCACAGAGTTGCATTAAATTTCACAAAAACCGTTGACAGTTGCACTGCATTGCATTAGATTGCATTGCAAGGTTAAGTTGTTGCATTAGCTTGCACTACATTGCATTAAGTGCAGATAACCGATTAAAATGGAGCCATTCTCAACACATGGGGTAGAACATGTCAGACTGGCGTAAACAACCTAGACAGGGGAGAAGTCAATTCCTGCCACGGCTGGACGAGATCAAAAGTCGTCTTTCACTTGGCGAAACTCAGAAAATGATTTTTGAGTCGTACCCTGATTTAGAAATGAGTTACCCGCAGTTCACCCGGTATGTAAAAAAATACTGCCTCAGTGAAATAGAACGGGTAACGAAAGTACCACCAGTGAACAAAGCCGAACCTGAGCAAACGAAATCAAGTGATGGACGAGCGGTAGAACAGCCGAGAAAGGCGATCAGAAATCCAGGCGACCTGAAGAAACTTAGATCGCAATCCATCGACTTAGAAGAACTTCAAAATTCAGCAGGAGAAGAAGATGAAAGTAGCAATTCTTAACTATACTGGCACCGTTGGAAAAACAACCGTGGCAGCGCATCTGTTATCACCACGCATGAATGGCGCTACCATTTTCGCCATTGAATCCATCAATGAAACAGCCGAAGGCTTGGGGATTGATGTTGAAAAAATGAACGGCGACAAATTCCGTGAACTGTTCAAGAAAATAATGTTAGAAGACGACGCAATAATTGATATTGGTGCATCAAACATTGAAGACTTCATGAATAACATGATTAAATTTGATGATTCCCATGAGGAATTTGATTATTTCGTTATCCCCGTAACATCTGGAACCAAAGAGCAAAAAGAAACAATTCAAATGCTGGATACGCTCGCAAGTATTGGTATCCCTGCTGATAAAGTGAAAGTGGTCTTTAATCGCGTTGATGTGGATGTTGATGATGAATTTCCATTCATCATTGCACGCCATAAAAAAAGAAAAATCGTTTTCTTTAAATAAAGAGTGTGCGATTTATGAAAATGAAATCTTTGATGCTTTATCTATTAAGGGTCTGACCGTCGATGCTCTGCTTGCAGATAGCACAGATTATAAAGCGCTCCTTAAAAATAAAGAGGCCAGCGCGAAAGACAGAAACGCATGGGCTGATATGTTTGGCCTCAAATCACTTGCTAAAGGCGTAAAGCGCAACCTTGACGATGTTTACGCCAACCTCTTTTAGTCTTTAAGGAGTATTCATGCAGGATGAAATCAGAGCACCTAAAACGGCGCGTGATGCTCTCCTGATTGAGCTGATAGGTGATTTAGGCGTACTTCACGACAATATAAAATCACTTCCAGAAGCTATCAATCAGGCAACAGCAGGTTCAATCGAAACTATTGCTAATGCAGTCGAAGAGGCGGAGAAAACCGCCTCAAAACTGAGTGAAAGCATTGAGCAAAAAAAAGAGGCGGTTTTAGTTGATCTGAAAAATTCAGTAAAACAAACTCTGGATGAACACGCTGTTAGTGTATTTTCCGAACTTGAAGATAAGGTTAACGGGTTACAAAAGAGAATTGCAAATTTCGAGCTAGCCGACCCAAAAAGCAGAAGACTAAATATTATTCTCGCATGTACACTTGCCTTTTCCCTATTATTGTCAGGTTCTGCTATATTTGCTGTCTATAGCGCGGCAAAATCTACAATATCCGATCTCAACATGATCATTAGTTCGCAAGAAAAATCCCCCTCAAAATAACCACCATAGCGGGCATTACGCCCGCTAAATTCATCGCTTCATTTATAACTCAATAAGTCTCTAAACGTCAGTTCCCGCTGGTCACAGCCGTTAAGACCCCGGAAATCACGCTCAGAACGTCGAAAAGCGCCGTCCTGACCGCTCACCGGGGCTTCGGCCTTAACTCAGCAGTAACATCGCTGTAAGCCCGTTATGGCTTTGCAGGGAGGAGGGGCGTATCTGCTCACTTTCAGTGATCGTAACCGGCTGCGCCGGGTTCAGGCGCGGTTTTCACAACAGAGCACTATTTCAGAGCCGTTCCGCGCCTCCATGCGCTAAGCGCATCACCGGACAGGCTGCGCACTGCTCGCCAGTCTTACGGCCAACCATCACAGCCACACCCGGAGTGCCAGTAATACCGATCCTAGCACCATGCATCGAGGACGGATTTCTCCAGCATTTTACGCGCAGCAGCTGCGGCGGACCATAAAATATCACAGATTTTTTGCAGCCTAACGGATGACTAACGCCCCATTCGGGGCGAAGCTCAGGAGGGTAAACTTGGATTATTAACTACGGTCAATTGTACATCATTTCAGCGTGAACAGGCGAACCATACTAACTTCGAAAGCAGCTTTTCACTGTTTTTTCCCTTCTCAGTTATCTGGGGCTAATCCCGGACTCAGCCAGCTCGCGCATAACAGCATTTACGCCATCCATCATCAGATACGCTTCATCTTCTGAGGTGGAACGTTCAGCGCAATCCTGATGCGTTGTACGCTTGCAGAACTGCGCCAGCGCCCATGCTACATTCTGGTCTAGTTCTAACGTTAATGTAATTTTTTATCTGAGCACATATAATTATTCCTCTTTATTTTAAATACCTAAAATCATCATATCAATTGCAGAAACCAGTTGATCACGTAAATGTGAAGCATCCATAACCGCATCTTCAGCTTTCAGGTTTTTTACATCCGTTGTCGTTATCATGGTAGCTAGCACTACATAATCGACCTGTTCGATTGTAATAACCGGCGTTAACGCTTTTACCTGTGAATTAGAGTTAGCCTTCGGTGTTAAAGGCATAACCAGGCGAGTATTAAGATGTGCAAGCATATCTGCCTGCACATCAATAAAGTACGGGTACGCCTGTTTGTTCCGGGATTTATTTTTGTAAACTGCAAACTGTTTCACTAAATCACCCCGAAATTTTCATCATCTGAAAAAAGCCCGGTCTCTTCTACAAAGCTGTTTAACGCCTCGATACCAACCCGGTTTTCTGCGATCCAGCGTTCACGCTTGCGTTCCTTGACGGCCACTTCCAGCGCCTGGTTAGATATCGCAGAAACGTTTAAGTCCAGCTCTTTGGCCTCTTCAAGCAAACCAGCATTTAAGTACACGTTAGTACTGCGTTTTTTTTCAGCTACGTTGGTTCTCATTACAACCTCCTGCACATAAATTATGTGCATAATTATAGCGCACAAAAACAGAACAACCAATGCCGTAGTAGACGGGATTTCTCCCGCCAGTTTAGTTAGTGCGCATACCCTCTAAGGTGCTCTAACCACCATCGTAACTCATCCCATTCATGAGCTTTCATCGCAGGGATCTTTACCTCCCAGCCCTTTACAAGTGCATCTGCGATGTTTACAATTTTGTTCATTGACATAATGATTACTCCAATAATTACTTTGTCATGCGGTATCAGGTTGTTAGCGCAACCTGATACCACCCCAAGATTAATCTTTCATAAAACTTTTTAGAATTTCCTCCTTTGCTTTTTCTTGTTCGCTTGGTGAATAAGCGAAGTTATACCAGCCTTTAATATTTGCGATAATTTGTTTGTCATTACAGCCACATCGTTCAATCCAGAACTTGACATTACGTTTTAAAGAAGCAATTGCTGTTAATTCCATCTTTTATCTCTCAGATTTGATATTAATTAAAATTAACCAGAGGCTTATTAGGGGGATTACTCCCCCTATATATTTAACAGGAAAAATGCTTAATTACGTGGAGCAGCTCAGCAGTATCTTTAGCTAAATAATATGTAGGATCAGATGCTGCGTTATCCATCAAATCATTAAATTTGAGAGTCAATTCGACACCTTTAGCATAAAGGTCGAGTTTGGTGATTTTTCCGGTCTGGAAGTGAGTGATAGCTATATGTGCTTCTTTTTTAACGTCTGCGATTTTTTGGATTTTCATTTGTAGCTCCTGGCCGTTCGGCCTTCAGGGAAAGCACCGCGCCTTCCATGTAAACAATATTACACGTTATAACGTGTTTTATCAAGATGAAATTCATCAAAAAAACTCTTTTTTTATGCCCGCAGGGCATGGGAGGCACGGAGTGCCGGAGACCCCCCGCAGCGCTACGGCGCGAGGACTTAGACGGCATTACGGCTTCAGCCGTAATAAATCCCTCTCACTACTAAGCCGGTTTTTGGTCGTTCCGGCAGCACCGGGGCTTCATTGCGTCCGGCCCGCCCGGCTGAGCGGGCTGTGTGGCGCTTCAGCGACGCACAGGACGTGATTTGTCCGGGTGTTGGGGAAAGGGGACGCGGGCGGCCCCTTGAGCCTACAGGCGCGGTTCTGTGAACTTACAGGTTGGTCTTTGCTATCTGACACTAGCGATAGCCCGAAACCGTGAACGGATTCGGCGTAGCTTGCCTGATAGCAAATGCCATCAGGTTAGCGAAGTGTGGCAAACGACCCGGCCTGTGAGCGGGGAGCCGAAGGGAGCCTGATTAACAGGTTTTTTTAGCCAGTTCAGCCCGCAATTTGCTGTTATCGGACTCCAGATAAGTGATTCGATTTCTGGCCTTTTCCAGTTCTTTAGATAATACAGCCACCGGAGACAAGTCACCTTGCCCGTTATCCATATCAGCTACAAAATCCTCCCTAAACGCCAGGATTGCCGCATCAAGAGCATTTTCCAGCTCAACCACTTTTGATGGAAGCTGTATACGCTCAGTCAGGCATTGCGCCAACTCCACAGCTATTTTTGCTGCCTCCTGAGCGGGAGTCTTCGCATCATCAATGCGTGGCAATAACTGGTAGTCAGGATGCTCATTCAGCAACAGCAAAAGCATATATGTTTCACTGACTGATACGCGATTAGTATTCTGCTCTTTATCCTGCCAGGAGCGCAGAGACAGACCGAACAACGCAGCCATTTCTTTTTGTGTGCGGTTCAGAAACACCCGCGTACGCTGTGCCAGTTCACCCCTGTAATCAGCTTTCAGATCCATGTTCCTGAGACTCCTCTAGAAAACGAATAAATTCACGTGTCAGTTTTGGTAACGGAAAGTCGCTTACCCGGATAAAGTCGCCAACGTTAAGGTAAAACTCCTGATTAAGTACCTCGATACGCTCTTCTTTCGCCCCGGATGCCCGTTCTGCTTTCGTCGGGTTCGTCCGATCAAGCACCAGATATTGAAGCCGATACTTGATACCGTCACTTTGTACCGCCAGTGACTGAGAAATCCGGGCCGTTTCGCCCCGACGCCTCGCAAAAAACAAATCTTTCATGCTCCTATGCTCCTGAAGCAGAGCACCCAAACAGTGGGCCGCGGGGCATCCCCCACGGCTCACTGTCAGCGCCCCAGTGTTGATAAAAATCCAATCACTTTGATTAGCTGGTCTTTGCTGAGATCGCCCAGTTTAAGCCGATACGCTTTACCGTACATCTCACACACATCACCCGAAATCCCTCCAGGCGTTTTGATATGACACAGCACATCATAGTAACCACCATAGTTTTGTACCTCGACCAGCTGCCCGACCAGGTTGATTAAAATCCGCCGATCATCCTGAATCTTTTGTGCTCCGGCTCGGTCAGCTTCGAAATACGCGATTTGCTTTTCTGCATCAGGTAAGATCTTACGGCGTATATCCTGAGCAATTCCCCAGGGGTCGCGCATTGGGGATACTGTGCAAGCTGAGTAACCGCCAGAACTACGCGCAGACCGAGACCGGACGCCGCCAGTTAAATGAATCCGGTCTTTTTCAATACGTGCAAAGATGGAATAATGCCGAAAGGCTGGATTGACTAGGTTTATCCGGTATGCATCTTCTGTACGTCTGTCTATCTTCCAACCATCGCCCAGGAACGTACAAACCCGGTTAAAAACAGCTTCATAGCGTGAAAAAAATGTTTTTTCCATATCATCCCCCTGCAACGTCAAAAGAAGGGGGCTTACATGCCCCCTGCGGCAATCAGGCGCGGCGTTCTACCGATTTACGTCCATCGGCCTTACGCTGGCCGTAAGTGCCATACATTTCACGGATTTCATCCATTGAATGCTCTTTACGATTGCGGCTGGATTTATGTTCCTCCGGGCGATAAAACCATTGTTTTTTCTGCGACGCCCATTTACACCCTAACGCTTTTAATGCTTCTTTATGCGTCTTGGTATCGCCAGAGATCCAAACCCAATTACCAATAACCTCAAAAATAATATCTGGAAGATTATTTAATTCTGTTAATACTTGCTCTAACTCCTCGCCATAGTCATAACGTGCATTATCATCAGTTGACTGGTATTGATTAACCTTTTCGAAATTAGCCATCAAAAAATCAAATGCCGAATTAATTGCTTTCATGATTTCCGCAGCAATCGGATTATCTTTATTCCGATCAGGATGATGTTTCAGTGAGGCCTTTTTGTAGGCTTTCTTAATTTCTTCTTTGGTTAATTCACCGGATAAACCAAATACATTTAATGCTTCCTGAATATTCATTTAAAACTCCTGGCCGTTCGGCCTTTAGGGAAAGCACCGCGCTTTCCATACAAATAATATTACACGTTATAACGTGTTTTTACAAGATAAAATTCATCAAAAAATGTTTTTTTATGCCCGTAGGGCATGGGAGGCACGGAGTGCCGGAGACTCCCGCAGCGCTACGGCGCGAGGACTTAAACAGCATTACGGCTTCAGCCGTAATAAATCCCTCTCACTGCTAAGCCCAACATCTACGGAATTAAACGCCGCACAGCTGCCCATTTAAGCCTGTCCCGGTGAGCGGGCTTTCCGGCGCATGGCGACGGGAAGCGCGTGATTTCCGGGCGCGTGGTGCGTCAGCTTGCTGACGTGCCCGCGTGGCTGTTCCTCCAACTCGAAAAAAAAGGCTTCCTGAAGGAAGCCTTTTTAATAATTATTTTTTCCTGAACTCAAAACCAAGTTTGCCTGTAGATTTATCCTGTAAGGTAACTACAGCGTCAAATTTTTTCCCGGCTTTGCTGGTAAACCCTTTAATCTCACTGGATTTGCCTTTTTTTATCACCGTTTCTACCTGACTTTGTGTCAATTTCTTGCCGGAAAACTCAGACCAGATTTTGAACTCACAACCGGTACAGAAAAATCCTTTTGGCCGGATCAGGATTTCTTTGCTGCATGAAGGGCAGGGGACATTGAGCCGGGATATAGAACCTTCAACCCTAGATTTTGCGTCCATATCCGGCCTGCCGTCTTTGTCAGGGAACGTTGTCTTACATTCAGGGTAGCAGGAACATCCCCAGAAAAAGCCATTCTGCCCCTTACGCTTACGCAAAAAACCGTTGTTACAGACAGGGCAGGGGGTGCCATTAGCAGAAATGTTAATCCCATTTTTACCCAGATCACTAATTAATCCGCTGATGTACTTATCGGTTTCATTAACAAAATCTTCAACGGTCATTTCTCCGGCTTTAATCTGAGCCTGTTTTTCGGCCCATTGTGCAGAGATATCCGGTTTAATAACCTCATGGGGAAGGGCGGCGCAAAATTCCTGCCCCTGTTTCGTGGTTTTCCAGACAAGCTCTGAATAACCTTTCTCTTTTTCGATGGAAATCAGCCCAGCATTTGCTGCCAGCTTTTCCAGAATCCCCGCTCTCGTTGCTTCTGTACCAATACTACCACGGTCTTCGCTGCCCTCGTCTTTGGCCTCCAGCGCTTTACGCAACACCGGATCATCAATAAATTTCGCGGCGCGGGTCATTGCCGCCAGTAGCGTTGATTCAGTGAAATACTTCGGCGGTAAAGCTGGTTTTATATCGACGGAACCGGACTCACACAGGCCAGTGTCACTAAATTTCAGCGAGGATAAATCAAATCCGGCCTGTTCGGTGTCGTCGGTGACTTCATCATCGCTTTTTTCCGCGCTCCCCAGTGCTTCCCAGCCTTTCTGAACCGTGACACTCTGCGTGGCGGTAAAGGTATCCCCTTTGATATCAAAATGTACCTTCGTTTTGTTACGGATGGCATCAGGCCAGAACAGGCCAATATAGTGCGTGGCAACCAGACGGTATACGTTCTTTTCCTTCTCGCTTAACTGAACACCGGCTCCGCTTTTCGTGGTCGGTACGATAGCGTGATGAGCTTCAATCTTACTTGCGTTAAAGGCTTTGTGCTTCAGTTCCTTATTCATTTCTGTGGTCGCAGTCGTCAGTTCCGGCAACGTTGCGCTGATAGCAATGGCGATATCACCCGCCTGATAATAATGCTCGTCGGACAGGTAACGGTTATCTGTGCGTGGATAGGTCAGCAACTTATGTGTTTCATACAGGCCCTGCATGATATCGAGCGTTTCTTTGGCCTTGTAGCCGTAACGTTTCGCACAAATCTGTTGCAGGGTGGAAAGGTTAAGCGGCATCGGGGGTTTTGTATTTTCCGGCTTGGTGGTGGCAATCGTCACGATGGCCTCTTTGCCTGTGATACGTTCCGCAATATGTTTCGCCTGGGCTTCTGAAATCAGACGGTTTTTGTCGTCGATCTGATCGCTTTCAGTTGTCTGATATTTCGCTTTTACCTGATTTCCGTTCATCGAAAGTGAGGCAAAAACATCATAGTAAAAACTCTCACTATGATTCTGGTTTGCCAGCGTGCGCATATTCACCAGGCCGAGAACGGCGCTCTGCACCCGCCCCACGTTAAGAACGCCCTCATAACCTTTCTCACGGCCTTTCAACGTACAGCCCCGCGTCAGCTTATAGCCAAAGCTCTGATCACACAGTGAGCGAGCCAGAGCACTATTTGTCATGCCACTGAACTTGTCGCCAGGCTTCATAAGCTGCATATTCGCAAGCGCTTTTTGTACTGGTGCAGGGTTAAGATCAGAAATGAGCAAACGCTCAACAGGTTTTTTATTCCCGGCATGACCCAGGATTTCATCAACCAGTAAACACCCCTCATCATCAGGATCGCCAGCATGTACAATACTGTCAGCCTTATCAATAAGAGAAATGATAATGCCTGTTTGTGCCTCAGATTCAGGCTTTATTTTATAGGTTGGCGGATATACTGTTTTCATTTCTTCTAAATCACTGAAGCGCCATACCGCAAATTTAGGGTCGTAGTCCTGCGGGTCGGACAACTCCAGCATATGACCATAACACCAAGTAACAATATCGGAACCATGTTCAAAGTAACCGTTTTTCTTTTCTATATTAGGATTGCCGCCTAACCCTTCAAAAATCGCTTTAGCTAATGACGGTTTTTCTGCAATAAAAAGCCTCATAAGTATTCCTTAAATTAATTCTGACGCATTAATTTCATGATGAACCAGTTCACCACCCAGCAAAACAAACAAATAAGAGAACGTTTTACCTTTATCAGCCAGCCATTCTTTATAAGCTGAAAGGACAAGCTGCCAGTCGGCTGTACCATAATGAGATTCGATAACCCCTGTCTGACAACGGCGATTTTCATCATATTTTTCACCAGAAAACACCATTCCCTCCCCTGAAATAGCAAGGTAGTGACCGCTGTCATGCTCTGGAAATGGCGGAGTATCAACCTCCATTGTTCTGTAATCGACAACAGTCGTGCCGATAATGATCGTTGTGATAGTCGTCATTCATTTATCCTTTGCATCGAATTAATTTGTTAGCGCAGCGAATAGCTCTTTCTTCTGAAATTAATCGTTTCCAGTTGTCTTCATTGATCGGCTCCTTAAATCTCATTTCCACTCCGTTAAAAGCAAAAATGCCTTCCCGGTTGAGGATATTGGTTGCGACATCCCATTCTGTCACCCGCAAAAATGCCGTTACCGCGAAACCTGATTTCGCTGCAATTTTGGAAACAATACATTCATCCGATTTAATTAACGCAGCAAAGGGAATGATTTTTTGATGCCCAATGGAGATAACAGAAAATGGAAAGATTGAATAAAATGCAATCTGGTGACAGTACTGACCATAGTCATCAATAGCGGCCAACCAAAAATTCTCCATTGAATTTAACTTTCTATCAATGTTTTCATCTGGCATTTCAGGGTTTAACAAATACCCCCCGTAACATAAATAATAAGGGTGTTCAGATTCGCAAAAATCCGATAGTTCTTCAATCGGCTTATCTTTCCAGTCTTTCAACAAACTAAACTCATTGGCATCAAGTAGAAACTTTCGATTTCCAACATCAAACAGTGCATATTGCATAATATTATCCCTCGACTTCTTTTAGCCACTTTCTACATATTCGTGTTTACATGCCTGATATGCTCTACAGAACCCAAAACCTCCAGGCTATCAGGGGCAACTTTGCGCCAGTGATTTTTTTGTACAGAACCATAGCTCCTGTCCCAGCGATGCAACCTCTTACCGTCCTGGAGAATACACACCATCCGGTTTTCTGGTGTGCGTAATGACTTCATCACTTTGACCAAATCATTGTCGGGATTAAATTCAATCAGGGATTCACATCCGTGATTTGATACCACGAGGATTTTTATTGTCATAACCATGTCCAAGAACACTCATGTAATTAATTCGCAAATACTCACTCCATGCATACTGAGTATTTTTATCAATGTATTTACCCTGTTTATCCTTCTCCAGACTCCGGTTGCAAAAAGCACTTAGCGACTTTTCAAAATCTGTGGCAAGTATTTTATGATCGGGAAAAGTTGTCATCACTCACTCCTTCACTAAAAGCGGGAAACTGATTCGTACATCGCTGACATCGTTATCGAACCATATTTCAAAGAAGTCATGCGTTTGTTCGTAAAAACCATTATCCAAATAGAATCTTTCAGCCTGTTCTTTTTCTTTTGTGAAAGCATGTTGCATAAACGTAATGATTTGTACATTACCCGGATCAACAAATCCCATCACATACTGTCTACCTTCTCGCTGAAAAGAGTTTTGCCAGTCTTGAGAATCGGTAAAAAACTTTTCAAGAATAGCCAAGTCGGATTTACCTGTAAAAAACAAGCCAGACAATGAGCCGTAATCACCAACATGCAAATCAACGTAACAATCATGAGTAAAATCAATACTACTGAAATCCATAACAGTCACCTTATATAATAATTGCTTGCTCCGGCGAGGGCAGTCGGCTGAACAAAGAGAAATCAGTATTTAGCCGTTCGGACTGAATGGTATGCAGTAACAGTCTTTCCTCTCTGGATAACAGAAAATCACCCCAATCGTACTCCTGCCAAACATCGAGTGTTTCTTCACCCGGTTTATTTACGAAGGACTCCATTTTAGGTTGAACTCTGACTGGTGCCCAATTTTCATAGGCTTCATGAACTCTGCTTTTCCACTTATCGAAACCACCATTCAACATTATGTCCTGTGAAACCATATCAAACTCATTATCTTCAATATAGGTTGTCACGCGATGATTAATCATCCCCATATCTTCTATATGCCACTGGTAGTCAGCAGTAAACGATTTGAAGTGTTTATCAGTTTTTAGTAAAAGACCATTTATAGCCTTTCTTCCTTTCCGCATACCAACCCAGATATTTTTATTTGGGTGTGGTCTGCCCGTTGACAGTGCATCACCTTCAATTCTGAAATCCAGTTCAGGAATAACTATTGATTCAAGATGACATTTGTTTGCCATTAGATGAAAAAGTTTTGGGACAATGTGCAGATACATGATTATTTTCCTCTACCAGCCATAAGGATAAGCAGGAAACGTTAACCAGCTTTCCAGCAGATATTCTGTTTTTTTGTTCCAGTAGAAGTAAAATCCCCGTGAGTTAAAACATACCGGATAATTATCAATCTCTCCGATGTTTTGTGCTCCTTCAAATAAAGGATTAACATAGAAATCAACTTCGAAAGAATCCGTGAGATTAGAAGCCACAAAATCCTTACGAGATAGTTTTTTTATATTGTCACGTTCATCATCAAAGCCTACCGTTCCGCCAGTAAAAGCTCTGTGCTCAAAATTACTCCATGTAAGTTCATCTAATGAATCGACATGCTTTTGTGTAATTTCCAGAAAGGATCTTTTAACTGTTTCCTTATCATCATAGTTAGCCTTTTCTGGGAAGCTGATAAGAAACTCAGCCGTTTCGCCCTGATCATGATTGAATAAAGGCTTTAACTCGTCCTCGTTTTCAAATTCTTTCTTGAAAGCCTCAATATCACGAACGAAACATGACATGTAGTAATATCTGTCAGTCTGGAATAGTCCTTGTAAATCTTCACCATGAAGCAAAGCAAACTGGCATATGCGATCATATAAATCCATTACCTTTTGATAATTTTCATCAGGGACAGTTATCTCTACCTCAGCCGCGCTTTCAGTCATAACTGAAGTAACATAAACATCCGCACTGACAAGCACCTGCCCTATGCATATACGATTATTAAAACGCTCTTTATCGGATTCAGTCATCATTATTTTATTCCTGTTTGTTTTTCTGGCTGGTAAATTTTCACCTATAGCTTAACTTTTCCATATTTCTGCAAAACCTTATCGACATACTGACTTACGCCATAAGGTGCAGGACATTCATTGTTTAAAAAATCTTTTCTGGCATCAAAGGTATGATTTGGCAAAAATGAACCATGCTTTTTCTTTATAATATTAAAAAAAGTTTTCTCTGCATCAGAACAGCCATCTCTACTGGAGCCATTCATTTTCCCCCAAAGACAGAGAGTAACTTTGCAGGGATCATCAGCTAAAGCTGAAGATGCATATAAAAAGCAGCTCAAAATAGATACGCTAAAAATTAAATTACGTTTCATACAGTTATCCTTTCATTAATTAAGTCTCTAAACGTCTGCTCCCGCTGGTCACAGCCGTTAAGACCCCGGAAATCACGCTCAAAACGTCGCACAGCGCCATTCTGACCGCTCACCGGGGCTTCGGCCTTAACTCAGCGGTAAACAACGCTGTAAGCCCGTTATGGCTTTGCAGGGAGGGGGCTGGGGCAGTGACCACACAGCAGCGTGCGTGGACGTGCTGCCGTGGCTCTGGTCAGATACGGTGGCAGTGGGTGCATTATCCCCGTTCAGGGGAGCAAGGCCCGGCGGTTTGCTTTCTGTGCTTCATATCAGCTACGGTGTGCCGCCTTCTATGCGCTCCGCGCATAAAAAGAAGCATTTGGATTTCTTGTAAAATGTAACCGTGACACCTTCAGAAATTTATTTCTGTGGGTGGAGGGGTTGGACAAGCGCAGCGCGTCAGTTCTTCCTGTGTCGCCACTCCCACGGAGGTATCGGGTTACTCTCAGACCACAGGCCGCGCCTCTGCTCCTGAGCTTCTTTTTGTAAAGCCGGTAGTGCAGTATCTGCGTTGTACTGGTCATATACCCACGCCGCGCCAGAAATGATCTGGGCGCGATTAACATTGACATATTTCGTTTCCACAAGCCCAAGAACACGCCCGTAACGATCTGTCTGCGTATACGTCACCTTGACTTGTTTCCCTGCGACAAGCTTTTTAAGCTGGTTTGCCGACCATGTTCCAAAAGGTTGTATCTTCTCAGGTGCATCAATGTTTGCCAGGCGAATCCTGACAGGCTTGTTATCTTGCAATACTTCAATGGTATCACCGTCCAGAACGTGTATGACTTTTCCATTCAGTTCGGCTGCGTGAACAATCACAGGACAAAGAAAAATTAGTAGTGAAAATAACTTTTGTATATTCATTTTTTGTAGTTCTCATTGATTTTCCATTCATCACGAAGAAGATCCATAACTTCAACTGTATTTCTATGAAGAGGTGAATAAATAGTCCCTTCGTGACCAGCCATTGCACCATAGAGATATTTTCTTATTTCATAGACGGCCTCTTTTGAATTTCCAACAATGATTTTCTCAGGTTTGCAACGCATAGATTTTTTGATTAAAGGTGACATATTGAATCCCTTGATTAGAATTTATTAACCTTCTCCGGTTAGTGCAAGATACTTTGCATAAACCTTTTTTGCATATTTCATGCGGAATGGTGCATTAGCCCCTTTAAATCCCGCATTATAAGCACCAACAGATTCCCAATTAACACCATTAGATGAAATGTTCTTGGCAAGAATCCATGCCCCGACATAGATGTTTTGGCATGGTTTTTCCAACAGATCGTTACGAGTAACCCCCATACCATTTAACACTGGAAACCAGGATGAATTTATTTGCATCAAGCCCACATCTTCACTAATAACCTTCCCTCCCTTTTTATTATAACCAATCGCACCGGGATTCATGCCGCTTTCAACTTCTGCGATTGCCAAAAGCAACCGATGGTCAATTTTAAATCTTTCGGATGCCGACATGAAACAGCCATGAAATTCGTTGTGATGTGAAGTCGTTGCATATGCTGAAATTACGTTCCCTACCATCATTACTAAAATAAAAATAATAATGCGCATAGTTGATACCCTACAAACACAGGAAAAAGACAGGTAATAAATGGTACTTCTTTAACTGTTCGTGAAATTGATATCCCAAGACCAATGCTAATCAGCATGACGGTTGCAGCGTATTGGGGGGCAATCCAGACAGCTAAAGCCGGGAACAGGTAAAAATCCCCGCTGCAAACACACGCTTTTCCTTCTCTTATATAGCCTATGATTTGCATTATCACTACTGGCATAACAAAAAGAACTACACTAAGTATCATTTCTCCATCTTTAGTTATTTGTGGCGATAGCAGGCTGACACTTAAACAAGAATAAATTAGGCAATCTGGAACCCAGCGCGTCATCAGGTCAGTATAAGCCACATATCCAAGAATCAAAACTACGCCGGAAAGCCACATATCCCTACCGAGGGGAAATATAACGCATGACGGAATTATGCATATAACAGAGTATATAATACTGAATTTTGTTTCTTGGTTTTCATTCTTCAGTTTTTTACTATCGGTTATAACCTCCTTCTTGGCCCGCTCATATAAATATGGAAGTGATTTTGCTGCGATAACAGAAAACAAGACAACCATAATAAAGCACACAATCATAACTATCTCACATAGACTATATACCCTGAACCTATAAAGGCAGGTTTTTGGATTTTACCGGACACAGTATTTATATAAGTTGCATCAGAAACACCAACAGAAGAACTGTTCGCGGTCCATTTCATAATCTCTCGCATCATCCCTTTTGATGCTGGAGTATATACATATCCTACACCACTATTAATAACCATCTTGATATTGCCGCTTTTTGGCAACCATGTTGGTATGGTTACAGAAGATGTCACATCGCCTGTAGCGCTGTTATTTTTCTGATAATAGTCATCAAAGGCACTTACATAATTCATGAACTGTCCAGCTCTGGACTCTTCGTCGGTATTATCCCATGTGTTTTTATTATCAGCGCTAATTGAAATAATGCCAGCAACAGATAAAGCAATACAGAAAATAGCAAGCATTGAGTAATTCATAGTGAATATACCTATTGAGCCTTGATAATATAAATTACTGCTGTATTTTTGGGGCGAGTTTCACTGGAGATTCTAGCTCCGCCCCATAACGTATTAACATCCCCCGTCCTGTCCGCATATGTCCTGACTTCTTCACCACCCGGTGTATTTCGAGTTGGAGATCCAGGAACATTGTCATGCAGACTCGTCTCGGTTCCTGCAATATGTGTGTGATTCTGTAAAGTGTCCTGCTGATAGCTCAAAATCCCTCTACCAGTATCTGTATCACGCCCAGCACCGCGATCAAGCCCCCGTAAAAATACCCCTCTGAAATCCGGCACCTGACCAGACGGATATTTCGTTGCCAGCTCTGTATATGCTGATTTATTAAACGCCTGACCGTTACATTCAAGCCATCCGGAAGGGATACTGGTTGATCCCCAGATTGCGATAGTGCCAACCGGCACACCTGAGCTTTTAGTCCACTTGCCGTTAACACATGGCACCGAGTCCCCGGAGCTGTCCTTACCAATGATGCCTGAAGGTGAACAGGCTCCTCCGATCGTTACCGTCTGTGCTGGATAGATATACCTCCCCTGGACTGTACCAGCACTGGTTACGTTACCGGAGGCACTGACCGTTCCTGCGGTGAGAGTTCCGCTTACCTTCGCATTTGTTGCATTAGCAGTAGTGGCCGTTAACGTGCCAGTTGTAACCGTATTGGATATCGTCGCATTTTGTGCATTTATCGCAGCAGCATTATTAACATCGTTACCGCCCATATTAAGGGCTGTACTCATGGTGTTCAGCTCCGGATGGCCCGGAACCGCTTTACGATAGAGGTAATCGTTCGATATCGCGCCGTTTTGGTAAAAACCAGCAATCACTATATGTCCGTCACCGGGATTAAAACCGCCAAATGCCGACAGATTCTCACTCCACGCCCCCAGCGCTCCTTTCGCGATCCCTCCTTCAATGTAACCACCGGAAGCACCAATTTTCGTAGCAATATTTCGCGCCTGGCTGAGTTTTAACTCAACGCCACCTGTGAGAAATGTCATTACATGAAATTTCCCCGTCGCTGGCTGGAAGATCTTTGTCTGATAAGTAGCCGAAAAATTATTCATGCTGGAATAACCAGCCGGGAGATAATTGGCACTAATCAATATAGGCACAGTCAGAGTGAACGGTGACGTTGCCGTTGCGCTTGCAGAAATAGCCGTGGCGTTATCCGAGATATATTTATTGACGGCTGTCTGTACAGTTCTTGCCTGCCCTGCCGCCACCGTATTTCTGTATTCATTAACAGTCCACACAGAAGCCGGGATAATGATAGCGGTAAGGACAACAAATAATATACCCAGCGCAATCACCGAGTCTGAAACCTGATATATCCCTTTCTTTAACTTGCTTCTCATCTGTTACTCCCCGGAAAATCATATGCGATGGATTTAAATTGGTCGCTTAATGACTTGAGATTTCCTGCTGATATTTTTGCTCGGATGGTATCAGCGCAGGTTGCATGTCTTAAATTAAAACCTGATATTTCCACACTGCGTCTGGAAATGAGATTATCAGCACTGACGGTGTTCATTACCTGATGAGCGACCACATATAGCGTACTGGCTACGTGATTCCTGGCCCCCGCATTAAACTCTTCGCAGAACATAATGTATCGCTCTATCGCTTCCTGAACAGAGGACGCATGGATTGTTGATACAACAAACATGCTCAGGCTGGCCTTCAGAACTTCATGTGCGGTCGCACCATCACGGATTTCTCCTAGCAGAAATGAAGATGCCCCCATACGAAAAGCTTTCTTGGTTGCTGATGCGTAAGTCTCTTCACCACTTACTTCAAGCTGAATACAGCGCCCTTCGCCATGTCGTCCCATGAGTACGGTTTCAATAGGGTCTTCAATTGATACCCCCAGATTACCGGTAAACGCAATGCGACGACTCAGGATTGCCGCTGCTGAAGTCGTTTTCCCCGATCCCATTGCCCCAGCAATCAAAAAAAGACCTGTGATATGCGGTACTTCTATAGACATTCGTAATGCAGAACTAAGCGGTATTCTGTCAACAGGTAAGACACATTCTGGTGTCTGTCTAATAATCAGATTGATGCCACTAAATAGTGTAATCGTAACCCTGTAAAGGCGCGTATCATGGAAGACAGAAAATTCTGTATTACTGGTTTCATTAAAACGCTCAATGCAAAGTTGTTTGAGATTATCCACATCCTCAGAAAGATAATCAGGCACTTTGGATAAGAAAGAGCTTGCCCCTTTTAATCCTTTTATCTCAACGTAATCTTGACCTATATAGAGATCAATAAAATCGTTATCTTTTAATTTCTGCATGGTTACGTCCGGACAACCGCCCTGAATCAGGGCGGTATTTATGGTGATATCAGGATTTAGTAGTGAAAATGATTGTATTGGTATCACCAGTACAGGCTGCGGTTGCATCAGCAGCGGTAACTTCTCCCGTAAACGACTGGTTATTGATCTTCGTGGAAGACATATCAGACGTACCAAGCGACTGCGCCAGTTTGATGCAGTCCTTAGAGGAGAGATCGGAGTCAGTCACTGTAAACCCTACACCATTACCTTTCACGGCCACAATACCACCAGAACGGTTGTAGATTTTACCTCCCGAAACCGTAACGTTGTTCGGTACGGCACCCGATGCAATCAACGAGGCAGAATAATCAGTTGTGCCATAACCATTGCTGGCCCTGAGCTGGCGAGTCTCATTAATCAATGTGCTAACCAATGTCACCTCAGTTGTAGCGTACAATTTATAATACGCAACAATACCGACAGAAAGAACCACGCCGATAATTACCAGCGAAATACCTAACGAGGTAACGGAGTCCGTAATATTCGCAATACCACGTTTCAGAGTTTTCATTTTAATTCCTTATTTTGATTAAACAACATAAAATTCAGCCATCAATAATCAAATAACTATTGATAGCACTATGGGAAATTTAGATTAATACTTACTGATACCCTGTTTCTGTTTAATTAAAGAAAAAAGCTCTTTGGATAAGATCAAACATAACAACAATCAGTAATGAAATAACAATACCGCTGGCGAATAGACTTAGGATTCTTACTCTGTCTCCTGTTTTTTCAACATCAGTTATCGTTTTATCAAGCCACCGTTCCGCGAACCGATGCAAAGAAGCCGCAGGATTTGATGTTTCAAAAAGGCTCTGCATCTTGATAATCGCATCCTCACCTGGAAACTCATACCCGGTAACATCCAGAGCCATACCTAAGTTTTGCTCTCCGGACTCAATGGCTCTCATTGTGGCTTCAAGGCGTTCAGCCATCCAGTCTGACTGGCATGATTCAAACATCTTCCTGATTGTCTCCTCCATAGAAATACCGACTGAAAGCATGGCATTTACATTCAGAATAAACGTAGCCCCATGTAAACGACGATAAATAGAGTATGGCGGCAATCTGTCAGCATAAAACCTTAAATTCCCTGTCCAAGTTGGCAGACTCTTACTGACAACGTAAACAATCCCCCCAATGAACAAAATCATAATCCAGTAATAACTGGTTATTCCAATAAATATATAATAAATAGCAAGCTGAAAACCATTCCATTGTGCTAACGGCACTGATTGTTTCAATACCGGAACAAGAAGAATACAAAAGAGTGAAATAATACCAAGCGCCAGTGAAATCATATATGCAGTTATCATCACGGATGAACGAACCGCAGATAATATTCGTGATGTTCCATCAGCAACTGTTCTGGCATTAGTGAAGCCATCAGCCGTTCTGCCTGCATTATCACATGACTCAATAATACTTAGCTCTTGTTCAGGAAGCCATTCTTTAAATGACTGTGCCAGCGTATAACCTGCCGCAAGGTTCTCACTACACTCTTTTAATATTTTAGCAATAGGATTGCCCGGATTTTTTCCTCGTCGGGTATAACTTTCAATCAGTCTATTAAAAGTATCCTCAGCGCTAACACCATCAAGTAGATACTGACAAAAACTATCGTATATTTCCCTTCTGTCATTTGCACTGAACGTCTTTTGATAAATAAATCGTTCAAACCTGTTCATAGGAACTTATCATCCCTGTCAAGATTGCAGATAGATTTATGTGTAATTACAGGGTCAATAACGCCGTCATTGATGAGCTGTATAGCATTCTGACACAGAGTAATTCCCCCATTCTTACGCCAGTATGAATATGCTGCAAACTTACCTTCTTTTTCATACAAACGCATAAACTCATAATCAGTTTCGATTACCTCAAAAACTCCGGTCCTGCCTTTTATTCCCGTATGATTGCAACATTCACATCCATCCGTGTTTAACAGATAAACGTAGTTTACAGTGGTATATTTATCAATAACCCCGTGAAATAAGTTATCTACACGATGGCGATTTTCCACATAGCTTAATTTGCATTCAGGGCAAAGCTTCTTAACGAGCCGTAATCCGATAAGGCATGTAATCAGCGTTGCATCAGTAAGCAAATCCTGATCGACCCCCCATCTTCGAAGCCTCTGAATAATATCAATGGGATGATTAGTATGTATCGTGGTTACAACGATATGCCCGGTCTGAGCCGCCTCAATCACGCCGTTACCCGAAGTGTTATCCCTGACCTCACCAATATAGATACAATCTGGATCAAGTCGCATCAGGTTAGACATGGATTTTCCCCACGCCCGCCCCATTTTTGAGCTATCGCTCCGGTCAGCAATAATCAGCGGCGTCTGAAATGCTCCCTCTATAGGCGACTCTATGGGATCTTCTACAGACAACATGTTCATGCCGGGGTTTTCCGAAGTGTAGATTTCCGCCATGCACTGACTCAGCGTACTTTTACCGTGACCTGTCGGCCCACTGGAAAGAATTACTCCCGCAGGCTTCGCCAGTGAGCGCTTAATGGCGTTCTGCTGCGCCTCGCTTAAACCCAGCTCGCCTAACGTCAGAGATTGCTTTCGTCTCGATATCAGCCTGATAACAACAATTACCTTACCGGAACTCCCTGGACGGCTGGCAAAACGTCCTGTACTTAGTCCATAAGCCTGAACGTACTCCTCTCTGATTTTTGCGTCGCAAGGTTCACTGTAACTAAAGGTACTGGCGCTACGTTCAGCACACATCGAGTTGAAAAGTGTCTGAACAAGGCGCTGACCGTACTCAACACTATTTTCAAATTGCTGCATTACATTTCGCGAGCCATCAATTCTGAAAAAAACCTGAGTAAAACTCCCTATTTGAATATGAATGTCTGACGCTCGCATATCTACAGCTTTTTTTATTATCTGTAATATTTCATCCTGAATATCAGTCTGGTCTGAGTCAGTTTCATTATCATTCGTATTGAAAGTGTGATTTATTTTTTCAATAAACTGTCTGTTAGAGTACTCAACAGAATGTTCATAACCTTTCGCACGGAGATTTTTCCTTAAGTCATAAAAATGCGTATTGTTTTGAATGTCATTTACAACATATAAAACATGGTGCTTAGTATTATTATCCAGAATCAGCCGCGCATTCTCCTTAAGAATATCAGGCACAGCGCCAATCATTTTACTTAATGGAATGTAACTATGGGTTTTATCATTTATCTCTGTCATTTTTATCCCTTTCAGTTTAGCGGGAATTGTTTTCCATCCGTAATCCTACGAACCATTACACCATTCAGGCTGATACTCACTACCTGATAACGTCCCCCAGGTAAGAACTCACCAGTGGTGACAGTTCGTGTTGTTCCGTCAGGTAACGCAACGTTAGCTTTTCGACCATTAATTTTTACCAGCGAAGGTATTACTTCCGAATTTTGTTGATTTGATGATGTAACAGCGCTAGTTGTATTATCTTCACTATCACCGTTAGCTTCACGTTTAGCTTTATTAGCTGCGGCTTTAGCTTCATAATAGAACCTTTCGCTCTGGAGTTTATCCAAATCTCCCAGAGTTGTTACCTCCGCATGAGCAATTCCATATAAAGAAATAAAAACAAATGAAAAATAGCGACTAAATCTACCGAGAACCATATACAGACCCCTCTATTTTATACTGAATTGTGCTACTACCCGTATCAACCGTGTAAATAATTTTATTCAACCTGATTCCGGAGAACTCATCTCTAACAAAGATAAGTTGCGGTGGAATGGCCGTTTCCACATCGAAGGTATACTCTTGCCAATCCTGTAATGGCATTTTTTCCCCGAACTCATTTTTATCAACATCCTTGATTTCAACTGCATTAAGGGCTGCATTGATATTCACCCTCTGAAACAGAGAAATGATTTTAAGCAACTGCTCACCAGAATCAGTTACCGGGTCGTCCCCATTAGGTTTTACTGAGTTTTTTATACTAAAAGTAATCAGCGACGTTTGATTAAAAAAGAATTTCGCCTCGACACCGAAGATATCCCGAATTCTTTTAACAACATCTTTAGTTGTCGTAGCTGAATTCTCAGGCCGGATAAGCGTCACATTAAGTTCGGTGCTATTGCACTCAACTGTAGTTGGTATCCAGCCTGATACAGACAACGGCATACGGTCCTTAAGATGTGAACACGAAGCAAGAAATTCTGATACCGATGGTGTGCTTGTCCAGGGGTGTTTTAACTTATCAAGCGCTGTTTTATAGCGGGCCTGCCGATTTATCTCCTCAATTTTCTGAGCCTGTATTATACGAAGCTGCCTTAATTTCTCCTGCTGTCGTGTATTATATTGATTAAGCAAGAGCAAAATAGAAATGACGACTATTGTTGCTCCCGCCAATGCTAATAACTGGTTTTTGGTCATGCCCCACGTGAGAGGCTTCAGCCTGAAATCCTTTGACAGATTTTTTGGACTAAGCAGAACATCAAGCTCAAGAGAAGTTGTGACAAAACTGAAACGCTCTGTATCTCCGTACACGGGGATATCCATTCCAGTAGTGTTTCCCCGTAAATCTGATTTCAGATCAATAATGACCTGGTTAAGTTGCGATTCCTGGTATATTTCATCTGAGTAGGGGTGAATCCCTCCTTTCTCGGTCTTTCCAACAAGGGTAAAAATATCTTCGCCCTGTTCGTCTTTTCCCAGACTGATAACAGCAATACAGCATCCCTCAAGCAGGGATGCCAGTGTGACGATCAGTGAATAACCCCCTCGAAGTTTTTTCTTCGTCCTGGGAGCAAAACCGGCCTGGATAGAGTCACTTTTCCTGATAGCAACCACATCCAGTTTGCGTTCTTTACCGATTCGACGAACTTCTTTCATCAGGTTACGAGTTGCACGTATCGTTTCCCATTGCAGGCCAACAACGAAACGCCGCTTATGATATTCAAGAATATGAATGCGTCCCTCATCTACTGAGGTTAAATCAACTTCAGAACGACGTGTTTTATTTTTAGCGAACATATGGTGTCACCGTAATAACAAAACTCTGTTTTGTTTTCGCTCCTGACAATGCCCCACCGAATAAGATATTGTTTGGTGAGCCAACGCCCTGCCTGTTTGAATCATTCGTATTCTGCTCGAACCCACTCATAATTAATGTCTGCCCCGGTTTGAGCCAAACTCGCTGCTGCAATGAACGGGTATCAATATCAGGTGCTTCAATTTTCTGCGTGTCGGAAGTAATAGTGCGGATCTGTTTAAGGCTGGATATATCCATAAACATATTCAGCATAAGACGATCTGAGTCTTTCAAAATCTTTGGCAGTATTGTGATATTTGTACCCGTTGTAACGCTTCCCGGAGTCAGCGACTGCGTAGGAACAGTATTGTTTCCTGTCGCATAAGCTGTTGTAGACACGTCTTTAAGATACGTTGTTTGCTGACCAACAAGAACAGGCGCAGCGGCCATGTTCGTTGTCATGATGGTACTGTTTTTTACATCTGTAACTTTGGCTTGTTTCGACAAAGCATCAAGCAGGAAAGATGATCCGGCAAACTGAGCTGCCGCGCCTGTTGCTGTATCCAGTACGTTAAATCCACCGGAAATAGCATCGCTCGACATACCGCTATTGGTATTAACGAGCGACATTCCATATTTGCCATTCAGGGATTTCCAGACAAGCTTCCAGTCAATTCCGACCATATCGGAGGTATCAGTATTAACCGTGTAAGTGACGACCTTTAAAATCACCTGCCGACTAAGAGTACTGTTTTCCTCATCCAGATACTCACCGATCCGGCTCACAACGTCAGGAACGTCTGTCACCATCAACGTGCCGGTAGTTGCATTCAGGCTCAGGCGGCCAACACCGGGAGTTAACATGCTCTGTACTGTACCTTTAAGATCAGAGTAGAGGTTGTTCCCCATCTGTACATCAGACGACATAGTAGAGCCGCCAGCCCCTGAAACACCGGAACCCGATCCACTGCTGCTGTTGCTGCTATCAGTACCAGTGGAATTCGATAACCCACTAACTACAGTACCTTTTAGAGTATATTTAGCATCAGCTGGCTCAATATCAAAACGACGAGTTTCGAGGTAGTAGAAAGTTACCCCGCCATTTTCATATTTCCATGAAATCCCAAGTCGCCCGGAAACAAGATCCAGTAACCCTCCCAGCCCACCTGCATAACTGACATCTGTAAGCGTGCTTACAACTGCCGCTGTAGTTACAGCGCTGTCTGTAGCGGTAGCAGAGTCTGCACCAAAAGATGCCAGAGGCTTCATTTCATCACTGCTGACGACAGGAGAAGGAACAGAAGCCAATCGCTGAGTCCTGGAACCACCGCTGCCGCCGTGGCTAAGGTAGGATGCTGCATCAGGAGTAACCTGGATTCTGATACGGCACTGTTCACCTATATCCTGACTGAACTGAAATATGTCCTGTGGTTTAATTGTCTTATATGTTACCTGACAATTAATAATTTGACGCGGGGCATTATATTTTGGCTTTGGCAGCGGAGTAGTGTTTACATATTGGCTACTTTTAAACTGAACCACCGGGGAATTATCCCCCATTTGCTGTATTAATGATGAAGCTTTAATTCCTGTATCTTCTGCATCTTTTTTTACTTCATTCATTCGCTGGAAAGCACAGCCGGATAGCAGCAACGCCGGAATGACGACAGATAATATATTTAGTTTCATAAATTCACTTTTGATCGCTGATAACGATGAGGCATTGAATTGGATATCCGGTAACATAAATCGGAGCCGGTGCGTTTTTATAAAGTTCAAATAACTGACGTGTAGCGTCTTCAAGATTTGCACTGAAAAATGAAAGTGGATAATCCACTGGATAATCATTATCCGTATCTTTTCTTATTCTCCATTTACCGTCCATTGACGGACATTTATCTTTAGATACCCACTCTTCAAAACCTTTCAACAGTGATGGGCCTTTATCAATTTTCCATGCTTTTAATACAGGTAAAGGTTTGGTAACTGGTTTGGGTTTCTCAGGTACTTGTTGTGCAGAAGGCAACGTCGCAACTGGCACCAAAGGAGGATGCAGAACGTTAACATTTTCAGGTGTAGCGTCGGGGCGACCATCATTGCGCGTCGCTACACGTACTACCTTTTCATTCATCAATTTGTTGCCAGGGGTTAGCACAGAGCTGGCTGGCTTAATTGCCGGGGCAGAAAAGTAAATGACAACCTCTTTTGTGGAATCATTGACAGTAGAGGTAAGCCCTGCGCTGGCAAGCATTCGCTGTAACACATAAGGCCACTGATCGTTCCCCGCCCACGAAACCTTACCACGGAACTTCTGAGCAACTTCTGGCGACAACTTAATCCCCCATGAAGCCGGAACCACACTTCGCACGGCTTTGTAGAGAGGTTCATTCTTCCCGTTTGACAGAACTAATAACGTTTTATCAGAGTAGGGCTGTATTACTGGAGTGGTAATTCCCGGCTGCTGTTTGGCCGTTACATTATCCACCTGCTGACTCCCTACATTTATGTAGCTCGGCGCTGCTGACGCTTGCACTGGAACTGATTCAAAACTTACCCAATCACCTTTAGGTTCGCTAAGTTTTGGTGGAGAGCTACATGCTGATAATGCATTAGTAGTTAGCGCAAGCAGAATTAATTTATTTGTTTGCATGTCAGTGCCTTTTATTTATCTCACCCTCAATCACTGCTGAGAAGCTATCATTGAAATCCGCATTGATTGAGCTTTCACTTTTCCGCATTGGAACAACTATTCCGTCGAGCTGCGTTCTGGTGGCAATAGGAATCTTGGGTGTTGGTAAATTTGCTCTGGACTTAAATACCTCTTCTTCATACCATTTTATTTTTCTTGCTTTAATGTTTACAGGTTTCGAAGAGTTACTCCCCTGGACAAAAATAAGTTCCTCGTCATAAGGCATATCAAGGATTTCTTGCGGTAACATCAGAGGGCGGGACTGAACATTTCTGTTCCGGGTTCTGCTCCTGTTCTTCCCTCCTGTACTGTCTGAATAACTGACAACAGGAACTGTAGTCGTACCAAGCGCCTTACTGTATTCCTCGGCGGCGGCGAAATCCTGTTTTGCTGGAGCAAAAACAATCTCGATATGAAACGCATTCATCATGCCATTGGCTGTTTCAACACCATACATGTTATTAGCCCGGAGCTGGGATTTAGTCTGGAATATAAAATTAAATCTGAACCCATACCCACGAAGCAAAGCAGGGCCATTTTCGAAAGCTTTAATACGCCCCATAACTTTTGTTTCATCCATGAACATACCAATCTGATACTTTAATCTTAATTCTCCATCTTCATCCAGACCTCCATCTTCTGGTAAGACTTTTGAATTAGCCCTCATCAACTGAGTGAAAAACAGATTCATTAACGTTCCAAATTTCTCTACTGCTCCTTCAGTTACAGAAAAATAAACACTCATTTTCTTTTCACGCATTTTAGAGAAATCAATATCATTACCAGATACAGCCCAGGCAACTTTTTTCTCACCGTACACGCCAAGAACTTCTGAAAGAATATCCATATATATACCCCATGATTTCGGGTTAGCAGACATGGAAACCACATTCATTAATTCACGTACTGTTTCAGCTGATAATGGTCTGTTTTCATTATCACGCGATTCTATTGTGTCTGATATCCATTGAGGTAATTCTTCGCCCAAACTGGTTATCTCATACACCTGCGGAAGCGTCAGAGGTAATTCTGGCGTCTCCATTAAATAAAGAATAAGCGCAGAGCAAACCTTACCTGCATTGTTGTAAAAAGATTGATTATTCCCATCTGGATCGACAAAAAGCGTCGATGATAGGGATTTTATATCCCCGAACCTGTCAAGTTCATCCGTTGATAAAAAAGAAAGTGGATTCCAGCGATGTGTTTCAAGCAATTCAGGAGAAAACCTGTAACATTCGTGTCCACATGCAGCACGAAAACCTGACGTAATGTTCCAGTTTTCAAACTTGGGGTCATTCACAGCCGCTGAGTCAGGGAAGGATAAAAGATTAACCACAACAAAACTAACCCCCTTACCGCTGCCTGGAGGCGCAGCAAGTAAAATAAAGGTTTGTCCATATGAAGTGAGGAATATATTTTTAGTCGGATGTTTACCTATGATAATTCCGGGGTATTTCTTCTTTTTCTTAGTCATTTCTGTTCCTTTAGGGAAGTTGGATTAGTTGTAATCACCTTTATAATGAAATGGTTCAAGTTCTTTATTATTTGCGAATCGAGCATTGCCGTACAACGAGTTATTTTTTGGCATAAAGTGTAACCACAGCACTACCACAACGACCAGAACGGGAAGGAAAATTATCCATGCAGTAAGTACACTCCCCCATATTGCACTTGAAAATTCAGGATGCCGATAGGGTAAATGAACTCCATTATATAACGTCCACCATGTAACCTCAGAAAAGGAATAACCTGCAAGGTGCAGATATAGTGCGCCTCCTGCATAGTTTCCTATTACAATGCAGATGACGACAGCGACAATAAAGATGATTATCCAGAGTAATATTTTCATATTATACCCCTGATATGCCATTTAAAAGGCGATTTTTTATTTCTGGCTCATAATGTACTTCAAGTATTTCGGTATGATGCATATACAGAACAATATCAAAAGATGTTCTTACCCGTCGTTCGATGTAGTCATAGTCCAGCCCCATACCTACTGGAGACTGTTTTACCATGCCACAAACACGGCCATAGCCTGAAAGAGTATCATTTGCATGGGCGGTTGTTATGGTTCCGGGATGCCCGGTATTCAGTAACTCCATAAAATCCCATGCTTCATCACCTGTTAATTCGGCCAGGAAGATATGGTCTGGCTTCATACGCAGAGAACAAGAAACAAGTTCTTTAGGCGTCATTATATCGCCGTAAATCAAATGTACATGATTAGGATGAAGGGGAAGCTTTAATTCATTTACAGCCTCAATTGTCAGCATCCGACGATAAGAAGGGAAAATGTCTACTAATGACTTAGCAAACGTTGTTTTCCCGGAACCTGTTCCCCCAAAGATGATAATATTTAGTTTCTTTTCTATCGCCAGAATGAAAAATCGCTCCCAATCTTTTATCCGGTGATATTCTTTTAATTCGACCTGCCATGATTCCAGCTCATGCCCTCTGCCCACAACCGCTTGCGCGTTAGCAAAACGGCCACTATTGATATAGTCCCGCAAGGTGAAACGTTGCAAAGAAGGTTTACGGAATGTCATAGATATGCTTCCTTTTTCACAGGCAGGAGGCATTACTATTAATCCGCGCTCATTATCAGGGAGTTCAACTGTTTTTATAGGTGACTTTGCTGTCAGGCTCTGATTATTATATGCAGCAAGGGCGTTAGCCAGCTTCTGACACATACTTAAGTCAAGACCTGCTCTTTCTTCACAAAACCACCCTTTATCACTTTCCAGCCATATCTCGCCGGGCCTGTTGATTGCTACATCCCTAATACCGGGACGGTTCAGGCACTCATATACTCCACTTTGTTTAAGGAAGTCTCTGGCAAGGGCTGCATTGTCAAAAGACATTAATGAACCTCCATTTCATCATCGGAGAAGAAGTAATCATCCATTGATATAATATTTTTTGTTATAACCTCATTATTTAACATCGAATCACAATCTATCGATAACCTACCACATCCTGAGTTATTCAATGAATCCAGAACATCAGTAAGTTCTTCAATTGAAATATCCCTTGTCTGGAATTGCGCCATTTTTAGTTCCTTACCTTGCGAGTCTTGAATACAGAAGAGAAATCAACATCCTGTGCAACGATTACGTTAATAACCGTTCCCGGTAATACATAACCTGTCGGAGGAATATTTATACTATTCTCAAGAGCTTTAGATGCCATATTTTCAGCATTGCTTTCGCTGTTATCGAAAGAATAAGTGGAGTTGTTTTTCTTGGTTGCATTGGCTGCACTGGCAAATGCATCCTGAATGAATGACAACATGACAGCCCCACCAAAGCGTTCGCCATAATGATTGTCAACATAAGCCTCTGTACCACTTTCTCCCATTGCACCAGTACCAAGCGCGTTGAGGTTTGCCCGAACCCCAGCAGTCGTCTCCAGATCCGTCCAGGTAGTGAATACACTACTTTGTCCCGGCCGCATTTCAACTTTCTGCTCACCATCCAGCTCTGCGCCAGCCTCAGCAAGAATCACGCTACCATCCGAAGAGTACAAAGGCTGAGTCAGGATGCACTTCACAAAGCCCGGATGATTGGTTTTTACCGCGTTATACAATGCACACCGCACGTTAGCTTTACGTTTAAGCAGGAATTTGCGATCCGGCGAAGGATAAGCTGCTGTTGGCGCATAACTGGTGCCCTTTAAGTCAGACAGACTGCCTCTGGAGTTATCTTTAGGTGCCCCCAACAATGCGCTATTGTCAACGTCTGGTGTGACCGGTTCTGCATTAGCATAAGCTTTGATTCGCTGTTCATCCGGGTCAGTTCCCGCACTGGCCGTTGAAGATGAACCGCCCCCTCCACTACCGCTATCCTGAACCAATACTCCCCCGGTCAGCTTACGCAAATACGCCTGGTTTGGCTGCGCGTCTTCCGGGGTTACATTTCCAGATGGCGACGGCGGTTTCCTTTGTTGCCCCTGTTCTTCCTGCTCCCTCTTTTTCCGTTCTTCTTCCTGTCGTTGTTTGATTATGAGGTCTCTTTTCTTCTGAATATCATCATCCGTGATCGGTTTTGCAGCCAAAGCAGCATCAGGTTTCACTTTTGATTCATCAATTTCTTCATGTTGATTAGCATTCATAGCGCTGTAAGCGGAATAAAAAATAATGCCAATAGTCAGAATAATGAAAAGAACACCACCACCAATTACAAGAATTATTTTAGCTCTGGGTTTCTTATCTTTCTTGACACCAAGTAGATTGAAATCCCCTCTCGGCACATTTACAGGCGAATCATCGGCATTATTCTTTTCGGACATTTTTAGTCTCCCTTATCTCTCCCGTAGTTGTGCCGTTATAATTATAAAACCCGGTATTATTCACACTTGTTCTGATTGCCAGCACAAGTTTATTCAATCGTAATTTAAACATCGAACTTACGCTATGAATAACAAGAATGTCATTAACATTATGGAAATTGACTAATGTTTCAGTTCCATCAGGCAAAACTTCGTAAACAACCGGGCGGGGGGCATTTGTTGGAAATCTCATGCAGGTGAACGTTCCGTTGTCCCAGACTTCCGATGGCGAGATAATCAGATCACCTTTCTTCTCATAGCGTCTGTTTTCTCTCCCTGAACATGGATTCTGATTTAAATCCCGCCCAACAAATGGGCTATCTCCTACTTTAGTCGGTTTAGGGTAATTAAATCGTAGTAAATACGTGGATTGTGCAACGTCTTTAACTAACTTTAATTCGAAAACATAAGTCCGCCTGTTTGTATTAACGATAAAGTTTGTATCAGGCTCCTGATCCGTTTTGGCTTTTATCGCTACCATATCCCCAGATTTGTTTGGGCCAATATCCCAGGCATTAGGATCACCTGTTACCATAATGCCATCATCTTTCCAGATTGTTTCTCCAGCCTCTAGCTTGATAGAAGAGGCTCTTCCGATTACTGAATTTATCCTAAAAACATTATCCGGGGAGTAGGTAGCTGTCTGAATACGCTTATCAAGTTGTGTTCCTTTGCCAACCGTTTCTGCATGAACCACAGAAGCAAGAGAGGCGAGGATACAGAACGCCAGCAAGTTCTTTCTCATGGTCAATATCCCACCTCCTGACTCAACTGATATGATTTGACTGCAAACCCTCGCGGATTCATCCACTCATCCTTTTTAGATTTTGGTGGTTTACTGTAGTCAAAACTTATCGTTGCCAACCATGTAGTTGAAGGAATACTGCTATCTGGCTGACCGATATTATCAGTTACAGTCTTATTGAATCGTATTTGTATGGTTGAGAGCTTTCCATCATCACTGGTTACGGGATCGCTGACATTGCGAATAGTTACTCGCAGCTGTTGCTTGTCAGCCAGTTTCTCAAGGTATCCCTTTTTGGAAAGTTGGAAATTTTTATATTCAGTGAAAATATTAGGATATGAACTCATTTCAATAAATTTAGACCGAAAGTCCTGATTTGAAATGTCATAACTTTCCCTATTGAGAATGTACGTTACAGACCAGTATGCATCATCTGATTTAAAAACACTTTGCTCTGCTCCGGGGCGTACTATATCCGTAAATCCGGAATTGTTATCCACACGAATGACATACGGCACTACCGTTTTTAGCGGCGTAAGTAAAAGCACAGCGCCGATAGACATAAACGCAAGCGTACCAAAAAACATACTTAGCCTTTTGGCATTTTTGACTTTTTTCTTTTCTTCTTCTGCTACGTGTTTTTCAAACCATTGTGCGGCCTGTGCATAAGATCTAGCTGCCTCAGAAATATTTCGGCCCACTTCCGAGGTGGTATTATTCCTTCCTTTTTCTACATCGTAGTTTTCTTTAATAAGTTCTTTTTTTCTTTCACCAAACATATTACTCTCCAGAAGAATTATTCGCATCGAACTTATTAACTTTTATCCAGTCGTCAACATGCCTGTTATCCTTAACTGGCGAACCACAGCCTGATAAGAAAAACAAACAAATAAACGACCACAAATATAATTTCATGGTCATAATTAAGTTCACTATTGAAGTTAATCGGTACAGGAAGGGTCAAGCTGGTTTAATGCGGTTCCTGAAAGCTCCAGCCATTCGCGTAGCAGCCCCCAAACCAGTTGGCTTAAGGAGTAATTTTTTCAAACCATGAACACCACTAGGCGAACCACCCATTACTGATGCTGCATAATTTGGAATTTCTGTTGCAATTACCGTAAAAGTACCGAAATAAAAAAGAACAGCAAAAGCTCCTTTAAAAGACCCACTCATCACTCCATTAGGATCTGATGTCATCACATATGAATTCAAAAATGATATTTCTAGCGTTATAGCAACACCAAATATTATTTGCGTCAACATAAACCCTCCGAGCAGAGATACCCACCCCCAGAAATATTGACGTGTCTGATCGAACAATCCAAATGCAATAAATAATGGTCCAACAACAAGAAATAATGAGGTGGCAAGTTTCAATGTCATTAAAGTTGCTACACAAACACCCAAAAAAGGAACACCTCCTAGCAAAAAGCAGATTAAAACCAAAATACTACCTACAGTTTCTTTCAGATGGGATATCGGAGAAATATCCATGTTTTGAAGAAAATCCCATAGACCATTAACAAAGGAGTTAATCAGTGCATCTACTTGATTATTCCCTACTGGTGTATTAGAAAGTTGTTGCATTGTCCATATTGGCATATCGTTAACAAAGGGAACAACAATATGCATATACGAATCGACGTGAAAAGCACTAAATATTATGAAAGATGACTTAATCGCATGAAATATTTCCTCCTGAATAAAACCATTGAATCCTTTAAAATACCAAGACAATGCATTGAGTGTTTTATCAATCACAAAAAAAGCCCCGAAAAGGGAACCGACACCAATCATTAGTAATGAGGTGCCGGTTGATATTGTTCCTGATAATGCGCTATCGACTGCTTGGTATAGAGTTTCCGCAATACGTAACTCTATCGCCATATTTTACTCCGGTTGTTTCACATATATAAAATTTTCAGCTATCAACTTCCCAGATTTAATATACATCGAAGCAAGGCCATTAGCGTACATTAAAGTTGTTTCATTTTTAACCTCCCAATCATTGTTATTCACAATCACATCGTCACTTAGTAATGTTTTATTACGGCTCTCCACATGACACGTATTTTCGCTGCATTCAATATTTAGAGAGCTACTCATGTTTTTATGTATGGCTTTACCATCTGCACGGCTTATCGCTTTCCAGTGTCCAACAAATGCGTCATTTTTATCCTTGCATCCAGAAATGACAAAGGTACAAGCTAACGCCATACAGATAATCCATTTTTTATTCATTTTCGAACACCTTTTATAAAATAAGTTACACCCTATTATATCTCGTGATGTTCATATTTTTAAGCATTGATTAGATTACGAGTTTCCTTCTAACCTTCTCCACAAAGCCTGAGCACGTTTCTCATCTTCAATCTTCTCTTTTTGATCCATCAATAGCTTCATGTTCTGAAGCTGAATCTGCTGATTCTGTAGCTCCAACTGTTCCTGCTGTAGCCTGAGAGCCAGTTCTTCACGCTGCTGTGGTGTCTGCACCGTGTTCAGCTTCTGCCTGAGCTGTTCAGCGTTCTTGATACGCTGTGACGCCGCATTATAAGTATCTTCAAACGCCCCGGCCTGTGAAAGCAGGTGGTCAAATGCTTGCTGTACTTTAGGGTCACTGGACGTTAGCCCATAGCGGCTTCGCAGATCGGCCAAATTTTTTGTATCGGTGTAAATATTGTTCCAGTCACTGAGCGGCAAGACCTGATTTAGTAGCGGATCATTAAGGAAATTACCTAGCTGGTCATTTCCCGTTACTATGCTTTTATAGTGGTCATACTGGCTCTTAGCCTGCTGTATCGCCTCCTTCGCTTTGTTCAGCTGAGACAGTGCTTCATCTGCCTGTTGCTTGGCGTTAGCGGCCAGCTGTGCAATGTTTGCCACATCAATCGTCGGAATACCGGACGCTACAGAGACTGCTGGTAAACATCCAGCCCCTATCATAATAGCCAGCATTACTGGTCTTATTTTACTTTTCATCTATGATTCCTTTTTTCATTAAGCTGATTCGCTGCATTTCATCAAGAAAAGCTGAAACCCAGATTTTCGGATCATCTGTACCCAGCTTTTCCCTGATACTAGCTGCTACTCTGTTATTACCATCTTTACCAATCGTCGTTGATAAAAGTGGAAGCCAGTATTTCAACTCATCTGGCATATCAAATGATAACACCGTAGATTGCTGACCTTGCTTTATAAGAAACTCATGCGACAAAGGATTTAAATCAAATATAATATCGAACTCTTTACCTTCAATATTAAACTTCTTATATGCTTCTGCTTTCGCCTGATCGTTAGCTAACCATATCTGAGTAACAACTTGCTGTATCACTGACGCCCCATGTTTACAATTGCTGAGATCGTCAGGCTCCTGCGTATCCATCATAAGAATCTCGCCCCTTGTACGACCAGCTTTTAAAATCTCCTTAATGGCGTCAGCGGTACTGTCGAAAGAAAGCGGAATCCAGCACTCAGCGATTACATCTAACAACATATTTGCTGGCTGGGATTCAAGCATGAGTTTTTTCAGAAAGAACATATTACTCAGAAAAACTTCCATCATCTGCGGGTTTTTCTGGAAAAATGTCTTCTCCATAATATCGGTACAGTCGAAAGCCAGTCTGCGATACTGCTTAGGATCAAATAAATTTACAGGTGCATCACATACCCATGCATAACGCCCCGTTGAACCATCGGGGCATACACGACACCATTTCTTTAGTCGAACATGGAGACAATTTTCATCTTCTGTTTCTGCTATATTCTGCAACAAAAGAGACATTCCCCTGTTTTCAACAACTGAATGCGCCAGTACAGCCTCAATAGAATGTTTTATTTGGTTCTCTTCAGCATCAGAGCAAACGCCAGCCATCGTATGAACCATATCGAAAAGCTGGTTTCGCAATTCTGGTGAGTCTTCAAGCTGAAACAAATTAATGCCAGTTGAAACACCAGGTTTTATCACAAAGTATTGTGTAGATAATGCTCTGAGCAGATTTTCAAATGAATGATTGTAGTCAAGACAAAAAATAAGTGGATTCCAGCGACTGGCAAATACCAGCAATTCTGCTTCAAGCGTTGTTTTACCAGAACCAGTTTTCCCTACCGTTGATATATGTCCCGGTAAACGCTCACCAGTATTATTCTTCCCGACAGGGCTGTTATGCGCATTGAAGAAATAGAGTGAATCATTTGCTGAACGAAATGGCATCCACGCCTTACCATCACCAGGTGGATTACCATCTGCTTTCCCGGCTGGCGATGCATGGAGTGAAAAACCACAGGCAAGGTTCTCAGTCGATTTCGGCACCGGATACAGCGCAATCGTGCAACCAGGGAACAGAGAATAGTACGTATCTTCGTTCGTTACCGTCGAGCGGATAAAGCGCGTGTCTTTTGCTGTGAATATGGAGTCCATCATCGCGCCATTATCAATAGCTTTTTGTGGCGTGTCCCCATAGACCATAAGCGCGGCGTGGTAACGGCCAAAGAGCTTATCCCCCTGGGTGATATCCTGAACGGCATCATCGAGCGCTTTCGTCTGCTTCGTTTCCCCCTCTGCTGAAGTCAGGTCCACGGCCTGTTTTGTAAAGCTGGCCTTTGACTTGTTGCGATCTTCAAACATAAAGGTCTGCACCAGTGAAAAATCAAACTGTTCTTCCAGTGCCTCATCCCACATGCCGGGAACGGTTTTTGACGGATAATCCCGGAGATCATAGGTTGTGGCATATCTTACTCCGCCTGAATTTGGCCTGTTCTCCACATAATCATAAGGCGCAAAGTTTGTCACACTGTCAATTACTGCATCGCTGAGCCGGGTATCAGAAAGTAAAATATCCTGTTCCTTGCCATTAATAAGCAGGGATACATAGCGCCCTACCTGAGAGAAGACAGAACCGGCTGCATCCTCCTCGACCCCAAGAATGGAAGGTTCAAATGCACTCAGCATTTTTTCAACCATAATCAGGATTTCATTCATCCGGCTAATACCTTCATCCAGATCCCGGTATTTCAGGATAAAAGCCATCGCATAGCCTATCTGCCTGTATTTTCCCTTACGGTAAGGTGCAGTAAGGGTATCGACAAAATCCTGTAATACAGGCAGTTCGATATGATAGTCAGCGTCCAGTGAAATTGATGATTTGGTTGTCCATGTCTGAATCATGAGATTCTTCCCTTCTTTTTTACCAAGTGAGAGAAGAAATCTGTTTTCATTTTTAAAAAGTTTATTTAATTCAGGCTTTTCTTTTGTTGCATAAGAAACGCCTTTAAATCTCACGATACTAATTAAACGTTGACCGGAAACAGTCACCATATTTTCATGGACGTGATAATTCATCCACGGAACTCTTGTTTCCGGTGAGATACCTTTTTTGCGCAATCCGCCTGCCATAGAATTGATTCCATCGTGGGTTATACGGTGTAATTAATAAAGAACGACCGAATATCATATTCCTTATATACCGCCTTAACATAAAGCGAAAACGTGTAAGGAAGCGGCTGTCAGACTCACAAACAATTCTGACAACCACAAATAAGATCATAGGGACAATTATTGCGATTAAGCCGTACCAGCCAAAAAGCACACAACCGATACCTGTCAGCACTATGCCAAAAACCAGTATCCCAAGAATAACAAACTGAGGAACCCCCTGATATGATGCCGTTCGCCCCATCGCATTATAACTGTCAAATACATATTCATCTTCTTCCATAGAGTATTTCCTCTGAATCAGGATGAAGTTCCGAACACCTGCCACAAAGCAGTGAAGAACACAACAGCTCCCCCAATCCAGATTGCCATACTTAAATCAGTGATATAATCCCAGAACGTTTTGTCGTGATTTCCTGACATGCGAGAAATAGCCAGCCGTATACCAGACACAATCACACAGCAAAGAACAATAGTACCTGCAAGAGCGTAAAGGCCGATTTGAATATTTTTAGCATATTGATTTAGCGTATCCAACCAGCCTGTGTCACCTGCCGCCAGTGCATACGGTGAACATGCCAGCATTAGTAATGCCAGCGCATAATGCCTTTTTAAGTTGTTAGCCTTTAACATTTGTGTCTTCCTCTTCATTTTTATCAGCGATAGTTGGTTTACTTTGCTTTTGTTTAAAATATCGTGGATATTGCTGTAAAACGTCCCATTCATCGTATACAGGTCTTTCATGCGGTTCATATCGTGAAGCGGGTTCGCTCACAGCTGAATCATCAAGCGCCGGGACTTTAACCGCTGCCGAATTTGCCGCAACGATTCTTTCAACATAACTTGTTCCGTTATTTTCCTTTTTAAATCCTCTGGTATAATTCCCGCTGTAATAACACGAGAATGATTTCTTTAATGCATGTTGTTCTGACTCACTGTTTTTTAGTGCGCGGGAATAACAATCTTTAAGTATGTTCGACCCCATTTTTAAATTCGTACAGGGTGAAAAAACTGATTCAACATCTTTGATATCGAAATATTGCCGATTGATCTGTGCAAGACCAATACTGAAGTTAGCATTTTCTTTAGCAAGTTGTTTAACAGCTATCAAAGCTTCTTCTTTCGTTTGTGGCTGTCGATTGAGTGGTTTACCTACGACACCAATAGCCCAGGGATTAAAACCTGACTCTGTTTTAACTATACGACTGAGTGTATCGGGAGCAATATCCGGGGCGCACTGTATCGCCAGCGCAAGAAACGTCGCTGTAGATATCATAAGTTTTATCCATTATTAAGAATGTCGTCTTTTGCCTGCTCTCCGTGGTTTTCAATTAAATAACGGACAAATGCAGACGCAGCCATAACCTTACCCTCCTTATATCCAATCTCGGTTACGATCTCTTCCAGTTTTTGCCGTGGCCCCGGAGAGACATAAATATTATTGGAATATTTTTTTTGCTGCCTGTTAGAGTTGCTTGCCATTTTTACTCCGTCGTTAATCGTTTTTGTTTTGAAATCATAGAAAACATAAGTTCAATACGCTCAGAGGCTTCTTTGGCGTTAAAGATCTTCTCTATTTTTTTCAGAACGTCTGTGGGGATATTCAACCGATCATCGGTAAGGTGTTCAGTACCCAGGCTTACCGTTGGAAGGTTATGGTGTATCAGTTTCATTGCATTAACCTCTTCCTGTTGTATGGTTGCAATCTGGTTTCCAAAGCGCACAAAATCCATCGCGCCAGGCATTCTCTTTATTGCAGTGGTATGGATCTGAGCCGGATTAAATCTGACGAGGATATATCCGGGAAATGCGGGATAATTAATCAGTCGGTAACTGTTTTTCTTGTCTCTGCGACGGCGTCGCTCAAGAATGAGGGGACAACACGTTTTGATACCAGCTTCTGATAAATTCTGAAGCGTAGTCCTCCATGTATTCTCCCGGCAACGTAAAAGATACCAGGCATCAGACCATTGCTGCATGATGGCCTCCTTTTGATAAAATCAATTAAAAACAATAGCTAGCGCACTGCATTGGCCCCAACACAATGCATATTTACTATATTTAACAATGACTATGTTACGGATTCATTATTACACAACGAGTGTTTTTGTGAAGTGCTTTTGAGTGTTTTATTGAGATCTATTTGATGTTTTTTGCATTTTCTTTTAAATATCAATAAGATAAAGAAAAAAATTAGCTCTCTTTTTCTTTGTAATTGGTGTATGTTTGCCGTAATCGTCGCATAGATGCTCACTTGGCACTCATTAACTTTACAATTAGCTATTAAAAGACTATGGAAAAACAGATTTCAATCGCACAACACATTCATAAGCTAATGATTCAAAAAGGCATTGACAGAAGAAAACATGCATCGACAATGGCAGAAATTCTTGGCATAAAATATAATAGCGCCAAACAAAAGTTAGACGAGAAAAGGGGAATAACTTTCAATGAAGCAAAAGAAGTGTTTCGATATTTTAATGAGCAATTTATCGGAGGAAGAGATTATAACTGTGTGTTTATATTTAAAGACGATCACAAGCGTTGCAATATTGAAACTGAAGACAAACCATCTGAAATAATAGAAAAAAATGAAAAGTATGCCATTAAACAAAATGGTATTTTTATTATTAATGCGAACAAAGAACATAGTACTGATGAATCATTATATAAAGTAAAAAAAATAGAATTTTTACCATCACCTAAGTTAGCCATTTTAGATAATGAAAATGATATTTTGGAATTAATACAATCTATCACGACCAGATACGGAATAGATACCTACACATTCAAAACCAAAGAGGATATAATTAATTCCATCAAATCTAAAGAGTACGACTGTTATATTTTAGATTGGTTGCTTGATTTCGGTGAAACCTCAGAAGAAGTAATAAAAACGATAAGAGGTAAAAATGATAAAAACATCCCTATATTAGTTCTGACAGGTCAGATAAATCAATATGAAACAATAATAGGAGAAACGATAGTTAAGTATGGAGTGGAGTTGATTGAAAAACCAGCAAGATCTATTATAATAACTTCTATTTTATTAAGTAATTTATTCTTCCAAGATTAAAGGTTATTGATGATGATTAAAAAAATCACATATGAAAAACTCAAGAAAGAGCATCTCCCCTTCTTTTATGAAATAAGGTTCTCAGTTTATGAAAATATTGTTCACACACATCAGATAAGATATTTATTAAGAGAACAGGCGCTGGAAGACATATCTCAAGGTGGAGGATGGATTTGTAAAGTTGACGGAGTTTATGCGGGCATGGGCTTTGGTATATTTATACCGGAACCTATCATTGGCGGGCTGTTCATAAAACCAGAATACCAATCAATTGGTATTGGGACAGAATTGCTTCACCGAGTAACAGAATGGTTTTATCAGCAAGGTGTAAAAGAAATTATGTTGACTACAGATGAGGGGTCTAAAGCTGAATTTTTTTATCGAAAAAGAGGCTGGGTTACAGTCGGTAATGATGAAACAGGATTACAAAAAAAATTAACAAAAAGGTTGACTTGTGAAAATTTATAAAACCCTAATTCTATTGCTCATAAGTTTTAATTCACTGGCCACCGAAGACTTCTTTTATCTTAAAATTAGCAACGGAGAAAAAATAAAAATCACAACAAATGATTTAGAGAAAATGCCTTTAAATGATATTACCACATCAACTAACTTTACTGAAAGAAGCACTTTTAGTGGAGTAAGGCTTAGTTATTTAATAAAAAAACATCATATTAGTAGTGCTAGTATAAGAGTTTTCGCTTGGGATGATTATTCTTATACCATACCTGTTGATGAGATATCAAAGTATAAGGTTATTATAGCTTTCAAAAAAAACGGAAATTATATACCTATATCTGATCTTGGCCCTTATGCAATAATATATCCGAGAGATGATAACCCTGAGCTTATAAATTTAGATGTCAATGCAAGAACTGTCTGGCAGATAAAAGAAATACTGGCAAAATAAAATGAAAAAACTAGCAACTCTGTTTTTTAGCCTGATAATTATTTTCATTATAGCTGTTAGTATGACATTGAAAAGCTTCAATGAAATAAAAGAAAGATATAAAGATATAGAACCCAATCTAGATAATTACTCTGCTGCTGAGGTGCTATTTATCTCATTCGAAAGAATGAAGAATTCTTTATTTTATGATGTAGAATCTGGGAACCGAAGCTTTATTATTAAGAAAAAAATATTCGATTCTAAAATTAAAATTTTAGAAAGCAAATCCAATCATAGCAACTCTTTTTTCTATGACGCAGATTTCTTAAATAAAATATCTATTTTAAAAAATCAAAGTTTGCACCTAGATACTTTATATGCAGAGATGCCAATCAAAAAAATAACCAATAATGATCTTCTTAATTTTTTAGATAAAATGGAACCAAACCTTATAGACTTGCAGGAAATTATATATAGAATACAGATTTATAACTTTAACGAAACAAAAACAATAATTCAGGACAATACAAGTCAGACAGAAATACTAGCTATCATCTGCTTGACTCTATTTTTTATCATCATTACAATTTTATTAGGTTCTTTTATAAATTTAAAGAGAGTCGTTAAAGAAAAAAATATATTTATATCAAGTATTTACCATGAACTATCCACATCTATCCAAGCAATTATTATGGCATCAGATATAATTTCACATGATAATGAAAAATGCAATAAGACAATGATAAGTAAAATAACTAGTCACGCTAATAAACTGGTGATTAAAACCAAAGATATACTAGAGTATTCAAAATTTGAAATGGGAAATGTAAGCGTGCGAGAAACATCATTTTCCATCGACGAAATAGTATATGAAGCACTATCTAGCGCAAACAACATCAATAATAAAAATAAACTTATAATTCATAAATCAACATTTAAAAAGAAGTTAATTTCAGACAAACAAAAAATATCAAGCGTGATTGTTAATCTTTTAGATAATGCAAATAAGAACACTTTAAATGGCACAATAGTTATATCAATAAAGATACTAAACAAAAAACTTTTTATTGTTGTTAAAGACAATGGCTGCGGTTTTAATATCAATAAACTCAATTACTTATACAAACCCTTCAACCAAGGTGCGGAAAAGGATACTAAACAAGGCCTGGGACTTGGACTGACCATAATAAAAAGCCATGTATATGTTTTAAAGGGTAAAATAAGAGCCAAGTCTCAAATAAACGTAGGTACAACATTTATCATTATGATACCCATTAAGTTTGTATCTTAATGAAGATGCAGGTCTTGATAGTACTTAAAAAAAACGTCTTTGAACTTCAGATATGTTACTCCACTCCAGCCAGAGCACCAGATCCGGACCAGAAAGTAAAAAACCCGATTACCAGTCGGTTTTTTTTACGTCTCAACTTCAACATCAATCCCTTCTCCCGCTCTTCTTTCTTTTCGGTATAGCCCAGGCAATATGTTAAAATATCAACACTTAAAGGAAGGTTACAGAGAGCAAATCTATAATGGATGATGTTATAAAATTTATCAGTAAGTGGCTGGGCTGGGGTCTTGCAACATTCGCTGCTGCAGTAGTCTCTTTGTTTTTGTTCTGGGCTTCTTTTCTCGCCCTTTTTGGTACATTACACGACGACAACAATAATGAAGAAGAATTCCACAACCGTTACTCCGGCACAACACATGTAAGTTCTGCGTATGACGGGCAATATCTCACCCACCGTTTGATAAAAATGGACCTGGATTACGGCATAACCACGCAAGAAACCATGCGTAACGCCCTGAGCAACGTCAGTCAGTACCTGAAAAGCGTCAACGCTACATGTTCCTGGCAAAATACAGATGAAGGAACTGCGGCTTATGTAGCCTGCGCTAACGAACGTCTTCATGACAATTTCTATTACACGCCAAGCGTGGAAGTATCCAATAACTATGCCATTCATCGTTCTGACTGCGACACCAACACCTATCTGATGATCGATGCAATGAGAATGAAAGGTATGGAAGGTTATATTGTTTACGCCCCCGGCCATGCATTTCTGGCATGGAAGGACAGCTTCGGTAATTATAACTATCAGGAAACCACATCATACAATAATAAAGGGAAACCAGCCGATTTAAGTATTGACTGGTATACTAAAACAATAGATAAAAGCTACTATACGCCTGTTAATGCTCAAATGGCAGAGCAGATATATAACGCCCTTATCTATGATAAATCAAAAGGTCGTGTAAACATCGACACCCTGTACAGTAAAAATAAAGAAAACGCATTTATCGCTGACTGGTATTTTTATGCCAGAGACAAGCAACATAAAACAACAAAGTCAGATGCACAACTTATGCTGTCGTTACTTCACACGGACTTTACATCAACTGATAAAAAAATGGCTGTACTTCATTACCTGATGAGTAATAATCAGAAGGATAAAGCATTAGTTATGCTGGATAATATTCCTGCTGAAAAATGCGGCAGGGAGTGTTTTGCAGCCGGAGCGGAGCTGGGACAGTTAAGATTCGTTATTTTCAAGAAACCTTTTTTCATTTATGACGACTATCTCAGTAACCATGCATTAAGTGGAAAAGTTAAGTCATTTCGTAACGGAATTATCCTTTTTATAATGGCGCTATTACTGGCAGCTGGCACATTGATTGTTTCAGCACTGAACTTTAAAAAAATCAAATCCACTGGAAAGGTGTAATTCCTGCAACAAGGCCCGGTTGCCGACCCTGCGAAAAATCGGTTCTGCGCCCGCGCCTGTTGCCATCCTCGCTGAATTCCACGTTAATCTTTCCCTGATCAATCCAGTACTGTAATGGAGCTTTTTTGACTGCTTTACTCACCAAACGCCCCGATAGCGAACTTGCGCACCTGGCCTGGTGCATCCTTGTTGCCGTCAGTCTTGCACGACGGGAGGGCAAAGCGCGTTCTTCACTGGCAACGCATATGTTCATCATGCAGTGGCTGTCCACGGCCCAGAAACGCAAGCTGTTCCCGAAAACACTGGCACAGGACATAATCTGGCTACAGAACGAAGGTAAGCGATACGGCCCGGATGCGCGGCTGTACAGCAAGATAGAATACGTCTGGCTGGCAAGTTCAGGCAGACTTGCCAGTCAGAGTACACTTTTCCGATTTACCTGCATGATAGACACCCTCCGCACGATGGGATGGCAGGATCATCTTTTGTCTGATGATGAATGGGACATCGACTGGAGTACGGGAACTGAAATCTCAGCAATTTACACCCAAAAATCCCGTCTCCACTCCTCTTTCTCAGAGAAAGGGGAGCTGATAACGCCAATGGAAATCCGCCTTACCGGGGATATCAGCGGTCTGCCACCCCTGCTGGAACAATGCTGTCTCAGGACGGACACGTTACCATCTACCCCCGGATATTCTTCCCTTCATCTGCTGCCGGATGTGCCGAATACCACTTCAGAACACAAAATTTAAAACGCTGAAAAGTGCATTATTTGCACTTTTTTTGTATGATATGGAGTAGGCATTAAAGTTAAGGTCGCTGGCATATGACAGGATTCGAACTGCGTATCTGGAGACGTGGGTACAACTGGACACAGGAGCGGGCAGCAGAAGAATTAGGTGTATGCCTGCGTACGTACAAAACGTATGAGAAGACCGCGCCGCCTAAAACAGTTATCCTGGCTACCCGTGGTCTGGACGCATTATTGGTTAAGGAAATCAGCGATGTATAAAACAGTTAAAAAAAATCTCCTCCCCCTGCTGGTTATAGTTGCCAGTACAACTGCTTCAGCAACGGGAATACCGCTAATCAATGCAGGTGAACCCATTAAAGTATCTGAAACCAGTGGCTTTCTTTGTGGATCTGATGGTAATGGCTATATTCTTAATAACGGTAAGTTGCAGCCGCTTGTTTATTCAGATGTGGCCGTATGCCATGATGATAATCTCTGGTATAACGGGCGCTCATTAAGTTTTATGGACATTGTAAGTTTAGACGCCAAAGAATTTTTAGCCGCCAGAGAAAAATATGGGGTAAATAATGATGGATTTAAATGATAAAGAATTAAGTCTGGTGCTTGTGACGGGATGGATATGTGTATTATCGTGTATCCTGTTGGGTATAGTGATGCTTGCAGAAAACATACTCCCCAATATATTCCGGTAATTGAGAAGGAATACGTAGCGACATTCTTAATTATCTTGCTGATTTTATGATGTATGCTTTTCCTGGGTCAGTTATCCTTTTCGCCGTTGCCAGTTTTTTGCTACTGGTGAAGAAAGCCGTTTACAGATGGTGCTGACGGAAGCCGAATCCAGGCGATTTTCTTTTGCCGTTCACCCGGATTCGGTTTTACGGGTGGTTTACCGAACTGCGCCCCCTGCCCTCGTCCGTTCAGATTTTCTGACCAACTTTTATTTTCGGCTTGTTTTACTAAGTGGCTGTTTTTACTTATTTCACTTCCTCACGGAAAGTCGCTTCAGGACGCTGGCCAGCTGCTGCCGGTGACGCGACCGCAAGCGGATTCATTCAGCTTCACTGAAGAAGATTTTCCCTTGCAGCCGTCGCCGCTGCGTCACGCGCCAGTGCTACAATGGCGCGGCCCGGACCGGACAGGGAGCCGATTAATCAGGGGGGGTTGTTCCCGCCCTGCCCTTGTCCGGGTAATCTGCTTTTATCCCGAAAATGGAAGTTTCCCCGAATACCCGATCATCTTTAAGCCGGGTTTTTCTCCGCGACTCTCCCGGCCCCCTCCCCTATCATTACGTTACTGTTTTCACGTAATGCCAGAGCGCGGAGATTTAAAAAATTGAGCAGTCACCCTACCGCAATTTCGCAGATTTCACACAGCACTGTCTGCCGCATCGCCACGCCCCGGATTGATTTTGAGCTGGCGCTCGCCGTTCGCCAGCTGGCGAGCCGACAGGCCGGGAAACCGAAATACCTGCTGGAGCCGGAAATTACCGTCCTGCTGGCACAGGGATTTACCGATCTGCGTAAGCGGATGTTCTTTGATCTGCTGTGGAATACCGGCGCGAGGCTGAGTGAGGCGCTGGCCCTCACCCCGGAGGATGTTCACACCGGGGAGCGCTGGCCGTCGCGCCCGTTCGTGTCGCTCATGACGCTCAAGCAGCAGGGCAAGCCGGGGCGACCACCAAAGGACACGCTGCGCGACGTACCTCTGTTTGACGAGGGATTCACGCTGCGGCTGCGCGATCACCTGGACACGTTCTGTAGGTTCAGGACAAAACGCATATGGCCTGTAACAGACGACACGATCCGTAACTGGCTCCGTGACGCTGTAACGCGCTGTGAGCGTGAGGGTGTGCGGTTCTCAATCCCCGTCACTCCGCATACCTTCCGGCACAGCTTCTCCATGCATCTGCTCTGGTGCGGTATTGAGGCACTGACGCTGAAGAAACTGCTGGGACACCGGGATTTCAAGAGCACACAAATCTATCTTGACGTACTGGCTCTGGAAGCAGAGGTAGCCGGACGCTACGCCGTGCGGTTCGGCATGGATCGGGAGGAAGCGGCGGCGCTGCTGAACACAAAAAAATAATCGTGTGTAACGTTATACACTATTTACAACTATGAGAATAATGAGCTATAACTGTACCAGACGGGGTGCGAAAGAATTCGCACAGATGATAACGGTGTATAATGTTATACATTATTAGTGAGGCACTATGATTATTCTCGTTGGCAGTCATAAAGGCGGAGTGGGTAAATCCACCATCTATATTCATATCCTGATGTGTCTGATCCTGAAGAGCGGTAAACGTGTTGCTGCGCTTGAGTGCGACGACCAGCACAGCGTGAAAGACTGGCTGGACGAGCGCCGCTCACAGGGAACCGTTCCGGATGTGGACTACTATGAGTGCTATCACGATATCCCGGCAATGGCGCGTAAGCTGGACAAAAAATATGACTTCGTGCTGCTTGATGCTCCGGGACGCCGTTCACCAGAGTTCAGCAAATGCCTGGCCGTGGCCGATTTGTTTATCTCGCTCCTTGACCCCTCCTCCCAGATTGAGATCAATACGCTGGGCCTGGTTGTCGCCGATGTTCGCCAGTACCAGGCATCGGTAAACAAAACGCTGAAAGCCGTGCTGGTCATGAACCGCTGCGATACTCACCCGGCAGATGAAGACGCCTCCAATTTCAGGCGGGACATCGAGGCCGATCAGGAGAACTGGCTTCCGGTAGCCCGGCAGCGGCTCTACCTGCGCAAGCCGTACAAACGGGCCTACAACGAGGGATTATCGGTACATGAATATAATGACCGTCGCGGGAATCTGGCGCGGGGTGAGATTGAGCTGCTGCTTCGTGAGCTGGAACTGTTAGCCGCATAATTAAATAGTGTATATCGTTATACACTATAAGGGGAGTTATGAGTAAACGTACCACAAAACTGAAAATCAGCCCGGCACTGCAAAATATCGACGAGAATAAAACGCTGCGGGAGCTGGTCAGCGAAACCAGCCATCGTCCGGCATCGGGCAGTGTGATCACAAGGGTGAATTTTCCGCTACTGGAAGAGGACATAGCCAGGCTTGACCAGTACAGCGAAGAAAATCACGCCATGCGTATCAGCGTTGTCCGGGCGGGGCTTAAGGCACTGGATATGATGGGGGAGGAACAGCGGGCAGATCTGATCCGTGAAGCAGAGTTTAACCGGCCAAGAACCGGGCGAAAGCCTGTAAAAAAATAACGATGTATAACGTTGCACATCATAAAGAGGAAAACTGACACGCCATCTAAAACAATGTGTAACGTTATACACTAAACAGGAAGCTGTATGTCGTCAAATAAAAAAGAAATGATGAAAATACTGTTACTGGCTCTGGCGGTAGGCTGGGTTGTCCTGATGGTTGATAAAATGGCTCAAGGTGAACCATTTTGCGATATGCCGCAACAAGGCTCATTCCTTGCGTTGATTTGCCACTCCAGTCAGGGGTAAGTTTGGAGATCGAAAATTTTTGTACGTTAGTCTGGCAAATACCTTTCAGCAATAAAGTTGTATAACGTTATACACCAATATAGATAAATCATAATTCTCGGACCATCAATTCAAATATTATTTTAGTGTATAACGTTATACATCAAATGCACAGGCCGCTTTCGCGGCTTTTATTTTATCTCAGCCAGGGTAGACTTTATCCGGTAAAATTTCTGGAGATCCAAGAGTGATTACGTTAAGCGCAGAACAACGTCAGCTGGCTAAGTTAATCCATGACTATGCCAATAGCTTTCCTGTATCAGTTATCGGTGACGAACAGCTGTTACACGGGTGCTACGATTATATGGATGCTTTCAAACAAGTAATGGACAGCTCATCCAAGATCCAGATGGACTACATCTGTCAGCAGTACAGTGGATTTTTACGTTTTGCCCGGATAATGGAACTGATAGCCCAGGGGATCGCTGACGGTATAGTTAAAGTTCCGAAAGACCATTGACAGATTAGGTTCTGCGCCGGAACCGCCGACATTTCCGAAACTCACGATTTTATCAACCGACACTTTTTGCTGTCAGAATTAAACTGGCCATCCCATCCGGACTGGAAGAAACGACAGCAAAATCAGGTTGCCGGCCGCAGCTGAAGCTCAAAAAATGCTGGCATCTTTGTTTTTCATGCGCGTAGCGCATAGAAGGCGGCACACCGAACCTGAAATAAGGTACAGGATGCAAACCGCCGGGCCTTGCTTCCCTGAACGGGGATAATGCACCCACTACCACCGTATCTGACCAGAGCCACGGCAGCACGTCCACGCACGCTGCTGTGTGGTCACTGCCCCAACCCCCTCCCTGCAAAGCCATAACGGGCTTAGAGCGATGTTTACCGCTGAGTTAAGGCCGAAGCCCCGGTGAGCGGTCAGAATGGCGCTTTGCGACGTTCTGAGCGTGATTTCCGGGGTCTTAACGGCTGTGACCAGCGGGAGCAGACGTTTAGAGGCTTAATTGCACATTTCGGGTCTGTTTTTGCCCGCTTTAGCGGGTGCTAACTTTGAGCGTAGCGATTTCCGAACCGACGCGAGCGCAGCTCGCTGTAAGGGCGGGCATTATAAGCTGTCCACAGGACAGCCGCCGAATAAGTTATTTACTTTAAAAGAAATAGGGATCTTAAAGGATTTTTAAAAGACTAGTGGCAGTTTGTAGACACTTCGGATAGCACTGACTGAAGATCGCCTCTTGCAGTTAAATGTGTATAACGATAAATCGACATCAAAGGCAGAGATATTTTGACCATTTCAGCGACAACCAGCGCTAAAAATTGCTGAGGTGACTGGAGTATGGGCGAAGGGGTGAGCGTTATTTAAGCAGTTAGAGGGTAGGGGCGAGCCAATACCTCCGAAACAAATCGGAGTACAAAAACAAGGGAGCTAGCTGGGCGATAGCCGGGAAGTATACCGTCGCGATTTGACCATGCGCATCCTGACGCGCTCGGCAATCAGCTCCTTGATGCTGGAGAATGTGAGACTCATGTGTTTGCCCTGACGGATTTCGCGGTTAACCTGAGCGCGAACGGATTGTTCTACTTCCTTCCGTGAGCGCTCGGCGTCACGTAAGGCGCGGGTGCGTTCTTCACCCTCGGCCTTACGTTTCAGGCGGTTCTCTTTAAAGCGGGAGTGGAACTTTCTCCAGCCCTGGCTAATCAGATCTCCGATATCGAGGCGAGAGTGGCCGCGCCGTTCGCGCTGCTTGTTCTTCCACTCGGCACGGCCATTGCGGGCAGCAGCTACCGCTTCAGGGGATACGTCCAGCGCCTCAAAAAAAGCTCCGGTAAACGTGATGTCAGTCGGCATGTAACAGCCGATCTCCGGATCAAACGTTTTTTCGGAGTAAGTGACCAGACCGAAATCTTCGGCCAGCGAGCGCAGCGCACGGGTAGCACGGGTAATAGAGAGTCCACTTTTCTTTGTTTCCGTCGCAAGACCGCACTCCATCGCAATTGTCGTTAACGATGCATTAACACGGTTTATAAGCGGATCGTAGTGGTAGCAGATACCCTGTAGCAACGCCTCGATAGCCCGTAGTCGTAGAACTGGCGGCATACGGAAGCGCTTACCCTGCGAACGGGCAAATGCTACATGGAGAGTAAAGTCGTAACGTCTGGTGAAACCCTCAGCCTTAGCCATGAGCTTCTTGTTAAACGGTAGTGTCGCTTTCTCCTCATTGCTGCCTTTTCTCTTCGGCGCAACGAACTTAGGGAAAGGATTTTTGACTTGTCGGTACGCTGTAAGCGCTAGTGTTTTCGCACTATTCACACCCGTCCGCACTTATGCCGGTGCAAAGGGGTTGTATGTGATTATACATTTGCTATAATCCTTCACAGGCACGCCGCCTGCTTTTGGCCCCCTGATTATCTTCGTCCCGGCAAGTTCGAGAGATATTCGGGGGGTTTTTGCATTCAGGGGTTAGGCATTTGCCTGTTCCCCCATCCCTAGACGCTATTACCGGGAACGTCCCACCCGTAAGAATTCGTAAACCAGCGTAATCTAGCACGATCCATCAAGCGGATCAATTCAGCTGTGATAAGGCTGTACTTCTAACTACTTGTTTTAACGCTATTAGTCTCACTTTTAATGAGGTTCATGATCGTTAAACATAATGAAAGGATCAACCAAAGATCCTTTTCTTCAATCAGTTACTAACTGCTTTAAGCTTACTTTTTGCGTCTTCAAGCTCTTGCAGCAACTCGCCATATTCCTTTGCTGGGATGCAGTAAAATGCTGGTTCGTTGTAGCTCATAATCGCCAGAGGCTCTCCATTCCCTGAGTTTACGCACTCTATCGGGTTTTTTCTGAACTCCGAGACACTGACTACTCTGCGGCTAAGGATGATTTGAGGCATATTTACACTCCTCCGCGATACGTCTCATTGTCACAGAATAGAACATGAGTATGGCCGCAATCAAGTACAAACTTGAGAACAACGATCAAACTCACAAAAAAGGCCAGGCAACGACCCGGCCTAAAATCAATGTATTATCGCGGTTTAAGAGGATAGATCCGGATCGTTAACAACCCTGTTTTGACGGGCAACATCACTCAATTTCGGGTTCTTTGGTTGCGGTCCATCAAGACGGGTAGCCTCCCAGACGTTCTTAACAGCTTCACGAGTGGAAAACTTGCCCTGCTCATCCCGGACCCTGACCTGAACAGGTTTTGACTCTTTCAGATCCAGAGCGATTTCCTGACCTCTCCGGAATCCCTTGAGGGCATCTTTCAGGCCAACCCCCCACTGTGTCGATTCCTGGCCTTCTTTATCTTTTAGAACAATATAGTAACTGTCGCTGTTACCTTCCTTATGAAGGTATGGCGCGGCTCCGTGCTTAACAATTTTACCTTCAAGATGATTAACCGAACGGTATAACGGCTCATCATCAATATTCCCTGAACCAGCTTGCGCGGACTGCTCTTCTTCCTTAGCAACCGCGATATTTTCCCGGCTGACAGTGCGTTCAGCACCACCAATGGTAAATGCAGTGTCACTGCTGCGGGATTGCTGTTCTCTCGCTTTCAGCAGCTCTGCGCGACGAAGTTCAAGGGCTTCATTCATTCTTTTATCAGTAAAATGGATATCCAGCCCTTTTTCAGCGACAACGTTTACAACCATGTCTTTAAACTTCTGCGAACCTTTGATATTGAGAGTGCTGCCGAACCGTCCTTGAGCCAGCTCCAGCGCTACGGCCACACTGTCACTGCTCAGGCCATTTTTCCGCATTGTAATCAGCTTGCCTGTATCGACAAACAATGTTTTATCACTGGTTTTGTCGAGATAATGAACATGACCTTTGCGGGTTCGCTTTGTATATAAGTTGCTGGCGTCGAGCTGCTTTTCAACAGCTTTCCTCGACTCTTCCGCAACTTTCGAGTAGTTAACAGGATTACGCAGTTTATCGATCACTCGCGCAAAACGGCCTTTTGTATCCTGTTTTTCTTCCAGCTCCGGACCGCTGATAGTAAACCCAGCGGGTTTATTACCATCATTCCTGAGCATATCCCGTATTTCTTTACTCCCCATGTTATATTCCTCATTTTTATTCAAGACGGCATCTTTCCTTTTCAGTCGCTCAAAATGCATGACTGAAATCAGTTGGTTTTTCTCTTCATAGCTGAATCGTTTATCGCCAAGTACCTCCCTTCGGATGTCATAGAAGTCACGATCTATTGTTTTGAGTAGCTTGCTGACGTTTTGGCTAACTGGTTGCTCACTTATGCGGCGGATAAGCCAGGCCGACAGGGAAGATGTATTTACGTTTGCATTAATAGATTTCTGAAAGGGAACAACCGCTTGCTTGCCAGTAATAGAACCTGCCGGGAAAAGGGCATCGCCTCTCCGTTTAATGTCAATCAACGTAGGGATACGGTTCTTCAGACGTGGAATTACAGGGTAGGGCGTCTGTAACTTCCGGATTATTCTTCTTCCTCCTCTTCTGTCTGATAGAGTGCGTCGCAATCCAGAATTTCCGTGGGTTTGCTGGTCTGCCATGTGTAAACGTGCATCACCCGACAATACGCCTTTATTTCTTTTCCCTCTCCATGCACCTGCCACATCGCCATTGGACAGGTCTTGCAAGCTATGGGTAAATGAGGAAGTACTTCCTCTTTCAGCTTGAGCAAAACCTCGCTGACTATTTCCCTTCCATTCACCTCGTATGCCATTAGAACCTCTATTTTCTTCGTAAAATTTATTTACACAGCCATTTAACAAGTCTGATTTAGTTTTATCATCGGATTCATAGTATTTATGCCTGAACCTTTCCGAAGATATTTTATCAATATATTTAATTTCAGCAGACCGTCGCTCCCATTCAGAAAATCGCCTATTGATAATATTTTGTTCAAGCGGGGGCAGGGCAGTCTTTCTGTTTACAATAAACTCATCACTGAAAATCGTTTCTTTCAGATTGGTAAATTTCTTATCACCATCGAGTTTAACCGCAATATATTCATTTTCCTTGCCAGCATTTCTTATTCTCGCTTCACCATATTCAGCGACCAAATCATAAAATGATTGACGTGTCCTTATCCCTTTATCGTGAATCTGCTGAAGTATTTTAAATTTAAATTCTTTATTCTTAGCTCGGAATTCATCCCCTTTATAACGAGATAACATGTCCGCATATCCTGTAGGTGTCAAACGCATGTTTTCTCGCGGGGATTCCAGAATATATTTTTGGTTTATGAACTCCTGAAAAGCCTCAAGGTATTTTTCATTTTGCTTATAACTTCCTACAGGATTCATTTCATTACCGGAAAGTAAATTCTTTCTGGGTATAACAATATGAATATGTGGTTTTCTATCAACCGATTCACCAGTCTTACGGTCTTTCATTGTTTTAATTTTTGGAATGTGTGCTTCAGCATAGAAGTTATATTCTTCAGATGTATACGACTTCATCAGGAATGATTTAAATTCCCGTGTGATTTCGGATAATTTCCCCTCATCAATCTGTTCTTCCTTAAAAGACAGAGTAAAGGTCAGATAACGATCTTGTCCTTTATCTGGAATGCTTTTATAAATCATTTCGGTTAGATCGAGATTACCATCAAGAATGATACGTTCATCAAGTTCATCGCGTGTAAACTCTCGACCAGACTTTTGACCTTCCTCCAGATATTCTTTTACTCCGGAATTATACCCTTTACATCTAATCAGCATCTTCCACCGCCTTTTTCATAAGCGCTTCGATATTGAGGAGGGCATTCAAAAACAAAGTATACTTCCTGTCAGATATAGTACCATTTTTATGAGCAACATTAACCTTTAACGCAAGTTGATTTATATTATTGCTGGACTTATTAAAGAGGTATAATAATTGGCGGGTATCTTTTACCTCAATGTTTATTGAGCCTTGTTTATCCAATACCAGCTTTCTGAAAAATGCTGAACGGCTGAGTTGGGATTCTTTTATTTGCTTTTCAAATGGCGAAAACTCGTCAGGAGTAATACGCAACGAAACAACAATTTCTTTCTTCTGTTTAGCAGCCATAGTGACCTACCTGAACTGGTGACGATGTTCCCGCCATGCGGGGTTTCAAAGGGGTATCCCCTTTGGCACGCGACTGTATGCAAAGGCCGCCAGGCATTTGTATACAGTCGGTAACGTGCCTCTGTTGTAGAACTGAGGTTTCACTGAATTGCACAGAGTTGCATTAAATTTCACAAAAACCGTTGACAGTTGCACTGCATTGCATTAGATTGCATTGCAAGGTTAAGTTGTTGCATTAGCTTGCACTACATTGCATTAAGTGCAGATAACCGATTAAAATGGAGCCATTCTCAACACATGGGGTAGAACATGTCAGACTGGCGTAAACAACCTAGACAGGGGAGAAGTCAATTCCTGCCACGGCTGGACGAGATCAAAAGTCGTCTTTCACTTGGCGAAACTCAGAAAATGATTTTTGAGTCGTACCCTGATTTAGAAATGAGTTACCCGCAGTTCACCCGGTATGTAAAAAAATACTGCCTCAGTGAAATAGAACGGGTAACGAAAGTACCACCAGTGAACAAAGCCGAACCTGAGCAAACGAAATCAAGTGATGGACGAGCGGTAGAACAGCCGAGAAAGGCGATCAGAAATCCAGGCGACCTGAAGAAACTTAGATCGCAATCCATCGACTTAGAAGAACTTCAAAATTCAGCAGGAGAAGAAGATGAAAGTAGCAATTCTTAACTATACTGGCACCGTTGGAAAAACAACCGTGGCAGCGCATCTGTTATCACCACGCATGAATGGCGCTACCATTTTCGCCATTGAATCCATCAATGAAACAGCCGAAGGCTTGGGGATTGATGTTGAAAAAATGAACGGCGACAAATTCCGTGAACTGTTCAAGAAAATAATGTTAGAAGACGACGCAATAATTGATATTGGTGCATCAAACATTGAAGACTTCATGAATAACATGATTAAATTTGATGATTCCCATGAGGAATTTGATTATTTCGTTATCCCCGTAACATCTGGAACCAAAGAGCAAAAAGAAACAATTCAAATGCTGGATACGCTCGCAAGTATTGGTATCCCTGCTGATAAAGTGAAAGTGGTCTTTAATCGCGTTGATGTGGATGTTGATGATGAATTTCCATTCATCATTGCACGCCATAAAAAAGAAAAATCGTTTTCTTTAAATAAAGAGTGTGCGATTTATGAAAATGAAATCTTTGATGCTTTATCTATTAAGGGTCTGACCGTCGATGCTCTGCTTGCAGATAGCACAGATTATAAAGCGCTCCTTAAAAATAAAGAGGCCAGCGCGAAAGACAGAAACGCATGGGCTGATATGTTTGGCCTCAAATCACTTGCTAAAGGCGTAAAGCGCAACCTTGACGATGTTTACGCCAACCTCTTTTAGTCTTTAAGGAGTATTCATGCAGGATGAAATCAGAGCACCTAAAACGGCGCGTGATGCTCTCCTGATTGAGCTGATAGGTGATTTAGGCGTACTTCACGACAATATAAAATCACTTCCAGAAGCTATCAATCAGGCAACAGCAGGTTCAATCGAAACTATTGCTAATGCAGTCGAAGAGGCGGAGAAAACCGCCTCAAAACTGAGTGAAAGCATTGAGCAAAAAAAAGAGGCGGTTTTAGTTGATCTGAAAAATTCAGTAAAACAAACTCTGGATGAACACGCTGTTAGTGTATTTTCCGAACTTGAAGATAAGGTTAACGGGTTACAAAAGAGAATTGCAAATTTCGAGCTAGCCGACCCAAAAAGCAGAAGACTAAATATTATTCTCGCATGTACACTTGCCTTTTCCCTATTATTGTCAGGTTCTGCTATATTTGCTGTCTATAGCGCGGCAAAATCTACAATATCCGATCTCAACATGATCATTAGTTCGCAAGAAAAATCCCCCTCAAAATAACCACCATAGCGGGCATTACGCCCGCTAAATTCATCGCTTCATTTATAACTCAATAAGTCTCTAAACGTCAGTTCCCGCTGGTCACAGCCGTTAAGACCCCGGAAATCACGCTCAGAACGTCGAAAAGCGCCGTCCTGACCGCTCACCGGGGCTTCGGCCTTAACTCAGCAGTAACATCGCTGTAAGCCCGTTATGGCTTTGCAGGGAGGAGGGGCGTATCTGCTCACTTTCAGTGATCGTAACCGGCTGCGCCGGGTTCAGGCGCGGTTTTCACAACAGAGCACTATTTCAGAGCCGTTCCGCGCCTCCATGCGCTAAGCGCATCACCGGACAGGCTGCGCACTGCTCGCCAGTCTTACGGCCAACCATCACAGCCACACCCGGAGTGCCAGTAATACCGATCCTAGCACCATGCATCGAGGACGGATTTCTCCAGCATTTTACGCGCAGCAGCTGCGGCGGACCATAAAATATCACAGATTTTTTGCAGCCTAACGGATGACTAACGCCCCATTCGGGGCGAAGCTCAGGAGGGTAAACTTGGATTATTAACTACGGTCAATTGTACATCATTTCAGCGTGAACAGGCGAACCATACTAACTTCGAAAGCAGCTTTTCACTGTTTTTTCCCTTCTCAGTTATCTGGGGCTAATCCCGGACTCAGCCAGCTCGCGCATAACAGCATTTACGCCATCCATCATCAGATACGCTTCATCTTCTGAGGTGGAACGTTCAGCGCAATCCTGATGCGTTGTACGCTTGCAGAACTGCGCCAGCGCCCATGCTACATTCTGGTCTAGTTCTAACGTTAATGTAATTTTTTATCTGAGCACATATAATTATTCCTCTTTATTTTAAATACCTAAAATCATCATATCAATTGCAGAAACCAGTTGATCACGTAAATGTGAAGCATCCATAACCGCATCTTCAGCTTTCAGGTTTTTTACATCCGTTGTCGTTATCATGGTAGCTAGCACTACATAATCGACCTGTTCGATTGTAATAACCGGCGTTAACGCTTTTACCTGTGAATTAGAGTTAGCCTTCGGTGTTAAAGGCATAACCAGGCGAGTATTAAGATGTGCAAGCATATCTGCCTGCACATCAATAAAGTACGGGTACGCCTGTTTGTTCCGGGATTTATTTTTGTAAACTGCAAACTGTTTCACTAAATCACCCCGAAATTTTCATCATCTGAAAAAAGCCCGGTCTCTTCTACAAAGCTGTTTAACGCCTCGATACCAACCCGGTTTTCTGCGATCCAGCGTTCACGCTTGCGTTCCTTGACGGCCACTTCCAGCGCCTGGTTAGATATCGCAGAAACGTTTAAGTCCAGCTCTTTGGCCTCTTCAAGCAAACCAGCATTTAAGTACACGTTAGTACTGCGTTTTTTTTCAGCTACGTTGGTTCTCATTACAACCTCCTGCACATAAATTATGTGCATAATTATAGCGCACAAAAACAGAACAACCAATGCCGTAGTAGACGGGATTTCTCCCGCCAGTTTAGTTAGTGCGCATACCCTCTAAGGTGCTCTAACCACCATCGTAACTCATCCCATTCATGAGCTTTCATCGCAGGGATCTTTACCTCCCAGCCCTTTACAAGTGCATCTGCGATGTTTACAATTTTGTTCATTGACATAATGATTACTCCAATAATTACTTTGTCATGCGGTATCAGGTTGTTAGCGCAACCTGATACCACCCCAAGATTAATCTTTCATAAAACTTTTTAGAATTTCCTCCTTTGCTTTTTCTTGTTCGCTTGGTGAATAAGCGAAGTTATACCAGCCTTTAATATTTGCGATAATTTGTTTGTCATTACAGCCACATCGTTCAATCCAGAACTTGACATTACGTTTTAAAGAAGCAATTGCTGTTAATTCCATCTTTTATCTCTCAGATTTGATATTAATTAAAATTAACCAGAGGCTTATTAGGGGGATTACTCCCCCTATATATTTAACAGGAAAAATGCTTAATTACGTGGAGCAGCTCAGCAGTATCTTTAGCTAAATAATATGTAGGATCAGATGCTGCGTTATCCATCAAATCATTAAATTTGAGAGTCAATTCGACACCTTTAGCATAAAGGTCGAGTTTGGTGATTTTTCCGGTCTGGAAGTGAGTGATAGCTATATGTGCTTCTTTTTTAACGTCTGCGATTTTTTGGATTTTCATTTGTAGCTCCTGGCCGTTCGGCCTTCAGGGAAAGCACCGCGCCTTCCATGTAAACAATATTACACGTTATAACGTGTTTTATCAAGATGAAATTCATCAAAAAAACTCTTTTTTTATGCCCGCAGGGCATGGGAGGCACGGAGTGCCGGAGACCCCCCGCAGCGCTACGGCGCGAGGACTTAGACGGCATTACGGCTTCAGCCGTAATAAATCCCTCTCACTACTAAGCCGGTTTTTGGTCGTTCCGGCAGCACCGGGGCTTCATTGCGTCCGGCCCGCCCGGCTGAGCGGGCTGTGTGGCGCTTCAGCGACGCACAGGACGTGATTTGTCCGGGTGTTGGGGAAAGGGGACGCGGGCGGCCCCTTGAGCCTACAGGCGCGGTTCTGTGAACTTACAGGTTGGTCTTTGCTATCTGACACTAGCGATAGCCCGAAACCGTGAACGGATTCGGCGTAGCTTGCCTGATAGCAAATGCCATCAGGTTAGCGAAGTGTGGCAAACGACCCGGCCTGTGAGCGGGGAGCCGAAGGGAGCCTGATTAACAGGTTTTTTTAGCCAGTTCAGCCCGCAATTTGCTGTTATCGGACTCCAGATAAGTGATTCGATTTCTGGCCTTTTCCAGTTCTTTAGATAATACAGCCACCGGAGACAAGTCACCTTGCCCGTTATCCATATCAGCTACAAAATCCTCCCTAAACGCCAGGATTGCCGCATCAAGAGCATTTTCCAGCTCAACCACTTTTGATGGAAGCTGTATACGCTCAGTCAGGCATTGCGCCAACTCCACAGCTATTTTTGCTGCCTCCTGAGCGGGAGTCTTCGCATCATCAATGCGTGGCAATAACTGGTAGTCAGGATGCTCATTCAGCAACAGCAAAAGCATATATGTTTCACTGACTGATACGCGATTAGTATTCTGCTCTTTATCCTGCCAGGAGCGCAGAGACAGACCGAACAACGCAGCCATTTCTTTTTGTGTGCGGTTCAGAAACACCCGCGTACGCTGTGCCAGTTCACCCCTGTAATCAGCTTTCAGATCCATGTTCCTGAGACTCCTCTAGAAAACGAATAAATTCACGTGTCAGTTTTGGTAACGGAAAGTCGCTTACCCGGATAAAGTCGCCAACGTTAAGGTAAAACTCCTGATTAAGTACCTCGATACGCTCTTCTTTCGCCCCGGATGCCCGTTCTGCTTTCGTCGGGTTCGTCCGATCAAGCACCAGATATTGAAGCCGATACTTGATACCGTCACTTTGTACCGCCAGTGACTGAGAAATCCGGGCCGTTTCGCCCCGACGCCTCGCAAAAAACAAATCTTTCATGCTCCTATGCTCCTGAAGCAGAGCACCCAAACAGTGGGCCGCGGGGCATCCCCCACGGCTCACTGTCAGCGCCCCAGTGTTGATAAAAATCCAATCACTTTGATTAGCTGGTCTTTGCTGAGATCGCCCAGTTTAAGCCGATACGCTTTACCGTACATCTCACACACATCACCCGAAATCCCTCCAGGCGTTTTGATATGACACAGCACATCATAGTAACCACCATAGTTTTGTACCTCGACCAGCTGCCCGACCAGGTTGATTAAAATCCGCCGATCATCCTGAATCTTTTGTGCTCCGGCTCGGTCAGCTTCGAAATACGCGATTTGCTTTTCTGCATCAGGTAAGATCTTACGGCGTATATCCTGAGCAATTCCCCAGGGGTCGCGCATTGGGGATACTGTGCAAGCTGAGTAACCGCCAGAACTACGCGCAGACCGAGACCGGACGCCGCCAGTTAAATGAATCCGGTCTTTTTCAATACGTGCAAAGATGGAATAATGCCGAAAGGCTGGATTGACTAGGTTTATCCGGTATGCATCTTCTGTACGTCTGTCTATCTTCCAACCATCGCCCAGGAACGTACAAACCCGGTTAAAAACAGCTTCATAGCGTGAAAAAAATGTTTTTTCCATATCATCCCCCTGCAACGTCAAAAGAAGGGGGCTTACATGCCCCCTGCGGCAATCAGGCGCGGCGTTCTACCGATTTACGTCCATCGGCCTTACGCTGGCCGTAAGTGCCATACATTTCACGGATTTCATCCATTGAATGCTCTTTACGATTGCGGCTGGATTTATGTTCCTCCGGGCGATAAAACCATTGTTTTTTCTGCGACGCCCATTTACACCCTAACGCTTTTAATGCTTCTTTATGCGTCTTGGTATCGCCAGAGATCCAAACCCAATTACCAATAACCTCAAAAATAATATCTGGAAGATTATTTAATTCTGTTAATACTTGCTCTAACTCCTCGCCATAGTCATAACGTGCATTATCATCAGTTGACTGGTATTGATTAACCTTTTCGAAATTAGCCATCAAAAAATCAAATGCCGAATTAATTGCTTTCATGATTTCCGCAGCAATCGGATTATCTTTATTCCGATCAGGATGATGTTTCAGTGAGGCCTTTTTGTAGGCTTTCTTAATTTCTTCTTTGGTTAATTCACCGGATAAACCAAATACATTTAATGCTTCCTGAATATTCATTTAAAACTCCTGGCCGTTCGGCCTTTAGGGAAAGCACCGCGCTTTCCATACAAATAATATTACACGTTATAACGTGTTTTTACAAGATAAAATTCATCAAAAAATGTTTTTTTATGCCCGTAGGGCATGGGAGGCACGGAGTGCCGGAGACTCCCGCAGCGCTACGGCGCGAGGACTTAAACAGCATTACGGCTTCAGCCGTAATAAATCCCTCTCACTGCTAAGCCCAACATCTACGGAATTAAACGCCGCACAGCTGCCCATTTAAGCCTGTCCCGGTGAGCGGGCTTTCCGGCGCATGGCGACGGGAAGCGCGTGATTTCCGGGCGCGTGGTGCGTCAGCTTGCTGACGTGCCCGCGTGGCTGTTCCTCCAACTCGAAAAAAAAGGCTTCCTGAAGGAAGCCTTTTTAATAATTATTTTTTCCTGAACTCAAAACCAAGTTTGCCTGTAGATTTATCCTGTAAGGTAACTACAGCGTCAAATTTTTTCCCGGCTTTGCTGGTAAACCCTTTAATCTCACTGGATTTGCCTTTTTTTATCACCGTTTCTACCTGACTTTGTGTCAATTTCTTGCCGGAAAACTCAGACCAGATTTTGAACTCACAACCGGTACAGAAAAATCCTTTTGGCCGGATCAGGATTTCTTTGCTGCATGAAGGGCAGGGGACATTGAGCCGGGATATAGAACCTTCAACCCTAGATTTTGCGTCCATATCCGGCCTGCCGTCTTTGTCAGGGAACGTTGTCTTACATTCAGGGTAGCAGGAACATCCCCAGAAAAAGCCATTCTGCCCCTTACGCTTACGCAAAAAACCGTTGTTACAGACAGGGCAGGGGGTGCCATTAGCAGAAATGTTAATCCCATTTTTACCCAGATCACTAATTAATCCGCTGATGTACTTATCGGTTTCATTAACAAAATCTTCAACGGTCATTTCTCCGGCTTTAATCTGAGCCTGTTTTTCGGCCCATTGTGCAGAGATATCCGGTTTAATAACCTCATGGGGAAGGGCGGCGCAAAATTCCTGCCCCTGTTTCGTGGTTTTCCAGACAAGCTCTGAATAACCTTTCTCTTTTTCGATGGAAATCAGCCCAGCATTTGCTGCCAGCTTTTCCAGAATCCCCGCTCTCGTTGCTTCTGTACCAATACTACCACGGTCTTCGCTGCCCTCGTCTTTGGCCTCCAGCGCTTTACGCAACACCGGATCATCAATAAATTTCGCGGCGCGGGTCATTGCCGCCAGTAGCGTTGATTCAGTGAAATACTTCGGCGGTAAAGCTGGTTTTATATCGACGGAACCGGACTCACACAGGCCAGTGTCACTAAATTTCAGCGAGGATAAATCAAATCCGGCCTGTTCGGTGTCGTCGGTGACTTCATCATCGCTTTTTTCCGCGCTCCCCAGTGCTTCCCAGCCTTTCTGAACCGTGACACTCTGCGTGGCGGTAAAGGTATCCCCTTTGATATCAAAATGTACCTTCGTTTTGTTACGGATGGCATCAGGCCAGAACAGGCCAATATAGTGCGTGGCAACCAGACGGTATACGTTCTTTTCCTTCTCGCTTAACTGAACACCGGCTCCGCTTTTCGTGGTCGGTACGATAGCGTGATGAGCTTCAATCTTACTTGCGTTAAAGGCTTTGTGCTTCAGTTCCTTATTCATTTCTGTGGTCGCAGTCGTCAGTTCCGGCAACGTTGCGCTGATAGCAATGGCGATATCACCCGCCTGATAATAATGCTCGTCGGACAGGTAACGGTTATCTGTGCGTGGATAGGTCAGCAACTTATGTGTTTCATACAGGCCCTGCATGATATCGAGCGTTTCTTTGGCCTTGTAGCCGTAACGTTTCGCACAAATCTGTTGCAGGGTGGAAAGGTTAAGCGGCATCGGGGGTTTTGTATTTTCCGGCTTGGTGGTGGCAATCGTCACGATGGCCTCTTTGCCTGTGATACGTTCCGCAATATGTTTCGCCTGGGCTTCTGAAATCAGACGGTTTTTGTCGTCGATCTGATCGCTTTCAGTTGTCTGATATTTCGCTTTTACCTGATTTCCGTTCATCGAAAGTGAGGCAAAAACATCATAGTAAAAACTCTCACTATGATTCTGGTTTGCCAGCGTGCGCATATTCACCAGGCCGAGAACGGCGCTCTGCACCCGCCCCACGTTAAGAACGCCCTCATAACCTTTCTCACGGCCTTTCAACGTACAGCCCCGCGTCAGCTTATAGCCAAAGCTCTGATCACACAGTGAGCGAGCCAGAGCACTATTTGTCATGCCACTGAACTTGTCGCCAGGCTTCATAAGCTGCATATTCGCAAGCGCTTTTTGTACTGGTGCAGGGTTAAGATCAGAAATGAGCAAACGCTCAACAGGTTTTTTATTCCCGGCATGACCCAGGATTTCATCAACCAGTAAACACCCCTCATCATCAGGATCGCCAGCATGTACAATACTGTCAGCCTTATCAATAAGAGAAATGATAATGCCTGTTTGTGCCTCAGATTCAGGCTTTATTTTATAGGTTGGCGGATATACTGTTTTCATTTCTTCTAAATCACTGAAGCGCCATACCGCAAATTTAGGGTCGTAGTCCTGCGGGTCGGACAACTCCAGCATATGACCATAACACCAAGTAACAATATCGGAACCATGTTCAAAGTAACCGTTTTTCTTTTCTATATTAGGATTGCCGCCTAACCCTTCAAAAATCGCTTTAGCTAATGACGGTTTTTCTGCAATAAAAAGCCTCATAAGTATTCCTTAAATTAATTCTGACGCATTAATTTCATGATGAACCAGTTCACCACCCAGCAAAACAAACAAATAAGAGAACGTTTTACCTTTATCAGCCAGCCATTCTTTATAAGCTGAAAGGACAAGCTGCCAGTCGGCTGTACCATAATGAGATTCGATAACCCCTGTCTGACAACGGCGATTTTCATCATATTTTTCACCAGAAAACACCATTCCCTCCCCTGAAATAGCAAGGTAGTGACCGCTGTCATGCTCTGGAAATGGCGGAGTATCAACCTCCATTGTTCTGTAATCGACAACAGTCGTGCCGATAATGATCGTTGTGATAGTCGTCATTCATTTATCCTTTGCATCGAATTAATTTGTTAGCGCAGCGAATAGCTCTTTCTTCTGAAATTAATCGTTTCCAGTTGTCTTCATTGATCGGCTCCTTAAATCTCATTTCCACTCCGTTAAAAGCAAAAATGCCTTCCCGGTTGAGGATATTGGTTGCGACATCCCATTCTGTCACCCGCAAAAATGCCGTTACCGCGAAACCTGATTTCGCTGCAATTTTGGAAACAATACATTCATCCGATTTAATTAACGCAGCAAAGGGAATGATTTTTTGATGCCCAATGGAGATAACAGAAAATGGAAAGATTGAATAAAATGCAATCTGGTGACAGTACTGACCATAGTCATCAATAGCGGCCAACCAAAAATTCTCCATTGAATTTAACTTTCTATCAATGTTTTCATCTGGCATTTCAGGGTTTAACAAATACCCCCCGTAACATAAATAATAAGGGTGTTCAGATTCGCAAAAATCCGATAGTTCTTCAATCGGCTTATCTTTCCAGTCTTTCAACAAACTAAACTCATTGGCATCAAGTAGAAACTTTCGATTTCCAACATCAAACAGTGCATATTGCATAATATTATCCCTCGACTTCTTTTAGCCACTTTCTACATATTCGTGTTTACATGCCTGATATGCTCTACAGAACCCAAAACCTCCAGGCTATCAGGGGCAACTTTGCGCCAGTGATTTTTTTGTACAGAACCATAGCTCCTGTCCCAGCGATGCAACCTCTTACCGTCCTGGAGAATACACACCATCCGGTTTTCTGGTGTGCGTAATGACTTCATCACTTTGACCAAATCATTGTCGGGATTAAATTCAATCAGGGATTCACATCCGTGATTTGATACCACGAGGATTTTTATTGTCATAACCATGTCCAAGAACACTCATGTAATTAATTCGCAAATACTCACTCCATGCATACTGAGTATTTTTATCAATGTATTTACCCTGTTTATCCTTCTCCAGACTCCGGTTGCAAAAAGCACTTAGCGACTTTTCAAAATCTGTGGCAAGTATTTTATGATCGGGAAAAGTTGTCATCACTCACTCCTTCACTAAAAGCGGGAAACTGATTCGTACATCGCTGACATCGTTATCGAACCATATTTCAAAGAAGTCATGCGTTTGTTCGTAAAAACCATTATCCAAATAGAATCTTTCAGCCTGTTCTTTTTCTTTTGTGAAAGCATGTTGCATAAACGTAATGATTTGTACATTACCCGGATCAACAAATCCCATCACATACTGTCTACCTTCTCGCTGAAAAGAGTTTTGCCAGTCTTGAGAATCGGTAAAAAACTTTTCAAGAATAGCCAAGTCGGATTTACCTGTAAAAAACAAGCCAGACAATGAGCCGTAATCACCAACATGCAAATCAACGTAACAATCATGAGTAAAATCAATACTACTGAAATCCATAACAGTCACCTTATATAATAATTGCTTGCTCCGGCGAGGGCAGTCGGCTGAACAAAGAGAAATCAGTATTTAGCCGTTCGGACTGAATGGTATGCAGTAACAGTCTTTCCTCTCTGGATAACAGAAAATCACCCCAATCGTACTCCTGCCAAACATCGAGTGTTTCTTCACCCGGTTTATTTACGAAGGACTCCATTTTAGGTTGAACTCTGACTGGTGCCCAATTTTCATAGGCTTCATGAACTCTGCTTTTCCACTTATCGAAACCACCATTCAACATTATGTCCTGTGAAACCATATCAAACTCATTATCTTCAATATAGGTTGTCACGCGATGATTAATCATCCCCATATCTTCTATATGCCACTGGTAGTCAGCAGTAAACGATTTGAAGTGTTTATCAGTTTTTAGTAAAAGACCATTTATAGCCTTTCTTCCTTTCCGCATACCAACCCAGATATTTTTATTTGGGTGTGGTCTGCCCGTTGACAGTGCATCACCTTCAATTCTGAAATCCAGTTCAGGAATAACTATTGATTCAAGATGACATTTGTTTGCCATTAGATGAAAAAGTTTTGGGACAATGTGCAGATACATGATTATTTTCCTCTACCAGCCATAAGGATAAGCAGGAAACGTTAACCAGCTTTCCAGCAGATATTCTGTTTTTTTGTTCCAGTAGAAGTAAAATCCCCGTGAGTTAAAACATACCGGATAATTATCAATCTCTCCGATGTTTTGTGCTCCTTCAAATAAAGGATTAACATAGAAATCAACTTCGAAAGAATCCGTGAGATTAGAAGCCACAAAATCCTTACGAGATAGTTTTTTTATATTGTCACGTTCATCATCAAAGCCTACCGTTCCGCCAGTAAAAGCTCTGTGCTCAAAATTACTCCATGTAAGTTCATCTAATGAATCGACATGCTTTTGTGTAATTTCCAGAAAAGATCTTTTAACTGTTTCCTTATCATCATAGTTAGCCTTTTCTGGGAAGCTGATAAGAAACTCAGCCGTTTCGCCCTGATCATGATTGAATAAAGGCTTTAACTCGTCCTCGTTTTCAAATTCTTTCTTGAAAGCCTCAATATCACGAACGAAACATGACATGTAGTAATATCTGTCAGTCTGGAATAGTCCTTGTAAATCTTCACCATGAAGCAAAGCAAACTGGCATATGCGATCATATAAATCCATTACCTTTTGATAATTTTCATCAGGGACAGTTATCTCTACCTCAGCCGCGCTTTCAGTCATAACTGAAGTAACATAAACATCCGCACTGACAAGCACCTGCCCTATGCATATACGATTATTAAAACGCTCTTTATCGGATTCAGTCATCATTATTTTATTCCTGTTTGTTTTTCTGGCTGGTAAATTTTCACCTATAGCTTAACTTTTCCATATTTCTGCAAAACCTTATCGACATACTGACTTACGCCATAAGGTGCAGGACATTCATTGTTTAAAAAATCTTTTCTGGCATCAAAGGTATGATTTGGCAAAAATGAACCATGCTTTTTCTTTATAATATTAAAAAAAGTTTTCTCTGCATCAGAACAGCCATCTCTACTGGAGCCATTCATTTTCCCCCAAAGACAGAGAGTAACTTTGCAGGGATCATCAGCTAAAGCTGAAGATGCATATAAAAAGCAGCTCAAAATAGATACGCTAAAAATTAAATTACGTTTCATACAGTTATCCTTTCATTAATTAAGTCTCTAAACGTCTGCTCCCGCTGGTCACAGCCGTTAAGACCCCGGAAATCACGCTCAAAACGTCGCACAGCGCCATTCTGACCGCTCACCGGGGCTTCGGCCTTAACTCAGCGGTAAACAACGCTGTAAGCCCGTTATGGCTTTGCAGGGAGGGGGCTGGGGCAGTGACCACACAGCAGCGTGCGTGGACGTGCTGCCGTGGCTCTGGTCAGATACGGTGGCAGTGGGTGCATTATCCCCGTTCAGGGGAGCAAGGCCCGGCGGTTTGCTTTCTGTGCTTCATATCAGCTACGGTGTGCCGCCTTCTATGCGCTCCGCGCATAAAAAGAAGCATTTGGATTTCTTGTAAAATGTAACCGTGACACCTTCAGAAATTTATTTCTGTGGGTGGAGGGGTTGGACAAGCGCAGCGCGTCAGTTCTTCCTGTGTCGCCACTCCCACGGAGGTATCGGGTTACTCTCAGACCACAGGCCGCGCCTCTGCTCCTGAGCTTCTTTTTGTAAAGCCGGTAGTGCAGTATCTGCGTTGTACTGGTCATATACCCACGCCGCGCCAGAAATGATCTGGGCGCGATTAACATTGACATATTTCGTTTCCACAAGCCCAAGAACACGCCCGTAACGATCTGTCTGCGTATACGTCACCTTGACTTGTTTCCCTGCGACAAGCTTTTTAAGCTGGTTTGCCGACCATGTTCCAAAAGGTTGTATCTTCTCAGGTGCATCAATGTTTGCCAGGCGAATCCTGACAGGCTTGTTATCTTGCAATACTTCAATGGTATCACCGTCCAGAACGTGTATGACTTTTCCATTCAGTTCGGCTGCGTGAACAATCACAGGACAAAGAAAAATTAGTAGTGAAAATAACTTTTGTATATTCATTTTTTGTAGTTCTCATTGATTTTCCATTCATCACGAAGAAGATCCATAACTTCAACTGTATTTCTATGAAGAGGTGAATAAATAGTCCCTTCGTGACCAGCCATTGCACCATAGAGATATTTTCTTATTTCATAGACGGCCTCTTTTGAATTTCCAACAATGATTTTCTCAGGTTTGCAACGCATAGATTTTTTGATTAAAGGTGACATATTGAATCCCTTGATTAGAATTTATTAACCTTCTCCGGTTAGTGCAAGATACTTTGCATAAACCTTTTTTGCATATTTCATGCGGAATGGTGCATTAGCCCCTTTAAATCCCGCATTATAAGCACCAACAGATTCCCAATTAACACCATTAGATGAAATGTTCTTGGCAAGAATCCATGCCCCGACATAGATGTTTTGGCATGGTTTTTCCAACAGATCGTTACGAGTAACCCCCATACCATTTAACACTGGAAACCAGGATGAATTTATTTGCATCAAGCCCACATCTTCACTAATAACCTTCCCTCCCTTTTTATTATAACCAATCGCACCGGGATTCATGCCGCTTTCAACTTCTGCGATTGCCAAAAGCAACCGATGGTCAATTTTAAATCTTTCGGATGCCGACATGAAACAGCCATGAAATTCGTTGTGATGTGAAGTCGTTGCATATGCTGAAATTACGTTCCCTACCATCATTACTAAAATAAAAATAATAATGCGCATAGTTGATACCCTACAAACACAGGAAAAAGACAGGTAATAAATGGTACTTCTTTAACTGTTCGTGAAATTGATATCCCAAGACCAATGCTAATCAGCATGACGGTTGCAGCGTATTGGGGGGCAATCCAGACAGCTAAAGCCGGGAACAGGTAAAAATCCCCGCTGCAAACACACGCTTTTCCTTCTCTTATATAGCCTATGATTTGCATTATCACTACTGGCATAACAAAAAGAACTACACTAAGTATCATTTCTCCATCTTTAGTTATTTGTGGCGATAGCAGGCTGACACTTAAACAAGAATAAATTAGGCAATCTGGAACCCAGCGCGTCATCAGGTCAGTATAAGCCACATATCCAAGAATCAAAACTACGCCGGAAAGCCACATATCCCTACCGAGGGGAAATATAACGCATGACGGAATTATGCATATAACAGAGTATATAATACTGAATTTTGTTTCTTGGTTTTCATTCTTCAGTTTTTTACTATCGGTTATAACCTCCTTCTTGGCCCGCTCATATAAATATGGAAGTGATTTTGCTGCGATAACAGAAAACAAGACAACCATAATAAAGCACACAATCATAACTATCTCACATAGACTATATACCCTGAACCTATAAAGGCAGGTTTTTGGATTTTACCGGACACAGTATTTATATAAGTTGCATCAGAAACACCAACAGAAGAACTGTTCGCGGTCCATTTCATAATCTCTCGCATCATCCCTTTTGATGCTGGAGTATATACATATCCTACACCACTATTAATAACCATCTTGATATTGCCGCTTTTTGGCAACCATGTTGGTATGGTTACAGAAGATGTCACATCGCCTGTAGCGCTGTTATTTTTCTGATAATAGTCATCAAAGGCACTTACATAATTCATGAACTGTCCAGCTCTGGACTCTTCGTCGGTATTATCCCATGTGTTTTTATTATCAGCGCTAATTGAAATAATGCCAGCAACAGATAAAGCAATACAGAAAATAGCAAGCATTGAGTAATTCATAGTGAATATACCTATTGAGCCTTGATAATATAAATTACTGCTGTATTTTTGGGGCGAGTTTCACTGGAGATTCTAGCTCCGCCCCATAACGTATTAACATCCCCCGTCCTGTCCGCATATGTCCTGACTTCTTCACCACCCGGTGTATTTCGAGTTGGAGATCCAGGAACATTGTCATGCAGACTCGTCTCGGTTCCTGCAATATGTGTGTGATTCTGTAAAGTGTCCTGCTGATAGCTCAAAATCCCTCTACCAGTATCTGTATCACGCCCAGCACCGCGATCAAGCCCCCGTAAAAATACCCCTCTGAAATCCGGCACCTGACCAGACGGATATTTCGTTGCCAGCTCTGTATATGCTGATTTATTAAACGCCTGACCGTTACATTCAAGCCATCCGGAAGGGATACTGGTTGATCCCCAGATTGCGATAGTGCCAACCGGCACACCTGAGCTTTTAGTCCACTTGCCGTTAACACATGGCACCGAGTCCCCGGAGCTGTCCTTACCAATGATGCCTGAAGGTGAACAGGCTCCTCCGATCGTTACCGTCTGTGCTGGATAGATATACCTCCCCTGGACTGTACCAGCACTGGTTACGTTACCGGAGGCACTGACCGTTCCTGCGGTGAGAGTTCCGCTTACCTTCGCATTTGTTGCATTAGCAGTAGTGGCCGTTAACGTGCCAGTTGTAACCGTATTGGATATCGTCGCATTTTGTGCATTTATCGCAGCAGCATTATTAACATCGTTACCGCCCATATTAAGGGCTGTACTCATGGTGTTCAGCTCCGGATGGCCCGGAACCGCTTTACGATAGAGGTAATCGTTCGATATCGCGCCGTTTTGGTAAAAACCAGCAATCACTATATGTCCGTCACCGGGATTAAAACCGCCAAATGCCGACAGATTCTCACTCCACGCCCCCAGCGCTCCTTTCGCGATCCCTCCTTCAATGTAACCACCGGAAGCACCAATTTTCGTAGCAATATTTCGCGCCTGGCTGAGTTTTAACTCAACGCCACCTGTGAGAAATGTCATTACATGAAATTTCCCCGTCGCTGGCTGGAAGATCTTTGTCTGATAAGTAGCCGAAAAATTATTCATGCTGGAATAACCAGCCGGGAGATAATTGGCACTAATCAATATAGGCACAGTCAGAGTGAACGGTGACGTTGCCGTTGCGCTTGCAGAAATAGCCGTGGCGTTATCCGAGATATATTTATTGACGGCTGTCTGTACAGTTCTTGCCTGCCCTGCCGCCACCGTATTTCTGTATTCATTAACAGTCCACACAGAAGCCGGGATAATGATAGCGGTAAGGACAACAAATAATATACCCAGCGCAATCACCGAGTCTGAAACCTGATATATCCCTTTCTTTAACTTGCTTCTCATCTGTTACTCCCCGGAAAATCATATGCGATGGATTTAAATTGGTCGCTTAATGACTTGAGATTTCCTGCTGATATTTTTGCTCGGATGGTATCAGCGCAGGTTGCATGTCTTAAATTAAAACCTGATATTTCCACACTGCGTCTGGAAATGAGATTATCAGCACTGACGGTGTTCATTACCTGATGAGCGACCACATATAGCGTACTGGCTACGTGATTCCTGGCCCCCGCATTAAACTCTTCGCAGAACATAATGTATCGCTCTATCGCTTCCTGAACAGAGGACGCATGGATTGTTGATACAACAAACATGCTCAGGCTGGCCTTCAGAACTTCATGTGCGGTCGCACCATCACGGATTTCTCCTAGCAGAAATGAAGATGCCCCCATACGAAAAGCTTTCTTGGTTGCTGATGCGTAAGTCTCTTCACCACTTACTTCAAGCTGAATACAGCGCCCTTCGCCATGTCGTCCCATGAGTACGGTTTCAATAGGGTCTTCAATTGATACCCCCAGATTACCGGTAAACGCAATGCGACGACTCAGGATTGCCGCTGCTGAAGTCGTTTTCCCCGATCCCATTGCCCCAGCAATCAAAAAAAGACCTGTGATATGCGGTACTTCTATAGACATTCGTAATGCAGAACTAAGCGGTATTCTGTCAACAGGTAAGACACATTCTGGTGTCTGTCTAATAATCAGATTGATGCCACTAAATAGTGTAATCGTAACCCTGTAAAGGCGCGTATCATGGAAGACAGAAAATTCTGTATTACTGGTTTCATTAAAACGCTCAATGCAAAGTTGTTTGAGATTATCCACATCCTCAGAAAGATAATCAGGCACTTTGGATAAGAAAGAGCTTGCCCCTTTTAATCCTTTTATCTCAACGTAATCTTGACCTATATAGAGATCAATAAAATCGTTATCTTTTAATTTCTGCATGGTTACGTCCGGACAACCGCCCTGAATCAGGGCGGTATTTATGGTGATATCAGGATTTAGTAGTGAAAATGATTGTATTGGTATCACCAGTACAGGCTGCGGTTGCATCAGCAGCGGTAACTTCTCCCGTAAACGACTGGTTATTGATCTTCGTGGAAGACATATCAGACGTACCAAGCGACTGCGCCAGTTTGATGCAGTCCTTAGAGGAGAGATCGGAGTCAGTCACTGTAAACCCTACACCATTACCTTTCACGGCCACAATACCACCAGAACGGTTGTAGATTTTACCTCCCGAAACCGTAACGTTGTTCGGTACGGCACCCGATGCAATCAACGAGGCAGAATAATCAGTTGTGCCATAACCATTGCTGGCCCTGAGCTGGCGAGTCTCATTAATCAATGTGCTAACCAATGTCACCTCAGTTGTAGCGTACAATTTATAATACGCAACAATACCGACAGAAAGAACCACGCCGATAATTACCAGCGAAATACCTAACGAGGTAACGGAGTCCGTAATATTCGCAATACCACGTTTCAGAGTTTTCATTTTAATTCCTTATTTTGATTAAACAACATAAAATTCAGCCATCAATAATCAAATAACTATTGATAGCACTATGGGAAATTTAGATTAATACTTACTGATACCCTGTTTCTGTTTAATTAAAGAAAAAAGCTCTTTGGATAAGATCAAACATAACAACAATCAGTAATGAAATAACAATACCGCTGGCGAATAGACTTAGGATTCTTACTCTGTCTCCTGTTTTTTCAACATCAGTTATCGTTTTATCAAGCCACCGTTCCGCGAACCGATGCAAAGAAGCCGCAGGATTTGATGTTTCAAAAAGGCTCTGCATCTTGATAATCGCATCCTCACCTGGAAACTCATACCCGGTAACATCCAGAGCCATACCTAAGTTTTGCTCTCCGGACTCAATGGCTCTCATTGTGGCTTCAAGGCGTTCAGCCATCCAGTCTGACTGGCATGATTCAAACATCTTCCTGATTGTCTCCTCCATAGAAATACCGACTGAAAGCATGGCATTTACATTCAGAATAAACGTAGCCCCATGTAAACGACGATAAATAGAGTATGGCGGCAATCTGTCAGCATAAAACCTTAAATTCCCTGTCCAAGTTGGCAGACTCTTACTGACAACGTAAACAATCCCCCCAATGAACAAAATCATAATCCAGTAATAACTGGTTATTCCAATAAATATATAATAAATAGCAAGCTGAAAACCATTCCATTGTGCTAACGGCACTGATTGTTTCAATACCGGAACAAGAAGAATACAAAAGAGTGAAATAATACCAAGCGCCAGTGAAATCATATATGCAGTTATCATCACGGATGAACGAACCGCAGATAATATTCGTGATGTTCCATCAGCAACTGTTCTGGCATTAGTGAAGCCATCAGCCGTTCTGCCTGCATTATCACATGACTCAATAATACTTAGCTCTTGTTCAGGAAGCCATTCTTTAAATGACTGTGCCAGCGTATAACCTGCCGCAAGGTTCTCACTACACTCTTTTAATATTTTAGCAATAGGATTGCCCGGATTTTTTCCTCGTCGGGTATAACTTTCAATCAGTCTATTAAAAGTATCCTCAGCGCTAACACCATCAAGTAGATACTGACAAAAACTATCGTATATTTCCCTTCTGTCATTTGCACTGAACGTCTTTTGATAAATAAATCGTTCAAACCTGTTCATAGGAACTTATCATCCCTGTCAAGATTGCAGATAGATTTATGTGTAATTACAGGGTCAATAACGCCGTCATTGATGAGCTGTATAGCATTCTGACACAGAGTAATTCCCCCATTCTTACGCCAGTATGAATATGCTGCAAACTTACCTTCTTTTTCATACAAACGCATAAACTCATAATCAGTTTCGATTACCTCAAAAACTCCGGTCCTGCCTTTTATTCCCGTATGATTGCAACATTCACATCCATCCGTGTTTAACAGATAAACGTAGTTTACAGTGGTATATTTATCAATAACCCCGTGAAATAAGTTATCTACACGATGGCGATTTTCCACATAGCTTAATTTGCATTCAGGGCAAAGCTTCTTAACGAGCCGTAATCCGATAAGGCATGTAATCAGCGTTGCATCAGTAAGCAAATCCTGATCGACCCCCCATCTTCGAAGCCTCTGAATAATATCAATGGGATGATTAGTATGTATCGTGGTTACAACGATATGCCCGGTCTGAGCCGCCTCAATCACGCCGTTACCCGAAGTGTTATCCCTGACCTCACCAATATAGATACAATCTGGATCAAGTCGCATCAGGTTAGACATGGATTTTCCCCACGCCCGCCCCATTTTTGAGCTATCGCTCCGGTCAGCAATAATCAGCGGCGTCTGAAATGCTCCCTCTATAGGCGACTCTATGGGATCTTCTACAGACAACATGTTCATGCCGGGGTTTTCCGAAGTGTAGATTTCCGCCATGCACTGACTCAGCGTACTTTTACCGTGACCTGTCGGCCCACTGGAAAGAATTACTCCCGCAGGCTTCGCCAGTGAGCGCTTAATGGCGTTCTGCTGCGCCTCGCTTAAACCCAGCTCGCCTAACGTCAGAGATTGCTTTCGTCTCGATATCAGCCTGATAACAACAATTACCTTACCGGAACTCCCTGGACGGCTGGCAAAACGTCCTGTACTTAGTCCATAAGCCTGAACGTACTCCTCTCTGATTTTTGCGTCGCAAGGTTCACTGTAACTAAAGGTACTGGCGCTACGTTCAGCACACATCGAGTTGAAAAGTGTCTGAACAAGGCGCTGACCGTACTCAACACTATTTTCAAATTGCTGCATTACATTTCGCGAGCCATCAATTCTGAAAAAAACCTGAGTAAAACTCCCTATTTGAATATGAATGTCTGACGCTCGCATATCTACAGCTTTTTTTATTATCTGTAATATTTCATCCTGAATATCAGTCTGGTCTGAGTCAGTTTCATTATCATTCGTATTGAAAGTGTGATTTATTTTTTCAATAAACTGTCTGTTAGAGTACTCAACAGAATGTTCATAACCTTTCGCACGGAGATTTTTCCTTAAGTCATAAAAATGCGTATTGTTTTGAATGTCATTTACAACATATAAAACATGGTGCTTAGTATTATTATCCAGAATCAGCCGCGCATTCTCCTTAAGAATATCAGGCACAGCGCCAATCATTTTACTTAATGGAATGTAACTATGGGTTTTATCATTTATCTCTGTCATTTTTATCCCTTTCAGTTTAGCGGGAATTGTTTTCCATCCGTAATCCTACGAACCATTACACCATTCAGGCTGATACTCACTACCTGATAACGTCCCCCAGGTAAGAACTCACCAGTGGTGACAGTTCGTGTTGTTCCGTCAGGTAACGCAACGTTAGCTTTTCGACCATTAATTTTTACCAGCGAAGGTATTACTTCCGAATTTTGTTGATTTGATGATGTAACAGCGCTAGTTGTATTATCTTCACTATCACCGTTAGCTTCACGTTTAGCTTTATTAGCTGCGGCTTTAGCTTCATAATAGAACCTTTCGCTCTGGAGTTTATCCAAATCTCCCAGAGTTGTTACCTCCGCATGAGCAATTCCATATAAAGAAATAAAAACAAATGAAAAATAGCGACTAAATCTACCGAGAACCATATACAGACCCCTCTATTTTATACTGAATTGTGCTACTACCCGTATCAACCGTGTAAATAATTTTATTCAACCTGATTCCGGAGAACTCATCTCTAACAAAGATAAGTTGCGGTGGAATGGCCGTTTCCACATCGAAGGTATACTCTTGCCAATCCTGTAATGGCATTTTTTCCCCGAACTCATTTTTATCAACATCCTTGATTTCAACTGCATTAAGGGCTGCATTGATATTCACCCTCTGAAACAGAGAAATGATTTTAAGCAACTGCTCACCAGAATCAGTTACCGGGTCGTCCCCATTAGGTTTTACTGAGTTTTTTATACTAAAAGTAATCAGCGACGTTTGATTAAAAAAGAATTTCGCCTCGACACCGAAGATATCCCGAATTCTTTTAACAACATCTTTAGTTGTCGTAGCTGAATTCTCAGGCCGGATAAGCGTCACATTAAGTTCGGTGCTATTGCACTCAACTGTAGTTGGTATCCAGCCTGATACAGACAACGGCATACGGTCCTTAAGATGTGAACACGAAGCAAGAAATTCTGATACCGATGGTGTGCTTGTCCAGGGGTGTTTTAACTTATCAAGCGCTGTTTTATAGCGGGCCTGCCGATTTATCTCCTCAATTTTCTGAGCCTGTATTATACGAAGCTGCCTTAATTTCTCCTGCTGTCGTGTATTATATTGATTAAGCAAGAGCAAAATAGAAATGACGACTATTGTTGCTCCCGCCAATGCTAATAACTGGTTTTTGGTCATGCCCCACGTGAGAGGCTTCAGCCTGAAATCCTTTGACAGATTTTTTGGACTAAGCAGAACATCAAGCTCAAGAGAAGTTGTGACAAAACTGAAACGCTCTGTATCTCCGTACACGGGGATATCCATTCCAGTAGTGTTTCCCCGTAAATCTGATTTCAGATCAATAATGACCTGGTTAAGTTGCGATTCCTGGTATATTTCATCTGAGTAGGGGTGAATCCCTCCTTTCTCGGTCTTTCCAACAAGGGTAAAAATATCTTCGCCCTGTTCGTCTTTTCCCAGACTGATAACAGCAATACAGCATCCCTCAAGCAGGGATGCCAGTGTGACGATCAGTGAATAACCCCCTCGAAGTTTTTTCTTCGTCCTGGGAGCAAAACCGGCCTGGATAGAGTCACTTTTCCTGATAGCAACCACATCCAGTTTGCGTTCTTTACCGATTCGACGAACTTCTTTCATCAGGTTACGAGTTGCACGTATCGTTTCCCATTGCAGGCCAACAACGAAACGCCGCTTATGATATTCAAGAATATGAATGCGTCCCTCATCTACTGAGGTTAAATCAACTTCAGAACGACGTGTTTTATTTTTAGCGAACATATGGTGTCACCGTAATAACAAAACTCTGTTTTGTTTTCGCTCCTGACAATGCCCCACCGAATAAGATATTGTTTGGTGAGCCAACGCCCTGCCTGTTTGAATCATTCGTATTCTGCTCGAACCCACTCATAATTAATGTCTGCCCCGGTTTGAGCCAAACTCGCTGCTGCAATGAACGGGTATCAATATCAGGTGCTTCAATTTTCTGCGTGTCGGAAGTAATAGTGCGGATCTGTTTAAGGCTGGATATATCCATAAACATATTCAGCATAAGACGATCTGAGTCTTTCAAAATCTTTGGCAGTATTGTGATATTTGTACCCGTTGTAACGCTTCCCGGAGTCAGCGACTGCGTAGGAACAGTATTGTTTCCTGTCGCATAAGCTGTTGTAGACACGTCTTTAAGATACGTTGTTTGCTGACCAACAAGAACAGGCGCAGCGGCCATGTTCGTTGTCATGATGGTACTGTTTTTTACATCTGTAACTTTGGCTTGTTTCGACAAAGCATCAAGCAGGAAAGATGATCCGGCAAACTGAGCTGCCGCGCCTGTTGCTGTATCCAGTACGTTAAATCCACCGGAAATAGCATCGCTCGACATACCGCTATTGGTATTAACGAGCGACATTCCATATTTGCCATTCAGGGATTTCCAGACAAGCTTCCAGTCAATTCCGACCATATCGGAGGTATCAGTATTAACCGTGTAAGTGACGACCTTTAAAATCACCTGCCGACTAAGAGTACTGTTTTCCTCATCCAGATACTCACCGATCCGGCTCACAACGTCAGGAACGTCTGTCACCATCAACGTGCCGGTAGTTGCATTCAGGCTCAGGCGGCCAACACCGGGAGTTAACATGCTCTGTACTGTACCTTTAAGATCAGAGTAGAGGTTGTTCCCCATCTGTACATCAGACGACATAGTAGAGCCGCCAGCCCCTGAAACACCGGAACCCGATCCACTGCTGCTGTTGCTGCTATCAGTACCAGTGGAATTCGATAACCCACTAACTACAGTACCTTTTAGAGTATATTTAGCATCAGCTGGCTCAATATCAAAACGACGAGTTTCGAGGTAGTAGAAAGTTACCCCGCCATTTTCATATTTCCATGAAATCCCAAGTCGCCCGGAAACAAGATCCAGTAACCCTCCCAGCCCACCTGCATAACTGACATCTGTAAGCGTGCTTACAACTGCCGCTGTAGTTACAGCGCTGTCTGTAGCGGTAGCAGAGTCTGCACCAAAAGATGCCAGAGGCTTCATTTCATCACTGCTGACGACAGGAGAAGGAACAGAAGCCAATCGCTGAGTCCTGGAACCACCGCTGCCGCCGTGGCTAAGGTAGGATGCTGCATCAGGAGTAACCTGGATTCTGATACGGCACTGTTCACCTATATCCTGACTGAACTGAAATATGTCCTGTGGTTTAATTGTCTTATATGTTACCTGACAATTAATAATTTGACGCGGGGCATTATATTTTGGCTTTGGCAGCGGAGTAGTGTTTACATATTGGCTACTTTTAAACTGAACCACCGGGGAATTATCCCCCATTTGCTGTATTAATGATGAAGCTTTAATTCCTGTATCTTCTGCATCTTTTTTTACTTCATTCATTCGCTGGAAAGCACAGCCGGATAGCAGCAACGCCGGAATGACGACAGATAATATATTTAGTTTCATAAATTCACTTTTGATCGCTGATAACGATGAGGCATTGAATTGGATATCCGGTAACATAAATCGGAGCCGGTGCGTTTTTATAAAGTTCAAATAACTGACGTGTAGCGTCTTCAAGATTTGCACTGAAAAATGAAAGTGGATAATCCACTGGATAATCATTATCCGTATCTTTTCTTATTCTCCATTTACCGTCCATTGACGGACATTTATCTTTAGATACCCACTCTTCAAAACCTTTCAACAGTGATGGGCCTTTATCAATTTTCCATGCTTTTAATACAGGTAAAGGTTTGGTAACTGGTTTGGGTTTCTCAGGTACTTGTTGTGCAGAAGGCAACGTCGCAACTGGCACCAAAGGAGGATGCAGAACGTTAACATTTTCAGGTGTAGCGTCGGGGCGACCATCATTGCGCGTCGCTACACGTACTACCTTTTCATTCATCAATTTGTTGCCAGGGGTTAGCACAGAGCTGGCTGGCTTAATTGCCGGGGCAGAAAAGTAAATGACAACCTCTTTTGTGGAATCATTGACAGTAGAGGTAAGCCCTGCGCTGGCAAGCATTCGCTGTAACACATAAGGCCACTGATCGTTCCCCGCCCACGAAACCTTACCACGGAACTTCTGAGCAACTTCTGGCGACAACTTAATCCCCCATGAAGCCGGAACCACACTTCGCACGGCTTTGTAGAGAGGTTCATTCTTCCCGTTTGACAGAACTAATAACGTTTTATCAGAGTAGGGCTGTATTACTGGAGTGGTAATTCCCGGCTGCTGTTTGGCCGTTACATTATCCACCTGCTGACTCCCTACATTTATGTAGCTCGGCGCTGCTGACGCTTGCACTGGAACTGATTCAAAACTTACCCAATCACCTTTAGGTTCGCTAAGTTTTGGTGGAGAGCTACATGCTGATAATGCATTAGTAGTTAGCGCAAGCAGAATTAATTTATTTGTTTGCATGTCAGTGCCTTTTATTTATCTCACCCTCAATCACTGCTGAGAAGCTATCATTGAAATCCGCATTGATTGAGCTTTCACTTTTCCGCATTGGAACAACTATTCCGTCGAGCTGCGTTCTGGTGGCAATAGGAATCTTGGGTGTTGGTAAATTTGCTCTGGACTTAAATACCTCTTCTTCATACCATTTTATTTTTCTTGCTTTAATGTTTACAGGTTTCGAAGAGTTACTCCCCTGGACAAAAATAAGTTCCTCGTCATAAGGCATATCAAGGATTTCTTGCGGTAACATCAGAGGGCGGGACTGAACATTTCTGTTCCGGGTTCTGCTCCTGTTCTTCCCTCCTGTACTGTCTGAATAACTGACAACAGGAACTGTAGTCGTACCAAGCGCCTTACTGTATTCCTCGGCGGCGGCGAAATCCTGTTTTGCTGGAGCAAAAACAATCTCGATATGAAACGCATTCATCATGCCATTGGCTGTTTCAACACCATACATGTTATTAGCCCGGAGCTGGGATTTAGTCTGGAATATAAAATTAAATCTGAACCCATACCCACGAAGCAAAGCAGGGCCATTTTCGAAAGCTTTAATACGCCCCATAACTTTTGTTTCATCCATGAACATACCAATCTGATACTTTAATCTTAATTCTCCATCTTCATCCAGACCTCCATCTTCTGGTAAGACTTTTGAATTAGCCCTCATCAACTGAGTGAAAAACAGATTCATTAACGTTCCAAATTTCTCTACTGCTCCTTCAGTTACAGAAAAATAAACACTCATTTTCTTTTCACGCATTTTAGAGAAATCAATATCATTACCAGATACAGCCCAGGCAACTTTTTTCTCACCGTACACGCCAAGAACTTCTGAAAGAATATCCATATATATACCCCATGATTTCGGGTTAGCAGACATGGAAACCACATTCATTAATTCACGTACTGTTTCAGCTGATAATGGTCTGTTTTCATTATCACGCGATTCTATTGTGTCTGATATCCATTGAGGTAATTCTTCGCCCAAACTGGTTATCTCATACACCTGCGGAAGCGTCAGAGGTAATTCTGGCGTCTCCATTAAATAAAGAATAAGCGCAGAGCAAACCTTACCTGCATTGTTGTAAAAAGATTGATTATTCCCATCTGGATCGACAAAAAGCGTCGATGATAGGGATTTTATATCCCCGAACCTGTCAAGTTCATCCGTTGATAAAAAAGAAAGTGGATTCCAGCGATGTGTTTCAAGCAATTCAGGAGAAAACCTGTAACATTCGTGTCCACATGCAGCACGAAAACCTGACGTAATGTTCCAGTTTTCAAACTTGGGGTCATTCACAGCCGCTGAGTCAGGGAAGGATAAAAGATTAACCACAACAAAACTAACCCCCTTACCGCTGCCTGGAGGCGCAGCAAGTAAAATAAAGGTTTGTCCATATGAAGTGAGGAATATATTTTTAGTCGGATGTTTACCTATGATAATTCCGGGGTATTTCTTCTTTTTCTTAGTCATTTCTGTTCCTTTAGGGAAGTTGGATTAGTTGTAATCACCTTTATAATGAAATGGTTCAAGTTCTTTATTATTTGCGAATCGAGCATTGCCGTACAACGAGTTATTTTTTGGCATAAAGTGTAACCACAGCACTACCACAACGACCAGAACGGGAAGGAAAATTATCCATGCAGTAAGTACACTCCCCCATATTGCACTTGAAAATTCAGGATGCCGATAGGGTAAATGAACTCCATTATATAACGTCCACCATGTAACCTCAGAAAAGGAATAACCTGCAAGGTGCAGATATAGTGCGCCTCCTGCATAGTTTCCTATTACAATGCAGATGACGACAGCGACAATAAAGATGATTATCCAGAGTAATATTTTCATATTATACCCCTGATATGCCATTTAAAAGGCGATTTTTTATTTCTGGCTCATAATGTACTTCAAGTATTTCGGTATGATGCATATACAGAACAATATCAAAAGATGTTCTTACCCGTCGTTCGATGTAGTCATAGTCCAGCCCCATACCTACTGGAGACTGTTTTACCATGCCACAAACACGGCCATAGCCTGAAAGAGTATCATTTGCATGGGCGGTTGTTATGGTTCCGGGATGCCCGGTATTCAGTAACTCCATAAAATCCCATGCTTCATCACCTGTTAATTCGGCCAGGAAGATATGGTCTGGCTTCATACGCAGAGAACAAGAAACAAGTTCTTTAGGCGTCATTATATCGCCGTAAATCAAATGTACATGATTAGGATGAAGGGGAAGCTTTAATTCATTTACAGCCTCAATTGTCAGCATCCGACGATAAGAAGGGAAAATGTCTACTAATGACTTAGCAAACGTTGTTTTCCCGGAACCTGTTCCCCCAAAGATGATAATATTTAGTTTCTTTTCTATCGCCAGAATGAAAAATCGCTCCCAATCTTTTATCCGGTGATATTCTTTTAATTCGACCTGCCATGATTCCAGCTCATGCCCTCTGCCCACAACCGCTTGCGCGTTAGCAAAACGGCCACTATTGATATAGTCCCGCAAGGTGAAACGTTGCAAAGAAGGTTTACGGAATGTCATAGATATGCTTCCTTTTTCACAGGCAGGAGGCATTACTATTAATCCGCGCTCATTATCAGGGAGTTCAACTGTTTTTATAGGTGACTTTGCTGTCAGGCTCTGATTATTATATGCAGCAAGGGCGTTAGCCAGCTTCTGACACATACTTAAGTCAAGACCTGCTCTTTCTTCACAAAACCACCCTTTATCACTTTCCAGCCATATCTCGCCGGGCCTGTTGATTGCTACATCCCTAATACCGGGACGGTTCAGGCACTCATATACTCCACTTTGTTTAAGGAAGTCTCTGGCAAGGGCTGCATTGTCAAAAGACATTAATGAACCTCCATTTCATCATCGGAGAAGAAGTAATCATCCATTGATATAATATTTTTTGTTATAACCTCATTATTTAACATCGAATCACAATCTATCGATAACCTACCACATCCTGAGTTATTCAATGAATCCAGAACATCAGTAAGTTCTTCAATTGAAATATCCCTTGTCTGGAATTGCGCCATTTTTAGTTCCTTACCTTGCGAGTCTTGAATACAGAAGAGAAATCAACATCCTGTGCAACGATTACGTTAATAACCGTTCCCGGTAATACATAACCTGTCGGAGGAATATTTATACTATTCTCAAGAGCTTTAGATGCCATATTTTCAGCATTGCTTTCGCTGTTATCGAAAGAATAAGTGGAGTTGTTTTTCTTGGTTGCATTGGCTGCACTGGCAAATGCATCCTGAATGAATGACAACATGACAGCCCCACCAAAGCGTTCGCCATAATGATTGTCAACATAAGCCTCTGTACCACTTTCTCCCATTGCACCAGTACCAAGCGCGTTGAGGTTTGCCCGAACCCCAGCAGTCGTCTCCAGATCCGTCCAGGTAGTGAATACACTACTTTGTCCCGGCCGCATTTCAACTTTCTGCTCACCATCCAGCTCTGCGCCAGCCTCAGCAAGAATCACGCTACCATCCGAAGAGTACAAAGGCTGAGTCAGGATGCACTTCACAAAGCCCGGATGATTGGTTTTTACCGCGTTATACAATGCACACCGCACGTTAGCTTTACGTTTAAGCAGGAATTTGCGATCCGGCGAAGGATAAGCTGCTGTTGGCGCATAACTGGTGCCCTTTAAGTCAGACAGACTGCCTCTGGAGTTATCTTTAGGTGCCCCCAACAATGCGCTATTGTCAACGTCTGGTGTGACCGGTTCTGCATTAGCATAAGCTTTGATTCGCTGTTCATCCGGGTCAGTTCCCGCACTGGCCGTTGAAGATGAACCGCCCCCTCCACTACCGCTATCCTGAACCAATACTCCCCCGGTCAGCTTACGCAAATACGCCTGGTTTGGCTGCGCGTCTTCCGGGGTTACATTTCCAGATGGCGACGGCGGTTTCCTTTGTTGCCCCTGTTCTTCCTGCTCCCTCTTTTTCCGTTCTTCTTCCTGTCGTTGTTTGATTATGAGGTCTCTTTTCTTCTGAATATCATCATCCGTGATCGGTTTTGCAGCCAAAGCAGCATCAGGTTTCACTTTTGATTCATCAATTTCTTCATGTTGATTAGCATTCATAGCGCTGTAAGCGGAATAAAAAATAATGCCAATAGTCAGAATAATGAAAAGAACACCACCACCAATTACAAGAATTATTTTAGCTCTGGGTTTCTTATCTTTCTTGACACCAAGTAGATTGAAATCCCCTCTCGGCACATTTACAGGCGAATCATCGGCATTATTCTTTTCGGACATTTTTAGTCTCCCTTATCTCTCCCGTAGTTGTGCCGTTATAATTATAAAACCCGGTATTATTCACACTTGTTCTGATTGCCAGCACAAGTTTATTCAATCGTAATTTAAACATCGAACTTACGCTATGAATAACAAGAATGTCATTAACATTATGGAAATTGACTAATGTTTCAGTTCCATCAGGCAAAACTTCGTAAACAACCGGGCGGGGGGCATTTGTTGGAAATCTCATGCAGGTGAACGTTCCGTTGTCCCAGACTTCCGATGGCGAGATAATCAGATCACCTTTCTTCTCATAGCGTCTGTTTTCTCTCCCTGAACATGGATTCTGATTTAAATCCCGCCCAACAAATGGGCTATCTCCTACTTTAGTCGGTTTAGGGTAATTAAATCGTAGTAAATACGTGGATTGTGCAACGTCTTTAACTAACTTTAATTCGAAAACATAAGTCCGCCTGTTTGTATTAACGATAAAGTTTGTATCAGGCTCCTGATCCGTTTTGGCTTTTATCGCTACCATATCCCCAGATTTGTTTGGGCCAATATCCCAGGCATTAGGATCACCTGTTACCATAATGCCATCATCTTTCCAGATTGTTTCTCCAGCCTCTAGCTTGATAGAAGAGGCTCTTCCGATTACTGAATTTATCCTAAAAACATTATCCGGGGAGTAGGTAGCTGTCTGAATACGCTTATCAAGTTGTGTTCCTTTGCCAACCGTTTCTGCATGAACCACAGAAGCAAGAGAGGCGAGGATACAGAACGCCAGCAAGTTCTTTCTCATGGTCAATATCCCACCTCCTGACTCAACTGATATGATTTGACTGCAAACCCTCGCGGATTCATCCACTCATCCTTTTTAGATTTTGGTGGTTTACTGTAGTCAAAACTTATCGTTGCCAACCATGTAGTTGAAGGAATACTGCTATCTGGCTGACCGATATTATCAGTTACAGTCTTATTGAATCGTATTTGTATGGTTGAGAGCTTTCCATCATCACTGGTTACGGGATCGCTGACATTGCGAATAGTTACTCGCAGCTGTTGCTTGTCAGCCAGTTTCTCAAGGTATCCCTTTTTGGAAAGTTGGAAATTTTTATATTCAGTGAAAATATTAGGATATGAACTCATTTCAATAAATTTAGACCGAAAGTCCTGATTTGAAATGTCATAACTTTCCCTATTGAGAATGTACGTTACAGACCAGTATGCATCATCTGATTTAAAAACACTTTGCTCTGCTCCGGGGCGTACTATATCCGTAAATCCGGAATTGTTATCCACACGAATGACATACGGCACTACCGTTTTTAGCGGCGTAAGTAAAAGCACAGCGCCGATAGACATAAACGCAAGCGTACCAAAAAACATACTTAGCCTTTTGGCATTTTTGACTTTTTTCTTTTCTTCTTCTGCTACGTGTTTTTCAAACCATTGTGCGGCCTGTGCATAAGATCTAGCTGCCTCAGAAATATTTCGGCCCACTTCCGAGGTGGTATTATTCCTTCCTTTTTCTACATCGTAGTTTTCTTTAATAAGTTCTTTTTTTCTTTCACCAAACATATTACTCTCCAGAAGAATTATTCGCATCGAACTTATTAACTTTTATCCAGTCGTCAACATGCCTGTTATCCTTAACTGGCGAACCACAGCCTGATAAGAAAAACAAACAAATAAACGACCACAAATATAATTTCATGGTCATAATTAAGTTCACTATTGAAGTTAATCGGTACAGGAAGGGTCAAGCTGGTTTAATGCGGTTCCTGAAAGCTCCAGCCATTCGCGTAGCAGCCCCCAAACCAGTTGGCTTAAGGAGTAATTTTTTCAAACCATGAACACCACTAGGCGAACCACCCATTACTGATGCTGCATAATTTGGAATTTCTGTTGCAATTACCGTAAAAGTACCGAAATAAAAAAGAACAGCAAAAGCTCCTTTAAAAGACCCACTCATCACTCCATTAGGATCTGATGTCATCACATATGAATTCAAAAATGATATTTCTAGCGTTATAGCAACACCAAATATTATTTGCGTCAACATAAACCCTCCGAGCAGAGATACCCACCCCCAGAAATATTGACGTGTCTGATCGAACAATCCAAATGCAATAAATAATGGTCCAACAACAAGAAATAATGAGGTGGCAAGTTTCAATGTCATTAAAGTTGCTACACAAACACCCAAAAAAGGAACACCTCCTAGCAAAAAGCAGATTAAAACCAAAATACTACCTACAGTTTCTTTCAGATGGGATATCGGAGAAATATCCATGTTTTGAAGAAAATCCCATAGACCATTAACAAAGGAGTTAATCAGTGCATCTACTTGATTATTCCCTACTGGTGTATTAGAAAGTTGTTGCATTGTCCATATTGGCATATCGTTAACAAAGGGAACAACAATATGCATATACGAATCGACGTGAAAAGCACTAAATATTATGAAAGATGACTTAATCGCATGAAATATTTCCTCCTGAATAAAACCATTGAATCCTTTAAAATACCAAGACAATGCATTGAGTGTTTTATCAATCACAAAAAAAGCCCCGAAAAGGGAACCGACACCAATCATTAGTAATGAGGTGCCGGTTGATATTGTTCCTGATAATGCGCTATCGACTGCTTGGTATAGAGTTTCCGCAATACGTAACTCTATCGCCATATTTTACTCCGGTTGTTTCACATATATAAAATTTTCAGCTATCAACTTCCCAGATTTAATATACATCGAAGCAAGGCCATTAGCGTACATTAAAGTTGTTTCATTTTTAACCTCCCAATCATTGTTATTCACAATCACATCGTCAC
>NZ_JBZCHT010000010.1:0-44647 GCF_058241465.1 Erwinia papayae
TGCTCGATGGGGCATACTACAAATAAAAATCAATAAGTTATATTTTTTAGGGGTGCTATTGGGGTGCCGGGCAGCTAAACTTATTGCATCCTTTTAAGTTCTTGCTTTGCCTCTTTCCTCTTTATATCAATGAAATCTGCCAGATCACTGACGTGAACCATGCGTGGGGATTTTTGGCTATCACCTATGCGGAAAGTTGGAAGTGGCAAATCACCGCATCCGGCCTTTTTATCTGCTGTCGCAGGTTTCATTCCAAGATAGCGCTCAGCCACAACTGCAAGCGGAATGGTTGATGTTTCGAATTCGGCCATGAGAAGAAAGATTGTATTCATTCGTTTTACCCTAAGTTTCACCGCTGCAACGGTATTTATATCGTGACGTGTCACACAGATAATTTGGTTTCGTGCCAACCCAGAGTTACCCAGCATTCTGACTCTTTTTTAAAGCAACAATCCTGAACGGGTAATGATTCATTACATTTTTTGCATTTCCGTTTGCTTAGTTCCTCATGAGAATTCAGTAATTCGGCATGATATTTACGGATCATTAATGCGATTAATTCCGTCCTGTCATAAGGTTCACGTCCAGGGCGTCTGGCCACACAGTCATAATCAAGCATTGCCAGTTCCTGAGAGTCGAGCATGACCTCTAACTTATATTCACCGGCAGCGGTTTGTCTGGCCCGTTGTGCGGCTTTTCTTTCTGCGGGTGATTTAGTCATTGTCTTTCTCCGCACGGTAGATTGCAGTGTTGATATCATTTAGCTTGAACTGAGCGTTTTTTATACGTGCACGACAATTAATATCTTCCCTTTTTAGTTTTTCCAGGCCTTCCCTGTGGTCCTTAATTTCTTGCCTAAGACTTTTCAGCTCCCAATCAACCTTATCCTCACCATCCGTAACCTTGCTAATCCAGTCAAAGGCATCTACCACTGCACCACACCTGCGGCAAGTCAGCATTCGATGGGGATCATCAACTAAAATATTCATGTGGCTACAATGGCGTGGCAAGTTTGCTGGATTGGGTTCTCTGACAAAATTACGCATTTCCCTGATATCTGAATTGCTATCGAACCTCTTTGTAAACGCCAGTACGTTTTCTGAATCATCTGGTGCATCAACATCACTCATCATCACCTCCCGGCTCCGGCGCTGCTGCCAGCAACCGCTCAACTTCTTGCCGCGCATCTGAACATTCAATCGCGCTGAAAGTACCGCAAGAGCCATCGCTATCAAGCAGCCTGTTTATGGCACATATCAGATCGCTATCTGCTGGCGTGGGCGGGGTGGTGTAGAATTGCAAGCCGATCGGCCAAACGCAATTAACATGGTCGCTGACCTGGACATCACCTATTTGCTGTTGGCATCCATCATCAACAATGCGATCAACTGGCTCAGCCTGCAGCGAGGCGAGAGCTATCTCCATTAGCTCAACCATGTATACCTTCTCTGGCACAGATTCAGAGGCAACCTTCCAGCGTTCAATCTCAATGCGGCAAAGTCCGATCAGCGCCAGCCGTTCTTCATTCGTCATCGCTCTTACTCCCGCTGTTGAGGCGCAGCACTTCAGCGCGCATCCAGTTAGCGCCTCGCATCCATGCATGGAGTTCATAGGCATTTCCTGCTGTGTGCTTATTTGCTTCAGTAATGTCAGCGACACTACCCGGCACAGCAACCCGGGCGGGCATGGGGTTGGCATATAGTTTATTAACTCCATCTGGAAGACCTGTGAAATCAGCGTCGTCAACTGGACCAGCGTTTAGCCAGTGATTGCCTGAGACCTCTATTTGAAAAACTGCCTCCTGTTCCCGCAGCGCCGCCAGCTCGTTCTCTGCTGTTATGGCCCTGTCAAAATTGATCCCGACACGCTCAGTTGCGACACTTAGTTCCGTTATAAGTCTGGCGCACTCTCCATTGCGTTGGTCGATAACCGCCTGCTGCTCAGCAATTCGCGCCGCCTGTATAGCAAACTTACGGGCCAGATAATCTGGTATTTCCTCATTCACACGCAGGTCACCCGGCAGGCATTTACCCTTCAAAATCCCGCGCATTTCATTAGCTGTAATTGTCATGCTGGCTTCCTCCCCGGGTTACTGAACAGCCACGGCTGCTGGCTGAGCGGTAGTGTTTTGTCGTATGGGCGCTGGTTCATGAATCTGACCCCTTCAGAAATAGAATCCAGTGAGTTTTGTCGGCCTTGCCGGTACGTTGCCAGACTGTCGGCTCTTGGTCCGTCAGGGCAATTATCTGGCTGGCTGGTATCTGCGTTTCGTTCCACTTAAAGATGAGAGTTCCTTGTGGCCGCAGTACACGAAACGCCTCAACAAATCCTTGTCTGATATCTTCCTGCCATGTCGAGCGGTTCAGGCGTCCATATTTTTTACCCATCCAGGCGTTTTCACCGACTCGAACGAGATGAGGAGGGTCAAAAACAACCTGAGAGAATGAATCGTCAGGGAATGGCAGAGCGCGAAAATCAGCAATAACGTCCGGCGTAATATGTAGCGGACGTCCGTCGCAAAGAGTGTGTGACTCACTGCGAATGTCAGCAAAAACGGTGCGAGGATCCGTTTTATTAAGCCAAAACATTCGACTACCGCAGCACATGTCGAGAATAGGGCGCTGGTTCATGAGGCACCGCCACTTATTTGAATAGATATGTTGAAATCGGGTGTCGAAATCTGGCCTTCTGTGCACTCAATGCCGAGCATATATTCAGCAATAACCAGTGCCAGGAGTTTGATCGACTCGTCTGGATTACCGCCCGTGATATGGTTAACCTCATCGACAACAGGTTGCATTTGCTCACCCATATTCATGAATCACCTTCCGTGCGCCGGAATTCAACCACCCATACCCACGGGTTAGCCACCCAGCTGTCAGCCCCATAGATGGATTGCCAGACATGATGAAAGTGCTCATGTGGCGTGGCGCTGTAATGATATCCGGGTATCGAGTTGTGGCCTCCAATGCAGCCCTCGGCAATAGCATCTCGCTCCGTCATGCTGTTTAGCCGCTCCACACGAACACCAGTAATCTCCAGCTTTATACGGGATGCCCAGCGCGGCATGTGGATTGATGGCGTCCACTTATCGACCACAGCTGGTTTATGGCATTTCTCAATTGGCACACGGTGCGTCTGCTGGGTCCAACTTTGCTGCTCACTGGCTTTATAAACCAGTGTGGCCACGTCAGTTGCCCGGCTGTGCACACGGAAAGTCTCACGCACCCATAGGCGATCACCTACTGCACCGAACGGGCAACGAACACGGATTGGCTTATTCAGGATCGGTGATTTACCAATGGCCCAGCAGGCCTTACTTTCATCTTTCGGGCAGGTGCTACTTAAAACCCAGCCTTGGAAATCATGGGCTGATGGGACACCTTTGACGATCCGGCGCGTCTGCGTCTTTCGACCGTCAAGAACTGCACGGACCATTTCAGCGTTGAAGATAATAGGGCGCTCACGCATGGTCGCCTCCCGCGATCAATGACATTAACCAGTTTCGGATAACGCGATATTCATCATTACGATACGAACCATCGGCATAGATGAACGGAAGTCTCAGGTTGTGCCCATTGCGTCGCAGATATTCCTTGCACCCTGACTCTGTAAAACATGCCGTGACAAACACGTCGATTTCCTGCATTGCGTACCGGTCATATCCGCGAGTATCCCGCCCATCTTGATAAAGCAGTTCCAGTCTAAGGGCTTTGAGGGGGGCAACCTCTTCGCCTTCCCAGACCCATGCAATGCGGCTAGGCGAATGCTCATCACTGCCGATGATTTCCTGTTTTTGGAAGACGACAAACATTGGCTGTTCAGTACAGCGGTTATCCTGCTCACGCAGGTGTTTGGCTATCTGGTAAAACTCTGTTGGGATGGCTATTGAATCACGCATGGTCGCCTCCCACGCACTCGCACAGACCGCACATCGCCAGGCTAATCGGGCTGGGGTCATCTGGATGGGCGATCACATCACACCGATAAACATTTTTACGGTAGCTAACTGAATAACCCCAATCACCTGTTTGCAATAATCGTCCTGTTGCCACACGGTGGCGTGTACTGCGCCCATTGGTTGTTGTGATTGTGAAGTTACATTTATCACCGATAGCGACAGGCTTCGGCTCTCCGGCGTATTTACCGCATTGTTGACACTTATGCATGGTCGCCTCCCTGCTCACCGGCGCGGAGTTGGGCGGCTACACCTTCTGCAATAAGTTCGCATTCGTGAACGATATCAATTGACTCTTGAGGGAATTCATCTTCGCAAGCCTTAAGCGCCACCACTACATTGCGGGCACCTTCAGCCATCCACTGTCGTTGCATTGAGTCAGTGCTGGGGTTTTTAATTTCGTCTGCCAGGTCAATAATCGCTTCCGCAATTTTGTATACCCGCAGCCCTTCATCATTCAGAACCTTATTCCGTCCTTTTCTGATAAAGAGAGGCTTACCAAGCTGTTCTTCAAATAGCGCCATCTGCTGTGACAGTGCGGACTGTGTGCGATTGAGTTCAGTTGCAGCAGCAAGGAAAGTTCCCCTTTTGTGGATGAGCAGAAGCCCCCGCAAAACACTGGTATCAATGTTCATTTCGCAGCACCTTCATTGAGTTGAGAAAGTTCCATAGCATCAATGTGTTGGAAAATCGTGGAAACGTATTGGACCTGATGAAGCGCATCTGCAAGGGCATTGTGCCGTTCACCGGTAAAGGGGATTTCTCGCTTAGGGTCAATACCTAAACGGCGACCGATTTCAACAATGGTTCTGACGTCTAAATCGTCGTAAAAATTCCAGAATGGTTGGATATTGGCGCGATGATATGCAGCGCGGAGAATGACGTTATCGAATGAAGCTCCGTTACCCCATACCTTGACCGACTTACCCACGCGGTTAGCTTTAATGAAAGCATTCAATTCGTGCAGGGCTACCAGAATACTTTTGGCTTCGCTGTCACATATAGCTGCGCGGGCTTCAGTACTCTGCATCATCCACCAAATTATTGTGGATGCATCAGGAACGGCACCGAGGGCCATTTCGCTATTGAGAAGAACAATTACTGAGAAAGTTGCACCGACATTACCGGTTGCCGGGTCAAAGAAAGCAGCTCCAATGGCTACAATGGGGGCGGTTGGTTTATTGCCCAATGTTTCTAAGTCAATCATCACGTTGTGCATATAATTTCCTGTTTTCAGGCTGCACGAATCCCTTACCAGAATTGGTAATAATTCGTTCAGCTCAAGCGTATTAAATTGGCTGGTGGGCGCTGCAACGCACCACAGCCAGACTCTCCCTTCAGACTGAAGGAGCGGCAGGAGTCGAACCTGCATCAGGGGGATCGGACCTGACTATCACCGGATACGTTCACATCGGTAAGAGCGTTCATCGCCTCTTTGGTGCGCCAGACACACCCGACAAGCGCTCTTACCTGATATGAAAAAGGACGGTTAGCAGGGCTATTGATCTCCCTGGTGAGGCGTACCCTGTAACCGTCAAGACAACACAGCATTCGTTTCGTGGGTTATAGGTGTAAACTTTTTTATCTGTAACTCACAATTGAAATGTAATAAAAGTTACCTTTGGTGTCAATAGGCGTGGTAACAAAAGTTACAGAAAGGATTTAGGGGTATAACCCCTTAGAACAAGGGGGGTGGGATTAAAGCTCTTGAAGTACCTGTACTACTTTGCCAAGAATGCGGCAAGTGTTATCACACTGAATTGGCTTAAATTGAGGGTTTAGAGGCATTAAATAACGGTAGGGACCGTCAACGACCATTTTTTTTACAGTGGCGTCAGAACTGCCATCAATGACAGCCACAACTATTTTCCCGTTTAAATCATCAAAAGACCCATAACTCGGTTCAACTATAACGGTTGACCCTTCTGGGATACTTGGGTATCCGTTTGGGTTTGTCATAGATTCGCCTCTTACATCCAGTGCAAACGCTTCTTCAGTAACCTTCACAGTAGTAGAGCACCATCTTATTACATCAACTAGCCTTGCAGCGGCATATGAATCAGTCCACCCCCCAGCTTGAACTGACGATATGACAGGAACCGTTATTATGGGGGGGGTAATAGGTTTTAGCTTTGTGTCATCCTGGACACGATCACCTGTACCGTAGAGCAGCCACTCAGGAGTACATGAAAGGGCTTTAGCCAGATGGTGCAGATTTTCACCAGCCGGTTTAACAGCCCCGCTCTCCCATTTGGTTACAGATACACGGCTAACACTAAGCAGATTAGCTAGCGCTTGTTGGCTGTATTCCATTTGGATTCGCCGTTGTCTTATACGGTCTTTCATATCTGTTTTCATGTAACCAATGTTACGCGAATCTAGAGTAAAAGATGTTTGCGTAATGATGTAACTTTTGTTACCTTCATTCAATTCTAAAAGAGGAACCATAAATGTATAAAGACCTTGTCATTAAGTACTTCGGTGGAGTTGTAAAAACTGCCGAAGCTTTGGGTATCAGGCACCCCGCAATTTCTCGGTGGGGTGTCGTAATCCCAGAAAAGCAGGCGATGCGTCTTGAGCGCATTACAAAGGGTGTGTTGCGTTATGAGCCTAAGCTTTACGCTGAACACCATAAACGATCAGTTAAAGCCTGATAACTACCAGCTGGTGATTAAAATGGTGGATCTAAAAAAATTAGTTATCCGTGTGTGCAGAGATAGTCAATTCACGAATACGCAAATTGCAGATCAGTTGGGAATGACTTTCTCGGAGTTCAATAACCGTCTGCACATGAAAAATGGCACCAGGTTTTTTGATATTCAGCATATGTCCGCTTTGCAGCTTATCGTTGGCTATCCGTTCCTGGCGGATTATTTTGCAGGGCAATTTGGAATGCTGGTGGTCAACAATCCGATACCTGAAGAAATCGACAACGTTGAACTGTTTAGCATTCAGTTAAGAGCTGACGCTGCACAAGGGAAGGTTGCACAGGCAAAAATCGATGCGGAGGAAGATGGCGTTATTGATAAGCAGGAGCTGAAGCACATCAGTCAGCAGGTAATGAATTCTGTCCGCTACACGATAAAGGGTTTTCTGGCGTGGGCTGCATTACATGGCGTTCAGGCAGATGCGATTGATTTGGTAGCTAACAGAAAAGTTGAGGGCCAGCAGGTTGCAGCCTCTGGCCCTCGTGGGTTGTGATGAAACTTAGGGAGAATCAACACTTGAACAGTTTACTCGTAAAAGCTGGTATTCCGCAATTGCGCGTCTTTGTGTTGCCTGGCGGCGCGTTTGTCTATGTAGAAAATATACCCGGTTCGCCGCTGCCTAACAACTACCAGCGCGATCTGCCCAGGGTAGATGTCGAGTCCCGTTGGAGCGAATTTAACAAGCTGGGGGGGCAGCAATGAACCCCACTGAATTTATTCATCAAAACATCGAAAAGCAGCTTATCAATGATGGTTATCCAAAGGATTTAGCCGTCATCGGAGCCAGAAAAGGCGTCGATCATTACCGTACCTGTTCGCAGGCGTCAAGAAAGGGCGCGATGTATGACGATTGTCTGTATATGGCCCGACAATATGCCTATATGCACACAGTTAAACGTGATCAGGTCAGCAAGCCAGTGAAGACAACTCGCAGCCGCAAAAAGCAGGCAGGGGGCTTGATTGGATGAGGAACACATCGAACCCTGGCAGGCAACCTATCGTGAGCGCTATCACGGCACCATCGTTGAAACTATTGGCATTGATACGGTTAACCAGCGCGTTATCTATCGCCGGAAAGGTTATGAGTATGAATGTGTATGCCCTCGCAGGGACTGGAAGAAGAAATTTGAGAGGGTGCTATGAGCGTTAAGTTATCTGCTTACGTATGGGATGGCTGCGCGTCATCAGGGATGAAGATCACCAGCGTGGCGATTATGGCGCGGCTTGCTGATTTTTCCAGTGATGAGGGGCTGTGCTGGCCGTCTGTAGCCACAATTGCGCGTCAGATTGGCGCTGGTTCCAGCACTGTCAGCAAGGCTATTGCAGGTCTTGAGCAGGATGGATGGTTGATCCGAACGGCACGAAGAAAGGGCAACCGTAATGCATCAAACATGTATCAGCTGAACGTCAAAAAGTTGAGAGATGCGGCTTTATCTCACACTCCAGATTCTGAAGCATCAAAATCTGACGTATCAAATTCTGACTATTCAGATTCCGAAGCATCAAAATCTGATGCATCAAATTTTGACCCGTCAGAAAACGCAGATAAAACCCGTTTTGACCCTCCAGAATCTGGATACGATCCGTCAGTAAATTCAAAACATGATCCATCAGATAAAAAAACTATTTGTCAGCCTGCTGCGCAGTCCGACCCTGAAGTGATTTTGACTGACATGGCTAAACAGGTTCTGGCCCATCTGAATCAGGTAACAGGTCAGCGTTATCAGGTCAGCAGGACATCGCTGGAAAATATGCGGGCCAGGCTGGCAGAAGGTTTTACCGCTGATGAACTGATCCTGACGACAGATTATCTCAACGCGAAGTGGCGCGGCGATCTGCAAATGGCTGAGTATCTCAGGCCGGTGACAATGTTCCAGCCGACAAAATTTCAGGGATATCTGACCGGGGCAAAAAACTGGCAATCAGCCGGTCGCCCAGCCTGCGTAAACGGGGAATGGGTGCGGGGAAATGGTGAAAGCATCAGTGGCAGACGCGAGGATCACACAGAACGTGATGCCGCCTGGCGTCGTTTCATCGGTAGCGCAAAGCCATTGAGAAATCCCAGCAATCTGGAGCAGACCGTCAAAGCTGAGGCCAGCAAGGCCGGTGTACGCAGCATGAATACCAGTTTCGCGGTAAGCCGCTGGAACAGCATATGGAAAGACTGCTCCCAGCGCCTGAATGGAGGGAATGCCGCGTGAATATTCGTGAGAAGGTTATCGAATTTATTCGTTTAAACCCTGGTTGTACCTCTGCACAAATTGCTGATGGATCGGGTGTGCCGCGTCGTCTGGTTCAGCCGCTGATGAGTGAATTATCCGTTGAGGAAGTTGTGGTTCGTAGCGTTTTTAAAACGCATCCGTTTTTCTACCGGCTGGCTGAAGAATCTGACCGCGCGACCCTGGGCGAGAAATACCGGCAGCATCGCTGTATCGCTGAAGACCTGGAAAAGAGGAATCTGTGGCGTCGTGCTGCGCGTGAGTGGCTGATGGCGATGGACGCGACGAAGGATGAGGCAGCGAGGGACAAGGCAACAGCCCGCCGTGAACACTGCATCATGCGTGGTCACTATGGCGTCAGCTATGAGACGTCAGGGGTGCGTGTTTACAGCGCCCCGGTAACAGATATGTGGAGGGACTGATGCAACAGAAACTGAAAGCGCATTTCCTCAGAAACGAAATTTTTTATCACAGCATTCGCACTTCAATAGTGCTGATCGCGCTGGTGGTATTTACCCTGGCTATGGAGATGGTAATCGCATGAGTTCACTGTCAATAGTTCATAAAAATCGCGATGACTCAAATACCGATATTGTTCCACGTAAAACTTATTTTGCCGGGTTGAAAGAATTTTATGTGGAGCCGGGTTACAACGTCCGAGAGATTGACCAACAGCACGTTCAGGAGTTTTGCGAGGCATTTATTGCGGGTGAAGAAATTCCTGCGCTGGTTGTCCAGGTAACGGAAAAGGGACTGAAAATCATTGATGGTCACCACCGTTACTACGGTGCAGTTATGGCAACCGAAAGGGGCCATGAAGTGGCGAGGCTTGAGTGTAAAGATGCGAAAGGCACGGAGGCTGATCGCATTGCACTGATGGTGACAAGTTCACAAGGGAAGGCCTTGTCCCCACTGGAACGCGCAGCGGCTTATCAGCGCCTGATGAATCAGGGCTTTACTGAAGGGGAAGTGGCGAAAAAGGTCAAGCGGTCTGTAGCTGATGTTGAGCATCATTTGCAGCTGCTGGAATGTGGTGACGAACTAATCAGCATGGTCAGGACAGGAGAGGTGGCCGCAACCACAGCGGTATCAATGTCGCGAGAGTTTGGGGTTAAGGCGGGAACGGTCGCCACACACGAACTGGCAAAAGCTAAAGCCGCAGGGAAAAAGAGGCTCACCAGAGCTTCTGCTATTCCTCAGTTTAACGCCATTAAGGCGAGGCGACTGGTGGAGCTGATGGCTGCATTCGAATTTGATGATGATGGTTACACTGCGGCTGATGATATTTATCTGGAGGCTATGGGGATTATTGCCGAATTCCGTGATTTTCAGGGGAAGTCGGAAAAAGCGGAAGGGGCTGAATCATGAAATACAGCGTGATATACGCCGATCCTCCCTGGCAGTATGGCAACACGGTAAGCCGTGGCGCGGCAGATAACCATTACAGCACGATGACACTGACTGAACTGAAGCGGCTCCCTGTGTGGGAGCTGTCAGCAGAAAACGCAGTGCTGGTTATGTGGTATACCGGCACACATGATGAGGAGGCAAGAGAACTTGCCGAGGCATGGGGGTTTGACGTCCGTCAGATGTTCCTTTTCACCTGGGTAAAGTTTAACGCAAGGGCAGAGGAGCGTTTCAACAAAGCGTTGAATGAGCAAACGGTTTACGACTTCACAGAACTGCTTGATATGCTCAACGCAGAAACCCGCATGAATCCCGGAAATTATACGCGGGGAAATCAGGAATCTGCGCTGGTGGCCGTCTGCGGAAATGGTCTGGAACGTGCCAGCAAATCGGTAAAGCAGGTGATCTATTCCTGCCAGGGTGAACACAGCACTAAACCGGCAGAGGCCAGATTCAGGCTTGAGCAGCTTTACGGGGATGTTCCACGCATTGAACTGTTCGCCCGCCGTCCTGCTGATGGCTGGCACATATGGGGTAATGAGTGTGATAACAGCATTCAACTGGTGCCTGGGAGAGTGGTTTGAAGCTGACTTTACCATTCCCGCCCAGCGTAAATGGTTACTGGCGTTCCACAGGGAAGGGAACGCTAATCAGCGCAAGAGGGCGCACATACCGAACGAATGCGATAGCATCAGTGTATGCACAGCTAAAGCGTCGTCCACAGCCAATAACCCACGATATTGATGTTCATGTCATCCTGTACCCGCCGACCCGCGCTAAACGTGATTTAGATAATTTTCAGAAGGCGCTGTTTGATGGTCTGACCCACGCTGGCGTGTGGGCTGACGACAGTCAAATCAAGCGGATGCTGGTGGAGTGGGGCAGCGTGACATGTCACGGCAAGGTGGAAGTAACGATCAACGAATTTCATCAACAACAGGAGTCGCCAGGGTTGCTCTGACAGAACACAACATGTACATTTGATCAGTGAATTGCCACTCGTTTGCAGACGGTGGCAGTCTGAAAACAAGGGAGAAAACAATGCATCAGTTACTCGTAATTGACGGCGTTTCTGTCCGTCTGGATAAATCAGGTCGCTATTGCCTGAATGATTTACACCGCGCTTCAGGAGGAGAGGAACGGCATAAGCCCGGAAACTTCTTTCGCCAGGACAATATTAAAGAGCTTTGTGCAGAAATTGACCGTTGCTCAGATATGAGCATCGCTTCGGTAGAGTCAATTCGTGGTGGGGCAGGTCAGGGTACATACGTATGTAAAGAACTGGTCTTTGCCTACGCTATGTGGATCAGCCCATCATTCAATCTGAAAGTCATCCGGACATTTGACGCTGTTGCATCTGGTCAGGCTATCAGTCAAAAAACAGACCAGGTTCAGGCTGGCGTCATTCTGCTCGAATCAGCAGCCCGCATGCTTAACTTCTCAAACTCTTCCAAACTTGGCGCATACCAGAAACTTCAGGATTTTGCCGGTCTGCCAGATATGATGCCTGTGTACGCCATCGATGCACCAGCAGGATCACAGGATGGCTCCAGCAGGCCAACAACCTCGTTAACCACTCTCCTTCGTGATAAGCGCCTGGATGTAACCACCAGTGAAGCGTATCGGCGGCTCGAACGTCTTGGACTGGTAGAACGTCTGACGCGGCCAAGCAATTCTCGCAACGCCAGCAACGGGCAAAAAAGTTTCTGGTGTGTCACTGCCAGAGGTTTGCTTTACGCGAAGAACGTGACCAATCCGAAAAGCCCGCGTGAAACACAGCCGCATTTTTACACATCGAAATCGGATGAACTTATCCGTCTGATGCTTACTTCGACAGCTGTTTAAGGGGTAGGCATGAGAGCAATATTAACCCCGTTTCGTGTGAATGAATTGGGGATGGTTCTGCTGAAGCCTGGCCGGGATTTGTGGCCGGTGTTCAGCCATCGTCGCATTCTGGTCAGTTCCGTACCAGAATTTATGGCGGACCTGCCGGTAGGTGCTGTTTCTGATGCTGACCAGCCGCTGATGGATGATCCCGCGATTTTCGAATTTCTGTGCAATGAAAAAGTGATACTGGCTGCGGGTAGTAAATCAGCTATGGAATTCTGGTTGATGACTCAGCGGGGTTGTCAGTGGAAAGATGATTATCACAGCAAAGATGATACCTCCCTGATTACACAACATGGCGTTGTGCGTTTGTGTTTCCATCATGATAACCAGCTCCGCGAGATGGTTTCTGCTGATGGCGTGGTAAAGCTTTCCAGGAAGAATGCTGCTGAGTGGGTGATGCATACAGTACGACTGGCTCTGTCATTGCCGGAAGGTCATCAGTTATCGCTGCCCGAACTCTGCTGGTGGGCAACGCTCAACAACGTTATTGATTTGATGCCAGAATCCCCGGCACGGCGGGTGCTGAAACTGCCGAAGCCTGCACCGTTAGTGGGTGTTTTGAAAGAGTCTGCAATAGCACCATACAGACCTGCCAGCGATATTTTGCAGGAAGTGGCTAAACAGGTTGTTGAATTAGCCATTGACCCGGAAACACCTGAATCGTTCATGTTGCGTCCCAAACGCAGGCGATGGGTAAATGAGCCGTACACCCGTTGGGTTAAGGCTCAGCCCTGTTTATGTTGCGGGAAGCAGGCTGACGATCCTCATCACCTGATCGGATACGGGCAGGGCGGAATGGCAACCAAAACCCATGACCTTTTCACACTGCCGCTGTGCAGAAAACACCACGATGAATTGCATGCTGATACTAACGCATTCGAACGGCGTTATGGTACTCAGCCAGAATTGCTGCTGCGCATTCTCGACAGAGCGCTGGCTATCGGGGTTATCGCTACGGGTAGAAAGAATTCAGGAGGTAAGGATGCGTAATATTCAGCTTGTGCTTGAGCGCTGGGGAAACTGGTCAAAACATCGGATTGAGAGCGAGGTTGGGTACTCAGCGATAGCGGGTGGATTCAAAGGATTGCTGCCTGAGAATGCCAGCAGCATTAGTTGCACAGACAATGATGCGATGATTGTTGATACCTGTGTGGGCAGACTGAAACAAAAGCGCCCTGATGAATATGCGTTGCTGGTGGACCATTACATAAGGGATATTTCAAAGCGGGCGTTGGGCAGAAAGCTGAAGCTGTCAGAGGGCATGATCCGCATAAAGTTTCAGATGGCTGAGGGATTTATCGACGGGTGTCTGTCAATGCTGGATGTTGAGCTGGAGATGGATCACTCGTTCTGAAAATGTGGCCCACATAAGGGCCACTCTAATAATTATGGTAAAAGCAGACCGAAAAAAGCAAATAAGAGATAGCATGCTGTAGCAGCAAACCACAGGAAAGAATAAACCTTCATCCAGTTATGTATTTTTATGTTCTTATCATCAAAGAAAGCATATCCGGGATCGTTGTTTGCCATGAAGCTTATTTTTTTTCTGTGACTTAATTTTATGAAGAACCTTAAGACCGGAAATACCCCAAAGAATCCAGTCGTATAAAAAAAGATGCAGGGGCCGGGAAAATCGTATTTTTCTCTATAGGCAGATACTAATTCGTAATAATCGTATCGTTTTAATGCATAAATTATAAGTGACACAATAAGAAGACAGCAGCCCATCCCCCCGAAAAATAACGATGTACCAGCCAATAATTTGTTAGTTATCATAATATTCAATTACTTTGTTAACTATTGTCTCTACGCCTGAGCTACCAGCATATCCCCCTGCAACTGACCCCACAACAGCACATGCGACACCCCCGGTGCCTGCTGTCACTATTCCAATAGCAGCACAACCAGCTAACGCGGCAGAGCTACCCCATGCACCACCCAGCATTCCGCCGCCTGTAGTAAGAGCAAATTTTGAATAGTCTCTCACTGCGATTTTACCACAATCGCCTTCACGCCCTTTCGCGCAGGCTTCTGCTATATCATTTGTCGTTCCGGCGAAACCGAATCCAATCCCAATTAGCCCTCCATTTTTCATGTAACGCGCTGCTCTGGCCGCATTACCCACATAATAGGAATAACCGGGAATACCACTCAGCCCTGACGTTGACCACTCATGCACAATGGATTTACTCGACAGGTTTAACGCCCGCTTCAGATTTTCATACTGGCGGAATTTAACTGTATAGCGGGCCAGCGATTTTAACAGCGGCTTGTTGACCAGCTCCTTTAGCTGATTCAACAGCTGATTGCGCTCGACAAAAAACTGCTGGCTGATAAGCGTCCCCTGAGTGCGGAACTGATTCTGATAGCTGACCTCAATTTTTTTCAGTGTCTGCTCAATGGCCCTGAAATAGCGTTCACCCGCATCACCTGCGGTGCTGAAAATCTTGTCTCCGGCACCGGTCAGCGCGGCAATCATCCCATAATGTTTATGCATAAAACTGGCGGCCTCTGTGTCCACACCAATAAATGCGGAATTGGTTTGATTCTTTGCCTGCCGAAGCGTGTTGAGCATATGCATTGTGAGCTGAGTAGGTGTATCAGGATCAGCCACAATCAGTATTTGTCCGGGCTTCAGATACTGTGTATCCGCATTGAGTTTCATAAAAAGCTGGGTAGCAGGGGAGCGAATATCCCTGAACAGTTCCCGCGCCTGGTAATCCAGCGTACCGGGCCTTTCCACCACACAATATCCGGGGGCTATATTACGCGCCATGATTCCATTCTCCGTTCGTTGTTAACTGGACATGATGATTGCCACAAGGGGCAGTACCAGATTTGTCAAAAAACCGCGATAAATATAAATAATTCTACTGCGTTACGCAAAAAGTGTTGTAACCTGCTAAGAGTGGTTACTTTGACACACCGCTTAACATTGAAACCTCGCCAATCGGCGGGGTTTTTGCTTTCTGCACAACAGATAAGCTGCCTGACGTGGTATCGCGGTGCGATGTACTCGTGTTGTGAAAAAGGCGGCTTTTCGTTGTGGTGAATGCGTAGACTGATGCGTTTGTCGTGAAGGGCGTATTTCAAACCAGATGGGTCACTGATTTACTACGATGAGATGCGGGATTATGCGACCCTCAGGAGTTCCGCACAAAGCCGGAGATCAGCACTGGCCGCCACACATTAATCAGCTCGGTAAGCAGGATAGACCGGGGTTCGATTCCTCGTACTGAGCACCATGATTGAGCCGCAACCATAACTGTCAACTCGTCTGTACGTGGTTGTCACGTTGCGGACATCTAATTCACCCCGGCATCGACAAATGCGGAAATTAGCTTAAGGCGCGGGGTGTTTTATTAGCTTATATCCCTACGGGGGCTATACAGCGTACCGTTTACGACGATGAATCCTTTCTTGATCCACTGCGTAACTTGCTGGCTCATTACGCCTGCATGCCGGGCAAATTCGGCTTGATTGCCGTCAAACTTCTCTTCAATGTATTGCAGTAACGGCATGGGATTACTCCGCAATAATTTTTGGGTTTACGATCAGATATGAACTGCCGTGTTCGTCTTCCATTTCGACCGCATCAAATCCGAGATGAGCAGCTACACGACCGCGTAAGCGCTGCATTTCCCAGCTTGCATCATTTGTGCAAGAGCGAGGGGAAAGGATATCAGCAAAAGAATCGTCGCATTTATCGTCAACGATGGCTTCAGCCAGATCTTCAACCTCATCAATTTCTAATTCAGTGCGCAGGAATTCAACAACATCATTAATTCGCTCGTTGAGAGATGAGTTGTCAGCAATGCTCGAAACATCATAAGAATGCACATGCTCTCCGTGAGAGCCAGCAATTTCACTATCCTGTGATGCAAACACGCCGTCAAAAACATTATCGCCAGTCATTGCGAAAGCGCCAACTTTGATAACCGGTGCTGCTTTGCTGTGTGAGCCGTGAAAGAGTTTCATGTTGATTATCCAGTTTGTCGTCGATGTATGTATAGTAAAACGCTTTATGCTTAGTGTAAAGCATTTTACTATATATTCTTTATTTTTTTCTTTTGCGCCCCCGAATCACACTCAGATATCTCCTGTCATTTTTCGGGACGGCGCAATTTCTTTCCAACAGCAAGCCGCCATCATCCCGGTGGCGGGGTAACAGCATGTCTTCAGATAACGATCCGGGCTTTTGGGCCAGCGTGGTGTTGTGGCTCTATGCCCATAAAACAGAATGGGGATATGCGGGAGTAGCCGGTATGTTTTCATTACTGCGCAGTGCCTATGCAAAAAGCCCCTGGTCAAAACGAGTTCTCGACGCTGTGTCATGCAGCGCACTTGCCTTTTTCGCAGCGCCAACACTTCAGGTTATCGGTGCTCTCATGAACTGGACAATTCCCGACGCTGCCGCACAGGTTTTCGCTGTGTATATCGGCTACGTGGGTAATGACTATATCAGTGAAAAATTGCGTGGCTGGATCAGCCGCAAATCAGGAGATGCTAATGACGGGCAGTGATAAAACTCGCGGGATCCGCAACAACAATCCAGGAAATATTCGCTGGGGCGATGACTGGAAAGGTTTAGTCCCACAGGCTCAGCGCACAGATAAGTCGTTCTGCCAGTTTACAAAGCCTGAGTACGGTATCAGGGCGATGATTATCATTTTGCGAAATTACCAGAGCAAATACGGTCTGAAAACTATCACTGGCATCATTACGCGCTGGGCACCACCGAATGAGAATGACACTCCGGCTTATATCAAAAGCGTGGCTACGGCGACAGGCACTGATGCTGATAAACCAATCGACCTGACCGACTCACGAAAACTCTTTCCGCTTTTACAGGCGATTATCAAACACGAGAACGGCAGTCAGCCCTACGCATTTGACGTATTTGTGCGGGCGCTCGACCTCGTCTGAAAACAGGAGGCGTCATGGCTGTTATCAACTTCTTCAGAAACTATTCACACCTCATTGTTATAGCGCTTATCTGCGGAGCGCTCTGGATGCTGAATGCCAGAAATCTCCAGCTTGAGGCAACAAATCACAGGCTTGAACAACTGACGGACAGTAAAGACAACCAGATAAACGATCTGCGCTCAAAGAATGACGGTTTGGCCGACAGCGTCAACGACCTCGCCAAAGCAGTGCAGCAGCAAAACGGGGTTATGTCTCAGGTTGCAGAACAACGGGCTGTCACAGCACAGCAGAACAGGAAGCTCCAGAATGAAATCAAGCGTTATCTCGCGGCTGACAAGTGCGCTGTTGCTCCTGTTCCCGCTGATGCTGTTGACAGGTTGCGGGACGCAGCAAAAGCCGCAGGTGGAGTACAGGACAATAAAGCAGCCGCATCTCAGCCTGCCAGCCCAGCTGACAAGCCCAATTGATTTACCGGAGATTGCGCCCGTCCTGACATACGGCGACAGCGTTGCACTGAATGCTGACCTGATCGCGCTGGTGGGCCAGTGCAATATTGACAGGGCAGGGATACGCAAAATTGAGGCGTCACGCCAATGAAAGCATTAATCACCTGGCTGAAAAGCCTAATTAACAGAGCGAGGAAAATTATGGATGGTGTAGAAAATACGGACACTCAGGCTGAAGTGCAGACGGCCCCGGCAGAAGTCCAGACAGTATCGGAAAGCACGGCGACCGCACAGGATCAACTCAAAGCAGGCGTTGACGATTTCGAGAAAGCATGGGACTTCGTGAAGGCTGGTGTTGAAAAGCTGGGTGAAGCGGCTGAATCAGAGCTGAAAGCGCTGGCGAAGAAATACCTGTAAGCAGAAGTCCATATCACAAGAGCCTCGGCAAATGTCCGGGGCTTTTTTATATGCATTTCACCGCGCACCGAAAGCGCAACACCCCACCGAAGAACCTGTTTAGGAATGAAGCCTGAGGAAGCCGGTATGACTGGCGAGTCTCTTCGGGCTGGCTTCCTGTTCGGCAGGCTTCATCTCTAAAAGGCAAACGCTATGAATACCATCACCGTGCCGTTCCACGGCAGTGCTCTCTATGTAGTCAACCATAATGGAGAGCCATATACACCCATGAAACCAATAGTTAAAGGCATGGGCATGGACTGGATGGGGCAGCTAACCAAATTGAAAAAACGCTTCAGTTCAACTGTAGAGGAAATCCCTATAGTTGCTGAAGATGGAAGGATAAGGAAAATGGTCTGCCTTCCTTTGCGCAAGCTGGCCGGTTGGCTTCAGACCATAAGCCCCAACAAGGTTAAGCCTGAGATACGCGAGAAGGTCATTCAGTACCAGGATGAATGCGACGATGTTCTCTATGATTACTGGACAAAAGGACATGCTGTTAATCCTCGCCGCAATACTGTAATGCAGGATCTCAATCAGGCCTGCGCGGACCTTAAGCATGATTCCGCGATTGCCAGTTTATTCGGGACGGGTCTGAACGAATGGAAAGGGGTAAAGGCTGGGCATCACAGCAAAATTAAGGCGCTGATAGATGAAGCGAATATGTTGCTGGGGTACACGCTTGCTCAAACTGGTAAAGGTAAGTTAACCCGCACATGAGTGACCACCACAAGGCGCGTTGTGAGTTCGCCTGATGATGTTTTAAAGATAATTTTGAAACATCCGATATATAAATTGCGTTAAAGAATAAGCAATTTATAGGACAAGAAATGGTACAAGTAAAAAGCGTTGAGAAAAAAATCTGGGATGTACAAGACTTTTGTGTGGATTTTAAGCATCCCGATGGTTCAAGTGTCCGCGGTGACAAAAAGGATATGCCTCAGTACACAAAAAAGAACGCCTCCAAGAATGATATGACAGTTAAAGAATGGAGGGATGGGCACTTCAAGAAAATATACCCGGGATTTGATTGTGATGTTCTTTGGGCGGACGGAACTGTTGCTCATGGTTCAACAAAGCTGGGTAAAGTCCGAGATAGCTACAAAGAGCTTGATGAATAGCATAAGCCGCCTCCGGGCGGTTTTTTATTGGAGTGAAAATGGACGTTATGATTGATGGCGTTCGATACTCGCCAGTGACAAACCGCACATCAAATATCGGGCTGGCAATTACCTCTCACAATCGCCACGATATTTTATCCCGCGCCCTGGAACATCAAATTAAACATCTGCCAGCCGGTGCGCTGGTGGTTGTCATTGATGATGGCTCAACAAAACCTGTCACGGTGCCGGATGGCGTGAAATTAATCCGCAGTGAAGCGTCACGCGGTATCGTGGCGTCAAAGAATGCCAGTCTTGAAGCCCTGATTGATGCAGGGTGCGAACATTGCTTCTTGTGGGACGATGACGCCTGGCCTGTTGCGGGTGGATGGGAACAGCCCTATATCGCCTCACCTGAACCGCATCTGGCTTACCAGTTCAAGGACTTCGCCACCGGGCAAAAACTTAACGATATCGCGGTGCTTTACCGTGATGATAAGCACGTTGCTTATACCGGCCAGCGCGGCGTGATGCTTTATTACCACCGCAGCGTGATTGAAAAGGTTGGCGGGTTCGATACGGTCTATGGTCGCGGGATGTATGAGCACAGCGATTTAGCCCTGCGGATTCACAATACTGGCCTGACGTCCTGGGCATTTGCTGACGTGGCTGGCTCAGAAAAGCTGATTTACTCGCTGGATGAGCATCAGGCGGTTGAGCGCTCAGTCCCAAAGCCAGACCGTGACGCTCAGGTTAAGCGCAATGTGACTATCCATAACCAGCGGCGTGACGGTGGCTATACCGGTTATGCGGAATTCCGGCAGCAAAAGAATCTGGTTATTACTTCATTGCTGACCAGCCAGCCAGACCCTCAGCGCGGCAACAGAATGACGCCAGCAGCTGGCATGTTGAGTCGATGGGCGGCATCTATTCGTGGTGCTGAAGCGGTTGTGCTGGTGGATGAACTGGAAACGGGAATTGCAGGCACAAAATTTCACCGCGTTCCTGATGTGGCAATGAATGTTTATTTCCGTCGCTGGCTGCATATCTGGCAATACCTGCGTGAGCATCCTGAATACCGTTTCATCTGGTGTACCGATGGTACTGACGTTGAGATGTTGCGGGAACCGTGGCAGGAGATGGAGCCAGGCAAAATCTATGTTGGCTCTGAGCCAAAGACTTACGCTGATGCATGGGCCAGAGATAATCACCCGGAAGCCTGCTATCAGCATTTCCTCACTGAACACCGCAACGAGCTGATGCTTAACGCTGGCCTGTTGGGTGGTTGTCGTGAGGATATCATGGCATACGCCCACGCCATTGTGCGCATCTGGTATCGCACTGAGTCGAACCGGTTCTGGGGGAAAGAGAAGGGCAAGCCGTGCGTGGGCGATATGATCGCATTCGGCATGGTGGGCTACCAGCAACGCGATAAACTGGTTACCGGTCCCCGTATCAACACGATATTCAAGACCAACGGCACAGGCCGGGAGTATGCATGGTGGCTTCACAAATAAAGTTTGCTGTGGTGGCGCATCACTCACGATATAAAGCAGCCATCAAACTTGCTATGCCCTTTAATGCACACGTCTTCCTTGATGATAAAGACGCTGGCGCGAACGCCAATCACCGCCGCGCCATTGAGTGGGCCAGCCAGCAGTATTGCCGGGTGGTGATACTGGAAGATGATGCACTGCTGGTTAATGGGTTCGCTGATAAGGTTGCAGCCTGGCTTTACCGATTCCCTGACGATCTCCTGTCTTTCTATCTGGGCACCGGCAGGCCGCCTCAATACCAGATGCAGATAGCTGCCAGCCTGATAGAGGCTGACAAGCGGCAGGATGACTACATCATCATGAATCGGTTGATGCACGGGGTTTGCTACAGTATTCCATTACAGCGCATCAGCACAGTGCTTAACAAGTGGGACAGCAGCAAGCCAGCGGATTATGCGGTAGGCGATGCGTATGGCGGACGGGTCATCTATCCCTGCTATTCACTCGTCGACCACGCCGACCTGCCAGCGGTTGAACGTCATCCCGACAACGCACCCCGCACAGAACGCCGCAGGGCGTGGAGACTTGATGCCAGCACTTATCCCCAGAGCATGCCGCAAACATGGCTGCGCAAAGACCACCACTGACCGTTCAGGCTATTGCCCGGATCACCTCAACGAGGGATGGCAGCAGCACCAGCGCGGGAAAAGCAGGCATCAGCGCGGATACGGTAGCGAGTGGGATATCAGACGCGCCCGGGTAATGAAGCGTGATCGTCACCTCTGCCAGAACTGCCTTAGAAATGGAAGGCCAACAGCAGGAAAGACCGTTGACCACATCATACCTAAAGCACATGGGGGCACCGATGATGACAGTAACCTTGAAGCCTTGTGCTGGCCCTGCCATAAGGTCAAAACAGCTCGCGAACGCCTCAAATGATAGCCATTCTCAATAAGATAGTTTCAAATGTAACTATATCGATCCAAATGAGAATGAATATCATCAAAGGGAGAGGGCGGGTCGAGAGTTCAGGGCTTTAAGCTCAAAGGACCGCCGCCTAACCTTTTTTTGCATCGCCGCAGGTTAGAAAACTTTTTTATGGGTTCCCCCAAGCATCGATTGATAGGAGTTTTCGATTATGCCAGGACCGCCGAAAACCCCTACCCATCTGCAACTGGTGAGGGGTAACCCTTCCAAGAGGGCTGTTAATAAGAACGAGCCGAAACCCCCTTCAGGGGTACCCCCAACTCCGAAGCATTTCAGTAAGCAGGAAAAGTACTGGTTTAAGCGGATGGGTGATGAGCTCGACCTTGTTGGAGTAATCACCAAGCTTGATGGTTTGGCTCTTGAGCAAATGATCGCCGCATACATTGAGTGGCGAACCCATCGCGATCTTTTAGAAGTAGAGGGCTGGGTTTACACCACAACATCACAAACCGGCGACAAGATGATCAAGGCTAACCCGCGTGTTGGGTTCATGGACAACGCCAGAAAATTCCTGAATAACATGATGCAACAATTCGGTCTGACGCCGGCTTCACGCAGCAAAGTGAACACGGGCAGTGCCGGAGACGCTGACCCGTTCGACGAATTTCTTAAAGCGAGAGAATAATGGCACAAGTTACTGACGGAATACGCTACGCCGAAAGGGTTGTGGCGGGGGAAATTGTTGCCGGAAAATACGTTAAGCAGGCCTGCGCCCGGTTCCTCAGTGACCTGAAATACGGAGAGCAACGCAACATCTTTTTCAGCGAGAGCCGGGCACAGCACATTCTCAACTTTTATAAATTTGTGCCGCACGTCAAAGGCGATCTGGCCGGAAAGCCGATTGACCTGATGGACTGGCACACTTTTATTCTGATAAATATTTTTGGCTTCGTGATCCCGCTCATCAACGAGCAGACGGGCCAGCCGGTCATGAATGAAAAGAACCGCCCGGTTATGGTCAGGCGCTACCGCACAGCCTATAACGAGGTCGCGCGTAAGAATGCCAAATCAACAGTATCATCCGGTATCGGCCTTTATATGGCTGGCGCGGACGGTGAGGGCGGCGCAGAGGTTTACTCAGCGGCCACAACGCGCGATCAGGCGCGTATTGTGTTTAACGATGCGGTTAACATGATAAAGCAGTCGAGAGCGGCGCTCGGAAGGCTGATGAATTTCAATAAAATGGCAATCTTTCAGGAGCGCACAGCCTCAAAGTTTGAGCCACTTTCCAGCGACGCCAATAACCTCGACGGACTTAACATCCATTGCGCTATCGTTGATGAACTCCATGCACACCGTACCCGCGCAGTGTGGGACGTACTGGAAACGGCCACAGGCGCACGTTCTCAGCCGTTACTTTTCGGCATCACAACGGCAGGCTTCAATAAAGAGGGTATCTGCTATGAGGTGCGGGAGTATGCAACAAAAGTGCTGAGTGGGCTGGTCGATGATGACTCATTTTTTGCCATTATCTACACCCTGGATGAGGACGACGATCCTTTTGATGAAGCAGTATGGCAGAAAGCCAATCCCGGACTGGGGATTTGTAAGCGGTGGGACGATATGCGCCGCCTGGCAAAAAAGGCCAGAGAGCAGGTATCAGCCAGGAATAACTTTCTCACTAAACATCTGAATATATGGGTAACGGCTGAATCAGCATGGATGGATATGCTGAAATGGGAAGCCTGCCCGCCTCTGGCTCCAGAGCATGAACTGAAAACGTACCCGATGTGGGTGGGTGTGGACCTTGCCAACAAAATCGATATATGTGCCGCTGTAAAAATATGGCGGGCACCGGATTCACACGTACACGCTGATTTCAAATTCTGGCTTCCTGAAGGAAGGCTTGACCGCTGCTCTCGCCAGATGGCAGAGCTTTACCGCAACTGGAGTGAAACCGGGGCACTGACGCTGACCGATGGTGATGTGGTCGATCATGCCGTTATCAAAGAAGACCTGATCGCCTGGCTCAGTGGTGAGAATCTGCGCGAAGTAGGCTTCGATCCCTGGGGGGCGGTTCAGTTCAGTCTGTCGATGATTGAAGAGGGCATACCGATGGTGGAAGTGGCGCAAACGGTCAGAAACCTTTCAGAGGCGATGAAGGAAACTGAAGCGCTGACGTTTGCCGGGAAAATCCATCACGATAATCATCCCGTGATGAACTGGATGATGAGTAACGTCACCGCAAAAATGGATAAAAACGACAACGTTTTTCCCAATAAATCCACGCCTGAAGCCAAGATTGACGGGCCGGTTGCCATGTTTACCGGGTTAAGTCGCCTGATCCTGAATGGTGGCGATGACAAACCCGACCTGACCGGCTTCTTTGAAAACCCCATCATGGTAGGTTTCTGATGAAAAAACAAAAACAGCCAGGCAAAGTTAAATCAGCCCTGCTGAACTGGCTGGGTGTCCCCATCAGCCTGACAACCGGCACATTCTGGGAGGAATGGTGGGGAAAGAGCAGCAGCGGCAAGACGGTTTCAGCCGATAAAGCGATGCGCCTTTCTGCTGTATGGGCCTGCACCCGACTGTTAAGTGAGTCCGTTTCCACGCTGCCGCTGAAAGTTTACGAGCGTCAGGGGGATGGCTCCCGTAAGCTGGCGATGGATCATCCCGTCTATCAGTTGCTGTGCCGTCGCCCGAACATTGAAATGACGCCATCACGCTTTATGCTTTCGGTGGTGGCCTCTATTTGCCTGCGGGGGAATGCGTTCATTGAAAAAAAGATTATCGGCAAAAAGCTGGTTTCCCTCGTTCCACTGCTACCGCAAAACATGGTGGTGAAGCGCCTGGACAACGGCAATCTCCAGTACACCTACACCGAAGTAAAAGCAAAGCGTGAGATACCTGTGCAGAACATCATGCACATCCGTGGATTTGGCCTTGATGGCGTCTGCGGCATGATGCCCATGATGACAGGCCGGGACGTAATTGGCGCGGCGATGTCAGTTGAGGAATCAGCCGCAAAAATATTTGAAAATGGCCTGCAAAGCTCTGGTTTTCTCTCTGCTGAGACGCCGCTGAACGATGAGCAGCGTGAAAGGCTAAGAAAATACATGATCAATTTTACCAGCTCCAAAAACGCCGGAAAAATCATGGTGCTTGAGGGGGGTATGAAATATCAGGGTGTGACCATAAACCCGGAAGCCGCACAGATGCTGGAGTCCCGCGCATTCAGTATTGAAGAAATATGTCGCTGGTTTCGGGTTCCACCTTTTATGGTCGGTCACACAACCAAACAGAGCAGTTGGGCATCAAGTGTTGAAGGAATGAACCTTCTTTTCCTGACCAACACCTTACGTCCTCTGCTGGTCAATATTGAGCAGGAGATAGCCCGCTGCCTGCTTGATGGCAGTGATGATGTGTTTGCGGAGTTTTCTGTTGAGGGGCTGCTACGTGCAGATACTGCCGGGCGTTCAGCCTATTACACCACGGCGCTTCAGAACGGCTGGATGTCACGCAATGACGTGCGCAGGCTGGAAAACCTGCCGCCGATTGATGGTGGCGATATCTATACCGTGCAGCTAAATCTTACGCCGCTGGATCAGCTTCGTGAAACCAACGCAGGTGTTCAGGCCAGCAATATCATGAAGCTACACGCTTTTCTATTCCCGGATATACCACCGGAACACTCACCGCTAAAAAAAGCGGCTTAGGAGACACCTGATGACCATTAAAACGCTTCCGGCAGCGCCGGAGGGGCGTCCTTTTGCGCGTCAAAACAGCGAAATGCCGTCTGCGGCATACGAGCGCTGGGATGGGGGGATTCGAGCGGCGGGGCAGACGGGCGATAACGCCATTTCCATTCTGGACACCATTGGTGAGGACTGGTATGGCGATGGCGTCACCGCCAGCCGTATAGCCGGAGCGCTCAGGAGCATGGGTGGATCGGACGTTACGGTAAACATCAACTCACCGGGCGGAGATATGTGGGAGGGACTGGCAATCTATAACATCCTGCTGGCCTATGAAGGAAAAGTTACCGTCAAAGTGCTGGGAATTGCGGCCTCAGCAGCATCCATTATCGCAATGGCCGGTGATGAAATTCAGATGGGGCGCGGTGCGTTCCTGATGATCCACAACTGCTGGAGCATTATGGCTGGCAATCGCAACGATTTCAGGCAATACGCCGACTCTCTGGAGCCTTTTGATAGCGCAATGGCCGACATTTATGCAGCCCGAACCGGTCTTGAATTGAGTAAGGTTCAGACGCTGATGGATAACGAAACGTTTATCGGTGGCAGTGACGCTGTAGACCAGGGTTTTGCAGACTCCCTGCTTTCTGCTGACGAAATAACCAGTGACGACGAAAGCCCCGCCGCTGCACTGAGAAAGATTGATGCTTTTCTGGCAAAGGGCGGTATGCCACGCGCCGAACGCCGGAAGCACCTCAAGGCTTTAGGTGGTATGCCGTGCGCTACCCCTCAAAAAAACGACAAGCCGGGCGCTGTCGATGAAATTAACCCTGAAGCAATAAATTCACTCAAAAATGCGCTGGCACTGCTCGGCGAATAAGGATAACGCATGTCTGAAGTAAATGAACTGTTGACGAAAGTCTCCGCAAAGCTGGAAAAAGTTTCGGCTGAGTTCAGCGAAAAAGCTGAAAAAGCACTGAACGAAGCCAAAAACTCTGGTCAGCTCTCGGCTGAAACCAAAAACGCCGTGGATAAAATCGCTACGGAGCATAACGCCCTCAATGAAGCGATGAAAACTATCAAAACTTCGCTGGGCGATCTTGAGCAGCATGTAGCCGCACAAATTCCGCTTAACGCCGCCAGAGACGTGATCCAGTCTGTGGGTCAGCAGTTTGTCTCGGCTGAAGTAATGAAAGATATCCGATCAAGCCTTGAGGGCAACAAGCGTATTTCCGTACCGGTTAAAGCTGCACTGACCACGGTGGATATTCCGGGCCAGATTGTGGCACCGCAGCGCCTGCCGGGCATTGATACTGCACCAAAGCAGCGACTGTTTATCCGCGACCTTATTGCACCGGGCCGCACCCAGTCCAACACGATTTACTACGTGCAGCAGACCGGTTTTACCAACAACGCAGCGGTTGTTCCGGAAAACACCACCAAACCTTACAGTGATATTCAGTTTGGTGAAAAAACCACGCCTGTTCGCACCATTGCGCACATGTTCAAAGCGTCCAAACAAATCCTGGACGATTTCGCGCAGTTGCAGTCAACCGTTGATGCAGAAATGCGCTACGGATTGTCCTATGTCGAAGAACAGGAAATTCTGTTTGGTGACGGCACAGGCGCACACCTTCAGGGCATCATTCCCCAGGCAAAAGCTTTCAGCGCTGCGTTTGCGGTGGATAATGAAACCGGCATTGATGTGCTTCGCCTGGCAATGTTGCAGGCGCAACTTGCCCGCTTCCCTGCCTCCGGTCACGTTCTGCACTTTACCGACTGGGCAAAAATCGAACTGAGCAAGGACACGCTGGGCCGTTATATCCTGGCAAATCCGGCTCAGCTGACCACGCCTACCCTGTGGGGGTTGCCGGTTGTAGCGACGGAGGCGGCTCAGTTCCTGGGTAAATTCCTGACCGGTGCCTTTAATTCCGGCGCACAGATTTTTGACCGTGAGGACGCAAACGTTGTGGTGTCGAGTGAAAACGCCGACGACTTTGAAAAGAACATGATCTCAATTCGCTGTGAAGAACGTCTGGCGCTGGCGGTATACCGTCCTGAAGCCTTTGTTCACGGCAATCTGAGTGGTTCCGGTAGCTAATAATAACAGCGGCTTTCGGGCCGCTTTATTTGATGGACTAATGCCATGATCATTTCGCCTGAAACGGTAAGAGAACATTGTCGGATTGATCCTGATGACAGCACAGAGGATTCGATTCTCACAATCTATACCGGTGCAGCCACGCGCCACATTGAGAAATGGACGCGCCGCAAGATTTATGAAACCAACGCCGATCCCGGATTCGCTGATGATGAGAACAGCCTGTTACTGGATGATGATATCCGGCTGGTCATACTCCTGCTGGTAGGCCACTGGTATGAAAACCGCGAAGCCAGCGTGTCAGGTGTCACCGTATCCACTTTGCCTCTGGCCGTGGAATCATTGCTTCAGCCTTACCGTATTTACGGTCTGTAGGAGAGGTTATGCAGGCAGGAAGATTACGAGATCGGGTTATTATTCAGAATTTTTCCACTCAACGCACCCCGTCAGGCCAGCCCGAAAAAGTCTGGAAAGAAGGGGTGACTGTTCGCGCTGAAATCAAAGGCATCAGCGGTCGTGAAATGATGGCATCAGATGCGGAAAAAGCGGAGGCGACAATCCGTGTCTGGATGCGTTACCGCGATGATATATCAGCCTCCACGCGCCTGATTTGTCTCTCCGGTCCGTTCAAAGGTCTGACGCTTGAGGTATCAGGCCCACCGATACCGGATGCAAAAGGGTCGCGCCTTGAAATTCTCTGTAAGCAGGGGGTGAAAACGTGATCGATACAAAACTCGACTTTTCCGGCCTGCTTGACCTGTCCGACGATCTCAATGCACTGAGCAAAGCCGAAAACCGCAAGGTATTGCGTGACGCTACCCGCGCAGCGGCCACGGTGTTTAAAGATGAGGCGGTCAAACGTGCCCCGGTACGCTCCGGCAGGCTGAAGAAAAACATTGTGGTGATGACGCAGCGTGACCGTGACGGCGGGATTGTCTCCGGGGTTCACGTCCGTGGCACCAACCCACGCACCGGCAACAGTGATAACAAACTGAAAACGAGTGACAAACGGAACGCCTTTTACTGGCGCTTTCTGGAGTTGGGCACATCAAACATGGCCCCGGTGCCGTTTCTGCGCCCGGCTTATGATGCCAGACAGGAACAGGCTGCGCAGGCGGCGTTTGAAAAAGCCAACGCGGCGATTGATAAGGTGCTGTTGAAATGACCGAAGCTGATATTTACCCTTTGCTGTCGTCTCTGGCATCCGGACAGGTTTACCCCTACGTGGTGCCGCTGAATGCCCAGGGTGAACCCGCTGTTTCACCGCCGTGGGTGGTTTACTCACTGAATTCCGAAGTCTCAGCCGACACATTATGTGGACCGGCAGAAATGACGGCTACTTTACAAATTGATGTGTATTCAAACAGTATTGATGAGGCCAGACAGCTACGCGAAAGCGTTCGCGCTGCACTGGTCCCGCTGGCGTTCACACAGATGAATGACACCAACAGCTACGAAACGGATACGTCGCTTTACCGGGCCATGCTTGAAGTCCAGATCATGACCTGACATCCATTAAAACCTGACACGCCACCGAAAGGTGGTTTTTTTATGCCCGGAGAAAACATGACCAGTAAATATGAATTAACGAAGGGGATGTCATTCAGCGTTACCGCTGCTGCCGTCACAGAAGCAAACCCAACCAGTGCGCAATGGCTGGATGCGGCCTGTGCCAGCAAGGAGATCACCTACACGGGGGGGCAGAAGTCGGATATTGATGTTACCACGCTGTGCTCAACCGAACAGGAGCAGACCAACGGACTCGCGGCACCGGCTGAAATGTCGATCACCCGCAATTGGGTGGGCGATGAAGCCGCGCAGCAGTCATTGCAGACCGCATATGAAAATGATGAACTCCGCGCCCTCCGCATCCTGTTTCCTTCCGGCAACGGTTTTTACATCCTGGTTGAAGTGCGTCAAAGCTCCTGGACCGCTGGCACATCTGCCGTGGTCAGTGCGACCTATTCCCTTCGCGTGAAGGGTAAGCCTGTTCCCATCGTTGCCAGCGAATCCGGCTCTTAATTTTCCACCGGCGCTTGCGGGCGCTGTTTTACTCGCTACTGGATAAAAACAATGACAGCAAAAAAATCAGCGTTATCCCTGCGCAGTCTTGCACTTGCGCCCCTGTCTGGCTTTCGCAGCAAAACCGTTACCGTGCCTGAGTGGGGCGGTGTTGAGGTGAATTTACGCGAACCCTCTGCACAGGCCTGGCTTGAGTGGAATGAAATTATTGCCCCGCGCCCAACTGAGGGTAGCGAAGAAATCAGGCTTACTCCCGCGCAGGTCGCCCACCGTAATCTTCGAGCAGACGTGGTGCTGTTCATTGATGTCGTGCTTGATGAAGAGTCCATGCCGGTATTTCTGACAGAAGACAGGGATCAGGTGCAGGCGATTTATGGACCGGTACATGCCCGCCTTCTTAAGCAGGCACTGGACCTGAGCAAAACACAGGCTGACGCCGACGCAAAGTAAAATCGCCCGGCACCTTCTTTCTTATGACGCTGGCCCTTCGTCTTGGGCGAACCCTGCACGAACTGACCTCAACCATTACCGCCAGCGAACTGAAGATGTGGATTGAATATGACCGCATCAGCCCGATCAGTGACCGGCGCGGCGATATTCAGGCGGCGCAGATTGCCACGGCGGTACTGAATTCGCAGGGCGGTAAAATCAGCATGGACGATGTGATCCTGCGGTGGGGTGAAGAAGAAAAAGAAGACGTGTCCGGGCTGGAAGGTTTTCTCAGTGAACTGGCTTAACAATCCCGCGCAGGCGGGCTGAAAGGGTTAATTATGGCAACGCTGCGCGAACTGATTATCAAGATTTCTGCAAATTCCGCGTCATTTCAGTCGGAGATTTCCCGCGCCTCACGCATGGGTGCGGATTATTATAAAACGATGGAGCAGGGCGGACGCAAGGCGGCAGCGGCCACGCGGGAAACGCAGCGCTCCCTGTCAGAACTTAACGATCAACTGACATCGGTAAAATCCACCGCTACAGGCATGGCGGGCGCATTTGCCGGTGCTTTTGCCACCGGGCAGCTGATCCACTTTGCTGACACCTGGAATCAGCTGAACGGACGGCTAAAACTGGCGTCAACCTCAGCAGACGACTTTGCCACCGCGCAAAGTACTCTGATGGCGGTCAGCCAGCGGACCGGTACATCGTTTGAAGCCAACGCCAATCTGTACAGCCGTATTGCGTCCTCCCTGCGCGATGCGGGCTATGCGTCGTCAGACGTGGCTAAAGTGACTGAAACCGTTGCCACCTCGCTGAAGCTCTCCGGGGCCAGCACTGAAGAAGCCAGCTCTGTAATAACCCAGCTCAGTCAGGCGCTGGGATCGGGTGTTCTGCGTGGTGAGGAATTTAACGCCATCATGGAGAACGGCGGCAGGCTGGCGAAGTTGCTTGCTACCGGTCTGAATACCACGGTGGGCGGTCTGCGCAACATGGCGAACAATGGTCAGCTGACCACCGACAAGATTGTGCCAATCCTGACCAACGTCGATCAGCTGCGTAAAGAGTTTGATTCGCTGCCTGCTTCGATCAGCGGTTCCACTCAGAAGGTTGAGAACGCCTTTATGGCCTGGGTAGGTGGCGCAAACAATGCGGTTGGCGCGTCATCCACGCTATCCGGTGTGCTCGACGGCCTGGCAAAAAACATTGATACCGTTGCTGACGTTACCGGCCTGCTGATTGGACTGGGCGTGGCGCGGTATTTCGGCAATATGGTTTCCAGTGTTACCACGGCTACTGCGTCGGTTGTCTCCAATACTGCCGCTGAAGTGGCGCTTGCCAGCGCCCAGCTCAGAGCCACACAAACCAGCGTGGCGGCTGCACGGCAGGCTGTTTACCGGGCGCAACAGGCGCGTGTTGCTGCAAGCGGCATAGAAGCGCAAATCGCCGCAGAGCGACAGCTGGCGGCAGCACAGGCAACCCTGAATTCATCCATCGGAGCACGATCTTCGGCAGCAACCAGGCTGACAGAAACAGCGTCGGTGATGTCGCGCCTGGGCGGCAGCGTTCTGGGCATTCTTGGGGGATGGCCGGGCGTTATTATTGCTGCCGGTACGGCGATGTATGGCGTTTATCAGCATACTCAGCAGGCGCATAAAGAAGCGGTTTCGTTTGCTGATAATCTGGACGCTATTAACAGCAAGCTGGGGCAGCTCTCTGTAGCAGGACTGAAATCAACAGCCGTTGATGCCAGTGGATCGCTGGTGGCGCAGAAAAAAGACCTTGCCTCTCTGGACGATCAGATACGCCAGACGCGGGACAGCCTCAGCGCCATGCAGGTGATGGAAAAACAGTATGACGAACACCCCTGGCTGGCGCGGATTAATAATCTGATGTCGGTTGAGGAACTGACAAAGCGCCAGCAGGATGCCACCGATCAGCTCAACAAGCTGGATTACCAGCGTGAACAGGTGGCAGCGAAAGTTGAAGCCACGCAGAAGCTGGTCAACGACGCCAGCGACCTGGCAACTAAAAAGGCCATTGAGCAGGCTGGCGCGGTGTCCATTCTGAAAGGGGCATACGATCTGCTTAACCGGTCCATGACCGCCACCGGGGGGGCAACGCCACCTCAGTATGCAGGTCCGGTTGTATCAACGGCAAAAGCCACGCCGCAGCAGTCAACCGCGCTGGAGAAAGCCCGCCGTGATAATGAACTGTCCAGCCTGTCAGGGTTGGAAAAGTTGCATCGTCAGTACCAGTATGAGGCAGACGATTTGCAACTGACTGGCGCGTTGTATACGAAGTACGTGTATGACAAAGACCAGGCGGCAAAAAAGGATGCGGAAGCCGCACAGGCGAAGAAGGACAGCACCGCCGCAACGAATGCCCAGAACAAAGCCGAACGTGAAGCCGCCGCACAGGCTGAACAGTACAGCCGGAAAATGGCCGATCTCAGCGTGGCGCTTGAGGTTCAGCGCGTCCGTGCAAGCCAGGGTGAGAAGGCGGCAGAACTCTACGCTGCCGCGCATCAGGCCGGAACAAAATGGACCGATGAGCAGCGCAAAGCGATCCGGTCAGCCTCAACGGAACTGGAGACGTGGACGCAGCGGGCAGAAGCCAATATCAAAAAGCAGCGCGAACAGGCAGAGGCGCTCAAGGATTTAACCGATGCGGCGCGGAAATATCAGGATGATGCGGCACTCACCACGCAGACCAGCGGCCTGAGCGACCGCCAGCGCACCCGTTTTGATGAAACCCAGCAGATTAACCGGGTGTTTGATAAAACCGACAAAGGCACACAGGCGGTGGCTGCACAAACCGCCGCGCTTGATGCACTGGACAAAAAATATCAGGCGCTGGCGGCGTCGCAGGCTGACTGGCGGTCAGGTATCAGTAAGGGGTATGACAACTGGATCGAAAGTGTCAGCAACATATCCGGCACGGTATCGCAGGGAATAACCAGCTCAATGGACAGTGCGCTCGACAATATGTCAGCCATGTTGGTGGGAAGTAAGGCTGACTGGAAAAGCTGGGGGCTGTCCGTGCTCCAGATGATTTCAAAAGTGGCGTTGCAGATGGCTGTTGTGAATGCGTTGGGCAGTTCCAGCTCATCGCTGGGCGGCATTCTGGGCAGCGTTGCCAGCGGCCTGACCGGTTCTGCCGCAGGGAGCAGCGTTTCTGCTGGCGTATCAACGGGTGCAATGGGACTGAGTACCAGTTTCAGCGCTTATGACGGTGGTGGTTATACCGGTTCTGGCGGGAAATACGATCCGGCTGGCGTGGTTCATAAGGGTGAGTTTGTTTTCACCAAAGAGGCCACCGAGCGGATCGGCATATCCAACCTGTACAGCCTCATGAAAGGTTACGCCTCTGGTGGTGCGGTGGGTGATACCTCTGGCGGGGTTTCTTCCGGCGTGAACAGCTACAGCGGTACGGGAAACACAAATATCAGCGTTTATGCTCCGGTCACCATTCAGCAGGGTGAGACTGGCTCACAAACCAGCGCATCCGGTACGTCTGACGTGGCAAACCAGCTTAAAAACATTGTGCAGACTGAGATCACCAGCCGCCTGCGCAGGGAAATGTCTCCGGGTGGAGCGCTTTACAAGGGTTAACTATGGCAATTGACACATTTACCTGGTGTGCCAGAACGGAAGCCAGCGAACAGCTGACGGTATCAACGATTCAGGCGCAGTTTGGCGATGGCTATAAACAGGTCGCCAGCAAGGGTATCAACGATGCGGATGAATCATGGACGCTTGCGGTTAATGGGAGGCTAACTGAAATGGCAAAGGTGCGGGCCTTTCTGAAGGCTCACGTCATCACCTCCTGCTGGTGGACCAACCCCTGGGGGGAGAAAAAGTTGTACCGGGTAAAGTCGGATTCCATCAATCCAAAGTTCGTTAACGGAAACTTTGTGGAAATCACTTTTACCTTTGAACAGGCATTTGCGCCGTGACATGTCACGAACAGATAACAGGACGCTCCGGCGTCCTTTTTTTATGGGTGAACCATGAGCTTTAACCAGGACATTCAGGCGCTGGAGCCGGGCCAGCTGGTGCAGCTGATAGAGATTGACGGGACGGATTTTGGTCTGGACACCGTGCTCCGCTTCCACGCCTACAACCTGCCTACTGACGGCTGGGCCTCGTTTGCCGCAGAAAACCTGCCCTCAATAATCTGGCAGGGCAATGAATACGATCCGCACCCCTACGAACTCACTGGCGTGGAAATGACCAGCACCGGATCACAGCCAACACCAAAGCTGTCGGTCGGTAACGTGGGTAACTACGTTACCGCGCTGTGCCTGCAATATGACGACATGGTGAAAGCGAAGGTAAAAATTCATACCACACTGGCGAAATATCTCGACGCGGCAAACTGGACGGCGGGCAATCCAAACGCCAACCCGCAGGAAGAAAGGGTGCAGCTTTTTTACGTCAACGCAAAAACGGCGGAGACGCGGGTACAGGTGGATTTTGAGCTGTGCTCCCCGTTTGATATTCAGGGGTTGCAACTGCCATCCCGGCAGATAACGCCGGTCTGTACCTGGTGTATGCGCGGCTGGTATCGCACCGGCACCGGCTGTGATTACAACGGCACAAAGTATTTTGCCAAAGACGGCTCAGCAACATCCGATCCGTCAAAAGACATCTGCGGCGGCAGGCTGGCCGACTGTAAGGCACGGTTTGGCGACGATCAGCCTCTGCCTTTTGGCGGCTATCCAGCGGCTAACCTCCAAAATAAGTAGGATTATTAGATGGATAAAGTTGATGGCGTCACTTTTGGTCGGTTGCATGCCATAAGGCTTGCAACAAAAGATGAAGATGGGCACCGATGTGGTGCCCATTTTTTATGTCTGTGTGATTGTGGACGGGAGGTGATTGTCAGGAAAACCTGCCTCATGCGGGGTGACACTAAGTCATGCGGCTGCCTGAAAAGAGACATTCAAACCAGGCATAAATCATCTGATGGCAAACCGGCATGCTGGGGGAATCTTTATAGTGTCTGGAGAGGCATGATGTCCCGCTGTTACCGGCTTACTGACAAGGATTATCCAAAATACGGCGGGCGCGGGATAACAGTGTGTCGGCGATGGCATGAGTTCGTGAATTTTGAAAATGACGTTGGTATCCGTCCGGAAGGGACCAGTCTGGACAGGATTGAGGTCAATGGAAATTACAAGCCTGAGAATTGTCGTTGGGCAACTCCTGTTATTCAGCAGCGTAATCGCCGTTGCAATCGATTATTTAAAATTAATGGGGAGACGTTAACTTTTTCTGAAATATGCCAGCGAAATTCTATGGCAGAGTCCACTTTGTTCAATCGGCTTAAAAAAGGGATGAGCATTACAGAAGCATTGTCCATTCCAGTGAGGCGAAGGGGGCGTAATCGTGCGTGAAAAACTGCTGGCGGCGATACGTGAGCATGTGGCTGCCGACTATCCCAAGGAAGCCTGCGGGGTGGTTGTGCAGGCAAACAGTGGTCAGATTTATATTCCCTGCCGTAATACCAGCGAGAAACCCACGGAGCATTTTACTCTGGCTCCGGAGGATTATCTTTCTGCTGAAACGCAGGGCGAAATATTAATGATTATCCACTCCCACCCGGATGTGACGCAGCTTATCCCCTCTGAAATGGACCGCATTCAGTGCGACCACAGCGGGGTGGAGTGGGGAATTATGTCGTGGCCTGACGGCGATTTCTGCACGATATCACCGCGTGGGGATCGTGATTTTACCGGGCGTCAGTGGGTGCTGGGCCATGCCGACTGCTGGACGCTGATTATGGATTACTATCGGCAGACGCATGGCATAACGTTGAATAACTGGTCGGTGGATTACGAGTGGTGGCTGAACGGTCAGGAAAATCGTTACGACGATAACTGGCAGGCTGAAGGATTCATTGAGGTCAGCCAGGCAGAGATGCGCGGGGGCGATATGATCATGATGCAGATCGGCGCACCGGTCACAAACCATGCGGCGATTTACCTGGGTGACAATATCATTCTTCACCATAACTTCGGCAACCTCTCTACCCGCGTTCCGTATGGCGATTACTGGCGAAACCGCACCGTGCGTGTGGTGCGCAGAAAGGAGTTAATGGATGCTTAAAACACTGATGCTTAAGGGCGCAATGGCGCGTAAATTCGGTAAGGTTCACCGCTTTCACGTTGCCGACCTGCGGGAAATGCTGCGGGCGATGTGCTCACAGGTTCCGGGCTTCAAACATTACGTGTCGAATGCGCATCTAAATGGTGTGCGATTTGCGTTCTTCAGCGGGAAAGAAAATATCGGCCTGGCTGAATTTGAAATGTCCGGCTCTGCCACAGAGTTTCAGATGATGCCCATCGCTGAAGGTGCAAAGCGAGGCGGTACGCTACAGATAGTGATCGGCGCAGTGGCTCTGGTCGCGGCATTTTTTACTGCTGGTGCCTCACTCGCTGCATGGGGCGCTGCCATGTCAGCCGCCACGCTGAGTGCAACATCCGCGCTCACCGGTCTGGGCCTGTCCATGCTGCTGGGGGGAGTGGTGCAGATGCTTACGCCACAGTCCAGCTACAACGTGGGCGCATCATCCAGCACAGACAATAAACCGAACTATGCCTTTGGTTCCCCGGTCAACACCGTGGCAATGGGATATCCCGTTCCGGTACTTTACGGCCAGCGTGAAATCGGCGGGGCCATTATCAGCGCGGGCAGTTTTACCAGCGATCAACAGTAATAACCAGAGAGATAAAAAATGGAAGAATTAAAGTTTGGTGTTGAAGAAGGGGTTGGTTCACCCCCGGAGTCAAATTTGAACCTAGAATATTTTATTCAGCAACTTACCTTACGGGAAAGTGGGGCTATCCCCTTCTTCAATGGCGTGATTCAGCCTTTTGGTGGCTTCCCAGAGGCTATGGAATACAGTATTAAGGCACTTCCAGACGTCAGTATCTCCGTGACCATATGCACTGAAGGTGATTCTGATTCTGTGTCCTTCACACTCGTGAACCGGAAGCGAGATGAACTCTGTAGGCGCAAGCTGGATGTCAATGAGAGCATCGAAGAAGTCGGACCTTTCTACCTGCAAATAAAGAGAAAGCATTCTCATTAACCAGGTGCTGAGATTAACATCACAATTATGATTGTGCTCGCGAAAAAAGAATTCTAGACGCCCATCGATCTTATGAGAGAATTTAAATAGTTTATCATTATTGGGAATTATGGAATCCCTGAGTGCGCAATCGTTGGTTTCGAGGTGGCTTCCATTTCCATTAATCCATTTCAGGAATGAATAAAATGTCTGAACAGCTTCCTGTTCGTCATGAGGTTTAAAGTCTTCAAGAGACTGGTTTATCAGTGATGGGTTTGAAATAAAATCGTAATACATCCCGCCGCGTTCTGTATAAGCGGTTATGTTCCATGGGTGTGTTCTTCTATCATTTTCCAGATTACGTAGTGGATCAAAGTTTACCAGCATAACTTTACCTTACCAGAGGTAATCAGCCATTCCTCATCATTGTGTGCGCCTGCGCCCCAAACGCAGACGGGCTGAATACTCAACATATCCTTAAGTATCTTTCTGTAACATCCTGATATTCGATCAGTAATTAACCTTGGCCGCTCATTGCGGCCTTTTTTATGGGTGCAATATGCGACTTCTCGACGGTGTGACCATCCACGGCAGTAAAGGCGGCAGTAGCAGTGCGCATACGCCGGTTGAGCAGGCTGACGATCTGCTGTCGGTGGCAAAACTGAAAATGCTGCTGGCAATCTCTGAGGGTGAAATTCAGGGCGATTTAACTGCCCAGCAGATTTACCTGAACGATACCCAGCTGGCGAATGATGACGGAACCTACAATTTTACCGGCGTGGTATGGGATTACCGCAAAGGCACCCAGGATCAGACGTATATCCAGGGTATGCCGGAGGTTGATAACGAGATTTCTGTAGGTGTGGCGGTCACGCAGTCAGCGCCCTGGACGCGGCAGTATACCAACCTGTCGCTGGATGCCGTGCGTATCAAGTTAAGCTTGCCAGTTCAGTACCTCTATAAAGATAACGGGGATATGGTCGGAACATCGACGCAATACGCTATTGACCTTTCAACTGACGGCGGCGCATGGCAGACGGTGGTCGATGCGACTTTTAACGGTAAAACTACATCGGAATACCAGCGTGATCACCGTATTGATTTACCCACGGCCACAACCGGCTGGGCCATTCGTGTGCGCCGCATTACAGCCGATTCCACATCCTCAAAGCTGGTCAACGCTTTCAAAGTGTTCTCTTACGCTGAGGTAATCGACAGCAAATTACGCTACCCGCTTACTGCACTGCTGTACATCGAAGTGGACGCCAGCCAGTTCAACGGCAGCGCACCGAAAATTACCTGTAAGCCCAAGGGGAAAATTATTCGCGTACCGACCACCTATGACCCCAACACCCGCACCTACAGCGGCACCTGGCAGGGGGATTTTAAGTGGGCCTATACGAACAATCCGGCGTGGATTTTTTACGATATGGTGCTGGATAAAATTTTCGGCATGGGCAACCGCGTCGATGCGACGATGATTGATAAATGGGAGCTGTACAGTATCGCGCAGTACTGCGATGAAATGGTGTCTGACGGGGCTGGAGGAACAGAACCGCGCTTCACCTGCAACGTTTATATTCAGTCACAGCAGGATGCGTATACCGTACTGAAAGATTTAGCCGCCGTATTCAGGGGGATCACTTTCTGGGGCAACGACCAGATTTATGTGAAGGCCGATGTTCCGCAGGTGGACAGTAACGGCAATGTGTCCGTGGATTTCGTTTATCACTCATCCAACATGATCGATGGATTTCCGACTTATGCCGGGGGAAGTTACAAAAACCGTTACACCTCGTGCCAGGTCAGCTGGTCCGACCCGCAAAACAATTACAGTGACACGATTGAGAGCGTTTACGATTCTGAACTGGTTAACCGCTACGGCGTTAACGAAACATCCCTGACCGCTATTGGCTGTACGTCGCAGAGTGAAGCACACCGGCGCGGGCGCTGGGCCATACTTTCGAATGCAAAAGACGGCACGATATCCTTTGGCGTGGGCCTTGATGGTTATATCCCGTTACCTGCTGAAATCATTGGTGTTGCCGATCCGTTCAGGGCTGGCAAAACCAACGGCGGGCGCATCAGCGCGGTAAATAACCTGAATATCACGCTGGACCGTGCCGTTGACTATGCCGCAGGAGATCGCCTGGTGCTGAACCTGCCGGACGGCACCGCACAAACCCGCACTATTGCCAGCATCAGCGACGATAAAAAAACGGTGACGGTGAATACCGCATTCAGTCAGACGCCGGTAACTGGTGCGGTATGGGCCATCGACAGTGACAATCTGGCGATTCAGTATTTCCGTGTGACGTCAATCAGCCAGAACGACGATGGCACATTCACCGTGGCCGGAGTGCAGCACGATCCGAACAAATACCGTTATATCGATGACGGGGTGCGGATTGAAGCAGCGCCGATCACTGTGACGCCTGTCAGCGTTCTGAAAGCACCGACCAATATCGTGATTAGTGAGGTCAGCTTTGTTGAGCAGGGGCTGTCAGTCGCGTCCATGCAGGTTACGTGGGATAGGGTGGAAGGAGCAATTCGCTATGTGGCACAGTGGCGCAAGGACAGCGGCGACTGGATAAACGTCAGCCAGACCAGCGCCCAGGGTTTCAGCATTCAGGGAATTTATACCGGTGTTTATGACGTTCGGGTACGTGCTGAGAATGCGGCGGAGGTGTCATCGCCGTGGGGTTATGCGGAATCCACAACGCTGACGGGCAAAGCTGGCAAGCCTGGAACACCGGTCAGCCTGAGCGCCACCGATAATGTGGTGTGGAATATCGACCTGACCTGGGCATTCCCTGACGGCTCCGGTGATACCGCGTACACAGAAATTCAGGTAGCGACAACGGCGGACGGTCAAAGCCCTCAGTTTCTGGCCTATGTGCCTTACCCCGGTGTCAGCTATCAGCACGGGCCGATGCCAGCTGGCGTTCGCCGCTGGTATCGCGCCCGGCTGGTTGACAAAATTGGCAATACCGGTGACTGGACGGCGTTTGTCGCGGGCATGTCATCAGCCGATGCAACCGCGCTGCTGGGCGATATTACCGAAAAATTCCTCACCGCAGAGGATGGTAAAGCGCTGGTGGCCACGCTGGAAACCAACCCGGAATCCATTCTGCAAAACGTGATGGCAAACTATGACAGCGTTACACAGACATGGTCGCAGTACGGAGAGAATCGGGCGGGGATTATCCAGGCGCAAAAGGTGGCCGCTGATGCAGAAAGTTCTGTCGCACAGCTGGAGACGGATGTCACCGCAAGTTTTACTGCCACCAATGCCGCCGTATCGGCAAACGAGGCGGCAATACAGCAGAAAATGACCGCCTATGCTGACGCCTCTGGCGGCTCAGCGATTTATACCCTGAAAGCGGGGATTAAATACGCAGGCACGAACTACGATGCCGGTCTGTCAGTGGCGGTCACTATCAACGGTTCGTCAGTCGATACCCGCGTGGCGATCAACGCTAACCAGTTTGTTATCGTCAGCGGGACGGGCGGCAATATTTATTCTCCGTTCACCGTAAAGGACGGACAGGTATTTATCAGCCAGGGCTTTATCGGGGATGGCTGGATCACAAATGCGATGATCGGGAGTTATATCCAGTCCAATAACTATGTTGCCGGTTCCGTGGGCTGGCGCTGGGACAAGGCGGGCAACTTTGAAAATAATGGCTCTGACAGCACCGGGCGAATGACAATGACCAACACGACAATAAGTGTTTACGATGCAAACGGCGTATTGCGTGTGCGAATGGGGAAACTCAGCTGATGGCATTTGGATTTGGTACTTGGGACTCAGGCGGTAATTATAATAATACCGGATTGCTGGTGGTTAATATTCTTGGCTACTATCGCATTGATGAAAACACCCTGAATGCAAATTACGGTTTTACCGTTCCGGCTGGGTATACCCTTCATTTTCTGGTTATGCCTGACAGTTCCACGGACGGAACTGGCGATAACCGGAGACGGATTTATGTCTCAGGTAGCAATGTTATTGTCGAGCCTGCGGCTAATAATGTCTCCGGTACTGATCGGTTTCCACTCAACGCGATGTATATATTGGGGTATGCAGCATGAGTTTTGGTGCGATGTTGACGCGGGAGGATGGAACGCCGTTTTATATTCAGGACACGATACCGATAGCGCTGGTCCGCAAACAAACATTCTCAGTCGATGCAACGGTGAATTCAGGCAACGGTCAGAGAATATCTCTTGATGCGTCAACCGGAACACCTTACCTGTACTTTGTCAGGTTCGACCAGTCTGATGGCTGGGCCTATCAGCAGGCCGTATCAGGAACACATGGTCTGGTAGTCGGGGCATTCAGTAGCGGAACGGTGAGCGGGACCATCTATGTTTTTGGCGCAGTAGTGCAAACTGTGCCCTCATGGGGTATTCAGATAAATGACAGTACCGGTAAATGCATTCTGACCAATGAAACGCGGGTGCTTAGGGGGATCAATATCGTCAACCCGACTGGCAGTGCAGGTACGGCAGATTACCTGAATGAGACTGTGGCGGGTAAGAAAGCCATTATTCCGGCGCGGTGCGGTGCCGTTGTTTACTCTCAAACAATCGGCGGCAATATGGTCACTCAAATCATTACGCGCTCTACCGGCTGTTACTATGATGGCACCAACACCATCATTAAATCCAATCAGATGGGGCGAAGTTCTGCTTCCATAGCTGTAAGCTCGACAAAAGGCAGCGGTTATGCCCCACCTTACATAGACTGTAATTTGTACGATTAAATAAAAAGATCGTTATGATCGAATTATTGAATAAAGATATTTTTATATCTGGCCGATAATAGAACTAATTACATTAAATGGTGGTTGTAATGAAAACTATTATCATTTCAGCTTTTATCTGCATAATGTTTGTGACGGGTTTTTCTCATGCTGCCTCATATCCTCAAAAAGCCTGGGGCTTGAATAAGTCTGGAGCAGTTACTGTACGCTATGACGTTAATAAATACGGCAGGGCAGAGAACTTTAAAATTATAAAGTCTGAGCCTGAAGGCTTTTTCGAAAGAAGCGCTATTGAGGCTGTTAAAGAAATGCATTTCGAAATTAACAGACCTGAAATAAACAGAGAGACGACCGTCGAATTTAAACGGTGAAATACTGAGAACTTATTGCAACCCGGCCACCGTGCCGGGTTTTTTATTGCCCGGAGAAATGCATGTCAGCAGGCACACTCGCAGTAACTAATAATTCAGCAGCGGTTAACGGAACCGGAACAGCGTTTACCACTGATCTGAAAACCGGTGATTTCATCGGCGTTATCATCGGTGGCGCTCCTTATACTCTGGTGGTTTCCGCAATCGCGTCAGATACATCTCTCACCATTGGCACGGCGTACACCGGCCCGGATGCCAGCGGCGTAGCCTGGTACGCTGTTCCCGCTACGCTTCAGGTTGCCATCACTCAAAAAGTGCTGGATGACGTTGCCCGGATGACGCGGGGAATGATTCTGGATAAGGCCAACTGGCAGCAGTTCTACACTGCATCAGGCAACATAACCGTTAATTTGCCGGATAACACGAATGTGACCGGCCCCAGCTGGCCTGCAATGCAGCAAACAATCAACAATGGCATCAACGGCAAAGCGGCCAGCGGCGCTAACAGCGACATCACATCTCTATCCGGTCTGACTACAGCGTTGTCTGTAGCGCAGGGCGGCACGGGACAAAAAAGCGCCCAGGCATTTCTGACTAACGCCGGAATGATCAGTACCTACAACAGTTTCACACTGCCTTTTACCGACAGGAACATGCGTGTGGTCGTTGATTCTGTTGTTACCACAACAAATGCGTCAGGTGAAGGTACTGTCAATTACCCGAACACATTCGCAAACGTCTGCATTGCCTGTATTCCCGTTATAGCCTATCAATCAGGCATCAGCATTATGGTAATCAACTATAACAGCAACCGAATAACGGGATTTGATTATGCCGTTTTTAACGGGACTAACAGGCAGACAAACAGCACAGTGCGCATCAACTACATCGCAATAGGATTCTGACATGTCGAAAAATATGTACAGCTTAAAAACTCTGGGATTTTATCCGGCAGATGAGGAAGGGCAGAAGCCATACGTTGAAGCGGGATCGCTGCCTGACGACCTAAAACCCATCAGCGATGAAGATTACACAGCCTTCTTCAATCCCCCTGATGGCTACTATGGCTTGTTTGATGAGACAGGCCCGCACCTTGAGAAAAACCCAGAGCCTGATCCCGCGATTGAAAATTTACAGAAGGCTCAGACAGAGTACGATTCCGCGTCTGAGCACATCACAGCACTGCAACAACGCATTGATGATGACGATTACAACGACACGAACACTGAAGAATATGTGAAAGCCGAAAAAGCAACCTGGACGACTTACCGCAAAGCGCTACGTGCTTACATTGCTGCGGGGGATGGAACGAAGGAATTACCAACAGCGCCGATTGAGGAAGGATCATAAACGACTTCAAGTCTGTTTAATTCCATTTGTGCTCAGGATGTTGAATTTTTCATGAAGTGACTTCGGATACAGCTCTGTGTAAACCTGCCACAGTACGTTAAGCGATCTATGACCGGTTACCTGGGCCACTTCTTCTATGCTGAACCCTGCTTCGAAAAGTCGGCTGGCTCCTTCGCGGCGCAGGTCATGATATCGCAAGTCTTCTATACCCAGCGCTTTTCTGACGCGCTGAAAACCAGCGGTGACAGAGCGGGAATTATAGGGAAAAATCAATTCGCTGTTTCTGGGTTGTCGCTGCACGATATTCCAGGCTTCTCCGAGCAGCGGAACCAGCATATGGTTGCCAGACTTTTTGCGTGGATCTTTTCTGTCTCTGACCAGCACCGCCTTTTGTTTTTCTTCCACATCATCCCAGCGAATTTTGCATACTTCGCCTACCCTCATACAGCTCAGGATTGAAAAGTTAAGAATATCAACGAAGGGTATTTTTGCCGCGACGTGATCGCTTCTGGCCTCCAGCCCTGCAAGCAATCTGTCTAATTCGTTGCTAACCGGGCGGCGGCTGCGGCGTCTGGATTTGCCGATCAGCCCCATCTGGAGCAGTAGCGGTCTTGCATCGGTTGCAGGATTAGTTGTGTATTCGATACCCCAGACAGGTTTAGCGGACGCAAGAACGGAAGACAGATAACTCACATCGTGGTTTATGGTGGAAGGGCCGGCACCAGCACCGTTACGCTGGCGACAGTGCTCAATAACGTGGCTTGTTGACAGGTCTGCAAGGGGCATTTCGGATATGTCACAGTCCAGCAACATATCCAGTACATAGCGTTTTGTGCGTCCGGCTTTGCCACCCAGATTGGGATCATTGATGTAGCGTTTTAACAGGTCACCAACAGTCATTTTATTTATGTCATTGGCAGTCGGCACCCCATTTGTTTCCAGTTCAGCAACCCTGCCAGCACCCCACGTTTTTGCATGTGCCTGTTTACTGAATGTCCGGTTTTCCCTCCAGATGTATTTCCCACCTTCTTTAACTCCCACCGTACAGCGGTAGCGTAAAGTACCATCGGCGCGTTGCCGTTTTTCTATGCTATAGTAGGCCATGATTTTCCTTTACCTTCATTCAGCACCCCATAAATAAGGGGTGCTGCTGGGGGTGCTGATAAAGAAAAAATACGACATAAAGATAAAAAATGCACGAAAATAAAGAGTATCGTAATCCCCACCAATCCAGTGTAAATAGCGGCTTAGCGCCAAAATACGGCCCTCACCGCTTCAGCGTCGCCCCGAT
>NZ_JBZCHT010000003.1:0-63074 GCF_058241465.1 Erwinia papayae
TGAGTTCGCCCATATAGCGGTTTGCAGACTCGCCCAGCGCCGTTTTGTCCGTATTGCTCTGGTACTTCATCAGGGCTTTGCTGACGCGGTTTTGCAGGTTTTCAAGCTCGCTGAGTGCGCTTTTTTCCCATGCATCGAATCCGGACGTGCTGTTAGTGATACCGTTGCTCATGCTCATCATGTTCTCCGTTGTCGCTGACGGCATCACCTGCCGCCAGCTGGTCTAGTAATCTGCCACCAGTTCGTTCATCAGTCCGGCACACTCACCATGTGCACGGTCTTCTTCCGCCAGCGTCAGCGTGTAACCCCGCTTCGACGCCGCACCGATGAAAACCGGACGATCTTTAAGCGGTAGTTCGACGAGATATCGCATGGCCATTCCCAACAGGCGGGACTCGTAAATCTCGTAGTGCAGACCACACCCACGGTTAGCCTGTATTTCCATACGGGCCAGAACCACGTCCGCGCGAATAACATCGAACGGGTTACGGGAATGGATATTGCGCACAAAGCCATCAGTATGCAGGGACGAGGTTTTCACCCATCTTTCGGAAGATTCTTTGGTGGCGGTTTTGACGTTGACGTTCTGTGTGTTCATCCTGCTTTTCCTCTTATCTGGTGGTTAATCCATCTCTCGGTGAGTTCCCTGGCGGCAAAGGGCAAAGGAGCAACGGCGGGGCGGCAGGAGAAGGGCGGAGACAAAAGTTTTTGCGGTCCTTCGCAAAAAGTTTTGGCGGAGTTCATTTCACCCTTCGGATGACGACACGACGGTGCTACGACAAGCCCTCCGCCCGGGGACTTAACGGGAGAGGGCTCACCAGATGTATGGGGAGAGGATGAACACACCCGACACGGCGGTACGGCGTGGCGTCAGCGGACTGTCGGCAGTTTTACCGCCGACAGGGTGAAGCGGCGCGTCCGTTTACGGACGCAGCAAGCGCAGGGGTTGACGTTGCGTCAGGATGGACGCCCGGAGGGCAGAGACAGCTCGCTGGCTCTGTTCACGACAGCCGTGTCCCGTCAGGGACGACGCCCGGATATTGCCATACCGGTGATGCCAGCCAGTTCATTAGCCAGGCATGATATCAGACTCAGTGAGGCGACTTTCCCCGAAAATAGTCAGGCCGGGCCATCAGTTCCCGCCCGATGAGTTCATCAGCAAACAGGGGCGCGATCCTGTTAACACGACGCGCCAGATTCCGTCGCCGCGTGGCCGCCTTCCGCTCGTCGCTCCAGCGCCTGACGGGCCGTTCGCACAGAAAATCCACGCAGACGGCATATCCGGCTCCGGCCACCCACAGTGACATCACGGACTCAGGGACGGGCTTCCCTGCCTCCACCACTTCTGACGCCAGCTCAGGTTCACCGGGACAGGGACCGGGACGCTTCCAGCGCAGCGAGTAACGCCACTTCATGCCCGGTCCCGTGCTGTCAGCTTGTTGGGTACCATCCAGCGCTCCAGCTGCCGGACAGATCCCGGACTTTCCCTTGCCAGCGCATCCGTTTCAGCCATCACCGTCCAGAAAGGCTGGCTCTCCATCGTCCAGCGTTCCATTGGCTCCAGTGACGGAAAACGCTCGCTCCAGCGCCAGAACATCTCCTCCAGGTCGTACTGGCGCAGTTCAGTCCCCGACCAGCGCGCGCTCCAGCTGCTGACCGTTTCCGGCGTATGAAAGGCCAGCTCAATCTCCGCCTGCCCCGCCAGCGCCTGGTACGCCCGCTCACGCTGACACTGTTCTTTGTGGCGCTGGCGGGTGTATTTTTCATCCCGAAGGGCGTCCTGACAGCGAACCCGCTCGGTCTGCTGAAAGGCCACCTCCGGAAAGAGACGCTGACCTGCACCAACGGGAAGCGGCAGCCAGCAACGCGTCCCGCGACTTTCAATCAGAGCATCGATGGCACTGAGCCAGCTGTCCCTGCTGCCCCGCAGCTCCCGCGCCGTCAGCACCGGCGCAAAATGATGGATTTCCCTGAGTGAGATGCGCGTGCTGCCCGTGAGCCGCCGGAAAAAGGCGCTGGCATACGGATACATCGTGGACACCGCGCCGCGCGACCGCCGGCGTTCAACCTCAGCGATGGCCTCCATCGCGGCGCGTCGCTCAGGGCTGAAGGGAACCAGAGAGAGATGTGAAGGGATCATGCCGCGCCCTCCGCTGCCAGAATGCTGATGATGCTGGCCTGACCGTATCCGTCCGCATCGAGACGCGCCGTCAGGCTGACGGTGTGGCTGACAAGCTCCGGCTGGTAGCCGCTCAGGGTACGAATGACGGAAAACGGGCGACCGCTGGCGGGCACAAACACCACCATCCACGCCGGAGTGATGGCACCTGGACTGCACACGGCAATATGGTAATTGCCGTGCGAGGGGGTAAAGCGTATCTGTACGGGGAAGAACCCGCCGAACTCGCTGCGGTACTCGCCGTTCATGTCCCAGTTTTCAGGGCATGACAGGTCACGCATAACGGCGTGGGTCAGTTCACGGCGATAGTCTTCGCCGCTGTCGCGCCAGTCCTCCATCTCGTCAGGTGACATGGTTTTCAGCACATCGGGGGTCAGAACTGTTTGCATAACTATCTCCTTATCGCCGCCCCGCAGAGCGGCTCTCCGTTATCAGGCGGCGTGTGCCGTGTCAGTGGTGTCGGTATCTGAAACAGCGTCGTCAGCACCGGATTCAGCCGCTGGCTCCGGTCCTTTCAGCCAGGCAGGAACCCAGCGGGTGTGCTGCATAAAGTGCTCCGCATGCGCTGCTGCATCGCCCTTCTTCATCTTCTCCGCGTCACCCGCCGCGCCCGTCAGCCCCGCCTCTTTCAGGGAGGCCACAATCTGCGGATGTTTCAGGCCGGAGAAATAGTTGTCTTTCGTCGGCTGCCACCAGTCGCGCAGGTGGAATCCGATTGCCGCCTCGACCGCATCGAGGGTACTGCGCGAGGTGTGCCCCATATCGCGGGTCTGTACCCCGTCCACGGAACAGGCCGTGCAGAAGGCCATCAGCGACATCAACACCCCGCCGTCAAGGGCAAAGAAGGTGGTGAAGTCCTTCTCCCACCCTTCCGGCAGCAGGGCTTTCAGCCTTGCCTGTTCGGTCATCAGGATGTTAAACGCTGCGCCATCCTTACCGGACGGGGCATTCTCCGTCAGGCTGCCGTGGGACACGGTCAGGCTGATACGGAACGGGTGCGTTGTGGTGAGACAGCCGGAAAAGACGCAGGTACACATTCGCCAGACCATCAGCGCCACCGCCTTTTCGGGCTGCTGCATCAGCGCCGCCTGTACAGCCAGCGTACGCTCGGAGGTCATTTTAGTGAGCAGCGGAACGCTGATCCCCTCTGCGGCGTCGGGCTGGCGCGAGGTGAACGGCACCGTTACGCTGCTGGTTTCGGTTTCTTCCGGCATATCCGCTTTCAGGCGCACACCGCGCTGCACGTACACCTGCCCTTCGTACAGGCTGACCATCACCCCCGCACCTGACTTCATGTCGTCAGTCCACGCGCTGACTTCTGCCGCCGCCTGAATGGCGAGGATGTCCGCTTCGATCGCATCCGACTCGTCGCAAACGCTGTCATATGTGTCGTACTGCTCCCGCAGCGCATCAAGACGCTGCTGTTGTTCAGGGGTGTACACCGGATCGGGTTCGTCAGGCTGCACGAACTCTTTACCGTCTTCGCCGTGGTACCAGATGCGGGCTGCGCGTCCGCGACTCCATGCCCAGCCCTCACGCTGCTGAATGTCCAGAGCGATACGCTCCAGCTTCTCCTGCACCAGACGCTCAACCAGCACGCTGTCTGCCGTGCCGTCGCCCTCGTCCTGGCTGAAAAGATCTTCACGAACGTAACCCCCTGCCGCCTCATACGCTTCGCGCCCGATAAACCGGAATTTGGTGTTGTCGGTGCGCATCTCGGTGTCGGTAATGGCGCGTTTAATCAGGTGTGCGGGGGCATTCGACCAGCTGGCTTTAACGCTTTCGAATACCTCAACCTGACGGACAGGATCGTCCTCGAGACAGAGCGCCTGACACTGCTCAACGGTCAGTTCGTCCTGCGCGAGCTTCTCCATCAGGGACGGGGCGAGATTTGCCAGCTTCAGCATCCGCTGCACGTGGCGGGAGCCGAAGCCGAGGGCGTCGCCAATCTGTGCGGGAGTTTTGCCCTGCTCTGCCAGCGTACGGAAACCTGCGATTTGCTCGGCGGGATGCATGGCGGCGCGCTGCTCGTTCTCAGCAACGGAGGCAAGGGCAGCAATGTCGTCTGAGACGCGTTTCACCATGACGGTATGTTCGGCCGCAAGACGGTCTTCCTGTGCGAGCAACTGCAGGGCGGTCAGTCGGCGGCCACCTGCAGCCACGCCCGATTTCCCGTCTGCGAGGGTGTGAATAATGAGGTTCTGCAGCAGCCCGAGGGCCTCAATGGAGTCGGCCAGACCGCGTACGCTGTCCACGGAATACGGGATGGTGCGCACGTTAAGCGGGGATTTAACGAGAGCAGACAGCGGAACATACTCGACCACGGCGACCTCAAGGGCGGCCTTCAGGGCAACTTCCTGCGCCTTCGTGATTTTTTTGCTGCTCGCTTTTTTGGGTGCTTTTGCTTTAACATCGGTTACTGACATAGTTAATACCTCACAGATTGATGATTGTCCGGCCCTGCGGAGTTACCGCTCCGGCAGGGCACCTCTTTCTTACTGCTGTTTACGAATACCGTAACGTTCGGTGTAACGGTTGAGCCATTTCCCGGCATCCGCTTCAAAATTCCACGCGCGCCATACCATTACGCCGTTCTGACGAACGACCAGGCGAAAATGTGTACCCTGATCGTCCTCAATTGCCACGTTGTTGTACTCCGCCGCAACGGCCTCAGCCTGTTCGCGGGTAAAGGTGTCGTCGGGTAAAACCGCCAGCGCCTCGCTCATGTTGCTCCTCCTTCTGAACCTGTTTTGCCTTTAAAACCCCGTCACCCGTTGAGTTGCCGGGGCCGCGGTTTTGACGTTTTGCGGGGACCTGCTGAACGCTCCCGCTGGTTGTTACCTTCACCCGTTTGAGAGCCGTTCGCCGCAGGGGCGTAAACCAGCGCGGGCGATGGCAGCTGTCCAGGGCGCGGTTTACCGCGTGCCATTTACCCTGGACAGCTGACAGCGGCTGTGCTTGTCTCAGCCCAGGCGTTAGGACTCAAAAGGGTGAAAAAACCAGGCAAGGAATGAGCAGGAACCCGCCGCAACGGCGGAACGCGCGGGCGCGAAACGGCGTTGCCCCGAAGAGGCCCGGCAGCATTACCGCCGGGCTGGTGAGAGCGGCGCATCCGTTTACGGATGCCGCAAGCGTGATGTTTGCCCTGCGACAGTGCGATGGAAGCCCGACAGGGCGGAGACGGTTTACCGGCTCCGTTTACGACAGCGCCGGTTCCCGTCAGGGAAGTCGCCCGCAGGCAGATACAACGGGAAGAAAAGCCGACAGGACAGCGATATCAGCCAATACACCATCGGTATGGCCACTATTGCCAACGGCAACGGCAACGGCAACGGCAACGGCAACGGCAACGGCAACGGCAACGGCAACGGCAACGGCAACGGCAACGGCAACGGCAACGGCAACGCAGAAATTATCACCGGAACAGAAATAACGCCGACCAGCTGCAGCACACCGATATTCATACCCTGACACCACCGGAACATAAGGCACTGGCGAAGATGCGCGGCGCCGCAGGCGCGGCGTACTTCGCCGGCAGGCAGCGCCTGCCAGGGTTTTGCGCGCGGGCTGACAGGCGGCTGAACCGCCTGCCGGGGAAAATCAGTTGCTGAAGACGTAGCCGTCATGGAATACATAACCGCTGCTGAACAGGTCACGCGCCCAGGCTTCAAAATCGAAATAGCTGCGCAGCGGCTCCGGCACCACATTCAGCAGGCCGTTGTCTTCAGCCATTTCACGCGCATAGTCCTCCTCGCTCTCCGCCTCGCCGCGATACGCTTCGTCAAACGCGTCATAGTCACACTCGCCGGTATACTCCGCCCAGGCGATAAACGCGGCCTCCCTGCCCTCTTCTTCAGCCTGTTTGTACGCGGCGATAAAATCCCAGTCGATGGCGCATTCAGAGACGAACTTCGACGGAATGCCCTCCCAGTCCTGGAACATAAATTCTGCGTCCCATTCATCGGCGTGCAGCGCCTGACAGGCCTCATAAAAATCCTCCCTGCCGTCAAACTCCGTCAGGTCAAACCATTTGCCAAAAATGCTGCCGCAGTTGTATTTGTGGTACGTGCCAACGTAGACAGCGGGCGTGGTGGTCGTAATGCTCATGGAAATTCCTCCGTGGTCGATGTCGTCTGAGTTCCGGCTTACGCCGTGCCGACACGACAGCCCGACAGGGAGCGAAAAATGCAGGGGCGATGCATGAAGCCGCAGCGCCGGTAAACAGCGGAGAGGGTCTGGACGGTTAGCGAGCGAATATTGAGCGAGATAACGACGGGAAGAACCGCGACAGGCATTTAAACAAACGGCGACCGGGTGAAAGCATCGACGTCAGTGAACCCTTGCATTTGCAGCGTTCGGGCTAAAGTAGAGGCACGGCGTAAGCCGCAGGCCGCACGAACGTCACTCACTGCGCGGCCGTAACGCCGTGAAGGTCGCGCCGGCATAGCGGAGCGCGCGACATCCTTTTGCTTTGCAGGACCGGCAGAGCAGAGCCGGAATAACTTCCGGCCCTGTGGCCTGCATCAGATCCGTTCCATCAGCACTCTGACATCGTGAAGCGCCTGTTTAAGGGATTCAGGCGTGGGTCTCCCGGCCTCCCACGCCTGCCCGACAAGATTTTCCAGGTCGCCTTCCTGTCGCCGCAGTACGCGCATGAGCAGCGCCGCAGGAACGCTTACCTCGCGTGCCACGGCCTCACGGTGTCGTACCAGAAGGTCGCATACGCCTGAATTTGTAACGCCTTCCCTGCGATACACGGCCATATCCGTATTACCGGTTGTTTCCATCAGTCCCTGAATCTCGGCAGGTTCCGGCTTTACATCAAGTTCACCGCAGGCGACATAAAAAGCTTCTTCGGTCCATACCAGCAGTACCAGCGGCTCGTCGGGGGTGAACATGTTTTCGAGCCGGGTGCAGAGTTCTTCGCGTGTTCCGTACATTTTGATTCTCCTGATTCGTCTTCTACGGGCGTTTGCGCCCGCCCGTTTCAGTCTTTAAAGCTGGCGTCCAGCTCCAGCGCCTGCCGGTACGCTTCAAGATAAAGTGCGTTGATGCGGCAAATTGTCTGGCGGACCAGGCGCTCCGTCAGGTTCTCCGCGTCGTAGCGGTAGCGGGATTCCAGCGCATTGAGCGTGGCGCGCAGATCGCACATGCTGTTTGCCAGGGCGGCAACGTCGGCACGCAGCGCTTCGTTTCCGGCGTAGTTGGTCATGCGGCCTCCGGAAGCCAGTCACCGTTGGCGGCAGGCAGATGCATCGAGCGCTGAACGGCCGCCAGCCGCTGAACGCCAGCGCGGTGATACTGTTCGAGCAGCTCAATACCGATATAGCGACGGCCAGCCTGTAGCGCGGCCACGCAGGTAGAGCCGCTGCCAGCAAAGGGGTCGAGAACAATTCCGCCGGGGCGCGTGAAAGACTCGATAAGCGGCTGAAGGCTCGATACCGGCTTCTCCGTTGGATGATGTTTGTTGCCGGTGTACTTCCAGTCCAGCACGTCGCGCAACGGGGTTTCCGGCAGCGGCGGGCGGCCTTTTGCAAGCACGTAGGCGCATTCGTGGCTGTATCCGACGTAGGCGGAATTTGATGTGTAGGTCTTGGCAAAGACAAGATGACCAACCACGCTGAACCCGGCGTTTTTCCACGCAGCTATAAAGCGATCGGCACGGTTCCAGCCGTAGAAGCTGACCATCAGCGCGTCTTTTTTGAGCACGCGATACATTTCATTGCAGGCGGGCTGTAACCACTCATCGGTTTTGTCTCCCGCGATAGTGCGCCCGGAACGGTCGCGAAACCCAACGAGATAGGGCGGATCGGTGAGAATGAGATCGACTGCCTTATCAGGGAATCCGGCCATAACGTCAACGCAATTACCCAGGACGAATCGGGACATGATGTTTCTCCTCTGCTGAATGCGGCACCCTTTGCGCCGTGCCGATACGACAGCCGGGCGAAAAGCGCAGAATGCAGGGGCGGGACCGCAGGCCGCAGCGCAGTGAAACAGCAGACGCTGGCTGGACGGTTTGACGGCGAAAATTGAGCCGGAGAACGACGGGAAGACGGCGTGTTAAGCCTTTTAAATTAACTGCGACCGGGCGAGGATACCGGCGTAGCGGACCCTTGCATACGAAGCGGCCCGGCTACAGTAGCGGCACGGCGCAAAGGGAGAACGGCAACAACAGTTATCTCACAAGGTTATGCACCGTTTCTGTGGATAACCCATACACCTCTTTTTTCCGGCAGAACAACCACATGACAGGAACAGGTAAAATTCTCCTTGCAGGACGGGAGATTTCTTAAATAATACTGTATATAAAAACAGTAATTTTAAGAGGTATCCCATGATTGTTTTCGTCTCTCCCGCTTCTGAGCCGGCACTGTCTACAGCCCCGTTATTCACCGAACGCTGCCCGGCCGGATTCCCCTCGCCGGCTGCCGACTATACGGAGGACGAACTCGACCTGAATGCCTACTGCATCAGCCGTCCCAGCGCGACCTACTTTGTCCGGGCCATTGGTGATTCTATGAAGGATATGGGCCTACACTCTGGCGACCTGATGGTGGTTGATAAAGCGGAAACGCCTGTGCAGGGAGACATTGTTATCGCAGAGACGGAAGGGGAGTTTACCGTCAAGCGCCTGCAGCTGAAGCCCCGCATCGCCCTGCTGCCGATGAATCCCGCCTACCCCACGCTTTATCCTGAAGAACTACAGATATTCGGCGTCGTCACGGCGTTTATCCATAAAACCCGGGGATTAAGCTGATGTTTGCGCTCGCGGACGTGAACTCCTTTTACGCCAGCTGCGAGAAGGTTTTCCGGCCTGACCTGCGGAAAAAACCCGTTGTTGTGCTCAGCAACAACGACGGCTGCGTCATCGCACGTTCGAAAGAAGCAAAGCAGCTCGGCATCAAAATGGGCGTGCCGTGGTTTCAGCTGAAAGATGCGCAGTTTCCGGAGCCGGTCATTGCGTTCTCCAGCAACTACGCCCTGTACGCTTCCATGTCGAACAGGGTTATGGCGCACCTCGAGGATCTAGCGCCGCACGTCGAGCAGTACAGTATCGACGAGATGTTTCTGGATATCCGGGGCATCGATGGCTGTATGGATTTTGAGGATTTCGGGCGCCAGCTGCGCGAGCACGTGCGAAGCGGAACGGGGTTGACTATAGGCGTGGGGATGGGGCCGACTAAAACGCTGGCAAAATCGGCCCAGTGGGCATCCAAGGAGTGGCCACAGTTTGGTGGCGTCCTGGCTCTTACTCGAGGCAATCCAAAGAGAACAGAGAAACTGCTGTCCCTGCAGCCGGTAGAGGAAATATGGGGGGTTGGCAGGCGGATCTCGAAAACGCTCAACGCGATGGGTATCACGACGGCCCTGCAGCTGGCGCGCGCGAATCCGGCCTTTATCAGAAAGAATTTTAACGTTGTTCTGGAGAGAACGGTCCGGGAGCTCAACGGAGAGGCCTGTATCTCCCTCGAGGAGGCTCCGCCAGCGAAGCAGCAGAGTCTGCAGCCGTTCCTTTGGTGAACGCGTCACAACCTATGAGTCGATGCGACAGGCTGTCTGTCAGCACGCAGAGCGTGCAGCCGAGAAATTACGCGGTGAGAAGCAGTATTGCAGGCACATCTCCGTGTTCGTAAAAACATCCCCGTTTGCCGTGAACGAACCCTACTACGGCAATCTGGCCAGCGAAAAGCTGCAGACGCCCACGCAGGATACGCGAGACATTATCAATGCAGCCGTCAGGGCGCTGGAGCGTATCTGGCAGAATGGCCACCGGTACGCTAAAGCAGGATGCATGCTTAACGACTTCACGCCGACGGGCGTGTCGCAGCTGAACCTGTTCGATACTGCGCAGCCACACAGTAACAGCGAGCAGCTGATGAAAGTTCTGGACGGTATCAACCATTCAGGACTGGGGAAAGTGTGGTTTGCCGGAAGGGGGATTGCGCCTGAGTGGCAAATGAAGCGGGAGATGCTTTCTCCGGCATATACGACCAGGTGGGACGAACTACCGCTGGCCATCATAAGGTGATCGGACACTTGAAGATTTCGCATGCGAAATCTTATGAATCAATCACGCCTGTGCAGCTGTGTGAGTGCCAGAGAGGGCCGATAGTGCTGCTTCGCCCACCGCCCGTAATTATTAACGGACTCATACTGACGTTCTGCAGCACCATCACGGTAATACATTACCTGAATAATCCCATGCAACTGCAGATAGCTGGCTACAGTAGTTACATTATTGCGGACGAAGTGTGTATGGCCCTGGAAGTTATCAAGATCAACTCCGTCCTGTCCGTCATCAAGCGCATCAAGAATAAAAGCGATCAACGCTGAAGCTATAGAACGACGGCCAGAGCCTGCGATACAAGCATCAAGCTCCTGAAAGGTCATCTGGATTTCCTGCTATAACGGTAATGGGCGTCCTCTTCGATTGCAGCCACGAGCCATCCGGTAGCGGTTCGCCTGTCTATGTTCTCAGGCAAGGAAGCGACAAGCTGCTCAAGTGGAAGTGTACGATTAGATCTGAATAAAAGCGCCGACATTCCACACCAGTCCTGGTTACTTACTGGCTTCCATCCGGCGCCGAGCATCAACGTTAATGCCGTTTGAGCCGCCCATAACGGAGTTTCTTCCGGGCTCGAGGACCATGAGGTTAACGCTGCTCCGGGTACAGGCCGGCTTCTTGTTACGTACCCAAGATTGATAGCCGCTTCTGTTAGTGCGGCAGCAGCTTCGGATTGAGTTCCGGGATACTGAAGCGCCCAGAGGCGGACAATTTGGCCACGGAATCCCGTGGCCATTTCGGTGAACGGAGTAGATTTCATTACTGAGATCGCATCCCTTTAACACGGAGTTCAGATGCCTCAACTGAAATTTCACCAATTTCCAGTTTCACCCACACATATCCCTCTGCGTCTGGCGCGCGGTCAGTCATTATAGTCCCTTGTTGACCGTCTATGTCGACAACGACTTGCCAGGTTTTTACACCTGAATTGCTGTCTACAGGCCTAGCAGGATTTTTGTTCTGAGCCTTAGATTTCGCATGCGAAATCTTATCTTTGCCTTTGTTCTTTACTTCATCAAGAACAGCTTTAACCTGCGAGCGCGAAATACCTGACTCCCTCGCAGCTGCGACGAGCTTCTCGGCTTCTTCGGGGGAGTTTTCACTCACCTGAATCAATGTGTATGCCAGGTCGACATCGGATGTAACTTTATCCCGGAGAAGGGCAGTAACAATTTCTGGTGCATCAATGAGACGAAGGTGTTTACTGACAAACGAGGTAGGTTTTCCCATCGTTTTTGCGATCTGCTCACCTGTCATGTTGAACTGATGCTTGAGCTCATAGAACGATTTTGCAGTCGCTAATGGTTTCAAACCAGACTGCTGCAGGTTTTCAATGAGCTGGCCGATGATGCGTTCTTTTCTTTCCCGCGGTGGTTTACCAACATAAATATCAATATGGGTATCACCACGTTTTCGAGCAGTGCGAACTCGCGTTTCGCCTAACCATATCTGGTAGCCACGTCTGTCACGAGGATAGCAACGAGGTGGGGTAAGCATCCCTATAGTTTCAAAGGTGTCAGACATACCATCGATAACTTCTTCATCGAAGTCTTCTTCAGGTCGCACTTGTTCTTCAGCATATACAAGATTTATATCTACACGGATTATCTGCCCATCTGGTTCGATGTCCGGGCGAGCTATATCCGCCATAATCTGGTGCGCATCTATATCATGGCTCTGCACATCTGGCTGTTTGTTAACAATGACATGTTCGATATCAGGTACAGAAGTCGCATTTTTTTTCATTTCCTGCTGCGCCTGGAGTCGTTTCATGAACGGTTTCTTAGCCATCACTTGCCTCCAGCGAGCTTAATAATTTTCTGGGTAAGTTCTTTATACTGGATTGCAGGAAGACATTTAGGGTCATATTCATCAAAGGATAGGCCAAGCTCGATCGCCTCTTTTGCAGCTGCAGGTACAAATGATATATAAGCGAGAATGTATTCTTCGGAATACCCCTTACCCTGAAGGATCTCGATGAGGAGATTCAGGTTCAGTGTATCAATAGGCCCCAGGTACCCTTCTTTCAGCGGTTTTTTGTAATTTTTCACCTGCGTCTGGGTCACATACGTACCCATAAACTGAAGGGAAGGGTTATAGTTCCGCTTAATTTTCTGCATATAGGCAAGCTGTTTACCTACGGCATTACGGGCCTGTTTCTCCAGCAGGGTAGGGATCAGAAGGTAATCAGCTGACATATGAGCTGCGATCATAACATTCGAATATGATGGTGCTGAATCAGCAATAATAAAATCAAACTCCTTCTTCAGTTCTTCAATACGGTCCCTGAAGTCGAACATGCAATCGCTGTTGCGATAGTTAATTTCGTTTAATTCACTTGTAGCACCAATAAAGAAGCGCCCGCCGGGAAGTTCAATGGGTCGAACCTCTGTATCCGAGAAGAAAAGCTGGTATGTGTTCGCCTCGCCAGGTGTAAAACTGTTACTTAAAGGCTCGCGTTCAATTTCATAAGGTAAATCATCGGGGAAAGCTCTCTCCGTCAGACCAGTTGTCCAGTCCATATCAATTTCAAGCACACGGAAGCCAGCATTACGAAGGTCATGTGCAATTTCACTGGATGACTGCGATTTAACGATTCCGCCCTTCTGGCTGCATACAACTATAAGTTTTCCGATGGGTCCAATTTTCAGGGTCATGGATCTGTCCTTAAGATTTCGCATGCGAAATGTTTGTGAAGGGGCGGCAAGACTTGAGAGAGCAGTTTGGTAAAGCGATGATAATATGACAGTTTTTCATACACACTCCTGTGAGTCAGGCGTTTCGCCAGATGAAGAAGCAGCTATCTGCCTCTACGTTGATTGTCATGCTTTCAGGACGACACAAACAGTATACAGAAAAAATTTAGAGTATCAATAATGATACGCAATAGATTTCGGATCCGAAATTCATTCTTTGACAAGATACATATAACCAGTAAGTTTGGTTTACCAAGAGAGACTTCGCAAGGTACTGTCTTGTTCGAAAAAAAAAGTACCATATCCTTCAAGTTTAAGCTTGGGAATATGGAATTTTTTCTTCAAAGATATAAGTGGAAATAATTCTGAGGCAACAGTATCAAGTTTATTTTTATCTATAACAACTCAAATCAAGTCTATTTAAAATAAAAAATCCCACACTAGCTTCGCAGCAGTAGAATTTTTTTTACTTTTTAAATCCAGAACGGGTCTGCTAGCCAATTAGCAGGAAACCCAGCTTCACTCATATAATTTATCGACTCTGGATATTTAACGAATAAACTATGTAGCTCGTGCCGCAATGATATAGAATTAATTTGTAGGGATTTCATCATTTTGTGCACTACAACTATTGTGCCATAAGGTCTGTTCGACTGAGTTGGCATATGAACAAGTAAAGAATTTATATTTGATGGGGCAGCCAGCTTTGCATTCCATAGACGACTATGATGAGCACACCGATTTCGTACATCACGTAAACGTTGTATCCAATTTACTAAAATCTTATAATTTCCCGCACCAAATTCCCTAGCTAAATCATTCAATGCCAAATTATTTGGAGCGGGCAAATTATTTAAATATGTAAAATCTATAGAGTCATATAATTTCAAAACCTGTCCCAAGCTTATTAATTCACTGGCAATCCAAAAGGGAGGGAGGTTCTTATATTTATCATGTCTTTCGTTATAATACTTCGATCTGTAATTTTTTGCATACATTTCACCTTCGCGATTAAAATCAGAGGCTATACGATCTCGTATACTATCTATATTCCTTGTATTTCCCGGAGTGTAGAACCAAGAATTATCCAAATACCAAAAAGGATCGGAGCTAATTCCAGATATTGTATGATCCAGACGACTTCGAAGTTTCACCTCAATCTTCGCTATAACTTTAAACATTAATGACCGCAACTCTTCATCAAATCTATATAGCTCCACGCCTGTTTCAAAAAAAGTATTATTCATATAATGTTTTTTATTTGGACCATTTTTATCAATTAATGGATGCAAATAAATTTTGAAATGATAGTAGCTAATTTGACTTAGAAGTTTTTCAGCGGCAAGTTCATTTTTAAATGAAAGATTTTTTGCTTTTAAATCTTGAATGAGATCTGATGGTGTACGATACGGTTTAGCGAAAAGAGAGTAAGGCATGATTCATCTCATCCCTGATGTGAAAATCCCAAAAAAAAAGCCCACTAACTTCCACTAAAGTGGTTGTTGCAGGCGTCATTGAGATCAAATCTATACTAACAAATCCGTAATGTCAACACAGTTCGTAGTACATAGCTAGCTAATCGGCCCTTGATGTGTCACATTTGGGTATGCTCTATATATACCACCAGTAAAGATACCGACGAATGTTATTGTGACCACATAAGTGATACCATAGTACACAAGACCACTTAAATGTTACCAGAAGGACAAATAATGTTCGTTTTTGGTTACCTCCGGGCATCCACTTCAGAGCAGGATGCCAGCCGGGCAAAAAATGCACTGAAGGCATTTGCAAACCAACATGGCCACCGTATTGCTGGCTGGTATATCGATAATGTCTCCGGTACTACAATGAACCGTCCTGAACTGATCAGGCTTCTTGGGGATGCGGAGCCTGGCGATGTCATTCTTATTGAACAGGTCGACAGGCTTACCCGCCTGGATGATGCAGGCTGGGAGACACTCAGAAAGCAAATCACCGACAAGCAGCTGGCCATCGTCAGTCTTGATCTACCGACCAGCCATCTGGCGCTATCCAGCGCAGTAAGTGATGACTTTACCCGAAGCATGCTGAAGGCCGTAAATAGCATGATGCTGGATATGCTCGCCGCTATTGCCCGAAAAGACTACGAGGATCGACGACGTCGTCAGGCTGAAGGTATAAGCAAGGCAAAAGCGGAGGGTAGATATCGGGGCAGGGTAGCCGATGCGCAGAAACATGAATTAATACGCACACTTCGTCTTACGCACGGCAAATCCTTGAGGGAAACAGCCCGTCTGGCTGGAGTGTCAAAAATGACAGTGATACGCGTCTGCAGCAGTTCTGAAGGTGAGGAAGCGTAATCCCCGGACCAGCCCCGATGAAACTCAGGTACCAGAACTCCAGCTCCGGTATAATAACTTCCATTGGACTTCAAAACCCTATTATAAACGCGCTCAATACGCTGGGCTTCACCAGTACGACCAGGCAGAATGGACACACAACGGCCTGTGGGACTTTCAGTAATAACTGCGGGATATTGGATTGATGAATGGCTAGGCAGGGTAAATACGTTAGCATTGCTGGATCTCCAAACAGCCCTATAGCTCACCCTGACGGGTTGGCTTGCTATGGGCGCGTGCCAGAGATTGAGACGAAAAATGACTTTATTCCAGCTGGGGATATTTTCCTGCGTGTGGGGAGGCATACGGGGCCTAATCGTGGCTTTGGTGTTAACCATATTTGGGCTGAACATGAGAAGGAATTAGCCCGACTTGGCTATAATACAATCAGTGATGTAGCTCGCTTTGTGCGGGATATTATCCAGCCAGGAGCCCCCATTTATTGTGAGTTTAATCATCCGGGCGGGAAACACAGAACGACTGTTCTAAAATCTGCTTTAGGTATGGTGATTCTGGAGCCAAGAGAAGCTCCAGAGACTGATTCCGGTTGGATTTATGTGGTTGTAACGGCTTATTCGAAGCGTAATCCACATGGTGTACAGATAGGCAGAATTGTATAAAAAAACAGGGCGCATATAGCGCCCTTATGAATTTGTTGGTAGTCGCAGCATTTCTTTAGCACTAAGGGTTCAGAAACCGACTCATGTCGTAACTACCCGGCAGGTGATCAGCCACCTGACTGCCCGGCACAGAAGGCCTGTATCTGATTTGCGCCCCCTGCGTATGCTCTTGCAGTAAGATAATACTAGACTAATATGACAGGATATGCAACCGCCATTATCAACGTCAGACGGCACGGGGAGCGGCCTAACGGTTGTCTGGCTACATCAGGGACGACCAGATGTAACTCTACGACTAATCATCCTTTCCTGGCACTCCCTGTCTGGCCATCAGCGAATACTGGTGGGGCAGGGAGGCATCAGATTCAGGCTCGGCCTGCCAGCCACAGCGGTTAAACAGCTTAATCACACCTTCCACACTCCCCATCAGCTGAGCCATCAATGGGTTCACCTGATGACCATTATCATCAAAAGCGGCATCAAGATTAGAGCGCGAAAGGTAAACTCCGTTAACTTCGCCGTTCAGTGCCACGGCATACCGGCCGGACCATTCTCTGTCATTCAGCAGACGGTAATTCCAGTGCATGTCCTTCGCTGTCTCCAGGGCATACGTCAGCCGGAACAGGTCGTTCTGCTCACACAGTTCGCCGGTGCAGGATCGCCAGAGATAGTGCAGTTTGTTGGCCAGCTTCGCGTTGACGCCAAGCTGGCGCCCCTGTTTAAGCAGCCACTCAAGGTCGGGTGTGACATCGCGAGAAAAACGTCGTTGCTTCAGTGCTGTCGACAGCCAACGGGTAATAAAGAGGTTTTCCTGCGCTGGTGACAACACATCGCCATTCTGTCTGGCCAGCGCAAGCGCCACCAGGGCACACCATGCCAGATGGCCCGATTTTTCTGTCAGCGTCATGCTGGCTTACTCCCTGTATCTTCATTTATATCCTCCTGGAGCTGGCGCCAGTATTCAGCAACATCCTTCACTACCCGTGCCGTCATAACGGCATCAGTGACGGCAGAATGGGCTTCCCCGGACCAGCTCAGCCCTGCCTGACTGACAGCGCAGGAAAGCGATATGGTACCGTAGCGATTGGTGGGTCCGTAATAACCCGCAGCGAGCCGCATGGCGCAGTACACCGTCAGAGAGTCCAGCCAGCTGGCAGGGTCGTTATGCGCTGCCGCTGTCTGCTTCAGAATGCGCGTATCAAACTCAGCATTGAAAATAACCAGCGGGCGCCGGCCGATATGGTGCTGCAGCTGCTGCGCAATATCGGGCCACGATGGTGCACTGACCAGATCATTGTCACTGATACCGTGTACTTCAGCTGCTGCCGGATCGATGTCGACAGTGGGTTTAAGGCGGGTCTCAAATATCCTCTCACCGCGGGCATTCACCAGACCGATTTCCAGCGCCTGCGCGCCGGCATCAAGCCCGGTCGTTTCGGTATCCAGGAAGACGGGGTCCTGTGCTAACCAGGTATGTGCCAGCATGGCGAACCGGCCACGCTCACTCTTCATCCTGGCCTGCAGACCCAGACGTGCGCTGGCCTGTCGCTGCTTTTCTGTCTGAGGACGTTTCGCCCGCATCGGTACACAGTCAGCCAGCCGCCATACACCGTATTTCCCGCCGTAAGGACTTTTGTACATTCGGACGGGTTCCGCACCGGGGGCTGGCTTCATCCTGAACTCATCCCGGAGCCGCCCTCTGGTGTAGCATTTATCCTCCGCCCGGGGTGTTTCATCACAGGACTCTGAATTGTTATCATCACGCATTCTGGCCACCGGTCTGTTTATTGCCTGAAAGCGCCGCCATCAGTGACTGATTCTGACGCTGCAGGGCTTCAGCTTCACCACGCAGTGCTGCGACAGTTTCTTTCTCCCCCATGGTCTCCAGACGGGCATCATCACGCTGGTTTTCCAGCTGTGTGCAGCGATCTGTCAGAGTGGCTATTTCACTGCCCATACGCACCAGTTGCTCCGAGGAGGCCTTTTCCTGAGATTCCAGCCTTGCGGTGAGGCTGCTGACTCTGTCACGTTCAAGTGCAAGCTCACCGGCGCGCGCCTGCGCGTCAGCGACGGCCTGCTCGAGGCGCTGCTGCAGTGTTTCGCGGGTGGCCTGATGCTGCTGACGTTCAGAGGCCAGCGCATTTTCCTGCGATTCCAGGCGGGTCAGGAGAGTACTCACTTTATCGCGTTCTGACTTCAGTTCTCCGGTACGCGCATCAGCCTCAGCAGAAGCCTGTTCCAGTCGTTTCTGCAGATCTTCCCGCGTGTTTTTGTGCTGGGCCTGCTCCGCATTCAGTGCATCCTGCAGGACTGTCTTCTGCTCCTGATGCCGTTCCTCCCGCTGACGGGCATTCTCTTCAGCGGCCGCAAGACGTTCTTTCAGCTGGGCCATCTCCACATCCTGCTGCTGACGCAGTGAACGTTCTGATTCCAGCGCCCCCGTCAGCCGGTCGAATCTGTCCTGCAGTTCATCCAGTTTTTCTTCCAGGTCATCGACCGTCTGTGCGGCGTCGGCCAGCTCCCGCTCTGCCTGTGCGGTCTGTTCACCGGCAGCACGCGTGACTTCCGCAACCCGGCGTTCTGCAGCCCGGACAGCCTTGTCATTCAGTTCGGTCGCCAGCTGGGTGATGCGTTCGGACAGCGCGGCTGAGACGGCCTTCACTTCTTCAGCCACTTCCACGGGCAGCTCGGCAACGGGTTCAGTGACGACCGTGCTCTGTGATGCCTGGTATTCGTCCCATATCTGGCGGAGACGTGTCGGATTGCCGCCACCCACCTGGTTACGCAGTGCGAACCCGGTGATATTCCGTCCTTCAGCCTGCAGGGCCAGCCCTGCTTCAATAATCTGTTCTGGTTCGTATGTTGCCGGACGCATCTGTCAGTCTCCGCATAAAAGAATATGCTTATATTATACACAAACAAACTAACAAATAAACTAACTAACAAATAAATTAAATGCGTGACAGGGTAACGAAAAAGGACACCAGGACAGGACAGCGCACCGCCGATCGAATTGCTGGCATCGAGGTCCTGGAGCCCGGCGGGGATGCACCACAGGCACGATGCGCGTCTCTCCCCTTGCCGGGTACTGCTGTTAATGCTAATGTACGCATACGTTAGCATTAACAAGTGACTGACATGTCGCAGGATGAATCAGCAGTCGAACGGGCCAGGGAATATTTTTTCCGGCGCCACCGGTATACAGAGGAAGACCTGACCTGTGACTATCAGGCAGAACTGCGCAAATACAGGGATGACACCTGGGAAGCTCCGCAGCGGGCTGCCAGGCTCAGTGCAGCCGTCAAGCGCTACAAAACGTATGAGATGTTGTTTTTCTTCTTCCAGATCGCTGATGAGGCGGGGCTGGATTACACGCCGCTGGTTGTAAAGCGCCTGTGCGCTCATCTTTTCGACAGGCAGGGCAGCCAGAACATTATTGTTGATATCTTTGGCCAGAAGGGACGCATGCACCGCAGCCATGACAGTGATCCTGATATTATTGCTGCCGTTGCCGAACGCTACCGGCAGCAGGCAGACAACCACTGGCTGATCGTCCTGAAGAATATTGAAAAGGTGAAGCAGGACTACCGGAAAAATCAGAATAACGAGAGAGTTGAAGGTGATTAACGCTCACCATTAATGCTAATGTACGCATACATTAGCATTATGCAGAAGGGTCAGCAGCATCAGCGCCTGGCCCAGGCATAGTGTTTTTCCGCATAGTGGTACAGCCGGTGAGAGCGTTGCTCATCGCCACCAATAAAGATGCCGTTATCCATCACACTGTACGCCAGCCGCTTCGCATACTGATGAGACTCCTCATCCAGCTCCGCCCGGCTTCCCCACGCTCCCTGCTGCTTACGCCAGCTCAGCCGGACAATTTTCAGCAGGCGGCACATCTGCTGACAGACAAACCAGCAGACCACCACGTTCCGGGGTTCGCCGACGAAGACCACGTCGCTGTCCGGGCACATGATGTCGTCCCACAGATACACCTGGTAGCAGCCCAGCATCATGGCCACCCGTTTTGCCACAAAGCCGCCGTACCAGTAATACGCGGTGCGGGGGATATGCAGGCGGCGGCTCTCAGTCACGTTGGCGGCATGAAACGACAGCAGGTCGGCCTCAATCAGCTCGCTGACCAGCGCGCTCAGCACCAGGTGCCACGCCTCCGTTTCGCTGCGTTCTGACAGCGAGGCAAAGTGACGGTTGACCACACCGGCAATCTGCTGCTCCGGAACGGCATCGTCACCGGCCGGAACAGGAACCAGCTGGCGACGCAGCTCCTCACGCTCAACCAGGGCACTCAGTATGTCATCCGGCGTCACGCCCTGTCCGGCGGCAAGCGTTGTGAGGCGCTCGCGCAGATGGTCAGACAGGAACACCCCGGAGCTGGCAGCCGTAGCCACAGGAACCCTGACCCGCCGCGAAACAGGTTTGTAGATTTCGCCGGTCTCTGGCCGGATTTTCAGTCCGGCCTTCAGCCAGCGGCTCAGCTCCTGGGGCAGGATGTCGGAATTATCCTTCAGGAAGCGGGCGCGGCTTCCCCGGGAGGTGCCGTACACGCGGTCAATATAGTCGCTCAGTAGCATTGTTTATGCTGGCTCCAGGCAAAGGAACTCAGAGCCTCTCTCAGATGTTCCCATAACGTCAAAACCCCGCCGCTTAAGCATCCCAGACATCTGCCCTGACCCCGGATAGCACTTTGCCGTTACGATATGAGTACGGCATTCGTCAAGCGCGATGGAAAGCAGCAGGGTGCCACACCCTCTGCCCCGCATTGGTTTTATGATGTGGATTATCCGGATTTCGGTACATGGTCTGCCAGCCAGATCCCGCGCAACACATAACCATAAGAAACCTGCTTTTCTGTCGTCCGATTTGCGGAGCAGCATGAGAATGGAATGCCCAGTGTACTGACCTGAATCATTCATCCGGATAATCTGGCGGATCTGTTTTTCAAAAATCTTGTTGCTTTTCGGTTCCAGAAGCTCCTGATGTAAATGACCATTTCTGGCGCTGTCTTCACATTCACCCATGAAAAATGCAATGTCTGACAGTGAAATATGTTTTGTATAAAAATCACTCATTAATCAGTCCTTTTAATGATGCGCTATTTTACGGGTATATCACACAGGTGTTTATAAACACAATCGTTTATATAATGTGCGATCCGGACTGGCGAGCAGTGCGCAGCCGGTCCACTGAATGGCGCGAAGCGACATGGAGGCGCCAGCTGATGGTGAATATGGCTCAGTGAGAGACTGGCGCCGTAGCCCGGCGCAGCCGGTTACAGTTTTGATAGGTTCAGCCAATCCATCCCTTCCCCCTGCCAGACCAAAACCCGCTAGACGTGATACAGAAGCTTCTGTGCGCTGTCGGAGTGGTCACGACAAGGCGAAGCCGCAGTCGGGGCGTATCTCCGCGTTAGCGGGCCGTGAGGGCCGCTTACGGGCGTGTTACTCAATACTTCCAGCGATACGACTTACAGCGACTCAAATCCTAGTTACAACATCCATCATTAAAAGCGACGTTGTTCCGGGCCTTCGGCCCGGGGCGGCCTCGCTTTTCAGTGGTGGGGAGGGGCTGTGAGGTTTCAGACGGGCGCTGTTGGTGTTTTTGGGGAACTATTTCGTATGTTGTAACTACAGCTATGCTGGGGCCCGTCGCGTAGCGATGGGAGCAACTTCAGGTAGTTACCGAACCGGCGCGGACGTAGTCCGCTGCAAGGGCGGACATTTTCAGGAGCCTGTCCACAGGTCAGGCGGCGAACAGGTTATGTATTTATATGAAAGATATAAAAGATGTTTAAAAGAAGTACAGAGCAGGTTTTTAAAGGAAACCACGCACTTTGAAATCAGGTCGTATGGCGCTTTGTCAGCATAACGGTTGTAACCTTATGGAAAGTTCCCTTGCAGTTATTTGTGGGTAACTGAATTCAGCGACCAAAAGTGACACCAGCGATGAGATTTATGGCCATTCTTATGGAGGAATAGGGTGAATGTCAGTAAGGTCAGGCGTTATTTCGTGCAGAAAACCGTCAACCGGGAGCTGCAGACGTGCGAAACCCTCCGGCGCCAGCCGGATTTTTCACACTGGAAGGGTTATATGGGGACGGTGGCCAGCCGCGTGTAGTTGTTACCGCGTGACATCAGCATGCGCTCTTTCACGCGACGTTCCAGCTCGCGCTTCATCGCATCGAGCCCGCCGGTAAAGCGCCCGGTGGCATATTCCCGCGTCAGCTGCTGTTTCACCAGCGTCACAATGTCCTTGCGGGTTCTGTCCGCGTCACGACGTGCACGGGCACGTTTCAGGCCATGTTGTTTACGTTCAGACTGGTAACTTCGGAACCGTTCGCGCACAAACCGCCAGGCTTTCGCTATCAGCTCGTCCATCTCCAGCGGCTTCAGGCTCTGCTTCTGACGCTGCTGATTTTCCCATTCGACACGGCTGCGGCGGGCGGCCACAACTGCCACGTCAGAGATGTCCAGCGCGGAGAACAGTGCCGGCGTGAAGGTAATATCGGTCGGGATGTTGCAGCCAATCTGCGGGTCATACTCGGTCTGGTAGGTAATCAGCCCCAGCTCCGCCATAAACTTCAGTGCGCGCGTGGCGCGGGTGATGGACAGGTTGCCATTTTTCGATTCCGTGGCCAGCCCGCACTCGATGGCCAGATTGGTAATGGAACGCTGTACACGATTGGCCAGCGGGTCGTAGTGGAAGCACAGTCCCTGAAGCAGCGCATCGATGGCTCGACGACGCAACAGTGGCGGCATCCGCTGGCGGATGCCGAGCGAGCGCACGAACGCCACATGAGCAGCAAAATCAAAACGGGACGTGAAGCCTTCGGCTTTTGCCATCAGCTTACGGCAGAACGGCAGGGTCTTTTTCCCCTCGCGCGGCGTGAATACCGGATTCGGGTTTTTGACCTGACGATAATGGGAGAACAGGGTCTGAGCGTCAGTCACACCTTCCTGCGCTTATGTTGCACGGAAGGAGTAAGCGCAGAAACTGATCTTGAAGTTTTCTGAGCATGCACATATACTCCCTGCATAGAGCAACAGCTTCTATGCAGTTTTGAAAGGCCCCGTTAATCTTCGATCCCGCCAAGAATTGAGAGATTATCGGGGTTTTTGCTTTTCTGGTTCCGGGTAGACACCTCATCAGAACCAGTTCCCTGCCACCTTACGGCGTGGCCCGCCAAAATTCTCTAAACGATCAGTAATCTAGCACTCACAGACTGAAGGTTCAAGAAGGTAACTTAGTTACCAACTACTCGGAATTGTGCCTTGCGGCCTTTTCCTTCAAAATCCAGCGTTCAATCATTTCTGTTTGAGTTAAGCCTGATTCTTCGCAAAGTTGGGTCAGTTCATGCTTAAGTTCGCTCTGGATAAAGACATTAATCGCTTTATGCGTATCTCTTTTCCGGGAAACAGACATGCGCTGTTTCTCAGCCCCAGTTAGCGGATTACCTTTTCTGTAAGCCCGTTTCGATGAGGAAGTTACTGCATTTTCGATCTGCGACATCTCTGCCTCCTCAAGGATAAAACAAGGATCGTTTCGCAGAGGATACTACAGATTCGTGAAATCAGCGACTTAACTTTACGCGAAAGTGTGAGCCATGTTGGCGCATGGCTCACCTGGAGGGATGCAGATTGCAGATCACGTTACGATGCTGATTAGTATGAAGAATGCCAGTCAGTTCCCCCGTCCCAGCGCGACTGCCAGTGCTGAAGGTAGGCTTGTGCCACTTCCGGCACGTCATTAATCACCAGCACGTTCTCACTATTTCTCGAGGCCGCAGATCGGGTCATATTAAAGCTGCCTGACTCAACCGTCTGATTATCAACAATAATGACTTTGTCATGCATGATGGCGTAGTGGCCGTTGGTACGCAGTGGAATGCCGGCATTCACCACAACATTCATCGCCGCCTGGCTGGTTTTGTTCCGGTTTCCTTTCTCATCGAGGACTATTTTCACATCCACACCCCGGTGTTTTGCTCTGACAAGTGCGCTAACCACCTCCGGAGACGTAAATGAGTAGCCCATCAGCCGAATTTCGTGCTGTGCTGACTCAATAGTCTTAAGGACCAGCTGCAGGGCCGTTCCTTCCGGAGAAAAACCCGTCTCGATGCTGGCGGCATACGCTGCCGGTGCGGGGGCATAAAGCGCCAGACCGAGCAGCCCGGCCACCAACCATCTGCAGGTATTTGATTTGCTGCGTACGGCCATAGTTATCCTCATTACATACCGTCCATAAAGTGCGGGGAGAGTATCTGTACGTCATTAATCAGCAGCCAGAGGCTCAGGCTTAGTTCTTCCATCAGAACCACAACAGCAACCAGTGACGTCCACGCCCGCCGATCGCGTTTCAGGAGCTGACGAAACAGCGCCACGCTGGCCACAAAAATGCCGACAGTTATCCAGGGAACGAGCTGGTTGATAACCATTGCACTGCTGCTGCACTCAAAACATGCCATAGGATTTCCTTCACAGAATTGATTAAGAAACGCCGGGATCGGGGAAAAATCGCTTTTCCCTGGTTCCGGCGTTGGACAACGACGCGGAGCGGAGGCGTCAGGTCGTTCTGGTATGACGGAACCAGTAGCAGACAGGCCCGTCGTCGGTATCATGGACTGAGCCCAGAAACCAGCCGTCATCGTCCGGCGGTTCGGGTATCCAGCGCCGTGCGTCCGGCGCTTCATCGGTAAATCCGGCAGCAAAAACCTCAGGAGCCTCATCGCGCATGGTCATCACAAAGCACTGCAGCCCGTGGGTCCTCAGCCAGTAGCTGAACTCCGCCGCGGTTCCGCAGCCACTGCGGACATACGCCGGATGCGACCAGTACCCCTGCTCATCACGCTCTGCGGTAACAGGCACAATCATCCTCTGACCTCCCCCGGCACGGACTGACTGACGGGCGTTTCGGTGTGGCATTCACCTGCAGCGTCTTCACCGGGTACCGGTCCGTCGAGCATCTGCGTCCATCTCTGGCGCTCACCTTCCGACATTCTCCGGCACAGTCCCGGCGCCAGGGCACTCAGCAGGTGCTCGATGTACGCCAGCCGGCTCAGCGTCAGGGATGCGTCTTCGGACTCCGGTCGCCTTATCGCCCGTGCCACCTCACGACACTCAAGAATACCTTTCATGAGCCGCCCACCACCGGCCACGCGCTCCATCTCTTCGTAACGATGTATCTGCTCCATCATTCTCATGAAGATGACCTCATCGCTTTCACGGGCACGCGTTTTTTCACTCATCGCAGTAACGCGCTGATAAACCATCCAGATAAATAACGGCATTGATATCAACGCACATGTTTTCAGGCTGGCCCCCTCCGACTGAAAGTTATTTATTGCCAGATAAGCAAACAGGTAAATCAGGCAGCAGACAAATGCCAGCCCGGTATATTTATAAATTCGCATAGTTCACCTTTTAAGTTTGGCCTCTGAGTTAACACGTAAAGCCCATATTTAATTCCCGGAAAGCAATAAATACAAAAAAAACGGCATAACATTGTTGCCATTAAACCTGAATTGCTTATCGGAAATCATCATTAACGCAGTCATCCCTCATTAAGGAATGAGTTTTATTCTGCGCCGGGACAGCAGGAGAATGAATTAATACCGCATTGCGCTAAATAACTTAACCCGCTTTTTGTTGAGTGATGGCATCTGACACCCCGGACTCAGCCTCAAGCGCCGTCAGAAAGTCCCGTATCATCCTCTGCAGCTCCCGGGCATCACGGCTTCGCAGCAGCGGCATGCCCGCCTGGCGCATAACCTCATCCAGCAGGATGTCACGCCGGCAGCGGCTTTTCTTCAGGTGGGACGCATCGTCCAGCTCCACGGCAGCCACAACGCGAAACGTCCTGCGGTCAACGATAACCACGTCGCAGTCCACTGGGCCGCCATATGGAAAAGCTTCCACCACGTCCGGCTCCGGCCCCTGACGCGCGGCGTTATCTGCACGATATCAGCCACCCTGACCTGCGGGCACAGATACCACCGCCTCATGTCCACCGACCGGAACAGCCCCTGCATAAAGTGCACCTCACGGTCGGTCATCAGCTGCGCCTGCCGCTCCCAGAACACGCCGCCCGCCATCAGTTGCTCTGTATCGCCCACCCTGACGCCAGCCTCTCTCAGCCGCCTGATAAGCGGTGCCTGCGGCCGTTTCTGCTTCAGCACGCGGGAGAGCAGGAAAATCAGTACCAGCAACGAAATGATAAATAACACCACACTGGCATTCATGAACCCACGCTCCCTTCGCTTCGCACGCCCTCGGATAACTGCCCACCATCACCCGAGAGGGGTCTATCCCGGCCCAGCCCGAACCGTTCAGAGAACAGCCAGCCGCTCAGGATGAGGGTGTTGGCGGGTTCATCAGGTGCGCATATCGTAATACTATCTTCCGTCACGTCTGTGATATCAAAGTTCGCACCGCAGAGATGCCGGATAATGTCATCCCGCGAATGAATGCGACCGTCCCCAATCAGTTGCTTCACCGTCCCTTTAATTATATCCCTTGCTTCTTCATTCACACCGGAGCATTTAATTTCAACTGACATACTATTTCCTCTACTGGTTTGAATTTTGTTTATTCTAAAAAGATATACCCACCTCTCTGGCGGTAACTTCATAACGAAAAATAAAAAATCAGGCATCACGAACAGGCTTTGTTTTCCGCAGCCGGACATTACCTGCATCATGTCTGATAATATCTATCTCATTTAATACACGGCGTAACTCGTCACGCATGAACTCCATTTCATTCCATGAGCCAGAATGCCTAATATATTTAGTCATGTGGTAAAAAATTGTCGGCAGGAAAGAGGGGGCATAGTCAACCCTGTTTCTCCGGTAAAGTTTAATGACGGCAAATAGTAATAATATATTTAATATCACCGAAGCAATGACTACGGTATACATATCTGAGGCTCCGTTATATTGAATACAGAGAAGGACCTTTACCAAACGATGAAGGAACATAACTTCGTAAAATACCGTTCGGATGTGTTAACCAGAAACGCCGGAGACGGGGAAAACTTGCTTTTACCCTTCTCCGGGGTTGGACAACTGAGCACGGCGAAGGCGTCAGTCTCTTTTAGCGGTATCAGGTGGCGGACGCCTGATTATTTTTTGGTATCGCCGGCAGCATGACTGATGGCCTGCTGCAGTGCCTCCGCGCTGGTGTATCCAGGGATAACCGTCACGTTATCAGCACTGGCGCCGGTTGACGGGAGAACCACCAGGGCCGGGGTACCGCTGAAGCCCAGCTGCTGCGCGAGCGCGTTTATGCCATCCAGGGTCCCCTGAACGTCAGGGGCTGTCTTCGCATCGAACTTCACGGCTTTTGCGGCCGCGCTGATATCAGCATCGGTCAGCTTGCCCTCGTTGTGGCCGGTGGCGTAAATCGCGTTGTGATAGTTGAGGTAAGCATCGGCCCCCTTCTGCTTCCAGACCTGGAGCCCGGTTTTCGCCGCACTGAGCGATGCCGGCCAGCGCTGGCCAAATATCGGGAATTCCTTGAACACAAAACGCACGTCCGGGCTGGCTTTTATCACCTTCTCCAGCTCCGGCGCGAGGCGGGCACAGTAGATGCACTGGTAATCAAAAAACTCGACGACCGTTACTTTTGCATCGGCCGGCCCATATGACGACGTGCCTTTATCGTTGAGCAGCGCAGCCTGATTCTGAATCACGGCGGCCGTCATCGCCTGCTGCTGCTTCTCCTGCTGTTGAGCCTGCAGTTTCTGGCTGACCTCAACCAGCACCTCCGGATGGGCCAGCAGGTAGTCTTTCGCGATTTCCCCAATGCGGGCTTCCTGCTCCGGGGTAAAGGCAGCGGCAGGTTTCTCTGCCGCCCCCGCCATGCCGCAGACCAGAAGGCCAGCGGCAAGCATGACTGAAAGGGTTTTATTCATGTTCATCCTGTGTTTTTCTCTTCTCTGTTGTTATCAGTTCGTTCCGTGCACGGGTGGCGACGATTCTGGCCGCCCTGCGCATGCGCTTAGCGTGCTCCTGAGCCCTGCGCTCCACGGCATACGCCGCCTCCTCCGGACTCACCGGTGCGACCGGTTCACCGGCAAGGTTTTTACGCCACGCGCCTGCCGTCATGGCGCCCAGATACGCATCCGAGCGGGTGACGGCAGCAAGGCAACGCTTCAGCGTCTTCACGGAGACATCCAGCCCGCGCTGGCGAATGTCACTGACCATCGCCTCCCGGATATTGACCGCCAGGAGCTGCGGCTGACCATCCGTAACCAGGGCCGGCCAGCAACGCGCCAGGAGCGCGAGCGCGTCCGCAAGCGGCATGACCTTCCGGTACACCGGTTCCGGGGCAGGCTTGCGCCTGGCCGCCCGCATGGCCTCCCGCTCCTGCGCCTGTCGCTCTGCCCACAGCCGGGCTTTTTCGGCTTTTCGGGCGGCCTTCTCATCTGCCTGCGCCTTTTTCGCGCTCTCATCCACCGCCTGCTTCCTGACCTTCCAGGCGGGCGGCGTGTTCACCACCACGGTCTTTTTACGCCTCACGGACCTGACAGGTTCGCCTGGTCCGTCCGTCGACGGCGTATTCTTCTCGTCCACCACCGGCTTTCGCCGCAGCGTCAGCTTAGGGCGTTGTTCCTCTGTCATCTCAGACTCCTGTATTCCCTGTAATTCCCCTGATTACATCGCAATCAGCCCCAGCGCGGCAAGATGCACCGCATAGAACAGGGGAAAGAATTCGCGCGGCCAGAAGCGCGGCACGCGGCAACAGGTCCGGCTCAGCACCGTCAGGGTTATTCCGGGTATCACCAGCCCCGCGGTGGCAAAGGCGGCGCTGTCCGCGGCATTCAGCGCGAGTATCGCCAGCGCCAGACACAGTGCCAGCCCCGTGCGTGTGGTGCGCCGGCCCGTCATGCAGACGCCGCAGGCCAGCATCAGCATGACCACTCCCGCCAGACCGTAGCTTCCCGCCGAAAACGGCAGCCAGACCAGAACCAGCATCAGGGACAGCGACCACGCGCGCGGCCCGTGCCGCTGCATCAGCGCCAGCGCCTGTCCGCTGACCGCAAAGGCAAACAGGATATTGCCCAGGTCCGGGCGCAGCCCGGCCAGTATCCAGCCGCCCTGCGCCACCCCGGCCCATATCCAGAGCCGGTTCAGGGCGCGCTGCTCAATGCGCGGATGGCGGGCGAGGTTCATGGCCCAGACCAGGCCAAAGAGCGGAAACGCTCCCCGACCGGCAAAACGCATCCAGTCATTATCCAGTCCGCACAGCATGCTGATGTGGTCGGCAACCATCAGGAGCAGCGCCACGGTTTTGATAAGGTCAGTCTGGCCCGGCGTCCACACAAGCAGACGCTGCAGCCAGCAGTCGGCCACCACCACAAGGGGGAACAGCGGATGGTTTTCAGCGCGCATATCAGTCGCCTCCCAGGGTCTTTTCACGTTCAAGGTCGCGCACCGTTTCGCGCTCCATCTGCTGCAGGCGGTCCCGCTGCACGTTCTCGCGCACCACCTGAGACACCGCCTCATCACGGCGGCGTTCTTCCGGCGCGTCCGGCAGCGTGAGGGGAGATGCCGGCGTTTCTTTCACCCGCTCCATATCCCGCACCACGTCCTGGACGGCGACGTCAGCGCCCCCGGACGGTCGGTCGCCGCTGCGGGCCATCTCGCGGACCGCCTCTTCAGCCCGCTTATCCAGCTCCCGCTGCACCTCAGCCTCCCGGGCCTGCTGCGCCAGCACCTCCGGCGGAACCGCTTCTGCGGGCTGCGTACCGGTGCCGTCGGGCAGGCTGTCGGCCCAGACCCGACCGCCGGTAATGGCACCGGGGTTCCACGGTCGCGCCTCGCCCCCGAGCCGCACCACCACGCCGCTCTGCGGATTCTCCCGCGCCAGCCGCACGCCCTCTTCCATATCCCGCGCCAGCAGCGACTCGCCGTTACGGCTGACCTGAAGGCCCGCAAACGCCGCGTCCCCGCTGCCCATCACGCGACCTTCGCCGCCGAGCCCCTTCAGCTGCCCGTCTCCGGAGGTCAGGGCGCTCAGCCAGACGCCCGCCTGCCTGCCGTTGCGGTCGAATGCCGGGAGCGCCACGTGCGGCTGAGGATATTTACGCCCCGGCGAGATAAATTTCGCCATCGAGCCCTCGGGCTGCAGCCCGGCCTGGCGCAGGGCGGCGCGGCCGGCCGGCACCTCACCCAGCGCTTTTGCCGTCGCCGTCAGGCGGGCGGCATTCGCGACGGCGCGGTCGCCGCGCGGTTCGAGAATGTCATGCGCCGTACTTTTCGCCTGCGATTTTTCCATCGCGGCCACCCACTTATCCCGGTTGTCGGTATAGACCTGGGCGTGCTGCTTCATGCGGCTCAGCGCCACGTAGGCCGATTCGAAGCTCACCATCCGCTTACGTCCGCCGTCCGTGCCCTGCAGGGAGATGGAGAAGGGTTCGCTCGCCCCCTGTGAGCCTTCAACGGTCACGGCATAGGCCAGGTCGACGTGCTGCTCTGCCTGCTCGGCTGACGGCGTGAGCGTACGGGTCTGTTTCCCGTCCGACAGCGTGACGCTGTCACCTTTTATCTCACTGACCGTCCAGACGCTGTTGGCCACGAAGCCCCGCTCGTTGTCGCTTTTCGAAAAGCGCATCCGGTCACCTTCCGACACGGTGATGGTGTCCTGACGGTAGAGCGTGACGCCCTCTGTCGCCGCCTGCGCGGGCGACAGGCTGCGGGTGTTGCCCTGCGCATCCTTCAGCGTCACCAGGTGCGCGTCCCCGTCCAGCGACTCAATCCTGTAATAGGTACTGTCCAGCAGGGCCAGGCTGTCGCGGGATGCCTCCCACGTTGCCATGCGCCGCAGCTCCCCGTCGCGGATATTGGCAGGCGTGAGGACCGGCAGCGTGACCTCTTTTTCGCCCACCTCGCCGGCATCCTGACGGGCGTCATGAATCATGGCGTTCACCTGGCGGCGGTCGGCGTTCAGGGCGGTGATAACGATGGTCTGCGCCTGCGCCTCTGGCGTGCGCCCCGTGTAGTCCTTCACGATGGCCTCCAGCAGCGTCGCGGGCTGCCCGCCGGGCATCAGGTCGCCGGCCGCCACGGCCTTCACGATGGCCTCCTCCCGCTCTCGGCTGAACTCCATGACGGAGCCGTCCGGCTGCCAGGCATCCGCCCTGCGCGGCACCTGTGCCGGCGCCACGCTCTCAATGGTCGTCAGGGCGCTGCCGATATCGCGGTTAATCAGGCTGTAGACGGCAGGTTTAAGTTCCGGCGTCTGGCGGACAATCTCCTGCATCACCGCCACGTCGATGGCGCTGCGCTTCTGCAGCAGGCGGAAGGGCTGGCCCGGGGCAATGGACTGCAGCTGGTCGGTATCGCCGCTGGAGACCGCGCGACCGCCGCCCCCGGCAATCAGGCTGTACGCCTTCGCCATGTCGGCGTTACCAACCATCGAGCTTTCATCCACGAGAAACAGCACGTTGCTGAAGTCCGGTCGTTCGCCGCCGCGCAGCTGCTGCTGCGTGTCGTGAATAAAGGCTGCCAGCGTCTGCGTTTCCGGCACGCCCGCATCGCGCATCTCGCTCACCGCCCGGTGGGTGGGGGCCACGCCGATAACGCGCGGCTGCTCCCGTTCCGGCAGCGTGCCGATGGCCGACATGACCGCCTTAAACTGGGTGGTCTTACCCACCCCGGCGTAACCCTGCACCAGGGTAAAGCGGTCGGGGGATTCCAGTATCATGCGCGTGGCGTTCCGCTGCCCGTCGGTCAGGCCCGCCAGCTGCGCGTCCGGAACATTATCCATCAGCGGAGTGACGGCCTCCTTTCCCTCCAGAACGTGGCGGAGGATGCTTTTCTCCGCATTGTACGACTGACGTGAGACCAGCAGCTGCAGGCCGTTTCCCGGCGATACCGGCACCGACAGCAGGGCGCCGCTGCGTATCTGCCGGTCCGCCTCCTTTTCGATGGCCTGCAGGCTGAGGCTGTCCTGCTCAAATTCTTTCGCGGCGGCCATCAGCTGCGGCTTCGTGAACGCCAGGCCGTTACCCTCCAGCACCGGAATGGCCAGATGGATAGCCTGCTGCTCCGGCGTGTGCAGACCGGCTATCTGGTGCGCCAGAGCATCATCGAGCCTGTCATGCCCCGCCGCATCCTTAATCTGTTCAGACACCACGCTCCAGGCAGACTGACGCGACAGCTTCTCCGTCGTTTTCTGCGCCGTCTGCGCGGAATAGAGCCGTACCGCCGGACCGCTGAGCGCCAGTTTGTTCAGCGTGGTGTTATCCAGCTCGCGCTGCGACAGCGAGGCAAAGACCGTGGCACTGTCGCTCACCGAGCGGCCCGGCGACTCCACCCAGCCCTGCCCCACCTTCGCGGCAGTGAACGGACTGTCGCCTGCGGGCAGGACCACGTCCGCCTTACGCCCGGGCAGGCTCACGACAAGCCCCGCCTCCCCGAGGGCCTTAACGGTCACCGTATCCCCGCCCTTGAGCCGCGTCCCCTGCGCCTGACCCAGCACCGCCAGGCGGTCGCCTTCGGCCACCTGCAGCGTGCCGGTGCGGTACAGCGACCAGCTGCTGTTGAGTTCTGACAGGCGGGTCACCCGCGTCTCCCCCTGCGCGTTGCGCAGCGTCAGGCTGTTGTTGCGGCCCGTCACGCGGTCAATGACAAAGCGCTCCCGGCTGCGTTCTTCTGCATTCCAGCGCTCCATGACCATGCCCTCCCGGTAGTGGTCGCGCACCTGCTGATGGCGGCTGTCGAGCCAGACCGGCTCCAGCGTGGTGATGCTGACCTCCCGCTCGCCCAGCACCTTTTCCGCCTTTAGCGCCTCGCGGACAGCGCCTGCCAGCACCGCCTGCTCGCGCGGACCGGAGACCTGCGCCACGCTGTGTTCACCTGCGCGGACGCTTCGGGCAAAGTCAGCGGCCAGGCGGTCATACCGCTGCCTCCGGTCAGGCTCGCTGATAACCGAGACCTGCGTCTTCTCACCGCCCTGCCACGCGAGCGTGCTCACTCCCGCCTCCTTCATGACGGTGAGGGCGCTGCCGGTCCCGGTGCGCTGGCCGCTGTCGGCAATCAGCAGCTGGACGTTATGGCGCAGCGCACCGTCGAGCAGCGTGAGCGTTTCTTTCAGGGTCAGCTTCTCCCCCTGGTCCACAATCAGCGTGCTGCCGGGCGTAAAGGCCATGCCCTCCGTCAGCCCCCGCCTGTCGGTGATATGCTCGCCGCTGAGGCGCTCATCCTGCATAAGGGCGCTGCGCGAGCGCCTGTCGGCGGCGATAATCTGCACGTCACGCCCCTGTTCGCGCGCCATCATCGTCAGCTCCGCCACGCGCTCACGCTGGCCGGCCGCCCCGCCCTGACCCGAAATAATGGCCACCGGCGGACGGTCCTGAGCCAGAACGCTGACGGCATCGCTGTATGACCGGCTGCGGGGCACGCCCTTATCAGGAAAAATGTCCGCCTGACCCGTCCGCTGTAAATCGCGGGTCATGGCCGACACCGACAGCTCGTCCAGCACGTGGATGTTCGAGGTAAACAGCCCCTTCTCTTTATCCAGCGGAATAAGCTGCTCGTTTTTTATCGCCGCATCGATGCCGTCACGCGCCATCTCCACCATGCCCGACCGCGCGGGCAGCTGCCCGAGGGTGGAGGCCAGCAGTTCGGAATACGTGAACCGCGCCCGCCGGTCGCTCAGCATCGCAATGGACTGTCCGACGCTGCTGTTAATATCAATGGCTTCAGGCGTCGTTGCGGGAATATTACCCTGCATAACCCGCTGGTCCGCCGCCTCACGGTAGGCTTTAATGTCAAACCCCGTCGCTTTCAGGGTCTGCATCCACTCGGCCATGCGCTGTTCCGGGTCAACCTTCTGCTTCGACTGGCGGGTGTCGAGCGCCGCCACGTCGCGTGACTTCAGGGACGCGTCATCCCCGACCGCCTCGCTGATGGTCCTGCTGCGGCTGGAATACGGCTCCGTCGGTACGCCCTTCAGCTCCCACATGCCGTGTTTGCCGACCGTCTCAGTCTCATAGCCCATCGCCGCGACGTCATCCTTCAGCGCGGCACGATACAGGCGGCCAAAGGCAATCTGGTTGGCGTAGATATTCTCAATAAACCCGGTTTTACCCACTTTGTCGCTGCTGAGCGTGCGCCACTCATCGCCATGCTGAGTGGCGTTGGCCACCACCGCGTGGGTGTGCAGCTGCGGCTCCTGGTCGCGGCTGGTATCGTGGTTAAACAGCGCCATCACCAGGTTGCCGGTCAGCTGCGTCTCGCTCCTGCCCTCCGTCATAACCCGCGTGGAGGCCATCGCCTCTATCTGCTTAATGGCGGTCTCCACCGCGCGGTTGTGGGCCTCAATCAGACGTTTATCGCCACCGAGCATGGCCATCACGGAGACGCTTTTGGGCGCAGAGAAGGTGAAGTCGTAGCCCGGACGGTGTTTGTTCGCCCCGTCCTGGGTCCGGCTGAGGTCGCTGCCGTCCGGCAGGCGCCCCTCGAGAACCTTCGTAAAGACCTTCTGGTCCACCCCGCCGCTCAGTCCCAGCGCTTCAGCCCCTTTTCCGGCCCAGCGCTCGCCCATACTGCCGATAACGTAGTAGTTGTCCTTGTCGGTGTAATAATTGCCCGCGCTGCCGGCGGATTTGACCGATCCGATGCTCATCATCAGATATATCCTCCCGGCTCAAGATCCTTTTCAGGCGCACGGTGAACGTTGATGTTCATCTCTTCACGGCGCTGCCTCTCCTGAGGAGACAGTTCGTCCTGCTCCGCCTGCCACGCCTCCCATGCCGCCATATCCACCACCTCACCGCTTTCACTGATGCCGGGCGGCAGCTGCTCAGCCTCCTCCGCCTTTGTCTTCAGCTCAGGCTCCACGCCGCCTGTGCCGACGGTACCCGCCACGGATGCCGAAGCGGATGCCGCATCTGCAGCGCGGGGCGCAGGCGCCAGCTGCTGTGGCTGCTGTGGCTGCTGTGGCTGCTGTGGCTGACCATCATTTTCCGCACCGCCCTCTGGCGCGATAACGTCTGCATCCGGTTCAAAGAGCATGGCGATGCTGCGGGATTCATGTTCACGTGCAGCCAGCGCGGCATTCAGGCGTTCCTCCGCTTTCCCGTCGATGGTGCGCGGAATGAATTCCGGCGCCACCTTTGGACGCTGCTGATACTTCAGCGCCATCTTCACGGCAGGATAGGGGCCGGGAAGCGTGACGTAACAGGAGAGATCCGGCAGCGTCTGAACATCGGAGTAGCTCACCAGGGTGACGCGCTCCATGTCCTTGCCGACCGAGGTACCGTCGCGTACCGGGTCCACGCCGTAGGAATACTGCTCGGATGCCTTGAGGATTTCTTTCTCACCGATTTCACCGGCGGCGAACTCAGCGATATTGCGCGACGGCGAGCGGAAGAAGGCACGGGTGTTCAGCACGTCGAACAGCGTTTCCGCCGGCTTCTGCCCGTAAATATCTTCCAGCTGGGCGTAGGACTGGATGCCAATGACGTAGCAGCCGCCAAACTTACGCGCCTCCGGCAGGATCTCAACCAGGTCCGGCAGCTTGTGCAGGGTCGGCAGCTCATCGGCGAAGATCCACACGCGGCGGTTACGGTTTTCCCCCATCGCCAGCAGCCCGCGAATGGCGATGGACAGCCACATGGAGATAACCGGCTTGAGGGAAGCGTGGGTGTCGGCATTGGAAGATATGAACAGCCAGCCGTTTTTACCATCCTCACGCACGCCGCGCATCCAGTCGCGTATGGTGAACGACTCGCCGTTATTTTCGATGCCCTGCAGGTAGCGGATGGCCTTGACGTAGTTGGTCAGCACGGCGCGGATGGAGATGGCCGTTTTCTCGATTTTCTCTTCCACCAGGTTCGCCGCCGGGGAGTTTTTCAGGTACGAGCGCAGCTTCTCAATCTTGATGGAAAGCAGCGTGTCGACCAGCTTGCTGTAGCTGCGGTCTTTGTCGTTGCGCATCAGATAAGCGGCTTCGGCAAAGATGGTACGCCCCGACCCCTGCCAGAAGGGGTCTTCCTTCGTGCCCATCGGGATAAGCGTATTGGACACGTTGTCGAAGTCAGGCTGCGTCAGGCACTCCCGCCACAGGTCCCATGCGGCGCAGCGCGCATCCAGCGGGTTAAGGATTTTATCCGTGGCCGGATCATAGTAGCTTTTAACGAACTCACAGGAACGGTCATACACGATGACCATATCGCCACGCTGGCGGGCGTAGTTCATCAGACGGCGGATAACTTCTGATTTACCGGCCCCGACGGTGCCGTGCAGACAGAAGTTCTGGATCTCCGAGTCCTTAATAAGCGGCAGCTCACCGATTTTGATGTCGGATGCGAGACCGTCGCGCCTGAGCATTTTCGCCACCGCTTTCGGGTCATCAGTCAGCTGGCGCCCCCCCGTTATCTCGTCCTCACTCTGCTGCTTACCCTGATGGCCCAGAATCCAGGTGGTGACAAAGAAGGTAATAACGCACACCAGGGCCGCGATGATGGCGGCAAGAATAAAGGCCGTCCAGACCTGGTCTGCGCACCACTGGATATATTTGTCCTGCAGTATTTGCTGCGCGTTGTACTTCAGCTCATGGCCGTAATAACGGATGGTATAGACAGGCTGGGATTTGAAAATATCGCGCATGGGGGCCAGCGTCTGACACCAGTAATAAACCATGCCGTTCACGAACGTCTGCCAGGTCAGTTTGACCGACAGCGTAATCGCGACAATGACGCCGAAGAGAATGACGAGACAGTACACGATGATATTGGCTATCTGGCTGAACATACGGATGCGCATGCTCGCGATCTGACCGCCCTGGGTCATATCCTTTGCATTAAAACTCATGATGTATGGGTCCGGTATATATGGGGTTTAGACGGTTATGATGAGGCTACATTCAGGAACGGATATTTACTGCCCCGGCAAATAAGAAATCACTTACGAAAAAAGAATATCCACAGCAGTATTAACATAACTAAAAATGGAACAGCAAATAAAGCATTTGGATAACCACTTTCGATACTCACTACTAATGCAAATAGCGACATATTAATTCCTTTATTCACCGGCCCTGCCGGCAACCCTTCCCGGCAGCACAAAGGATTTGCGCCACCGCTCAGCGTTTTTCTTATATCAACGTAGAATGAGGAGAACAGATATTATTCGGGCTGAGTGAACCAGAGAATAGGGCGGAAGAAACCGCCCCTCGGTAATAATTAAAGAATGTTCGCGATAGATTTAGCCAGCTGATCTTCAAGAACTGGCTGGGCTTCGGGGAATTTCAGATTAACTTTGTTCGCATTTGATACCACACGGGTCTGATATTTATGCTGGTTCCCCTGCTCGGTACTGGTCTGAATTTTGGCACCAGAGGTTCCCTGGCGAAGGGCGGCGATGTTGTCCGTGGTCACGGTCGCTTTGGTACGCTCGGCAATCTGCACATCCGTGATCATGGTGTAGTTGATGTCTTCGACCATCGCATCAGCGGCCATGCCAACAAGGCCGGCAGCAAGTCCTACGCCCAGAGTGGCTCCGGCAGAGCTGGAATTATAGGCGGTAATACCGGCACCCAGCGCGGCCCCTGCCGCTGCACCTTCGTAGCCACGGCTGAGCCAGCTTTGTGACTCACGAAGATCCATTTTGTCGGCCTTAAGTACGTTCGCCTGAATCCAGTAGTAGGCTTTATCCGGTGAGGTCACGACCTGATAGCCTTTGGCTTTAACAGCTTCGGTAATTTTAGACTGGAGACCGCTCATGTCTTTATCAGACGTGTTTTTGATCTGCAGGAAAACGGTACGCTCGCTTGATGGTTCAAGCCAGACCGTTTCGCTCATCTGCGTTTTGACCTCAAGGTTACGTTTCTTAATTGCTGTGCTCATCGCGCCGCACCCTGAGAGGGAGAGAATCGCACCTAATAAAATTACAGAAGTATACTTATTTAACTTCATCCTGATTTCCTTGTTATCTACTTAGTTATGCTTTTTGATATTCTTAAGAACGATCTGACCTGTAAATTACCCTCCTAAAACTTCCATCCCATAGGATAATTATTTTCGCTATTGTAATTAATTCTTTCGAAAGATGGCGGTACTGATTCTTGGCTGATTGAAGAAGCATCCTTATTCTTCCGTCTCTCAACCCAACGATTCATTCTAGTTTCTCCTTGGACCTTGATTAAATCCCATATTGTCCCAGCAATGAATGCCGCCACTACAAAAATAGGTGAGAAAATCGCGAAAACTGGAAATATTAACAACCAGAAAAAATTAGCAAAACTGTTATGTTTAGCAATATGTCGTTTCGATCTGATTTTCATCATCAATAAAATGAACAGAAGCTGCCAGATAAAAACAAACGAAGCCATGAAAACTGTTTCTGGAAGCTCCCAGCCAGCGATGACACATGCAATAAGCAGAACAACTGTCACCAGACATATCTGAAAGACACTTCTCATTTATCCCCCTTGTTCGCTAATCTTTGCGATATTTTTTTTGATACTCCTCAGCCTTTTTCATCAATTCTTCAGGGCTGTCAGCGCCGGGTAAACTTTTCTGCGCACTTACTTCAGCAGTATATTTATTATCCTGCGTCATGTCCTCTTTTTTATGATGGTTTTTTAAGATGTTGTACTCATTTTCGATGTTTTCTGATTTTCCAGTGATTTGAACGTGCGTTCCGCCGATACTTTGATTGTTAACAGAGACCATGTTGTCTACCTTATCTTTAACGTTGTCTGTTATTCCACTGGACATTGTGCGTTCCTCTATTGCATCCCGGTGAGACTGGTGGTCAGCCATAACAGCCTCTTTGTTTCCGCCCGATGAAATCCCCTGCATCGAAGTCCCAATTTCCGATCGTCCTGAGGAATACGCCGTATCAACAGCTGGTTGAACCTGCTCCTGAACGAACGACCAGGCAAGCTCTCTGCGCTTACTCGCCACTTCAGGCGAAGCAGTATCTGTCAGCAGCGTGTCGGCATCATGTGGTGCCTGTTTACGAACGTATTGGGCAAACTGCTGGTTCAGGTCCTCATTAATCTGACCACTCATGCTTTCGGTACGGGACGCCATTTCAGCATATTCCTTGCTGCGCGCCTGGCTGGTCGAGTACTGCTCGAGACTTTGTTTTGCAGAGCTAAGTGACGCAGAGAGCTGGTCGGCGCGTGAGGCGGCGTTGTTATCAGTATGGCTCCCGGACTCACTGACCTTGCGGCTGGTAAAGTAATCACTGGCCTCTTTAAAGTCCTGAGAAGCTTTCGCATCTACATCATGACGCGCATCCTGACTTGAACGTGAACTACTGCTTGCTTGATGCATGTCATCATCAGTAAAATCAACACCGGTCTTAACACCAGCCTGGCCGCTTAATTCAACTCCATTCCCTAAAACCTTGAGTCCCATGCTTCCTTTAGCATTCGCATCGCCGTATAACCCAAGTGAATCGCGTGTGCTTCTGGTCGCCAACTCCTGAGTAGCCTGATCATTACTGATGTTATGCGCCTTCGCGTAGCTTTCCACCGCGCTGCGCATCTTGCTGGCCATCATGGAGTCCTGCGCGCTCATCGTGCTGTCGGCGCCCTGCGTCATCGAATCGCTGCTCCCCCGGTTGGTGCCAAACTGGCTGAGAGTCTGCCACGTGCTTGACATGCTGCTACTAAAGCTCTGCATCGCGCTCTGGGACTGCGTCTGCGCCTCGCGAGCCATCTCCTGCTGCGCTGAAGCCAGTTGACGGGCAAAATTAATGCTCACGGGCAGCTTACTCGCTGCCTGGGTAGAGTCAGTCACCGTACTACCGTCGCGCATCTGTGTGGACGTCGCTCCGTTGGCAAGCTGGTGACTCATCTGGCCAAACATGGTCGAACTGTTGGTATTCCAGCTGTTGCCGCTCACGTTCTCGGTCTGCATGTTGGCATAAGAGTAGTTCCCGTCGATTGACCCTGCCGCCGCCGTTGCCGCCGGACTGATGGCAGAGGACGCCAGGTGGCTGTAGAGGTTTGAGAAGCTGGAGCCCAGACCTTTCAGCATTCCCCATGCCAGTGGCGGGATAAGCATCGACAGATAGCCCGCCGTGGTGGCCAGATCCGAGTATTTAAGTTGCACCTGCGACAGCTCAGAGAGCACCACCGGCGAGCCGTTGGCTTTCGCATAAAAGGTCATGCAGCTGTTGAGGATGGCGTAAAGCAGCGGCCAGCTCTGCACCCACATGATGGCCAGCACGTACCCCTTCAGCACGTTAAGGGTGACGGCGTTAAACATCCCGCCCAGCACCATCAGGGGGAATATCCCGATAATCAGTCCAACTATCAGCGTCTGGGACATGGGCAACGAGCGCAGGGCCACCTGCCCGACCGTTGCGTGCGCGAGCCGCTGCTTCTCCATTGATGACGTGGTGGCGATGTTGAGCAGGCTTGAGGTATCGCCGTTACGGGCCGCATAGCCCATGATACCGTCGCGCAGGGCATTCATCGTCACGTTCTGGCGGATAATTTGCGAGGCGCTCTGCCCGGAGTTATAAAAATAGTTATAGCTTTCGCCGAGCATCTGGCTCAGGAGCAGGTCGGGATTCGGACGTCCGCCAAACAGCCAGCGGGCGTAGTAGCTCCAGCTTTTCCCTCCGGTCTGGGTATCAAGGCCCAGCTTCTGTTTGAGGATCACTGCGGCCTCTTCACAGGATAAAAACGCCTTTATCTCCGTTTGTCCGTTATCACCACTGGTCGTAAACTTCTTATAGTTCTGCACCTGACGCAGCGGACTGGGTTTAGAGAAGATGATGGTGTAGGGGTCGGTGCTGTTCATCAGTTCGTCCAGGGTGTACTTCCCGTTGAGGAAAATATCGCCCATCACGCAGTTCTGCACATAGTCCGCAAAAAGCGTGGTGATTTCAGGGTTTTTTGACAAAAAGTCGGTGCTGCGCGCGACCAGATTCGCGCCGAACAGCATCCCGGTCTTGCTGTAAGTAACGCTGTCCGGCTGAGAAAAGACCATCTCATAGCCCTGCACCAGCGCGTGCCCGATAGTGGTCGTCAGCGACGCCGGCAACGCCAGTCCGACGGGCACGTTATCCACCTGATACACCTTCGTCAGATCGCTGTTGTCAATAATCTGTACCGGCGTGCGCACGCTTACCAGAAGAGACATCAGGACGATGGTACCTATCCAGCCCAGCATATCCATCACGTTGTGACGGCGTATCCAGGTGATAGCCACGACGAGCACAGACAGTGCGATCACGATCCGGCGGATAATGACCCAGTTGTCCGTGTTCATAAAGGCCACAATGGCGTTCAGCGTCTGGCTCAGCCAGTCGCCGCCCGCGATAACGTAAATCGCCTGCATCAGCGCGCCCCCCCGAAGTGATAGTTGTTCTGATAGCGCTGCAACATCCGCGCCGAAACCTGCTGGCGCATATAGCTCATCTGGCGGTCAACAACCAGAAGCGCGTCCTGCTGCACCTGCACCTGCGCCTGGAAGGAGGCTATCTGCCGCGTGGCCTCGTTGAGGTTGTTATTGATGCTGTCGATAACGGCCTGGTCATAGTTGCCCGTTGCCATCAGGGCGCGCGCCTGCTGGACCATCTCCTGGATGTACTGCAGCAGAATGTCGTAGCCGATATAGTCCGTCAGCTGATAGACCAGGCTGTCAGAAACGCCCAGCATCATCGGGTCCACCAGGTACTTGAAGACCGGAATGGTGGTGCCGGAGATAAAGCCCTTTTCCTTCTCGGTCAGCTTTGTATCGGTCGCAGCCTTGTTCTGGATGCTGGAGAGAATGTCCTTGATCTGATTCTTCAGCGCGTTCTTTTCGGTGATGGTGACGGTCGCGTCAGCCACCACCTTCAGGCACTTCTCGCTGTCGTTGCAGTGGTAAATTTTCGCCGTGCCGCCCTCCATCACTGCCTTAATAATGTCACGATCTGTGGTGCGGGCAGGCAGCGGCGTGATGTTACCCTTCTCGTCAAAAATCAGGGTGCCGGTGAGGGTCATGATGAACTCCCTCAGCTCCTTGTTATCGCGGAACATGCCGTTCTTGCCGAGCGAGTGCCAGATGATATTGATGTTTTTAGTGATGCGCTCTTTATCGGCGGTACCGGCCTTGTCGCGCACCTTGTCGAGGCTGCCGCCCACGGTGCAGCCCTGACGGGATGCCGCCCAGTCTGCAAACATGTTGCTCTCGCCGGCAATGTCCTGGCAGACCTTCTGCTGGGAAACCTGGGTGCGCGGAAACAGACCGCCGACAATCCCCTGCGCCGCCTGGCAGGAGCTGAGGTTCATGCTGTTAATGTCGCTGGCCATCTTCTGCAGGAAGTCCTTTGCGGTCTTGATTTCCGGTACCGTGGTCTGCAGCGCCAGATCGAAGAAGTAGCCCGCCGCGTTGGACATAATCTGCTTGGCGAAACGCTGCAGCTGATCGCTGTTAATAAAGCTGAAGGAGCCCAGATAGGCATCGATGCCGCCGCAGCCGGCGTTTATGTCGGGCAGCGTCATGGAGATAAGCTGGACGGTTTTCACCTGCGTGCGCGCGTAGAGTGAGCCGCCCGTGGCGTAGCCCGCGGCCTGCCCCTGCCAGACCTGAGGCTGGCTGGTGTTGGACGCAAAGCCCAGCTTATTAAAGAAGGTGTTCATGTCGCTGTTCACGTCGGCACTCACGCTCGCTGAACACGTAAGAAGGATGCCACACAGCATGGAGAGAGGTTTACGGACGAACATCGGCACCCTCCCGGCTCGCCTGCTGGGCGAGTTTTCCCGTTTTTCGTTTTAGTATGAACATTTGCCCTTTCGTATAAAGCGAGTTCAGGATTGCATAAACGCCGCCTGCAACGGCAAGCCCGCCGCTCAGCGCGATAAATATCAGTGGAATGGCGTACATCAACACGTTCCACAAATCTTTCAGCTGCAGGTGACCGTTCTTGATCCAGTCGCCGACGCAGGCATCGAAAACGTATGTCATAAAGACGCGCGACAGCACGCCAGCAATGAGCAATATGCCCGCCCACTCAGCATAAACGCCGAACCGTGCGTCATTTTTCCGTGCCCTGAGCGTGATTAACTCTGGCGTCGTAGCTCTCTGAAGCATCCCGGAAGACATCATGTCGTGTTCCTTTGCATTGTTCTGATCAGCCATTGTTACCCACTCCGCGCATCTGAAGGACCGTATCCATGCGGGCCATAAAGCCCTGTTCGTCGGTCGCGCCCTGCAGCAGAGGCAGGGCTTCAAGGGTGTTTACGTTGACGAGAAAGGTGGTTGGCGTGGCCACGGGCAGGTTAGGGAAAAAGGTTTTCATCACCTCCGGCGGCGCGGGAAGCGCATCGGGAAAGGACGCATCCCCCTGACCGTCGATGGTGTAGGCCATCACCCCAAACCCCACCCGTGCCGACAGCGACTTCAGGACCGGATCAAACTGGTGGCAGTACGGGCAGTGTCCCTGCATAAACAGCACGACCTTCCAGTCGGCCAGATTGACCTGGCGCCCGTTGCTGAGGCGGTACCAGACCGGCTGCTTCGCCGGAAGTGGCTTAGCTTCAGGGTCTTCCGGGGATGTAGGCAGAGATCCCGACGCTCGCGCCCCCTGTGGATGCCATAACGATTTGATCTCGTCCATTGTGGAAGCCTGTGTGGCCAGACTGAGGGTCATGAGCGCCACGGTAAACACTGTATGTCTAAGGTTCATGTCGGCATCCTCCGGCATCACGGGCCTTTTCGGCCTCACGGGCAGCATCAATCCAGCGGTTGATAATGCGGTAGCCCCCCCAGAGCACCATCGATACGCCGATTATCTGCGCCAGAAGAATGGCCATCTCCGGCTCGCGTCGGACCAGGCGGGAAACAATGTGAAACCATATCCCGAGGCTCAGCACCCATAATCCGGGCACGTCGAACTCAGGCAGGCGAAAACGGAATTTGCGCATGCGAACTCTCCCTGTATTAAAAGTTGGGGGCAAAATCTGTGGAAACGTTGAGGAACTGCTTCGCCAGGTCATCCTGGCTGATAAAGCCATACGAGACGGGTTTGACCGTCCCGCTTTTAGGGTCGGCCAGCATCAGCGCCGGGAAGTAACGAATACCCAGCCGGCTGGCCTGTCCACCGTCCATTCGGGTATCCGGCAGGAGTGGATTCACGATACCGTCCACGGAGACCGGAATGACGCTGAGGTGATACGTTTCGCGGAAGTTTTTAATGACCTGAACCAGCTGGCCGTCGATCGGGTCCTGTCCGCGGTAGAAGAACATCACGCCATAGTGCTGAGCCAGCGTTTCAATGGCGCGGCGCTGGTCGGCAAAGTCCGCCGCCAGCTGGTTGCGCACGGTACCGTTGTAGTGGCTGTGCTGCAGGTTGTAGTCGAGCTCGGGGTGTTCGAGCATCGCCTTTTTAGCACTCATCGAGAACAGCCCGGCCTGCTGCGTCCAGTAGTTCTGCAGGCGGAAGTAGCGGGTAAAGTTCTCCACGCCCGGATACAGAATGGCCTCGTACATCGCCCGCTTCGTGGCCTGCTGGAGCGTGGCAAGCTTATCCATAATGTCCGGCGAGGCCTGCTGAGGCTGTGTTGAAGAGGGTTTGTCATCCTCCGGCGCTCTGTGCGATTCGTTGTACCACTGCCAGCCGGCATCTTTTCCGGTGGCGGAAAAAACGCTTCCAAGAAGCAGCAGCGCTAACGCTGTCTTTCTCTTTTTCACTGGAACCTTCCTTATCCGGAAGCTGGCCGTTATCGCTTAAAAAGCGGATATACCAGCCACGCAATCACAAGCGAGATGAGAATGCAGATAGCCAGAATGACCATGAAAAGCACATCTGAAGTGCTGGTTTCATTCATGATGTTCCTGCACCAGTAAAGTACCGGGAACGCAACGATCAGGCTGATGATAAGACGGGCAATAAATCCTTTAATTTTCATAGCGGAGACTCCAGTGTGATTATTTATCAGTGACATACTATTTGTTCTTCAGCTGCGCGGCGATTTCCTCGCGGACGCGCTTCGTCAGGGTGTCGTTATCCGGGATTTTCTTGTTCTTCTGCAGATCGTCGAAAAAGTTCGAGAAGTCGAGCGCTTCAAAATTAATTTGCTGCAGCTCGGTCTGGGTGATGCCGCGACAGTCCGGGCTGCTGGCCTTGCCAAAGCCGATGTGAAGCTGACCGTTACGCCCCTGCTGCTGCACAATCTGGGCAAGTTTTGAGTCAAACTGACAGTAGCCGCGCTTCTTCTCGAGACAGACGCCGAGCACTTTTTTTGAACAGAACTCTCCAATACTGACAGTGAGCTTATTTTCTTTGGCCTTGCCCAGCGCTTTCTCCTCGCTGCTGCAGCTGGCAAGCCCCACGTCCTGGCCCCAGCCGCCGTCCTTACAGCAGTTGCTGAAGCCTGCCGCAAACTTCTTGCAGAACTTCGCGCTGCCGGTAAAGGCGCGCACGTTAGCGCTGTTAATGGCGGCCACGTCCTTGCCCGCAGCGGCCAGCGCGGCGAGTGCCGAAACGACAGGTGCAAAATCGTTGTTTTTACCGTTCTGCGCCCGCTCACAGTCACCATCGAGACAGAAGGTGTCGCCGCCACATATCATCACCTGGCCGGAAGTACGTGTTTCACAGGAGTACGTCGCGTATTCATGCAGGCAGCCGCTGCCGTCTTCTGCCGTGAAGGCGCAGGTGCGTGAGGCAAGCGTACAGGCCGGATTGTTCATGTAGGTTTTGCAGGTGCCATTGTCAGCAGCCTGGGTCATATAGGTGTCTTTGTACTTCCAGCATGCCTGCGTGACCGGGTATGACACGCCGTCAACCACCACCGTTTTTGTGCTCCCCGGCTCAATACATTCCGTCTTCTTGAGCGTACCCTCGCTCTTGCTGAACGGGCAGGATTCGTTCCAGACCACGTCCGGCACCCATTTTTTGGCGGGAATTTCAATCTGGAGCGTAACGGTGAAGCTGTAGCGCATATTGCTGTGCTTCCAGATTGAATCTGTAGTGGGGTTGTTTCTCCTGGTACGAATGGAAAACACCATCCCGGCGCCTTTCTTCAGCTGCATGCCACCACTCAGCGCCAGGCTACCGGTATCGTTATCCATGGAAATCAACCCGAAAGGCGTGGTTACCCGCATAAACCAGTTAGGATTACTGAACGCCAGACGTTTATTCCAGGAATAGGTAGCTGTTGCAGCAACAACCTTCCCTGTCACCGGTGCAGTCCATGTTCCTGTGTATCCTGCTTCGGAGGAAGCAAACGAAATATTCTGAGACTGGATAACAATCTGTTTTGTTTCAGATGTATCTTCATAGTGGCCGGTAATGCTGGCCGTGCGCGTACAGGCCTGCTCAACCAGCAGGTCGCGCTCACAGGTATAGTTGGTGAACTCGCTGCGGCTGATGTTCTGCGCTTCGCACTGCGTCTGCCCCGTTTTGCCGATGATGGTATCGGCGCGGGACTGGACATCCTGGCTGGCCTTAATAAACGGCGCGTCGGGTGAAATGGGCTCCTTCGGGTTGTTAACAAACGAGTCGGTGACGGCCTTTGTGGCCTCATTAGTAGTCCAGCCCGTGGTACCGTCCGCTTTCAGCGCACCATCACCGGTCGCCGTCACGCCGCCATAGTACTTTTTCTCACCGGGTGAAGCGGTATAGTTAGGGATGGACGCTGAGGGGTTAAAGTTTTTCAGGCTGCTCTCCCCCTGCCCCTGTACCTGACGGGCAAAATCAGCCCCCGCCCTGTACTGCGCGTCAGCATCGGCAAATGCATTCCCGCCCGCCATCGCGGTGGCGATAGCCAGCACCGGCATCAGTATTGCTCTTTTCATCGGGCCTCTCCTTTATTAAGCAGCTGTTGCGCCTCATCCCTGCACTCGCCCTTCTCCACCACCTTTTCCAGCGCCTGCTTCAGATGAAGATTGCCACGGATAACGTCATGGCCACGTTCGCAGTACACCACCAGTGACGGCACGCTGGTGATCCCGTACTCGCGAAAGCGGGTCGGGTCGATGGCCACGCCGCTGGCTGAACCGTCCTGAACAAGCGCCATCACGGCGGTTGCCGTCGTTTTCATGTCGTTGTTGACCATGCCCCGCAGGGTGGCGGGAATGTCGTATCGGCGGGCCTCGGTCAGCATGCGCTTAAGCCCCGTCTGCGGGATGGCAAAGGAGACGAAATACAGCGCGCCGTGCGTGGGCTTATCCTGCTGAGCCTCCTGCTGGCGCTGTTTCAGCTCCCCGATAAAGCGCGCGTCGTCTGCCGAAAGAGGGTTCTGGCGCACCTGCTGCTCCAGCATCTGGCGCAGCGGCGCGTTGTCCTGCCCCCTCAGCTGCTGGCTGAAAGACTCCTGCTGACGAATAAAATCGCGGTTCGCCTCATCAGCCCCTGACGCCAGCGCAGTGCAACAATATGCTGACAGCAGCAGCGCCGCCGTCAGACCGGACAGAGTTTTCATTGAAGGTTCCTTTTCTCAGAGGAAGACGCAGTTACGCTTGCGCCAGAGCAGATAGCCGTAGTTTTTCTTCGTATTCGGCGGGTTACGCCCCGTTTCCCAGCGCATGACCGTGCGGCCGAAGGGGTGACACTGCGCCACGTCCGGATACATATTCACCATCTGATAGCGCCAGCGCGTTTTGGGAATAATGGGTGACGGATACTCAAAGCAGACCTTCTTGTCCTCCCCGATACTCTCCATTATCTGCCCCTGACGGTGGAGCTTGAACGCCATGCGCTCGCTGACCAGCACCGAGGACTGCAGGGGGCTGGACTCATTGCTCACCCAGCCGTTAAAGGGATACATTGACCCCTGCGATCCGGCACACCAGAACAGCGCATCAACCGACGTTTTTGCTGCACTGGCCACCGCGTCGGCCGCACATGCGCCCTGCGCGATGGGGTTGGCAAAAATGACCGCCTCCGGATTCAGAATGGAGGTCAGGGCGCTGTCCCCCCATGTTGGGTCAATTTCAGACAGGTATCCGATATCCAGATCGCCGCCCTGCAAACACCCGAGAGAGGTGATGATGTTGAGCCAGTACGTCAGCGGATATTTGTACCAGTGCACGTGGTAGAACGCGCCATTGACCTGTTTGTCATCTTTTTTGGCGGTGCCCATCCCCATTTTCCCGAGATTAACAGTGAATCCGCCGAGGTTCACCATGCAGCCCGGAGAACGTGCCACATCGGTCATGGCCATCGGCTCCCAGTACCCTATTGCCAGGCCAACGCGCTGAAATACCGGCGGTGGCATTGGACAAAACTGTATCGGGCTACCGGGATTGGACGTGTCCGGTAAATCCCCGCCCGTGACTTTTGTGCTGCCGAGCGACAGGGGGAACATGCAGCGCCAGCAGATATCGGTGATCGGATTGACGAAGCGCCCTTCGCAGGCGGCGTCCGCCGCTGCCATGTGGCTGTTACCCCACAGAAGCAGCCCGAACAGAGAGACGGTCAGCATTTTCACCGGACACCTCCTGCATCATGCTGCGCCATATCGGGCGGAATGATTTCCACCTGCAGGCGCTTTCCGCTGGGTGCCGCCGTTACCCGCGCCGGCACCTGGCTTATGCCGAACCGGGCGGTCAGCACCCCGTTCTGGTCGAAGAAAATGCGGCTGTCGAGCTTCTCCGACGTCTGCGGAATGTTGCCCTGAACCAGAATGATGCGGGTGATCAGGGTGTCAGGCTTCTGTCGCTGTACCCACGCGAGCTGCTCCGCATCGTCGCCGTTGATAAACAGCAGGGTTTCGTTAAACGGTACCACATCAAGCGGATTAAAGACCTGCCCCGCCTGAGCAAACACGTTGCCCCTGTCGTCGGCAAGCGCCTTGTCCACCCGCACGCTCGGGTCAAACCAGCGCCGCTCGTAGCGCACCGCGCGGGTTATTCCCTCAACGGCAGGCGGGCGCTGGCTGTTGCGCACCACGCGCGCCTTAAACTCCGACATCTTTTTGTCCATCTCGCCGGACTGCGCCAGCGTCTGCAGCCGGCTTTCGATAACGGTCAGCATATCCGGCTCCGCCACCGGCCAGAGATCGCCCCACGTCCCGAGGTCAGCGGCCGTCACGCTGCCGGTCAGCAGCGTCAGGCCCAGGGCAAGGGCGCGCATCACGCCCCCTCCTTCATCCGGCGGGCCACGTCAGTCTGGATTTCACGCGTGATATCAGGCGCCCCCTGCACCACGGCAGGTGCGACAAGGATGAGGGCACGATGGCGGATCTGCCAGTCCCGGAGGCTGGCCTCCAGTGACGCGTTAAAGCGGTCTGAGAGTGCTTTTGTCTGCGCCTCGTCCAGCGAACGGCGACCGGCGCTGTCAAAGAAGGCATCCACCGTGGATTTCATGTTGAAGGCCACAACCACAGGACGGTTAAGCTGGCAGACCAGCCAGCTGACGCCTGCGCTCGCAGCCAGCGTGCCGGCAATCAGCGCGGCGTTAATGAGTACGTGTTTTTTCATGAGATGGTCTTCCCTTCATGCTCGTGAAGCCAGCGCTCCAGCGCGGCCATTTCCGGCCCGGATTTTTTCCACGCCAGCTCCCAGACGGCTTCGTGAATACTCAGCCCCTCCCGGCGTCGCTGCTGCAGAAACTCAAAGTCCGGACCGTCCGAGGAGTACATTGCCCGGCTGAGCGGATCGACGAACAGTCGGTGCCAGGACGTCAGGTGCTCAACCGACAGCATAAAGCTGCTAAACCAGTTGTCCTTCGCGCTGCCGAAACCTTTAATCATGTCGCGCTGCAGCTGCGAATACTGGTCCGGGTACAGCTGGTTGTACTTGGCGAACTCTTTGGCGGACTGCTTGAGGATAATTTTGTAGGACGAGTTACCCCATGCCGCGCGGGCGGCGCTGGAGGCCGTTTCCGAGTCAAAGTCGACGATGTTCTGCGTAATGGTGATGTACGAACCGGTATGGCGACGGGCGGTACGGTAGCCCTTCTCGATAAACGCTCCGACCTTGTTATTTTTGAAGTCCAGCAGGCGCCAGCCTTCGTCTATCACGTTGAGCTTCTTCAGGCTGCGCGGCGTGCGGTACATGCGGTTCTCAATGTAGAGAATGAGCGAGAACATCACCGCCACCAGAAGGGACGGCCTGTCCTCCAGTCCGCCGAGCTCAAGCACCACCATCCGGGCTTCGTCCTTCAGGGACGGTTCGTCGGAGTTAAAGTAACTGCCGTACACCCCGTCGCGGGTGTACTGGGTCAGCAACACCACCATCTCATCGAGGCGGCTGCGGATGGTTGGCGATCCGCTGTACTCCTCGCTGTCGCGGGCCATCATCAGGTAGTCCACCACGTCGTCAATGCGCGCCTGGTTTTTCTTCGTAAGCCAGGTGGCCTTCACCGCCTTGAGCAGCAGACCTTCGTGCACCTCGTCCAGGTTGCCGTTGGGGCTGGCCATCACGGACAGCTGGTCCCGCAGGCGTTCGGCCATCTCATCGATGGTATCGTCGGTGACGTTAGCGAACGGGTTAAACTTCAGCGTCTCGCCGTCGAGGTAGACCCCGCCCATGTTCTCGCAAAGTGACTTGTAGCCGTCGCCCATGTCGAACACCACGGCGAAGCCGCCGGAGTCGATGACACTGCGTATCAGGGGCTGGATAAGCCCGGTTTTCCCCGCGCCGGAGGTGCCACACACCGCCATATTGAAGTTGGTGTTACCCATGCCGCGGCTGAACAGGTCGATAAACGCCAGCTGGTTGCGGTAGGTCGGTGCCAGCAGGCCGGAAGTGGCCAGCGGGCTGTCCGCCACCACCGGCATCAGATTGGCGACATTAAAGCTTTCGGCGCGCTGCAGCACGCCGGACTCGCGCAGCTGCTTAAAGAGGCCGCCGCCCGCCATAAACGGCAGATTCACGAGAAAATTGCGCATATGGTTAAAGCGCGGGGAAATCAGCTCGAAGCCATTTTTACGGAAGCTGTTCAGCACGTCCTGCTCGACCTTCAGCGCAGTTTCCTGGTCATCGCGGCAGAAGAGGGTCACGTTCAGAAAATAGCTCACCAGCGAGGACTGCCCGGACGACAGGCGCTGGCGCAGATCGCCCCACTCTTTTGCCTCCTGCGCCACGCCCGGGAAGAACTTGGCGTAGCTGGTCTTGGACTTCTTCTCAAGATCCATGAACTTCAGGTTGGCCTCGTTCTGCGCCTTCACCTGGTCTTCCACGCTAAGGACCAGCGTCAGGATAAACGGACACGAAACGGACAGTTCCGGGTTGAGAAGGTTGCTGTAGTTGTCGGCCATATTCCAGAGGAAGGCCAGCTCCGGATTTTTGGTCAGCTGAAAGTTCATGATGCGCGCGGTGCTGTTGCGACCGTTACCACGCAGCCCCAGCGTCATGTAGTCGGCCTTCACCTTCAGGTCAAAGGTATCGTCCACGCACTGGTAGTTCAGATCCTTGAGCGGGTCCAGTTCCCGTTCGGTGGGATACAGCGCATCCGGGTTGTGGTTAATCATTTCCCCCGCAATGCGGATAAAGGCATCCGCGTCCACGCTGCGGGTGGCTATCTGCGCCCCCTGCAGCGAGGCGCGGATGATTTTGACCTGGTTTTCCATTTCCATCACGCTGGCCTTACTTCCGCGCTTGCGGGGGACGCAGCAGGAGATGTACACACGGTAGTTACGCAGGGTCAGCGGCAGGTTGAGGTGATCGGGTAGCGGGAACCCTTCTTCTGCGGCCCTGAGATAGTAGGCGCGGGTGATGGCGTTGAACGTATCGGCCTTTTCCCCCGTCCAGGAAAGCTCACGCAGGCCATACTCGATATCCTGACCCACCAGATGGCTGGACACCAGGTGAATGGCCACCGGCACCTCGCGGGGTAGCTTGGTACGCATCAGGTTTTCCAGCGACGACACGATAGTTTCGTTGGCGCCGTTGATGGGCTGCGCCTCCAGCATAAAGCCCATCGTCTTCTCGTTCATGAAGAGGCCGGTTTCCGCATCGTAGTCGCGGTACGGCAGCACGCGGCTGAACTGCGGGAAGCGCATCTGCCCGAGGACATCGTTCGCCTCAGAGGACGCATCGGGCATCTTCAGGGCCGTCAGCAGCGAGTTGACCGTGCGGGTGACGGAGTCCAGCGGATTACTCATGATCTCCCTCCTTTTTGTCTGCAGGTGTACCGGTGCATTCATCCCCTTGCGCAATGCCGGGCAACGAAGATGCATAAACGTCGGCCCCTCTGTGCTTCTCTGTACCTCTCTTCACGAGGGGTAAAGGACAAACCCCCATACCTCTTTCAGGACGCGCGGTGGTATAGCGTACATAACCCTTGTCATCCCCCACAGAGACGAACACATAGCGGGAACGTTGGGGGTAATGCGTCATAAGCAACGCCGCCCCTGAATACATAATGGCCATCACAATCCACAGCAACTTAAACGCACTCAGCGCCCCGTCAACATGACCGGCATATCCTTTAGCATCGGTGACGACGCTGCCCCGGTCATGGCAGACGGTTGAGGGAGCGTCATGCAGCGTGAGGCCGGAGGACTTGCCCTGCGGGGCTGGAGGTATAAAGGGGTCTAAAGGTTCATCACGGCAGGCCGCAATACGAAACTCGCCACTGCTGACGTTATGCGTAACGGAAATAATTTCCTGCGCCATCGCCTCTCCGGGCGTGGTGTTCTCCATCCACAAAAGCATGGCAACCAGCAGCATCAGCGTGGCGGCAGGCCAGATAATCAGATAGTGAAAAGCCCAGGCAAGCCATCGAAGGTAATACAGCAGGACGGACAGAAGCTTAAGCATCATTCCCGTTACCTCCGGGATTCAGCGGAAACCAGACGCTACAGTTGTTTCTGATATCCTCCGCCAGCCTCTCCCCGCCCTCACCGCTATACAGCACCTTAATCTGGCTGACGTCAGATTTCGCCAGGAAAACCCGGGTCATCTGCTGTTTTGTTACGCTCATACCTGAGCCTGCTTTACCCAGGAACAGACAGTGCCCACGCTGCCGTTGCATTATGTGTTGAGAAATCCCAGCCTTCCCGTCGAGGGCGGAAGCGCTCTGCTGAGACGCTAAAAGCCAGAAGTCACGCTCTACGGCATTAACACAGATGACACGCATCCCCATCGCCTCGCAGCAGGCCGCTATATCGTTAAGGTGGCGGGTCTTACCTGGACCGCCGTTACTGTTGGTTGTCATGATGTTCGTCTCCTGGTTTTTTGCCATCGTTCTGAATGTCTTTGCGCAATTCACGCCAGTCGCGGAGTTGTCGTTCTGATAAAAAGGTCCGCATAACCTCAACGCTGATGGCTGTCTTACCGCTACCGGTTTTCCCCACGACCATCACATTGGTTTTTCTTCTTCCCATCGGTCACCTCAGATACTGTTTTTGTCGTATTTCCAGAACCCGCTGGCATTCCGTACAGGTACGTACGCCCGGGATGGCCTGCTGCCGCCTGAGGGGGATGCGATTACCACAGCATTCGCACCGGTTGCGGCTTTTTCCCTGCAGGCAGGACCGCTGCCTCGCGGCCTGTATATGAAGCTGGTTCAGCAATTCGTCCTGCTCCTGCAGGAGATCGAGTTCGTCTGCCATCAACGCTCCCTGCTCACACTGTCCGGACACGCTACCGCCCATCCCTTTTCACGTTTCAGGGCACGCGTGATAACGACAGATTGTTAAAATGGGTGCCACACGTGGTGGCGGTTCAGGACTCAGTTAACGCGCGGGGTTCCCCACGCTGACGGTTTCACAACAAAAAACACCCGCGTCGGCTGGTGATAAACGTCCTGCGTATCGATATAGGGCGCGATCCACAGCCCGGCCGTCTTTTCACCGACGCGAAGTGGCCTCGGGTCCACGATGGACTCGCGCCCTGGCGGCGGCGCAACAACCGGCGTGACCGTGGAGAGCGGCACCCGCGAGGCCGAGTGCGGCTGCGGGCGGGGGAGAGTCGGTGTGCCCGTCAGCGGCGTATTTCTGGATGCGACGGCATGCACCGGTTCAGCCGGCAGCGTAAGGGGCTGCACGGACCGGGTCCGGAAATCACCCTCAGCCAGGCGTGGCAGCGATGTCGCACCCGGCTTTACCGCGCTGGCCTCCTCCAGTCGTTTGGCTTTCTCATTGGCCTGCTCGATGGTCATGCAGGTATCGGATGTCGTCGCGTTACACTCAAAATCGCTCGTTGTACCGGCACATCCCGACAGCGTCAGGAGACTGGCCAGCGTGAGCGCAACAGGCACTGTCTTGTTCATTTGCGGTTCCTTTACGTGGGGTTACTGTGAGTCGGCCTTCGGCATAAACTGGCTCTGGTTAAGCCTGCCCAGCTGGTTGAGCATCTGGTCGGTACTGAACCCGTTCATGCCGCCCTGCGGGACTGACGGTGGCGGAACCGGACTGCGTTCGTCGCCCTCCGCCTTGCTTCTGTCATTCTCGTGCGCCAGCTCTTCAATGGTTTTCAGCTGAAAACCGTCCTGAAAGACAACGGTTACTTCGTTACCCGCCCCAATCGGGATGACGGGGTGGTACTGCTCTGCGCGCTTGATGTAGTAGTCGCTGAGGGTCTGGGCGGCTTTGGAGGCGCCTCCGCCAATCCCCATCTTCATCACGTCACCCGCGCCGAGGGATGCCGTGGCGCCAAGTCCGACCGAGGGCTGGGACGCGGTCTGCACGCCCTGCCCGATGCCGTCAACAAAACCCGCGCCCCATGCCCAGCCGAGGATTTTGCCGTTTCGCATCACCACCTCACCCTTGATGCCGTTTTTCCCCCGGAAGCTGACGTGTCCGGCAATGGGCTGGTCGATGGTGACGCCGTGCTTCAGGCAGCTGATGTTGCGGGTACGCACGATGGCGCGCTCGCTGGACACGTCGCCCCAGGCTTCAAGCCCGATGAAGCAGCCGGTGAGGTCGTAGCTTTTGCTGTTGGGCATTTCGACCCTGCCGGTAATGCGCAGCTGCATCGGCACCGTGGACTCGTTACCGGTCACGGAGGCGTTGGCGTCAGCCCCCTCAATCAGCATCGATTTGGCGAAGCTGCCCGACGGGATGTACGGCAGGGACGGACCTTTGTTTTCATCGCTGCGGGCAAAAGACTGCCGGCGCAGCTGGTTGGGTACGGGGATGGGCTGGTACTGTACCTGCGCCGGCGGCGTGACGCCGTTACCCGGGTAGAACGCCGTCGGCGGTGGGACGGCCCCCGTCTGCGGCGGGAAACCGGTCGGCTGCGGCTCACCTTCAGGCCCCGGTGCAGGAGACGGCGGCTGCGGTGCCGGTTCACCCGATGCGGTGACGGGTTTTGCCCCCAGCGCGCTGACCTGAGCGGAAAGCGCCGCATTATCCTGGTTAAGCTTGTCTATCTGGTGCTGGTAGCCTGCCTGCCCCTTACTGAGCAGCTCAAGCTCGCGGCGCATTTCGGCATACTGCTTCTGCATTTCGGAGGCGGTAGCCTGCATCTCGGTCGTGGCATGCTGCTGCACCTTCTGGTCAAAGGTGCTGTCCACCACCCCGGTCATATCGGGTGCAGGCTCGCCGGCGGCTGCCGCATCGCTGCTGCCCTCGTAGCGTGCATCCGCCAGATACCAGCCGCCGCCGCCCACCACGCCCACGGTCGCCAGCACGATACCCAGCCAGATAAACTGCTTGCGCTTCACCACTGAATTAATGCTGGCCATCAGCCGCACCTCCGCTGCTGATAATGAAGACCTGCAGGGCGCCGCCCGCCATCAGCTGACGCGAGGCTTCACCGAACAGCACCCCGCGAATGCCGCTCTGCCAGAAGTCGCTTTCCGCGATGTTGCGGGCCATTCCGGTACTGTTGGTGACGCGAAAGCGCACCACCTTAAGGTGATTGCCCACCCAGACGCGCTCGGGGACTGCAGACAGTCCGGCGGGGGCGGTGAGGGCTTCATGCGTGACGGGAATAGCCTGCCAGCCGGACGGCAGCTTCCCGCCCAGCAGATGCTGGCTCAGGGAAACCAGCGTGGCCTCGTAGGGGGAAGACTCTTCCCAGGTGCGCGCCGCTTCGCCCGTGCCGGACAGCTCGCTGACCAGCCGGATGGTTCGCCCCGCGCCCGCACGTGGCACGGCCTGTACCGAGAAGTTGAGGCCGCGTTCGGTTTCCAGAATGAACGTGAAGGGCTTTTTGTTGAGGGTGCTGACAATCACACCGCCGCTTGCCGTCTGTTCCTGACGCGTCAGCTCACCGTCGAGGCTGGTCAGGGCCGTCACGCGGTCACCTGCGACCGTAAAAAGGTTCGGGTCGGTATTGCTGACCGCGATGCTGGCCTGCCCGCCGTTCGTCAGCGGGACAATCGTGGCGGAAAGCGCAGCGGGTGCGGCGACCGTCTGACCGGACGCGAGCATCAGCAACGCCAGCAGCGCACGGCGACTATTTTTGTTCATCGGTGATTTCTCCGAAGTGACTGAGCCAGCTGATGCCGTCCTCGCGCTCGAACTTGAGAACGTACTGTTTCAGCTCGGGATACGGTTTCGAGTCGCCTATCCAGGTCTTCAGCTGGCCGCGCACGTCCACGCGGCTGCTTGCCGGATAAACCTTCACGCTGGTCATATAGAAAGACGAGTTAACGTTGTTGTCCTTAATGCGCTTCGCATCCTCGGCAAGCCGGATTTTCAGCTCGTTCTGCGCTGCGGGTTTGACATACGCCAGCAGCTGCTCATGAGAGGCATCAACGGTTTCCGGGGTGACATTCAGGCGAAGGGCGATAAGCGACAGGGCCATCTGCTGCAGGTAGGAGGCATCCGCCTGATTCTGCGACACGGCAAACGGCGCGTTGAAAAGCATTGGCGTGACGATAGACTTCTGCTCATTCTGAAGGCGGTAGTTGTTGACGGCCTGAATAACGTTGGTGGTGATACTCCCCAGAATAACCACCCCCATAGCAATAAAGCCGATGGCAATAACCCGCTGTGTACTTAATCGTGCTCCGTGTTCCATCTGATTATTCCTGTCTATTTAATCCACTGGCGGTAGCATGAGTCGGGTACATCATGGAAAATCCCCCTCAGCAGTGAGGTCGGCATATACCAGTAGACCAGGTCCCGCAGCCATGAGCTGCCGCGCCCTTTCTTGAGCTTTTTTATTCCGAGATAGGCCAGTACGGCAGCGATAATTCCGGGGATATAATGCTGGGTCCAGAATCCCCACCCCAGGCAGACAATGGCCGGAATAAGTTCATCCACAGGAAGGCCAAACCAGCGGCTCTGATTCGTCAGGGTTTCAGGAAAGCGATATTTTTTGAGAGATTCATTCGCCATATATGTTCCGTCTCCGGTACAGCTGGCAGTATGGAAATACCTGCCAGCCGGATTACAGGCAAAGCCCTCCCGTGAATGCTCGTGAAGGGCATTCAGAATTAAACCGGAATTTAATAGTCGGAAGTGGCTCTGAACGGCTGTCGCCGGATATCAGTATCCTGCGACAGACATACCTACCGTGACGAATACGGACAGGATCGCAAAGCCCGCCAGGAACTTGAGGTTCTTGGTCGTCATATACATCACGGCCCCTACCAGGACTTCGGCAAGAATAACCCACTTAACCACGCTGGAATCTTTACCAAATGTTCCCTTAACGGTTGCATCGCCGCTGGACATCAGATCTTTACCCGCAGTCGAGGCCAGAACCGTTTCAGGGAAAAACGCAGCAATGGCTGCGACAGGCAGGGCAAACTTCAGCGCTTTGAGTAACGCGACTTTGCTGAATTTTTTCTTTTCAGGGGTCGCGGGTACAGCGTTAATTACAGACACATCAGTCATATTCATTAATCCTTTAATTACACCGGATAGATTTGTTGAAATAAAAATCCTAAAAAACTAGTTTTGTGACTTGGGTTCAAGATTGTTTGGGATCACCTCCGCCATTTCAGAGTTATAGAAATCAGGGAATTTTTCCAGGTGGTCACGTAACCGAATCAGCGCTTCGGCTGATTTAGAACGACCACTTCTGTCTTTCGCCTTCAAAATAAGAAGATCGGTTTGTGGGTCAAGGTAGATCGACATAGTTACCGTTGGGCCACGAAGCCTGTGACGTCTAATCATGTTTTCCCTCTCAACATATTCCTGCGTCAGGATAGTGACACGCGAAATACAATTTATTCAATACCGAGATTTCTACACTATTTTATTAACAAAGATTTAACATTAAGCACTTTAAGAACTACTGACGTCATTCGTGTATAGACACCATTCTTAAGACAATAGAATCTGAAGTCATCATAATCAGGGAAATACTTTCTGATTTCTTTTTTAACACTAGCAAGCCTATTGGTAATCGCAGATTCAGAAACACCAAGACACCTCGACATAGTATGAAGATGAAACCCGAGAACAGAAAAACATAAAGTAATCATTTTTTTGGTTGTCATTTCAGAAAGAAAAATGTCCACATCAAAGCTGTCATTCAGTACCTTAGTGTTTACCTTGAATAATGCCTGGTAATCTGGAAAATAATTTATAAGCCATATAGCATAAAGATCTCCATCAATTAAACGGATTTCGACTCTCAATTGATAAAACTCACCGTTAAAGTTAAATGTACGACATAGTGCTGTTTCAGGCCCCATAACAAATGCCTCTAATTCAATAGATGATAGTTCGAGTTCAACCTCGTCAGAATCGAAGCTTATCCCTGAAAATGATTTCGAAAGTGGATGAAAGAGATCGGAAAAAGCATCATTTTTATAAATTACTTTTCTGGATTGATCTCGAATGCAAAAAGGCAAAGGTGAGTACTTATAGAGCGCATCAAAACGCTTAACAATATCATCTAGTGATTGACTTGGCTCGGAGAGATCTCTAGGATCGCGCGGGTGCATTGAAGCCTCCTTATCAGGTTTCTGTGTATAGTCGGTACACTCGGGGTAGTAGCCCGGTGTACCGGCGACCCGCCAAACAAAATGGCGGGCATCAAATTTTACTTATGTCTGCATAAAATATATCAACCATTGACGCCAAAGTCACTCAAAAACAGCAGATCTAAATCCTATTTATCAAATATTTTCAGCTAATTATCTTGAGAATCTTCCTCCTGCGGAAAGAAGTTTCCAACAATCTGTTGCACGTCCTCACGGATACACGTAACCATCTCCCTGAAATCAAATTTTTCATTTCCTGCGAGATGCGGACTCAGCGACTCCATCGCCAGGAGCTTGCTGACAATAAATTGAGTTTTCATTACATTTTCAAGGATAGTTTTATTATAGAGCGCCTGATTAAAGGCAGACTCTTTTCTTTCCATTTGCGCTTCATAGACCCTAAGACCAAGTTCGACCAGCATTGATGCAATGCTTGAAAAACTTACATCTTTATCTCTCGCTCCTTCAGCGCGACGTTTTTCAGCGATTACTCTTATTTTCTCTGAAACTTCATCGCTTACATAGACCTGAACTCTGGCCATAATTTCCTCCTTATTTATATTTCCAAAACTTCTGTACAACAGAATATTTTGAAAAGCTAAAAATGCACGACTCGGCACAGACTCTCTGCCAGAAAACAGACGACTTGCATGCCGACACACACTGTAAAAATTCACGACTCGAATATAGACTCGCCGTAGTCATAACTCAATGGATTTATTAAAAATAGTCACAAATGACTCTGAGCAGAGTTTTTACCGAGTCGAATAAAACTCCCTACCGAGTCGTTTACACACATTAAAATAAATTATTTCACATTACTTTTTATCTAACCTACTGTTTTAGAAAGCCAATCAGCAAAATTTTAATTTTGCGTGGGGTGAGGTGCTTTTGGTGGTGAGGAGTGCATATTAGTTGAGTCTGGGCATGGGATGGGTTAACGTATTTCCGGCATGGTGCCCGGAGGGAAGAAATGAAACGGATTGCTCTTACGTTTTTAACGTTGGCTTTTTCTGGAATGTTGAACGCTGCTGATTGTTTTGATCTGGCAGGAAGGGATTATCATATAGATCCAGATCTGCTTCGGGCAATCTCCTGGAATGAATCGAACTTCCGCACAGACGTTAAAGGCCACAATCCTGTTTCGGGCTTTGGCTCCGGACTTATGCAGGTGGACTCCCAGCACTTTAACGAACTGGCTCGTTATGGAATAAAACCAGAGCATCTTATTTCCGATCCGTGTATGAATATCTACACCGGGGCTTACTACCTCGCAATTGCATTCAAAAAGTGGGGAGTCAGCTGGCAGGCCGTGGGGGCATATAATGCAGGTTTCCGGAAAACAGAAGAACAGGCGCAGAGAAGATATGTCTATGCCAGAAAAATTGAGGCAACATATCGGGCGATAAAGAAGAATAAAGACTCAGGGCAGACTCTCTCAAAACAATAAAAAAGACCTCGTATTGGGGTCTTTTTTCCATCCTGTCTTTAACCCGTCAATCAATAGCCCGGTAAATCAAATGAGCTTCAGGGTGTTTTAGGATACTGATGTAGTCTTTCAATGCATCCTGACGAGCGACGAGGTGTTTACAGACTTTCGAATATTCAGGCCCCATATCCGCAACCTGCCATGACAACCAGTTCATTATCATCAGTGTGGCAATAATTCCGGCAGCATCAGCACTGACTTCTGCTTCAAAGTAATTACCGGGAATAACCATCTTATAACGTTGTTCACCTTCCGGGGCGATATATCCTGTTTGAGCGGTGGTGAATCTGACACAGTTCGGCGCCACGTTTCCGCCGGTGCCCTGCGGAATAATCCAGTAATTCCAGAAACCGCCATCATAATCTGAATGCTGACGTAACCAGCTGGCAATCATGTTATCAGCAGAAGGCGTAAAAAAGAGCGCAGGAATAAAATCAAGACGCTCATCGCCATCTGTAACTGAGTAGCGCTGGCGTTCATCGGTTTTAAATTGTTCGGCTGATTCACGAGTGGCGGTTTTGACGTTTAATGTGTGCATTCTGGTTTTCTCCTCATTGGGTTATTACATCGTTCGACTTCATCACTGAGCGGCGAAGGGCAATGAGCAGCTGACAGTAAGGAAATAAAGGGGCGCGCAGCGTTTATATACCCCTTTATTTCCTTACTGGCTGATGCTAAAAGCAGCCCTCCGCGAACTGATGAAATCGGGCGATGGTCACACCTGGAGAATGCACACATCCCGTAACGGAAAATCGGCTTAAGACGAATTACCGATACGGGCTTCAGAGTGGCGGTAATTTATTACCGCTACGGTGAAAGCGGCGCATCCTTTCAGGATGCAGCAAGCGTGAATTTGAATTTGCGTCAGGATGGACGCCCGAAGGGCGGAGACGGTTTACCGGCTCCGTTCACGACAGCCGTGTCCCTTCAGGGACGACGCCCGGAAAAGAAACGCTTATATCCATATCAGCGGCAGAATAATAAAGACCATCGCCAGCAGGAGAATGAAGAATAGAAATCAGCTAACCAAAAGACAGGAACTTCAGACAACCTCGCGCCGGAATAACGCAGGCAGCGCGTCAGCGCAGCCTGCTTATTCTGCGCCGCAGGCGCGCGGCCTTAGATGCCACGAAAGGCAGGATACTCCCCTGCCCTTCTGGATGGTTATGCAGCTTCATTCATACCGCGCAAAAATTCGCGCATGGCACTGATACGGCGCTGATCGTCCAGCCGCTTTCCAAAGTTGTTGATGTAGTACACCGGCGTATACCGCACCCTGTTTAACTGCATCGTCAGCGTATTGCCCGTGACCACCTCGGCAGGAATACCCAGCAGGGAAAGCTGAATAAACGCCATATCGGCCGCAACAGGATCGATATCAATGCAGCTTCCGAACATATGTTCAGACGGGTTATAGCCCGCCTCCAGCAGATATTCCGCATACGCCACAATCATTCCCGCCGCACCGCTTGCCGGATCGCTGACGGTCACGAATCCCTCACGGCGTATCGTTTCGTCGACGTCCGGCATCAGCAGCCTCGCCAGCAGTGACTGGACGTGATACGGCGTGAAATACTGCCCGTTCCGGTCGTCGCCCAGCTCAAGTTCCATGAAGATCGCGCCGAGAAAGTCGTGAAACTTTGCCTCCAGCGCGCAGACCATCAGGCAGAAAAGCGTATGCAGGTTGCTGATATCGCTCGCGCTGTACTTCGCGCAGATTTTACGGCTCTGCTCAATATTCTCCGGCGTTCTTATCCGCGCCATATCCAGCTCGCTGGCAGCCAGCGTGATAAAGTCGCTGAAAACCTCCCAGCGGCGCAGGCTGCGGGCGGTATCCCTGAACACGCTGATAAACTGGCGGCGTGCCTGGTCGATCGTCATCATCCGGTGCGGTATCGGCTGCGCATTCACGGTGGGCAATACGGGTTTAGCGGGTGTTAAGGGTGCGGCTTCTCTCGCCTGGTCAAAGAAGCTGGCAAAACTGAGTTGAGACATCGTTCCTCCTTAAATGCCGCCCCGTAAGGAGCGGCTCAGTTATCAGTTAAATGCCCGCTTCAGTTCGAGCGTGCGTAACACCTGTCCCCACTCGCTCACTCGCATGGCAGGAATACGAACGGCGCGCCCCTTCTTCCGGCAGTGCGCAATGTGACGACCCAGCGCCCGCATTTCGGCGCTGATTTCGTCACGGTCGATATCACTGCGTTTAATACGCACCTGTTTTTTTACGGGCGCGTTTTCCGCCTCAAGCATCTGGACATACAGGGCGGTCGGTGTAACAATCGAAACTTCACTGAATTGCATTGGTTTGTTCCTTTTGGTGAAGGCCGGATTCATCGTTGAAGGCGCATAAATCCGGCGGGTTAAGGCAGGCGAAAGCCTGCTTTTCTCATTTCTGGCGCTGCTCAACCTCCTTAACGCGTGCCAGAATCTCCGCGTGGTCAAGGTTGCTGTAGTCACGCATCCGGTAATAACGGATACCGATCCGCGCGTAGATTTCGGTCACATTGCCGCAGACCATTTCCGCCAGCATGAAGGTTTCACACTCGCCGTTCTGGCTGCTGCGCCAGTTCATCGGGTACATCAGCCCCAGCGCATCATGGAAGCCGTGCACGTCGATTTCGACGGGCGCGGTCAGGTATGACTTTTCGCGGCTCAGCCAGTACGCGCGTTCGGCCTCACTGGTCGCGTAAATACCTGCATCAGCGCTGGATTCGGTCAGATTTAAGTGCATGGCTTATCTCCTTCTGGTTAATGGCGTTGATGTTTCGCCGTGGTGGTTATTCGTCAAACGTGATGCCGGAAAAATGCGCCATCAGGTGCAGCATGTCGGCAATGTCATCGACTTTCTGCTGAATGGCTGGCGTGGCTTTCAGGATGCGCGTGACAGCGGTTC
>NZ_JBZCHT010000014.1:0-1522 GCF_058241465.1 Erwinia papayae
GCTGGGACAAGGCGGGCAACTTTGAAAATAACGGCTCTGACAGCACCGGGCGAATGACAATGACCAACACGACAATAAGTGTTTACGATGCAAACGGCGTATTGCGTGTGCGAATGGGGAAACTCAGCTGATGGCATTTGGATTTGGTACTTGGGACTCAGGCGGTAATTATAATAATACCGGATTGCTGGTGGTTAATATTCTTGGCTACTATCGCATTGATGAAAACACCCTGAATGCAAATTACGGTTTTACCGTTCCGGCTGGGTATACCCTTCATTTTCTGGTTATGCCTGACAGTTCCACGGACGGAACTGGCGATAACCGGAGACGGATTTATGTCTCAGGTAGCAATGTTATTGTCGAGCCTGCGGCTAATAATGTCTCCGGTACTGATCGGTTTCCACTCAACGCGATGTATATATTGGGGTATGCAGCATGAGTTTTGGTGCGATGTTGACGCGGGAGGATGGAACGCCGTTTTATATTCAGGACACGATACCGATAGCGCTGGTCCGCAAACAAACATTCTCAGTCGATGCAACGGTGAATTCAGGCAACGGTCAGAGAATATCTCTTGATGCGTCAACCGGAACACCTTACCTGTACTTTGTCAGGTTCGACCAGTCTGATGGCTGGGCCTATCAGCAGGCCGTATCAGGAACACATGGTCTGGTAGTCGGGGCATTCAGTAGCGGAACGGTGAGCGGGACCATCTATGTTTTTGGCGCAGTAGTGCAAACTGTGCCCTCATGGGGTATTCAGATAAATGACAGTACCGGTAAATGCATTCTGACCAATGAAACGCGGGTGCTTAGGGGGATCAATATCGTCAACCCGACTGGCAGTGCAGGTACGGCAGATTACCTGAATGAGACTGTGGCGGGTAAGAAAGCCATTATTCCGGCGCGGTGCGGTGCCGTTGTTTACTCTCAAACAATCGGCGGCAATATGGTCACTCAAATCATTACGCGCTCTACCGGCTGTTACTATGATGGCACCAACACCATCATTAAATCCAATCAGATGGGGCGAAGTTCTGCTTCCATAGCTGTAAGCTCGACAAAAGGCAGCGGTTATGCCCCACCTTACATAGACTGTAATTTGTACGATTAAATAAAAAGATCGTTATGATCGAATTATTGAATAAAGATATTTTTATATCTGGCCGATAATAGAACTAATTACATTAAATGGTGGTTGTAATGAAAACTATTATCATTTCAGCTTTTATCTGCATAATGTTTGTGACGGGTTTTTCTCATGCTGCCTCATATCCTCAAAAAGCCTGGGGCTTGAATAAGTCTGGAGCAGTTACTGTACGCTATGACGTTAATAAATACGGCAGGGCAGAGAACTTTAAAATTATAAAGTCTGAGCCTGAAGGCTTTTTCGAAAGAAGCGCTATTGAGGCTGTTAAAGAAATGCATTTCGAAATTAACAGACCTGAAATAAACAGAGAGACGACCGTCGAATTTAAACGGTGAAATACTGAGAACTTATTGCAACCCGGCCACCGTGC